>JAJCZQ010000031.1:0-105000 GCA_029262335.1 Deltaproteobacteria bacterium
GGGATTCGAAAAAATACAAGTCCAGGGCGTAGAATTTTACCAGATGGGCCAGGGTGGAAGGCTGGGGCGCTACCCGGTCAATTTCCGTCTTGCCAGAAAAACACCTTCAGATACTTACTTAAAAGACAACTCAATACACGACTCAATGACACGCTGGATCACGCTCCAGGGTACTCATGGGGTCTTACTGGAACGTAATGTTGGATATAAATCAATCGGGCACGGATATTTCCTTAAAGACGCAACAGAAATAGATAATAAGTTTTACTCAAACATCGGAATATTGGCCCGTGCTGCAGTTCAGAATGATGTTCAAAATCCAAGAAAGGTCCCTGGAATATATTCTTCATTTATAAATGATCCAAGAGTAGAAAATGTACCATTTCAGACTGATTATCATCATCCAACAATCTTCTGGATATCAAATGGGTGGAACGATTTTCAGTACAATATGGCTGCCGGAGCCACTACATGCGGTACATGCTATTGGCTTGTCCCGGCCGCCAACAGCACTTTATCTCGAAACCAATTGTGGAATTCATACGCATCTGTACAGGCTGATTTTGGTAATGCAGGAACGACACCTCTAAAGAAATTCAAAGGTAACTACTGTACATCTGCTATGAACTCATTCAACACTGTTGGTAATGTTGCTGTATGCACAGGTGTCGGTGGCCCGAACGGTGATCTTAACAATCCAAACGACCCGGCAAGGGACAAATTTATTGCTGTTATACCAAATGACAATGCTGCAAACCTTGGGGATTTAAATTATTTTCCCTCTGTCGCTGGTGCCGCATCCAGAATTGCAACCAGATGTGCAGTGGGTGCAAAAACTATTGATAATACAACAATTGGTTCTGACCTCGATTGTACAAGGGTGGCAAGGTGTGCAGAAAATAATACTGATACAAACTGCAACGTGACTACAATTGAAGAATACACAACTTCATTTCATTTTACTGAAACCAATTTTTCGGCATTATGGCTAAGGCCCCAATGGTTCCTTGTAGTTAACAGTTTTATTTCGGATGTTCAGAATGCAGGCCTGACTTTTGTAACAGGTGGAGATTACACTCGTTCTTCATCCATAGGCGGAAACTGGCTTGTTGCATTAAAAAACGTATTTGTGGGGAACACACAGGAAAATAATCCTCTTGCGTCTAATGCAGGGCCCGTGGTCCCAGGCGGGCTTTCATGTGATACAAGAGACAACACAGTAAATTACTGTCTTCTAGAGAAGGAAGGAATTAGTATTCCATTATCAAATTTTGCAAATAACCAAAGACTGTTCAATATCTATGACGGTCCTGCCCAGCAGGCGGACAATGCCTATTTGGATATAACCGAGACAGAAATTGGAGACTGTAATTTAAACAATGGGAACTGTCAGAATAGTCCGTATATGTACGGCAAGGTGACGGGCATGCCGTTTAACCAGGAAAAAATAAGCTGTGTTTTACCGAATGCAGCAATCGCATGGAAACAGCCAAATGGGTTTTATTATCCTCCTTCGTTCCATTCCACAAATTTATTTTTTGATAAAGTTGATATCAGACATTTTATTATTAACCCATTATTTTTACCTGGAACAAGGACAACTGATTTTGCTCAGGTACAGAAACAGTACTGTACTCATACCGGAACAGGGACTTTTAACGATTTTACAGAGGTGGACAGGCAGACTGTACTGAATGACGACGATGGGTCTCTTACGGGATACCAAAGGACAATTTCAGTTAATGAAGACCCGTTTTTTAATGCACCAATAGAAGCTTTCGAATGTGAAAGTAATGAGACTGCCAAAGTAAGCCCATATGAGTATGTAACAACTGCGATTTTTCCTCAGTGTGGCTCAATTACTGAGCCTTCCCCATGTTCTTCAAATGATGCGGACTGCGGCCCAATATGCTCGGGTAGGGCAGGTTGTCTACCATGCTGTGAAACCTGCGAAGACTGGAATGCCTCGGCATCAGATCCAACAACTTATGGTGTGCCTATGTACAGGCAGTGCCTTACAGGTTCGGAAATGGATAATAATGAAAACCCGAGTATCAGGCTTATGGGCCAGGCGATACATCAGAGGAGTAACCTGACACCAAACAATGCAAATTTCTATATTGATACAACTGTAAGTAAAGAAACCCAATTGAAAAATTTAAATACAGGTATTAAACGAGTAAATGTCTTTAAGCCCGGTGATACATACTATGTATACCTTGTTTATGCAACTGAAAATACCAACCAGGAATACCAGATATATGTAGGAAAGGGGTTTAATGTTGAAAATGACCTTCAGGCTGTAAGGACCCCGCTTCTTACCAAGACATTGCAGTTTAATGATGTCCCATGGCCTGAAACATGGAGTAATAAGGAAGAAACCTATGATCCTTCAACTGGCATACTAAAGGTTAGAATGAAAATGAATTTCGATGAATTTAGAAATGGAATTTCTGAGGCCAAGGAAAATAGCTGCAGGCCCAGCAGTTTCTGCGAGTGGAACAAATCCGTTTCACAGTGCCAGTGCTCTGATACTTTAAAAAACGAAGACCCGGAACTGTATGAAATTTGTAAGCAGGATAACGGGCAGGGTGAGCACCAGGTATGCAGGTGGTCTGGAATTGACGTTGACTGTCCCGAAGGAGGCTGTTACGGATTTTCATTCACACTTCCTTCCTCTCCTTCCCAATTTCAAACGGAAGACTGTGATGAAACACCAGGTTCGGCAAACGAGTGCGGAAGGACTATAAGCCAGGGCGGAAAAAGACCCGATATTGAGTGTTTTCCTACAAATACACTATGGAAAATACCGTGGATTAAAGCAGTGAATGGTAAAAATGGTAATAGTGTTGCAGGCGCATGTGAACTATCCCCGGTATTTGACAATAACTTCTGTGACTTACGCATAGGACAGCCTGATATTGCCTGTAACCTTATAGAAGGTACAGCTCGTAATGATTATCTTTCCGGAACATCTGAAAGCGATGTAATAAGAGGCCTAGGCGGGGATGACCTCATTTTTGGCTTAGAAGGTAATGATTTTATACAGGGTGGGCCGGGTGATGACCTTATATTTGGCGGAAGAGACAATGATACTATCCACGGTAATAGTGGTGATGATAACATTGACGGCCATACTGGAGACGATACCTTAAACGGCGGCGAAGGTTTTGATATTGTTGACGGAGGTTCTGATAACGACACCTGCGAAAATCACGAAGATTCTTTTGACTGTGAAGTGCAGAATTAAAATATAAACTCAATAATTTCCTCCCCTATCCATGGGGAGGAAGATGGTATGGGTTGTTGTCATACTCGACTACGATCGGGAATCTAGAAAAATGTCATCTCGAATGTAGTGAGAGATCTGATTTTAGATTTCTCAGTCATTTCATTCCTTCGAAATGACTTAAGAAATCCTCACCCTAGCAGGAGGAGGATTAAGGTGGGGGTATTTGTCATTCCCGTGAAAACGGGAATCCAGATAAAAGCATTAAAATTTTTAAAACCTGGATCCCCAAACAAGTTGGGGATGACAATATTAGAAAACTACAAAATTTGGATCCCCTATAGATACATTCGGGGATGACAACTGGTTAGAGTATCTCCAAACACTCTTTGGGCAGTTTTACTTCCTCTTTTTTCTTAGGGGAACTTAATTTCTTCTTATAATGCTCATCACGGGCTTTTTTGGAAAACCACCAGTTAAGGTCACTGCCGCAGCCTGTCCCATCCGGTAGGGCAGGGCTTGAAATGCATTTGTTATCACCTTCAGGACATTTTATTCTTACATGAAAATGTCCGTCATGGCCCCACCACGGCCTTAGCTTTTGGAGCCAGTCCTCTTTTTTGTATTTATCACAAAGATCTTTCTTAATTGCGGGGTTTACGAATATACGGTCAACTGATTTATCATTTGCCGCAATTTTTAATACTTCGCCGTTTATCCAGCTCCATTTATTGGGATTTACGTCAGTTTTTGAGTTGTTAAGTAATGATTTAGGAGAAAGATGTTCTCTTTCACTTATAGATAGGTATTGGTTATTGCCGTTTCCTTTCTTTAAATAAAGGATGTCTATATCAAGACCAGTCTGGTGGCTGGAGTGGTCATCGAGCATAGGGCCGCCGTTTCGTTTGGTAATATCAGCGATTAATAATTTTGCTGAATAATTACTTCTTACCTTTGTAGAAAGCCTTTCCGTAAACTGGATTAGCTCTTTATGCCCGTAATACCTGTTCCTGCTTGTACGGATTACCTGGTAGCCGAACCCGTCCACGGGAAGCTGGCGGGGATTTAGTACACAGCCTGCGGTATATTTTCCAATTGCCTCCGAATCCTCAAAGGGGTTCTGTGCAACAGATAAAGTATAAAAAGATAAAAACAAAACAGGTATAAGTATCGTATATTTCATAAATTTCGAATTAATGATAAATAGGGTTGAAAACCTAAATCTGGTTAATAATCTATCATTAATGTTAAACTGATCAAATGATCGGAGGGATAAATTGAAAAAAGTTATATATGTTTTGTTATTTTTAAGCAGTATGGCACTCACAATCTGGGTGATGAGTGGTAACAATAATGCTGAAAGTAAAGCAGAAACCAAAGAGAAGGAGAAAATGATGACCATTGACAGGGACAAGTACAGCGTAGCAACAGTGGCAGGGGGATGTTTTTGGTGTATGGAGCCTCCGTTTGAAAGATTGGACGGTGTTGTAAGCGTGGTTTCGGGTTATTCAGGTGGGACCGAGGTTAACCCAACATATGAGCAGGTGGCCGGGGGCAGGACCAGCCACACAGAATCGGTAGAAATTTTGTTTGACCCAAAAGTAATTTCCTACGATAAAATACTCGAGGTTTTCTGGATGAATATTGACCCCACTCAGGTAGACGGGCAGTTTGCAGACAGGGGCAAGCAGTACAGGACTGCTATTTTTTACCATAACGAAGAACAAAAAGCACAGGCGGAGGCTTCAAAAAAGAAACTTGAGGAGTCCGGAAAATTTGATAAACCAGTTGTAACTGAGATTAAGGCATTTACGGCGTTTTACCGGGCTGAGAATTATCACCAGGACTACTACCTGAAAAACTCCATGCATTATAAGATGTACAGAAAAGGTTCAGGCAGAGAAGGGTACCTCGAACGTACATGGGGTAAAAAATAAGTTTTATATATTTGCTTATTAATTTTATTTAAAGGTTTATCTATATAATTGACAACTGTAGAAAAATGATTAAAATTCTTGTATAACTATCAGACAAGGGCATACCGGTTCGAAAGGCCGGGACGCAAAGCCACAGGCCTAAGACCTCCATTCACCCATCTTAGATAAAGGTTAAGGCAGCTGGGTTCCCGATAGTTGTTTCAATTATGCTTAGTTTAGGGATGGACTGGTTTTACATAGTTGAAGCAACAAACCAATAAATACAATAATTACTGCATGTTAGATGATTTGGCATCATAATTGCATGTTTATAATATAGATATAAAGATAGATTTAAGAAAACTTTTTAATTAAAAATAATTTAAAAATCTGGAGAGTCTTTTAATGAATTTTACAAATATCAGAAAAACTTTATTAATCGCTTTATTCTTTGTATTTACCTTTTATTCTGGCAATTATAATGCATTTTCACAGCCGGGAGAGCTTCAATGGGGCCCTGCAGGAACCCAGTGTACAACAAATACAGTGCCACCAAATGGTAATCTTGGTGTACAACCTGTTTGTACCGGTGGACCAGGTGGTAATGCAACATTACAAAATGGTGTAGATGCAACTGTAACATTAGCATTTCCGGGTACAACAACCCCGGGAGCAGTTGCCCCAATTGCAAATGCTGCCTGTTCCACAGATCCAACTCTCATGCAAAATTGCCCGGGAGTAATGCCTTCTGTGCCGGGACTTGGAAATAATTTTCAGTATTTGTCAATGACTTCAGGCTCGGATGACTGTAGTGCACAGCAATCAGTAACAATTGATTTTGATCCCCCGATTACAAATCCGTCTTTTACTTTGGGTGATATTGATAATGGGAGTGCTGCATCACCGCCTGCAAACTGGCAGGACCTTGTAATTGTTACAGCTGTTCCTGATGGGGGAGGTAATGTATCTGCAAATAGTGTAGTTCTTGGCGGGGCAAATGTAGCCCAGGTTACTGCCGGGACTAATTTCCCGGGAACTGCATGTTCCACCGGGACTTTATCATGTCCGAATAATACAACCTGTTTCAGGGGATTAAGCAGTACTAATAGTAACAGTGCAGCATCAAATGCTACTTTAAGCTACTCAGGAGATATTGAGAGTATTACTGTTACATATTACGCAGGTGATGTTACTAATACTATATCTGCACAGTTTGTTACGCTTGGCCCAATCAGCTGGACGGACACACTACCCGTGACCTTATCATCATTTAGCTCGGATTACGGATCAGGCGGAGTGGTATTGGACTGGAGCACATCAACAGAAACAATAAACATAGGATTTAATATCTACGCCCACATAGACGGGGAAAGAGTAATAATAAACGACCAAATGATAGAGAGCCACATGGGAGACAGCGTTATTCCCCAGTACTACGAAGCAGTGGTTGATGTTCCTGAAGGTGCTACGGAGCTTAGCATCTCTTCTGTGGATATATACGGCGCTGAAGAGTTTTTTGGCCCCTATGAAATAGGGAAGAGCTTCGGAGAGGAGCCTGTTGTAAGTAAAATCAACTGGAAAAACATAAAAGAACAATATAATCAAAAGATGGCAGGAAAGGGCTTTGAGATGAGGGGCGGCAAGATGAGGGCCCCAGCCGAAGAAAGCGGCCTTGTATCAAACTTCATAGCAAGAGTCGGCGCAGCTGATTCCCCTGTGTGTAACGTAGCAGTAAGCGAAGAGGGAATGCACCGCGTAAGGGCTCGTGATCTTAGAAATGCGGGATGCGATTTTAGGGGAGAGGATATAGATGATATAGCCGTAACCTTTAAGGGAGAGCCCGTATCAAGAAGAATTAAAAGCAATAGCGGCAAAATAAAGAACGGAACAAGCATATACTTCTATGCAGATACCCCGGGCGGAAGGGACTTTTTATACACAACAGAAAACGTATACCAGGTAAGTATAGACCCCGGGCTTGCAGATATTCACGAAGATACTTCTAAACCAAAAAGAAATCAGCTCGGCAGTCTTGAGCGAAGCTACATGCATGAAGTGTTTGTGGAAAGAAACCTAAACTACAACTTCACTAACCCCTACGGGGAAGTGGATGAGTTTGATCCGTGGACAGAAAGAACTATGTCAGCCGCGGAGAATTTAACAAACACCTATTCCTATGAAATCCCCGTGCATGATGATGTAGACACCACAAGGGACGGGAAGGTAAAGGCAAGAATAATTGCGGTAACAGATTTTACCGAGGAAACAATAGACCATAAGCTGGTGCTAAACCTAAACAGCGGAGTTGATAAGGGGCCATTTACCCAGGAAGGAAGGGCAAACTGGTATATAGAAGCACCTGTGGATGGTAGTGACTTTACCCCGGGAACAAACACCCTTGATATGACAGTAGGTGGACTTCCGGTATTTGATTTTACAAGAACTGATTCCTATGGGCTTATGTACTGGAGGCCAACTGCATCAATAGACGATGTACTAAACTTTACGGAATACAGTGAAGCCTTGGGCTACAGCGCAACAGGGTACAGCGTAAAAAATGTACAAGTCTACGGTGAGAAAGAAGGCCAGCTCTATAAACTAAAAACAAGAAAAACAAATGAAGAAGGGAAGTACACCGTATCTTTTAAAAGTCTGGGAGAAGGGGCAAGGTACTGGGTAAGCCCAATATCCCAGTTTAAAGAGGGAGTAATAACTAAAGCAGATGTTGGTGATATTAAAGACGGTAGCGCAGATGTACTTATACTAACTCATCCTGCCCTTACGGGATCGGAGCTTGATGCATATGAGAGTTACGTAAGTAACCAGGGCTATACTACAAAGGTAGCAAATGTGCTTAACGTATATAACTACTTTGGTTACGGTATGCCTACCCCTGAGGGAATAAGAAGTTACTTAGAGTATGCAAAGGATAATCTAAATGTAGAGTACGTAGCAATAGTTGGGGGAACAACCACTGAGTACCCTGATCCCGCAACCTCTGAAACAATACAGTACGTGCCAACGGATTTTCAGCTAACACAGGACATACTCTTTTTTACCCCATGTGACGGATGTATGGCAGACTTTAACGGAGACTTCGTGCCTGAATTAAAAATATTTAGAATCCCATCAAGGCAGGTAAGTGATACGGGAGCAGTAGCTACTAAATCAGTAAACTACGACCCTGATGCAACGGCGCTGCTGCTTGCAGACCAAACGCAGGAGCAGAACTTCGGCGCTCAGCTTGATGCAGTATCAAACAGGCTCGGTGGTTACGGTACGATGAAGTACTACCTGAGTGATATAATGGCAGATAACGGCGTATCGCTAAATGATGCAATATGCATAGCTCAGCAGGGAGCAGCGTGTGCCGCATGCCCAACAGGAGGGCCCTGCGAATCAATGACAGGGTTTATAGACGATATAAACAATAACAACAAAAGACTTATAATGTATAACGGACACTCAAGTATACTTGGATGGACGTTTAACAACCTTTTAACCAATACAATAGTAGAAAATGATATAACCAACACGGAGCCAACAGTGGTACTGCCAATGGCATGCTACACAACGTACTACGAAGATCCGGGAACAGCATCCCTTGCGGACCAGCTGCTTTTTAAAGCAACAGGCGGATCAGTAGCAGTGTCAGGGGCGGCAACGCTTAGCAGCCTGGGAGATAACGGGACGTTTACCGAAAGCATACTGGATAAAATGTGCGACGGTACAACTACTCTTGCAGAAGCAGTGTTTGAGACAAAGCAGGAGAACTCAGGCCTTACAGACCAGGTAATCAACTGGGACCTTATAGGTAACGGCTTTGTGACAATTGCTGAGTGTGAGGAGCCTGTTGTGGTTGTGGACCCACCTTCTGGTGAAGAGACACCTGAGGACAATTAAATATTATTAAAATATAAAAAAAAGAAAAAGGGAAGCAATTTTTGCTTCCCTTTTTTTATTCTTTTCTTCTAATAAAATAGTAATAAATGAAACAGGTTAAAATAGTGTATTGTACTCAGTGCGGCTGGCTTCCAAGGACAACCTGGATGTCCCAGGAACTATTAAACACATTTACCTCGCAGATAGACGAACTGATACTTGTGCCCTCAACTGGTGGAATTTTTGATATATACGTAAATGAAAATTTAATCTGGTCAAGATCGAAGAACAATGGTTTTCCTGAAATAAAAAAATTAAAACAACTTGTCAGAGATGAGATTGCTCCTGATATGGATTTGGGGCATAGTGACAGATAGATGTGTTGCTTACTTTTCTTTATCTTGATATAAAGAAAAGTACCAAAAGAATCATCCAGGCATTACAAAAAATAAAATCAAAAAAGTTTCGGTTGATGAATTTGGGTTTAGTAGATTGTTATAGGTATCTTTTAATTTATGCCTGTTTATATGCTTGGAAATGAAAAAGTATTTCCTGACCCAAATGAAGCTGAGGACACGGGACTTCTTGCTGTAGGTGGGGACCTTAGCCCTCAAAGACTTTTACTTGCCTATAAATCCGGAATATTTCCGTGGTATTCAGAAGATGATCCTATTCTATGGTTTTCTCCCGACCCAAGATTAATATTTGAACTCAAAGAATATAACCCAGGCAGAACTCTCAAAAAATTAATCAACTCAAATAAATATATTGTAAAAATTGATACAAACTTTGATACCGTAATAAAACAGTGCGCAAAGGTACCAAGGCAGGGCCAGTCAGGGACATGGATTACGGATGAAATGATACAATCCTATATTGCTCTTCATAATATTGGTTATGCACACTCATTTGAAACATATTTAAATGATGAACTTGTTGGCGGACTTTACGGTATATCACTCGGCGGAGCGTTTTTTGGTGAGTCGATGTTTCATCATAAAAAAGATGCATCAAAGATTGCATTCCATCACCTGATTTTAAAATGCAGGGAATTTAATTTTGATTTTATTGATTCTCAGGTCCCGACTGATCATATGAAACAGATGGGTTGTATAGAAATCAGCAGAACCTCATTTTTGAAAAAATTAACGAATACTTTGATCAAAGATACTGTAAAAGGACATTGGACTTAATCTATAAAAAAGAATTTCTTTGGGTATTATTAATTTCCCAATAAAGGTCTTAATTATGCCAAAACTCCTTGTTTTTCAACATGTAGCACATGAAATCTTAGGTACTCTTGATCCGCTTATCAGGGATTCCGGGTGCAGGATAAGGTACGTAAATTTTGGCAGAAAGAACTTCGACATACCCGAATTAAAAAACTATGACGGTCTGATCGTGCTCGGCGGGCATATGAATGTTGATCAGGTTGATGAATATCCTTATCTTGCCCCAGAGCTTAAAGCTATTAAAGAGGCCATTACACTTGATATCCCGATTCTAGGAATATGCCTGGGTTCACAGCTTCTTGCCAAAGCACTTGGAGCAGAAATAACAAAAAACGAATGCAAAGAGATTGGCTGGTATGATGTAATAGCAACTGAAGAAGGACGTAAGGACCCTCTTTTTTCTAAATTTAAAGATGTTGAGAAATTGTTTCAGTGGCATGGAGATACTTTTTCAATACCTGATGGTGCAGTGCGTCTTGCAAGCTCCGAAAAGTGCGGAAACCAGGCCTTCAGATACGGGGAAAAAATATATGGCCTGCAGTTTCATCTTGAAGTAGATGAAGCTATGATTCAAAGGTGGCTTGTCGCTCCTACTAATCAGAAAGAACTTGAAGAACTTGTGGGAATAATAGACCCCGACCAGATCAGAAATGAAACACCGGAATACATAGACGAACTTATGTCTCTTAGTGACAAAACATTTGGTGAGTTTATCAATCTTTTTGAACGTAAAGAGAAAACTCATGTCCTGCCGTCAATCTAACAATTGAAATATTAAATACTGTATGTATAATCAAGTTCCTGATTTTCCAGACTTAAACACAAAAAATTTCAAAGGAGATTTAAATGGGCACATGGGAAGTAAAAAAACATGGTCACCCCGGTATAGAGCCAGCGAAAAGTAAAAGGGCTATTTTTATCGGAAGATACCAGCCATATCATTTTGGGCATATCAATCTTGTACAGCAGAAGCTTGATAACGGTGTACCCTGCTTAATAATGGTGAGAGATATTCCACCTGATCCAAAAAATCCATTCACAACAGAACAGACTGTAAGCATGATTGAGAAATATCATCAGAGTAAAGGCGACGATGTAGTTGTTATGATTATTCCTGATATTGAATCTGTTAACTGGGGAAGAGGCGTTGGTTATGAAATGAACGAATATATTCCACCTGAGAATATTGGTTTCATATCTGCAACAAGGATCAGAGAATCAATTGCCGAGAGTAATGATGAGTGGAAAGAATTAGTAGATGAATCCATTCAGGATGATGTTGTAAAGTATTTGACAGAAGCTAATTAAAACAAAAAAAAGGCATCCAAGTGGATGCCTTTTTTTTACTCTGTATCTTCAGTTGTTTCTTCTTCTTTTTTCTTAGTGCTGTATTTCTTTCTGAAACGTTCAACCCGCCCTTCTTTTTCATAGGACTTGTCTCTTCCGGTATACAGTGAGTGGGATCCACTCGAGATTTCTACGGTGATTAGCGGGTATTCTTTCCCGTCTTCCCATTTGATCTTGTCTTCCGATGACTTTGTTGATCTAGTCAAAATTGCAAAATCTGATGACGCGTCTTTAAAAACAACGTAATTATAATCAGGATGTATTTCTTTTTTCATAGTTTTGTACCTTTTTTAAAATTGTAAAGACAACAGTTTATCAAAATATGTAATATTGTAAAGGAACTTTAATAAAATTATACATACTGTAATGTAAATAATTATAGAAATGTTAAAATAAAATTTATGTATGTATATTTTGTTTACATTTTATCAAATAAGAATAGAACAACACTTTATATTGGGGTTACAAATAATTTAATAAAAAGAATTTATCAGCATAAAAAAATATAGGCTCAAAATTTACAAAAAAGTACAAAATAAAGGATTTAATATATTTTGAACACTGCTCAGATATTTATAGTGCACTTGAAAGAGAAAAACAACTTAAAAATTGGCACAAAGAGTGGAAATGGGATCTTATTAAATCTAAAAATAAAGAGCTAGTTGATTTATCTCAGGATTGGTATGATTTTCTGGTTCAGAAATAAAACCATAAAATTGTATAATTGTTACGATATTAATTTTGTGTCATCCGGAACTTGATTCAGGATCTATTCTCGATTTCAATATAATTAGATTCCGAAACAAGTTCGGAATGACATTTGAACGAATATTCTAGATTGTATTTTTCTTCAATAATTCAGCTGCCCTGGGTGCAAAATAGGTAATTATCATATCTGCTCCTGCCCTTTTTATACTAAGGATGCTTTCCATTATAATTTTATCTTCATCCATCCAGCCTGAAGCAGCTGCTGCTTTTATCATCAGGTATTCACCGCTTACCTGGTATGCGGCTACCGGAAGGTCTGTGTTGTCCTTAAAAAGGTATACAACATCAAGGTAGTGGCTGGCAGGTTTTACCATTACAATGTCCGCACCTTCTTCTTCATCCATTATCAGCTCTCTTAAAGCTTCGCGAGAGTTTGCCGGGTCCATCTGGTAAGTTTTTTTGTCACCTGCCTTTGGAGCAGAATCCAGTGCTCCCCTGAAAGGGCCATAGAAAGAGGAAGCATATTTGGCTGTATAAGACATAATGGAAACAGTTGTAAAGCCTTCTTCATCAAGGATTTCTCTTATGGCACCAATACGGCCGTCCATCATATCACTTGGTGAAACAATGTCCGCACCCGCGTGGGCATGTGATAAGGCCTGTTTGCAAAGAACATCCACGGTAAAATCATTTAGTATTTCACCGGTTGGAGATACAATCCCGTCATGGCCTTCACTGTTATAAGGGTCAAGAGCAATGTCAGTGATCAGTGTCGCATCTGGACAGCTCTTTTTTAATTCCCTAAGTGCTCTTTGAACGAGTCCCTTTGAATTAAAGGACTCTTCGCATAAAGATGACTTGTATGTTTCTTTAATTGCCGGAAATAATACAAATGCAGAAACTCCCAGATCCAATGACCTTTTTACTTCATTAACAAGGCCCCTGATAGAAAACCTTTTGCAACCGGGCATGGATGAAATTTCTTCGTCTGATTCACCGTCATGTATGAAAACAGGGTAAATTAGGTCACCGGGCTCGAGATAGGTCTCTTTTACAAGTTTTCGTATTGTTTCTGATTTTCTGTTTCGGCGCGACCTGGCAGATAATTCGAGGCCGGGAATATCTTCGTTTGGTATTATATTTTTAGAATTGTTTTTTTTCATATATTTTTCCTATAAAATTAAGCATAGTAGAATACATAATAATATTAAAACATTAAAATTATGAAATAAGGGAAAAAATATCCCAGGAGGCAATAATATGTACCCTAACAATACCGGCCGGATTCTAAACATAGCAGTATTCCTTCTATTTTCAGCACTGATTTTTACCGGATGTAATAAAAATAAAGCAAATCAAAACGATAAGAATTCTAATGCAAAGAATGCAGGTTCAAATGAAGTTGCACTATATTCTGTTGAAAGATCACCCCAAATACCTTTTGCCAGGGCAAATATTACTTTCCCGGGCCAGGATGAACTCCTCGAGGAGGATGATGTTTTTGTTGTGATTGAAGTAGACAATTTTCAATTAGGGGCACAGACCGATACATTGAGGGCAAAAGAGCTTTCAAACTCTCCAAAAGGGCAGCATGTACATCTTATTGTGGACAATAAACCATATATTGCTGTTTACGATGTGAGCCAGCCGGTAAATGTTGGGAAACTCGGCCCGGGCACTCATACAGTTTTTGCTTTTCCAAGCCGTTCATATCATGAGAGTGTAAAATCTGCCACAGCATCAGATATAAAAAACTTTGATATTGTTTCTGCCGGAGGCGGTAATGTTATCAAAAGGAATACCCCTTCAATAATCTACAGCAGGCCAAAGGGCACATATAAGGGAATTGATGCAAAGGAAATAATGCTGGATTTTTATTTAAATGATGTTGAACTCAGCCCTGATGGTAATTTTGCAAGGTATACAATATCAAAAAATGGAAGTAAGGGCGGTTCCGGTGATGTTTATACATTGGATGTCCATGATTGGAAACCTTCCTTTGTAAGGAATCTAAGCTCAGGAGTTTATACCGTTACTTTGGAACTTTTAGACGATAATGGTAATCCTGTACCGGGGGCCTGGAACAAAACTACCAGGGAAATTGAAGTAATAGCTGAATAATTAACCGAAGATACATTTTATACATATTAAATAAACCTTAAAACAGGTATTGAAATTCCTTTTCTTGGGATTATTTTATAACAAAATTGATTCCGGGAGTACATAGAAAATGACCGAAAATAAATCTGGAAAACATGAATTTCAGGCTGAAGTAAAACAGCTGTTAGACATAGTTATTCATTCCCTTTATACGGATAAAGAGATTTTTATCAGGGAACTTGTTTCAAATGCTTCTGATGCACTTGAAAAACTGCGTTATATACAGCAGACAGAAAAAAATATATTTGATGACCAACTTCCGCTGGAGATTGAAGTTAAGACAGACGAAGAGGCAAACACCATTACTATTACCGATTATGGTATCGGTATGACAAGTGAAGAACTTACTGAAAATTTAGGGACTATCGCCCATTCCGGGTCAAAACAGTTTCTCGAATCAGTGAAAAAGGGTGCTGCAATAAATGAAAACCTTATAGGACAGTTCGGTGTAGGTTTTTACAGCGTATTCATGGCTGCCGAACGTGTAGAAGTCCTTACTCACAGCTGGCATAAAGATGGTGAAGACCTATTGTGGAAGAGTGATGGTTCAGGCACTTATGAAATTGAAAAGGTAAAGGGAAACAGAAGGGGGACTTCAATTGTTGTCTACCTGAAAGAGGATGACAAGGAGTATTCAAATACCGAAAGGGTCAAATTCATTTTGAAGCAGTATTCAAGCTTTGTTCAGTTTCCATTAAAATTAAACGGTGAGCAGCTTAACACCGTAGATGCTATTTGGCTCAGAAAACCAAAAGATATCACTGAAGATGAATATAAGGAATTTTATAAGTTCCAGTCAAATTCAATAGACGACCCGTATTATCGACTTCATTTTAGTTCCGATGCACCAATTGATATAAATACACTTCTCTTTGTACCTACAGAAAATCCCGAGATACCGGGGTTTGGAAGGATTGAGCCGTCTGTAAGTCTTTATTGTAAGAAAATCCTGATAGACGATAAACCAAAAGATTTTTTACCTGACTGGTTAAGGTTTCTGAAAGGTGTTGTAGACAGTGCTGACCTGCCGCTCAATATTTCAAGGGAAAGTATGCAGGACAGTACCCTGACACAGAACCTGGGCAGGGCAATTACAAAGAGATTTATCAAATTTCTGGGTGATGATGCAAAGAAAGATAAAAAGAAATATGCAGAATTTTATAATAAATTTGGACTTTATATCAAGGAAGGTGTTTCTTCGGATTTTGTAAACCGCGAACCCCTGCAAAAACTCATGAGATTTGAAACTTCCAAAACAAAGGAAAGTGAAAAGATCTCCTATGATAAGTATGTATCAAGGATGAATGAGGATCAAAAAGACATATTTTATATCCTTGGAAACGACAGGGAATTTATAGAAAAAAGCCCCCAAATGGAGGTATTTAAGTCCCGCGATATAGAAGTCATATATGTTTATGAGCCTATTGATGATTTTGTAATGAACAATGTCAGGGAGTATGATGGCAAAGCCATAGTATCAATAGACAGTACGGACGTAAACCTCGATACCAGCGAAAAGAAAAAGGGCGGGCTTAAGAAAGAACAGGCCGATCAGCTCTGCAAGTGGTTAAAGGACTCACTTGGTGAGAAAGTAGAGGAAATAGGGGTCAGTAAAAGGCTTGTAAACAGCCCTGTTGTGGCTTTGAATGCCGATACGTTGATGACAAACAGTATGAAAAGGCTTATGAAAGCCATGAACAAGGATTCTGCGGATACCACAAAAGTTAAACTTGAAATAAACGCTTCACATAAATTAATTAAGCAATTAGATGTACTGCGAGAAAAAGATGAAGGATTGGCTAAACTTGTTGCTGAGCAGCTTTTGGATAATTCACTGCTTGCAGCCGGATTTATAGAAGACCCGCAGAATATGGTCGGCAGAATTAACGACATTCTCGAACATGTGTCTGCAAAATAAAACAAGGAGATTTATATGCGCAACAGATTATTCCTATTTGGATTTTTATTAGTTATTTCAGCAGTATTTATATCTGCAGACAGTTTTGCGGAGACGGAAAAAAAGAGTCAGTACACAACAACTGATTCGGGGTTAAGATACAGGATTTTTAAAGAAGGCACGGGGCCTAAACCTGAGAAGGGTGATACAGTGAAAGTGCACTATACCGGGAAATTAACTGACGGTGCTGTCTTTGATTCATCAAAGGGCAGGGGGCCTTTTACCTTTAAGGTTGGAACCGGCCAGGTAATCAGCGGCTGGGATGAAGGCGTTATTGACATGAAAGTAGGAGAAGTAAGAGAACTTGTTATACCACCAAATCTTGGCTACGGCTCAAGAGGTGCCGGAAGTCTTATACCACCGGATTCCACACTTGTATTCGAAGTTGAGATGCTCGAAATAGTAAAATAAAAGACTGATGAATTACCTCTCTCATCTTTTTCTTGCAGAAGATACCGAAGAGTCGAAGATTGGTAATTTGCTTGGTGATTTTGTAAAGGGCTGGTTAAATGATGATTTTACCCCGGAAATAATAAAGGGGATTAAGACTCATCGAAAGGTCGATTCTTTTACAGACAGCCATGAAATTGTTAAACAGACAAAAAAACTGATCAGCCCCGGGAGAAGAAAATATTCCGGGGTTTTGGTCGATATATTTTTCGACCACTTCCTGACACTTAAATGGCATGATTATTCCGATGCCGATTTTGATCTGTTTATAGAAAGTACCTATAAGATTTTACTTAAATACCAGGATATCTACCCTCTTAAGGGAAAAGCCCTTATTCCAAGGATAGTTCAAAAGGACTGGCTTAGAAAATATGGTGATTTTGAAGGCTTATCACTGGTCTTTGAAAGAATGTCCGTCAGGGTAAAAAGAGAAAACCCACTTGCGGGTTCCGAGGATGAACTTCGTGAGAACTATAATGAAATTGAAGAGAACTTTAATATTTTTTTTCCGGAAGTAATAACATATGTTGAAAAAATCAGGGATGAACTTTAAAGACTTATGTCATCCCGAACTTGATTCGGGATCTAACTAGAATAAATATTTCTGAATACTTTTTTAAAAGTGTTAATCTAATTAACAATGATCGATTTTTATACAGCGGCAACGCCAAATGGAAAAAAAATAGCAATCATGCTCGAAGAAACCGGGCTTGATTACACACTTCATAAAATAAACCTCAGGGAAAATGAACAGAAAGAGGACTGGTACCTGAAAATAAATCCCAACGGCAGAATTCCTGCAATTATAGACAGGGACGAAAATGATTTCAGGGTTTTTGAATCAGGGGCCATTCTTATCTACCTGGCTGAAAAATCAAGAAAATTTCTACCTTCTGATATTAAAAACAGATCTGATGTAATTCAGTGGGTCATGTTTCAGATGGCCGGGGTCGGCCCCATGCAGGGGCAGGCTAATGTTTTTTACAGGTATGCTCCCGAAAAAATCCCGTTTGCGATAGAACGCTACCAGAATGAAACAAACAGGTTGTATGATGTTTTGGACAAGCAGCTTTCCGGGAATGAATATATTGCAGGGGACTATTCAATTGCAGACATTGCTCACTGGCCGTGGATAGATGCACACGACTGGGCGGGTATTGACCTTGAACAATATTCTAATCTTAAGAGATGGCATGAAGAAGTAGGCAAACGGCCTGCAGTAATAAAAGGAAAAGACATACCGCCACGAAAGAAAAAAGAGTCATCAGATAAAGAAAGAATAGAAAGTATAAGGAAAATCCTGTCCTGATTTATTAAATTCAAAACAATAAATTTCTTTGTTTAACAATTCTGTGCTATCTTCATTTTATTAAAATCATACGGAGGTTGTTATGAGTGAAAATGTGAAAATTGATGTTCTTGATGACGGGCCCCTTATAGTTGATAACCTTGAAACACTAACTAATTCCCAGGGTGAAAATGTTGAGATAGATGAAAAGATTGCTCTTTGCAGATGTGGGCACTCACAGAATAAACCTTTTTGTGACGGATCACATAAAAGTGCAGGTTTTTCGGGAAAGAGAGAAACAAACGCTTCTTTTAACAAGGAGCGGGCTTATGAAGGTAAGGAAATAACAGTCCATGATAACAGGACTATCTGCTGCCACGCAGGAGAATGTGTATCGGGACTTAATTCCGTATTTGATATTAATACCAACCCCTGGATTAATCCTGATAACGCTTCGGCAGACGAAGTAATTGCTGTTGTTAAGAAATGCCCTTCCGGTGCATTAAGTTATACGGTCGATGAAGTACATACCAGGAATTTTGATGCTGTACCGGCCATTAATATTGCCAAAGACGGCCCGTATAATATTTCGGGAAATATATCTATAAATGTTGAGGATGATATCCAGCCACCTTCAAAAGAACATTACAGCCTTTGCAGGTGCGGTGCTTCAAAAAACAAACCATACTGCGATGGTTCCCATAACGATATAAAATTTAAAGACGAAGATAATTAGAAGGAGATATTAATGGTACTTACACCTTCAACAATGATTCCGCTCGGTTCTGCGGCACCGGATTTTACACTCCCCGATGCGGTTAGCGGACGGACACTATCCTTGAATGAATTAAGATCAGAAACTGCCACTGTAATCATGTTTATTTGTAATCACTGTCCTTACGTTAAGCATATACAAGACGGACTGGTTGAACTGGCAAATGACTACCTGCAAAAAGGTGTAGGGTTTATCGCAATAAATTCAAATGATGCCATCAACTATCCGGAAGATTCCTTCGACAAAATGAAGGAAGTGGCAAAAAGATTTGGTTATCCGTTTCCTTATCTTTTTGACGAGTCGCAGGAAATAGCCAAAACCTACGAAGCTGCATGTACACCTGATTTTTTTATATATGATAAAAATTTGAATCTTGCCTATCGGGGTCAAATGGATGATTCGCGACCAGGTAACGGGCAGCCTGTAACAGGCCGTGATATCAGAAATGCTCTTGATGAATTAATAAAAGGGAATGATCTTTCTTCAAACCAGGTCCCAAGTATTGGCTGTAATATCAAGTGGAGAACTACGGCACAAGGTTAATAAGGAATCAATAGTTAATTCAAATTTTTATTTAGGTTTAGTATCCCCATATGCATGGACCCCTACGGCATAAAGATAATAAGGAAACTAAGAAGTCATCTCGAACTTAATGTGAGAGATCTGTTTTTTTTGAACCCCCATCTTAATCTTCCCCCATAATTGTATGAGGGAAGAAATTATGAATTTAATATAAATTAAGAATAAGTCCCTCCCCTCTGATGGGGGAGGGGTAGTGTGTTGATGAAATTTTTTATCTCTTCAGAAGGTCCCTGATTTCAGTCAGAAGTTTTTCTTCATTTGAAGGTTCAGGAGGTGTTTCAGGTGCTGCTTCTTCTTCCTTCCTCATATTGTTTATGCCCTTGATTACAAAAAATACTGCTATGGCAACAATGATGAAGCTTATTATGTTGTTAATTAATACACCCCAGTTCATAGTGACTGCACCCGCTTCTGCTGCAAGAGCTACAGTTTCATATGGCCCGGGTGTTATACCTTCTTTTAAAACTACAAAAAGATTTGAAAAATCAACATCTCCCAGCATTAAACCTATCGGCGGCATAAGTACGTCATCGACAAGTGATTTAACAATTGTTCCAAATGCAGCACCAATGATAATACCAACTGCCATGTCTACCACATTTCCTTTCATGGCAAACTCTTTAAATTCTTTAAGCATGGACTCCTCCCGTAATGTAAAATTAGTTTATTAGGATATCACAGACATATACGAAAAAATATAAAAATTATTTGATATTAACTCCAATATGATGAAAATAGTGTGTGAATAATTTTTATGTGGGCAAAAAACAATGGATGAAGCTGTAATAAAAAAGGATTTTATACACGAAATTATCAGGGAAGACCTGAACAATAATAAAAATAACGGGAAAGTTGTAACCAGATTTCCACCTGAACCAAATGGCTATCTTCATATCGGCCATGCTAAATCAATCTGCCTTAATTTTGGAATAGCCGATGATTTTAACGGCATTTGTAATCTACGTTTTGATGATACAAATCCCAGCAAGGAAAATGAAGAATATGTGGAGTCAATGAAGCAGGACATTAAATGGCTCGGTTTCGACTGGGAAGACAGGCTTTATTTTACTTCCGACTATTTTGGAAAGCTATATGAATATGCAATTACATTTATTGAGAAAGGCATAGCCTATGTCGACAGTTTAAGCATGGAAGAGATCAGGGAATACAGGGGGACACTCAATACCCCCGGTAAAGACAGTCCTTTTAAATCAAGATCAATTGAAGAAAATCTCGATATGTTTGAAAAAATGAAAAATGGTGATTTCCCAGAACATAGTCATGTACTGAGGGCAAAGATTGATATGGCTTCCGGGAATATGAATCTGAGAGACCCTGTGATGTTTAGGATTCTGGATACGCCGCATTACCATACAGGGGAAAAATGGCATATCTATCCCATGTATGATTGGGCACATGGGCAGTCCGATTCTATTGAAGGTGTAACGCATTCAATCTGTACCCTTGAATTTGAAGAGCACAGGCCCCTTTACGACTGGTTTATTGAGCAGTTGGAAATTCCACATCCACAGCAGATAGAGTTCGCAAGGCTTAATCTCACTTACACGGTACTTAGCAAGAGAAAACTTATTGAACTTGTAGAAAATAATTATGTATCCGGGTGGGATGATCCCAGGATGCCAACTCTCGTGGGATTTAAAAGAAGAGGCTACACACCTGATTCAATTAAAAACTTTTGCCGTGAAATAGGTGTTACAAAGAATGAGAGTAATATTGACCTTTCATTGCTGGAGCACAGTCTCCGTGATGATCTTAATAAAAAAGCCCTGAGGGCAATGGCTGTAATGGACCCGGTAAAGGTAGTAATAACCAACTATCCCGCAGACCTTGAAGATGAGATAGAAGCTATTAATAACCCCGAAAACCCTGATGATGGCACCAGGATGGTCCCGTTTACCAAAGAACTGTTTATCGAGCGGGATGATTTTATGGAAGACCCTCCTAAAAAATATTTCAGGCTTTCTCCCGGCACCGAAGTAAGGCTGCGTTATGCTTACTATATAACCTGTACGGATTTTATAAAAGATGAATCAACAGGAGAAGTTAAAGAAATTCACTGCACATATGATCCTGAGTCCAAAGGCGGACAGTCTCCTGACGGAAGGAAAGTCAAAGGTACAATCCACTGGGTTTCTGCAAAACATGCCGTAAAAGCAGAACTCAGGCTATATGACAGACTTTTTACAGTTGAAGACCCCACACATGCTGAAGAAAAAGACTACAAGGAATACCTGAACCCAGACTCTCTGGAAATTAATAATAAGGCACTGCTCGAACCTGGTCTTGCTTCGGCAAGGAAAGGTATTAATTACCAGTTTGAAAGAAAAGGATATTTTATTGTTGATCCTATTGATTCCACAGAGAATAAACTTGTATTTAACAGAACTGTTACACTGCGTGATTCATGGGCCAAAAAAAACAAGTAATTTTCTTAAAGTAAATCAGATTTATATATAAAAAATAATTAATAGAATTAAAATTATATTCAGGAGTCATTGTGAACTGGCTAATAGAAGAACAAGAAGGCATTGTGATTTTGAAAATGAGTTCCAACAAACTCAACCTGATGAACGATGCATTTTTTAAAGACCTTAACTACGCGTTTGATACACTTGATAAAGAATATGCCAACAAACCCGTTGTACTAACCTCTGTTGGCAATGTATTCTCAGCCGGCCTCGATCTAAACCAGTGCTATGAAATATTTGCAGGCGGTAATACCGATGAAGTATTAAGCTGGTTTAACCAGTTCAGGGATTCAATGCTTCGTGTCTTTAATTTTAACCGGCCAATTGTAGCAGCTTTAAATGGACATGCTATTGCGGGCGGACTCATATTGGCACTTTGCTGTGATACGCGCTATGCAGTTAGTACCAACGCAAAGTTTGGGCTAAATGAGGTTACTATCGGGTTTCCTCTTCCAAGTGTTTTTGCAGAGATTATTAAATATGCCCTTGGTGCCAGAAGGTCTGAAGAAATACTTTTTAACGGGATGCTTTATAATCCTGATGACTGTATTAAACTCGGAATATTCCATGATATTACCGATCACAATAACCTGATTGATATGTCCGTTGCTTATGCCGGGCAGTTTAATTCTGATAATATGTATTCTTACTCCATAGCTAAAAAATCTCTGAGGGCCGAAGCAAATCACAGGATTGAGGCCTATTGTAATGATATAGATAAAGATGTTCCGCGTATGTTCACCTCAGACAAAACTAAAAGCAATCTTAAATTGATTCTTGAGAATCTTAAAGAGAGGAAGTAAAGGGGACAATTATGCAAACATTTATTTCATTGATCCTGATTATTTCGGCATGCCTTGTCTCATTGGCCTGTGATAAAGAGGTTGAAAATACAGACAGGACACTCATTGAGATTGATATCGAAAGCATTGCTGATGAAGCGGACCTTGAAGAAGTTGAGATTGACAGGGAGATATTTGCTGACGGTAAAGAATCTTTAAAAATAACAACCGATAACCCCCTTGTTATACAGCTTGCAAACACAGGCAATATCGATGTTGAAGATGCGCTTCTTCTTTACAGAGCAAAAATAAAGACCCGGGACCTTAAGGGCAAGGTTTATCTTGAAATGTGGTGCAGTTTTGGTCAAAAAGGCCAGTATTTCTCAAAGGCAATAGACCATGCACTAACGGGAACCAACGACTGGACAGTGCAGGAAGCGCCGTTTTTTCTTAAAAAGGGTGAGAATCCTGACGATATAAAACTAAACCTTGTTGTAAATGGAAAGGGCACTGTCTGGCTTGACCAGATAGAACTGCTGAGGAAACCTCTAAAAAATAATGTTAAAAATTAGAAAAGCTCAAACAAATGACGCTGCATCAATGGCAGAAATCCTGAGAGAGATAGGCTGGTCCGAGCGTAGAAACTCCATGCCGCTTGAGCAGGTCTCAGGGCCTATTGAAGAGTTGATAGACCATTCTAAAAAGGACTCTGAAGGCCATACAATTTATGTAGCTGTGAATGAAGAAAATAAGGCCATAGGTTTTATTAATGTTCACTGGGTGCCGTTTGTAATGCTTGGCGGGGTGGAAGGATATGTCTCAGATGTTTTTGTAAGCCCCGGTGCAAGTGGTATGGGAGCAGGAAGACTACTTATAGATGCAGTTATGCAGGAAGGCAAGGAGAGGGATGCTTACAGACTTATGCTTACTAACGGAAAGGAAAAACCTTCATATAAAAGAGGTTTTTACAGTAAAGCCGGATGGACCGAAAGGCCTAAAGTAGCAAACTTTGTTTATTATTACAAAGAGCCCTGGTCCTGATTATGTTTATTATGAAAATACAATTTACTTTATTTTTATTGTTGTTATTTACTTTCTTTGTCAGTCATGATGCGTTTGCCAGGGTGTATAAATGCCACGATACAAACGGGAAAGTAGTTTACAAAAATGCACCCTGCTCTGAGGGGCAAAAGAGTGAAACAGTAATAAATATTGACAGGTCCGGTAAAGAATATGATAAGAGCTATGATTATGAGAATGAGGACTATCTGGAGCCGGTAATTACTCGGGAAAGGAAAGTTGAGGATGTTAAGAAAATAAGCAGCGGCGAGAGGGTAAATCTAAACAACTATGTGGTAAAGGATAAAATCACAGCCTTTTTGTTTTATGCCGACTGGTGCCATGCCTGCGAAAAGATAAGGCCTGGTGTTGAAAATATGGCCCGCAATTCAGACAATTTCATATTAAGAAAAATCGATATTACCGAATTTGAATCCCCGGTAACGGACCAGTATCAAATAAAGTCGATACCTTATTTTTATATATATGACGAAAGCGGCGAGTTAAGAGTTAACGGCTCACAAAATAAGGCTTTAAACTATTTGAATAACAATATTTAGGTGTTCTTTGTTTTTTACTTAACATTTCCTGCAAAGTATAATTTTCAGAATATAAAATAAAGAGGAATAAAAATGAAATTTGAAGGAACAAAAGACTATATTGCAACACGTGACCTGAACCTTGCAGTAAATGCAGCAATAACACTCGAACGGCCACTCCTTATCAAGGGAGAACCCGGCACCGGTAAGACAATGCTGGCCTTTGAAGTTGCAAAGGCACTTAAGATGGACATCATAACCTGGCATGTAAAGTCAACCACTACAGCACAGCAGGGCCTTTACGAATATGATGCAGTGGCAAGGCTCCGTGATTCCCAGCTTGGTGACAAAAGGGTCAATGACATTTCAAACTATATAAATAAGGGAAAGCTCTGGGAAGCATTTGATGCTAAAAAACAGGTTGTACTGCTTATTGATGAAATTGACAAGGCTGATATTGAGTTTCCAAATGACCTCCTTCTGGAACTCGATAAGATGGAGTTTTACTGCTATGAAATTAAAGAAACAATAAAGGCAAAATTACGCCCTATAGTAATTATTACTTCCAACAATGAAAAAGAGCTGCCCGATGCATTCCTGAGAAGGTGTTTCTTTCACTATATAGCTTTTCCAGAAAGGGAAACACTTGAGGAAATTGTTTTAGTCCATTACCCCAAACTTGAGAAAAAATTGCTCGACCAGGCACTGACACTTTTTTATGCCATGAGAGGCGTGGAAGGTTTTAAAAAGATGCCGTCTACCAGTGAACTTATAGACTGGATCAAACTACTGGTTGTTGGCAAAATCACTGCCGCAGAACTTAGCAAAGTTGATTTTGAAGAAAATATGCCCCCTTACACAGGTTCACTTCTAAAAAATGAGCAGGACCATGAGCTTATTAACAATATAAGATATCGGATCAGAAGGTAATTATGTTTCTCGATTTTTTTCTTTTATTAAAGAACGATGGAATACCCGTGACTTTGAAAGAGTATCTTACTCTTTTGGATGCGCTGGATAAAGACGTTGTTGATAAAAGCGTTGAAGATTTTTACTACATTAGCCGTTCCGTAATGATAAAACACGAACAGCACCTTGACCGTTTTGACCAGCTATTTGGCCATTATTTTAAGGGCATAGAAATGATAGATGATGAACAATTTATGAATATTCCTCCTGAGTGGCTTGAGAAAAACTTTGAGAATATGCTTTCCGATGAAGATAAAGAATATTTAAAATCAATGGGTAATCTTGAAGAACTAATGGAAAGGCTCAAGGAAATTATGGCAGAGCAGAAGAAGAAGCACCAGGGCGGAAATAAATGGATGGGTACCGGAGGGACTTCTCCTTTCGGGGCTTATGGATATAACCCGGCGGGAATCAGGGTCGGCCAGGACGGCAGCAGGCACAGAAGGGCGGTAAAGGTCTGGGACAAGAGAGAATTCAAGGATCTTGATGATTCTGTGGAACTTCAGACACGTAATATGAAGATGGCATTACGAAGACTGAGGAGCTTAACCAGGGAAGGCCAGAGAGACGAACTTGACCTTGATAAAACAATCGATAAAACCTCCAGGAATGCAGGCTATCTCGATATCCAAATGGTCCCGGAAAAAAAGAACAATGTAAAAGTACTTATGTTTTTTGATAACGGCGGGTCTATGGACGACCATGTAGAACTTTGTTCGAGGCTGTTTTCAGCTGCAAAATACGAGTTTAAACACATGGAATTTTACTATTTTCATAACTGCATTTATGAACGCCTCTGGAAAGACAATATCAGAAGGTGGCAGGAACAGATACCAACTTATGAAGTCCTTCATAAATATAACAGCGACTATAAATGCATAATCGTTGGCGATGCCTCAATGTCACCATGGGAACTTATGTACCAGAATGGCAGTGTTGAACACAATAACGAAGAGCCCGGCCTCAGGTGGCTTGAAAGGCTTAAAGAGCAGTTTCCTTATACGGTCTGGCTTAACCCGGTACCAAAGGAAGACTGGAAATGGACAGAAAGTATTAATATGGTGAAAGAGTTTTACGAAGACAGGATGTTTCCCCTTACACTTTCCGGTATCAATGATGCCGTGAAAGCCCTTAAAGACAAAAAGATAAAATACGAATCAAACTAATCCTGTTTTATTTCCGACTTCGATAGGTGATCCAGGACCATGTCATCTCGAACAAATGTGAGAGATCTATATTTTTTCATCTTAAAATTGATTCAGAACCTGTGTGATAAAATTCACTAAATATTTTTTATTACTTTACGTCAACTTTATCTTATTTTATACTGTAACTATTAAGAATTTTGTATAAGTAACAAACTTTATAAAATTTTCTTTTTGGAGGCATGGAATGTTTAGAATTTTTCTATCTTTTTTATTCTTATTTTTAATCCAGACCAGTTTTGCTTTTTCACAGTGTATTGTAAGTGATGGTGGAGATGATGGTTCTGCCAACCAACTTAGGGACTGTGTCGAAAACCAGGCTGATGGTGTTGTCGATGTTCAGGTTAATGTCTTGCTTTCTATGGGGGAAATAACAATATCCAGAGATGTGCAAATTATAGGTGCTGGCGACCCTGGTACAGGACCAACAATAGATGCTAATTTTGGGTCCAGGGTGTTTACTATTTCTGCCGGTGGCCATACAGTTTTAATAAGAAATCTAACAATATTAGATGGTCTTGATAATGGTTTAGGTGGTGGTGTTGGTGTTAGGAATGACGGAGGGGATCTTACGATAGAATTTTGTACAATTTCTGGTAATATGGCTCTTTCCGGATCATTTGGTGGTGGAATTTTGTCAATAGGAGCACTTGGTTCTTTAACGATAAGTGATTCAACAATAACAGATAATCTTGCATCTGGTGTAGGTGGTGGAATATATGTTGATGAACATACTGCAATGATTACTGATACTACTTTGGATAATAATACTGCTAGCGATGCTGGTGGTGGTGTTTATAATGATACATCTGGAATAGTAATAATAACAAATTCGACAATATCAGGAAATACACAAACTACAGCTCCATCAACACTTGGTGGTGGTGGAATTGCAAATGAAAATACACTAAACATAAATAATTCAACCATTACTAATAATAGCGCTGTAGGACCAGTTGGTTCCATTTCTAGTGGTATTAGTAATTTTAATGGTGGTACAGTCACCGTTGATAACTCGATTGTTGCAAACCAACAGGATGGAAATGATTGTGGTAATTTTGATGGGGGTTCAGCTATTAATTCAACAGGTGGAAATATAGAAAGCGGAACAAGCTGCGGTTTTATGTCAACAGGTGATTTGCAGGACACAGATCCCAGAATTGGCCCATTGGCAGATAATGGCGGTCCGACTCAGACACACGCGCTTCTTCCAGGCAGTTTTGCAATTGGTAATGCCGGAACATGTGGCCTGTCAGATGACCAGCGGGGAGAACCAAGAGAAGCTAATGACTGTGATACTGGTTCTTTTGAAGCACAAAAGGCCTTACTTACGATTACCAAGGCTACCGACCCACCGGGCTTATTAGGATTTGATTTTGCAAGTAACATTCCCGACGAAGCATGCAACCCGATGCTAGCAAGTGGTGAATTTATACTGGACGATGGTGAATCTATAAGCTGTACAATAACTGAGGGAGAGTACGATATTGCTGAAATATTGCCAGTTAACAATACCCTTACAATATCCTGTTCTACGGAGCCTGTAGACGGTGTAACCATAGACGACTCACTTGGTACTTTAGATTTTACAACACTTCCTGAAGATACTGCAGTGGATTGTACTTTTACAAATGTTGATGATTCGGTATTTGCACTTGACGTAGTCCTTGCCGGCCCCGGTACCGGAACTGTAACAGGCCCTGTAGGTGTACCTGATAATGGCGGCATCGACTGCCCCGGAGACTGCACAGAATCATATAACCCGGGCACAAATGTAACCCTTGCTGAATCAGCTAATGCAGGATCAGAATTCCAGGGATGGAGCGGTGACTGTAATGCCAGCGGCCAGGTTGTAATAAACGGCAACAGGACATGTGTTGCAACTTTTAAATTAGTTGGCGGCGGCGATGTACTTAATCCCGGCGACCCGCTTGAATTTATCCAGGACAATGTTCCCGAAGTAAATGAAGGCGGCGAAGGTACTTTTATCGTGACTGCAAGAAATGCAACTGATGCCAACCTTACAAATGTAGAAATTTCAATTGAAGATGAAATTATTGTTTCAAGAGAAATTACAAGTGTCAGACTTGAGCCTTCAACAGCTTTCCTCGAACCTGATATAGGAAATTGTGTAATCCTGGAAAACTCTGTTGAATGCGATATTGCTACTTTAGCAAATGACGTAGATATCGTAATTGACTTTGTAGCTGAGGATGTGCCTCCGGGAGATGTAGATATCTTCCTGACAGGGGATGCCGACCAGATTGGCGGCCTGGTAAATGCAATTGCACTTGTAATTATAAGAAGCGACGGCGACAGCGGATGTACAGTAGCTCCACCTGGGTCTACAAACAGTCCTTCAATGCTGTTGTTTTTATTAATACCGGCAGTAGTACTGACAAGAAAAATATTTAGAATGAGAAGATAATAATTTATAGAATATAGTTGCTAAAGGGCAGGAATATTACAATCCTGCCCTTTTTTTAACTAAATTTTTAAGACTGGATTTAACTTTTCTATAATCTGATCATAATTTTTATTTAAGACTTCTTCGAAAATAAAATTTTCTTCATACTGTTTAAACATATACCGGTGAATATAGTTTTGGCTTTTTGTAAGAATAACAACTGCAGGTTTGTTCTTTTCACAAAGGTTCATGGTTAACTTTGGTATCATATATTGCTGTTCTGAGCAAAGTATGATGTCGGAGTCAATTGCAGCTCGTATAAGCAGTTTTAGTTTGTCGCCGGTTTCTCCAATTACACATTCACAGTTTTCAATATTGTTAAAGATCCCAAACTGTTTTTTTTCATAGTTTTCAAAAGAAGAAAGCAGCAGCTTCTTTTTATTCCGGTCTAAATTTAATTTTTTAATGTTTCTGACAACTATATCAAATGATCTTATGTAACCATCGGAAAACACCCTTATGGAGAATTTGTGTCCGGGTAATTTTTTGAGGAACCCCTTTATGTAGGTGTGAAATTCAAATGGACAAAATTCTCTTTTTGGAAAATTTCCATAATTATTAATGTCTTCAACTGAACTGTGTTCTTTCATAAACCCGGGATGATTTTTAGCAACTGGAATAAAGGTGTTCCAGGGTGTTTCAATAATACCTATATCTCCCTGCCTGATATGAATCAAAATATTTGTTTTTTCATTGTCAGGGAACAAAGATTTAACAGGGTCGGATACCCTTGTTTTATTGTAAATATTTTTAATATCCAGGTATTGAGCTGCCGGACCTATCTTTTCCTCAATCCACCAGGTTTGCTTCATTCCTTTTACATGCACAAATTTAATCAGGATATTTTTTTCCTGTGATATAGTCCCGGCCTGGATTTTCTTTAAAATATATTCTTTTAAATCCTCGAAATTTTTTATATTGTTTTCTTCGATAAAATTTTCAAAAAAATGTATTTCTATAACATTTTCGAATTTCTTATTGTTTAATTTATATTCAATGCCATCAAAATATTTATTTATCCCAATATGGTCAAAAATATCCTCTTTTTTTAAAAATTTATTTAATACCAGGTAGAAAAGGTTTTTAGTTTTTGAAATAAAAACATAGGGGTTGTAGCGCGGCGTATTGCTTCTGAATGACCTTAGTGGTGTGTGTAAATAGTTAAATTCCAGAAACATCCCGAGGGCATAGTAAATTGAAAATTGTGAAAGCTGGTCTGTAAAACCGGCCTTGTTAACATTTATTGTAAAATAAATATTATTCATTTTTTAGGTTAAGTATTATGGATTGAATAATCAAAATTAAACACTTTGTTATATAATTGAAGTACGTGATATCAATTATTATGACTTTATTATAGTTGAGCTTATTTAAATATAAAGAATATGAAATATTTTATAGTACATTCGTTCACAAAGAGACTTGACGCCGGTAATCCTGCTGCTGTTTGCCTGGTTAAGGATAGACCGTCTGATAAATTAATGCAGAATATTGCTTATGAATTTGGTTTGTCTGAGACTGCATTTGTTGAGAAAAAAGAGGATATTTACGGACTTAGATGGTTTACTCCAACTATGGAAGTAGATCTTTGCGGCCATGCCACTCTTGCAGCTGCACATATACTTTGGGAACAGGGTCTGGTTAAATCTGATAGTGTAATTAATTTTGATACCAATAGCGGCATTTTGAGAGTGAATAAAAAAAATAATCTTATAGTTATGGATTTTCCGAGAGAAGATGCTGTTGAGATTGAATGTCCGGTAGAATTAAAAAAAGGATTAAAAGTTGACCCCATCTTTACCGGAAAAAACAGTTTTGATTATATAGTGGAAGTTAAATCCGAAGAGATCGTAAGAGCTTTGTCTCCTGATTTTGAATTGCTTGGTAAACTGGATTCGAGGGGAGTTATCGTTACTTCTGTATCTGATTCCGGGGAATATGATTTTGTATCCAGGTTTTTTGCGCCAAATGCAGGTATACCTGAAGACCCGGTTACGGGGTCAGCGCACTGCTGCCTTGCACCTTACTGGACAGCAAGGTTAAAAAAAGCTAAATTGACCGGTTACCAGGCTTCAGAAAGAGGCGGGTTTGTGTATTTAGAGCATACCGAAAAAAGGGTATTTCTCGGTGGAAATGCCGTAACTTTTTCATCCGGAAAATTAATGGATTGAAATATAGTTTTTTTTCTGGATAATTTATTTGTTAATTTTTTCTAATTTAACGGCGACGTAGCCAAGTGGTAAGGCAATGGTCTGCAAAACCATTATACCCCGGTTCGAATCCGGGCGTCGCCTCACCCAACCTTAAAAATAAAGGTAGCCCGGGTGGCGAAATTGGTAGACGCAAGGGACTTAAAATCCCTCGGGAGCAATCCCATGCCGGTTCAAGTCCGGCCCTGGGCACACCTATCCATTCACAATTTTTAACTTAAAACTACAAAAAAAGGGGAAATAAGGAGTTACGGATTTAAATCAGTGGAGTAATCTTTCAAATTCTTCTTCTACTTCTTCGTCATCATCGTCAAAGTCGTCATCATCATCGAAATCTTCGTCCCAGTCCTCATCGTCGAAAAGGTCTTCATCAAATGACTCGTCGTCAGTGTCTTCGAACTCATCTTCATCAAGTTCATCATCATCCTGAAAATCTATGGTGTATTCATACATTTTTTCTCACCTCAAAGCATTTTACTCAAACGATACATTGCCACTCCTAAAAGTCAAGAATAATCCGGGTGTTTAAATTGTGAAAATAATAGGGTTAGCATTATTGTTATTGTGCCCGTAAAAAGGGTGTTTTGTAGCTATTTGCAAAAGAAAAAACTAATTATTATAAGAGCTTATAGAGGTTGACAAAAGTAAGGTCTCGCATATATTAAAGTTGCATTAAAAATTAGGGGTAATACTGCTCACTTAATACAGGTAATAAAAATGGTAAAAATCGAAGAAGCAATTGAAGATATAAAAAACGGGAAAATTGTAATATTAGTTGACGACGAGGATAGGGAAAACGAAGGAGATTTTGTAGTTGCAGCTGAGTATGCTACCCCGGAAGCGATTAACTTTATGGCCACATACGGCCGTGGATTGATTTGCCTTGCCTTTACAAAGGAATATGCTGACAGACTTGCACTGCAGCCAATGAAGCCGGAAAACAATGACGTACCACAACATACTGCGTTTACTATACCAATTGATGCCGTAAAAGATGTAACTACCGGAATTTCCGCATATGACAGAGCAAAAACAATCAGCCAGGCAATATCAGATGACTCTAAACCCGAAGATTTTATAAGGCCTGGGCATGTATTTCCTCTTATTGCAAGAAAAGGCGGTGTACTTGTAAGGGCCGGACATACGGAAGGGTCGGTTGATATTGCAAGAATATCAGGACTCAAACCCGCATCCGTAATTTGTGAAATAATGAAAGACGATGGTGATATGGCCCGCCTTGAAGACCTCGAATCAATTGCTAAAAAACATGATATTAAAATAGCAACTATTGCAGACCTCATTAGCTACAGGTTGGAAAATGAAAAATTTGTAAACAGAGTAGCCGAAGCAGAACTCCCCACGGAATACGGTACATTTAGATCAATAGTTTATGAGAGTGAAATTAACCCTGTACACCATGTAGCATTGGTTAAGGGAGAAATTGACTCAACAAAGGACGTACTTGTCAGGGTTCATTCTGAAAGCCTTATTAGTGATGTGTTAAATACAAAAAACTGCGACAGCAGGGCTAAACTTCTAAAATCAATGGAAATGATTGAGGAGGAAGGTTCGGGAATCATCCTGTATATTCGGTCCGAAAGTCATGGTAACGGGCTTGTAAATAAAATAAAGGAATATTCCATTAAGGGTAAGATTTCTGATCCAATGGACGGAAACGATGATCTTCAGTATAAAAGTGAATTAAGGAACTACGGGGTAGGAGCACAGATCCTGAGAGACCTTAATGTCAGGAATATTAAGCTCCTTTCCAATAATAATAAGAAAGTTAAAGGACTTGAGGGATTCGGTCTTAAGATTGTAGAAAAAGTACAGCTCGATATTTCTGAAGATTCACCAAATTTTGTAAAATTAAAAAGTATTAGTTAAATACAATAAAATCTTTATAATTATGCTAGAGGTTTAAAAATGGCGACAATTGAAGGTTCACTCAGTGCAAAAGGATTCAAGTTTGCCCTCGTTTCAAGCAGGGTAAACGAACTTATTACAAACCAGCTTCTTGAAGGTGCAAAAAACACATTGCTCAGGCATGGTGCGAGTGAATCAAATATTGATATTATAAAAGTACCCGGTTCTTTTGAACTGCCTTTTGCCGTCCAGCAGGCAGCCCGCAAAAAGAAGTACAGCTGCATTGTTGCAATCGGGTCAATTATTAAAGGCCAGACTTCTCATTATGATTTTCTTTCCACCCAGGTGACAAATGATCTTTCAAAAGTTGCTCTTGATACCGGGGTCCCGGTTACGCTTGGAGTTCTTACAACTGAAACTGTTGAGCAGGCTATAGACAGGTCAGGTGTAAAAGGCGGAAACAGGGGTAGCGATGCTGCTTTATCGGCAATAGAGATGGCCAACCTGGTTAAGGTTCTCTAAATCATCCAACTTTCTAATTCAATAAAATAATATGGGAAAGCGAAGACTTTCACGTGAACTTACACTTAAATTCTTATATCAGTACGATGTATACCTGGAGGAAAAACCCGGGCTAAATAATTTTGAAGAACAGCTCGAAGGGTTTCTAATCACACAGGATAAGATTAACGATCCCGAAATTAAAGATTTTTTTATTGTCCTGGCAAAGGGCGTATGTGACAACAGGGAAAGTCTTGATGAAATTATTTCTAAATATTCTGACAACTGGAAAGTATCAAGAATTTCGACAATTGATAAAAATATATTAAGAATAGCAATCTACGAAATGCACAATTTGAGTAATATACCTCACCCTGTTACCATAAATGAAGCTGTGGATATAGCTAAAAAATATGGAAATAATGAATCAGGTTCATTTATCAACGGTATTGTCGACAGGGTCAGGATAGCACTGGAAAAAGGTGAAAATTAATGATTAATGATGCAATAAAAAAACTTGTTGAAAGAGTTGACCTTGAAGAAAATGAGATTTCCCTTCTTTTTGAACAGATGATGAACGGGAAAATCACTGACAGCCAGATTGCAGCTTTTCTTGTCGCACTCAGAATTAAGGGCGAAACCATCCAGGAAATTACCGGCGCTTCCAGGATTATGCTGGATAAAGCGACCAAGATAAATCACAATTTTGAAAATGCAGTAGACCTATGCGGCACAGGCGGGGATAATCACGGAACTTTCAATGTTTCTACAACTGCAAGCTTTGTGGTTGCAGGGGCAGGAATCCCGGTAGCAAAACATGGCAACAGGTCTGTATCAAGCCCCGTGGGTAGTGCAGATGTTCTGGAGGCACTGGGGATTAATATTAATCTCGATGTAAAACAGTCTGAACAATGTTTTAACGAAGTTGGACTTGCATTCCTTTTTGCACCTATTTACCATCCTGCCATGAAGAATGTTGCCGTACCGAGGAAGGAGATTGGTATAAGGACTATCTTTAATCTGCTAGGCCCAATTCTTAATCCGGCTCTTGTTAAGCGCCAGGTCATGGGAGTGTATGCCGAAGCATTAATTGAGCCTGTTGCAAAAGTACTCAGAAACCTCGGCTCCGAGCACGCAATGGTTGTGCATGGTTCTGATTCAATGGATGAGATTACGGTTACGGGAACAACTTCTGTTGCGGAACTCAGGGACGGAATTGTTAAAACATATCAGTTTGACCCATCACAAATTGGTATACCAAAGTATAAACTCGAAGAGCTTAAGGGTGGTAAAAACAGTACTGAGAATGCCGAACTGGTGCTATCGGTATTAAAAGGCGAAAAAGAAGGGGCGATGCAGGATATAACATTATTGAATGCCGCTGCAGCTATTTTTATATCGGGCAGAAGTGAGGATTTTAAAGAAGCATTTGATATTGCAAATGAATCCATAAGTAGTGGAAATGCACTAAAAAAACTTGAAGTATTAAAAGAATTTACTCAAAGCCGGAATTAATAGTAATGATTCTTGATGATATCGTTGAATATAAAAAGGGTGAACTCCAAAAATCGTTAGAACTACTACCTCTAACTGAACTGCAAAACAGGCTGAATGACCAAAAGCCGCCTTTAGATTTTTATACAAGTGCAAATGCGGATAGTTATCCAAAAGTTATTTCTGAAATAAAAAAAGCTTCACCCTCAAGGGGTGTGATCTGTGAGAACTTCGAACCTGTAAAGATCGCAAAGTCATATGAAGCTAACGGGGCAGCTGCAATATCGGTACTTACGGATGAAAAATTTTTTCAGGGCAGTCTTGATTACCTTTCCCGGATCAGAGAGGCGGTAAATATACCGCTCTTAAGAAAGGATTTTACAATTGACCCCTACCAGATATTTGAAGCAAGGGCGCATGGGGCAGATATCGTACTGCTGATAGCTGCAATACTTGAAAAGGAAATGATTAAAGAATATCTCGAGGTGGTGGGTTCATTACAAATGAACGCCATAGTAGAAATACACAATCATGAAGAACTTGAAAAAGTAATAGATACCGGATGTAAAATTATAGGAATAAACAACAGGAATTTAAAGACTTTTGAAGTGGACCTTTCCACAACAGTAGAACTGATAAATTACATACCGGAAGATATACTTGTAATAAGTGAAAGCGGTATAAGCAATCCTGGTGATATAAAGATGCTGCGTAATCTCGGGGTAAATACATTTCTTATTGGAGAGAGTTTTATGAAATCTGATGACCCGGGCGGTATGCTAAGTAATTATATAAGTGAGATTGGTGAGTAATCCTTATACTTACCCTTAAAAGATGACAGAAGAAAAATCAAAAGAAAAACAGGTAAAAAATCCTCTCCTGGCATTAGTTCTTTCTGCTATATTGCCGGGGCTAGGACAGGTTTATAATTCACAATATAAAAAGGGACTCTTTTTTATCGGTTTCAACATGATAATTAACTTTCTTATCAGGGAACCACTTGCCATTGTCCTTGAGAATATTGATGATCTTGATAAAGTAGACGGCCCTACAATGTTTGTGTTTGTTGGCTATTCACTTGCCAGTATGGCTCTATGGGTTTATGCAATGGTTGATGCCAGGAGAAATGCAGAACTGATAAATTCAGAAGCAAAAAAACAAAATTTTTCGGAGGAATAAATAATGTCGGAAGAAAGAACAGGTGTAATTACGCTTCAGGGAAACCCCCTCACATTGTTAGGGCCTGAAATAAAAGTTGGTGATAAAGCCCCTGATTTTAAAGTGCACGAGGGCCTCGGTAATATTGTAAATCTGGATTCATATGAAGGAAAAATTAAAATTTTTAATGTAATTGTTTCTGTTGATACACCGGTATGTGATATTCAGACCAGGCGTTTTAGTAAAGAGGCCGAGAATTTCCCTGAAGATGTAGAAATACTGACAGTGAGTATGGACCTTCCTTTTGCTATGTCCAGGTACTGTGGTAATGCTGGTATAGAAAAATTAAAAAATGTTTCTGATTACCAGTTTGGGTCATTTGGCGAAAGTTACGGGACTCTGATTAAAGAAAACAGACTGCTTGCAAGGGCTATTTTTGTGGTTGATAAGGACAATATTGTAAGACATGCAGAGTATGTTCCGGAAGTGGCATCTGAGCCTAATTATGATTCTGCCCTTGAAGTTGTAAAAACTCTGCTTTAAAGCAAAACATATTTTGGTTTTATTATAATGTAAATTGGTGTAAAATTATATAAATATTTTTGTTTTGGGTGAGGGTTAAAGAATAATGGGGCTTAGCAATATGCTTTCCAAACTTTTTAAAAAAGAGAATGCGGATATCGATGTACAGGTTCCCGTGAAATTCAAGGACTTTGATTCTATAATAGTTCCGCCTGAACCAAAAACAAGAGGGCTGTTTTTGTATAAAACATTAGATCTCGGTCTTGAGTTTGCACCTCAAAGTACAAGGACTGAAAATAAAACAGCCGGCAATGAAGAAGATGCAGTACTTCTCACTGATGATATGGTTGAAACAACTAAAGAAGAGGATTAAATGGCTATAACCGAAGAAAGAGTTTATGAAGTACTGGGTGAAATTTATGACCCGGAAATACCAATAGATATTGTCAACCTGGGACTGGTATACAGTGTTGAAGTTGTTTCAGATGTTCTGAATATTAATATGTCTATGACATCCCCCGGCTGTCCGGCAGCAACGCAGATAGTCACAGAAGCAAAACTTATGCTTGAAGACCTTCCCGAAGTAAAGGAAGCCAATATTGAAATTGTATGGGACCCTCCCTGGGAACCCAGCATGATGAGCGAAGCAGCAAAAGAAAGTCTTGGAATGTAATTACCTTACGTTTTTTACGTTACCGTCTATACTAATAAATAATACATACAACTGATGGAGGACTTTAATGTCTAAAGTGTTGAATCCCGGGGATACAGCCCCTGATTTCGAAGCAGAAACCTACAGCAGTGAAACAGTAAAATTAAGTGATGTATATAAGAAGGGCACAGTTGCTCTTTATTTTTATCCAAAAGACAACACACCCGGCTGTACCAAGGAAGCATGTTCACTCCGTGACGGTATGGATGATTTAAAAGGCCATGGCATCCAGGTGCTGGGGGTTAGTACCGACGGGGTAAAGGCACATGAAAATTTTAGAAATAAATATGACCTAAACTTTCCGCTCCTTAGTGACAAGAGCAAAGAGATCATTAATCTATATGGGGTAAAAAGTGCTTTTGGATCTGCGAAAAGGGAAACTTTTCTTATTAACAAAAATGGAGAAATTGTCCATATCTGGACAAAGGTCAATACAAAAAAGCATGCAGAAGAAATTCTGGATAAAGTAAAAGAACTCGGAATATAAAATAAATTATAAAGAGAAAAAGTTTGAAACCTAAATTGCCACGGGGGATTTTTGTTACCGGCACTGACACCGATGTCGGTAAAACGGTCGTAACTGCAGCACTTGCCTGCTGTATTAAAAACTCCGGCAATGAAGTAACTGCTGTAAAACCTTTCCAGACAGGGACGGAAGATGAAGGCCTGCTTGATATTGAATTTGTTTACAAAGCCCTTGGAAATACTTTTGATCTTGATGAGGTCTGCCCTGTAAAGCTTGAAAAACCCCTGGCTCCTTATTCTGCAGCGATTATAGAAAAGGTAAAAATAAATATTCCCGAGGTTGTAAATTCCCTTAAAGAAAAATTTATGAGTTCAGCCGGTACTACATTGTTTGAAGGGGCAGGCGGACTGCTGGTACCGATTACGGCTGACTATTACATGAGTGATTTTGCAATAGATATGGGTATTCCTATCATCATTGTATCCCGTCCAGGACTTGGAACAATAAATCACACACTTCTTTCAATTGAATATGCAAAAAAAAAGGGGCTTCAAATTCTTGGAATAGTTATTTCTAATTATCCTTCAGAACCGGGCCTTGCGGAATCACTAAACATAGGGGCAATCAGGCAGCTGACAGATGTTGAGATAATAGGTGTAATACCCAGTATTGAAGGGCTGGATGTCCAGAAGGGGTTGATTGGAATGATAGCCGAAAACAGCATGGATTTCTTTGCGGAATCACTTGGCGGAAAATTAAATCTTAACAACTTTTTAACATAATATCCCTATTAACTTGACAGATAAATACAACATGATATTAATTATTAGCGTTTTTGAGGAGCCATAGGTAATCTTCCCTTAAAAATTTACCCAAAAATTGAATATTTAAGGTTAAAAATGGACAATTGGATTAAAGTTACTTCTATATTTGTTTTAAGTGGGCTGTTCTTATTTGGTCTCTACCATAGTTCCGCTATCAGCGATAGTAAAGGTCCTATGCAGCCAATACTATTTAGTCATAAAATTCACGCAGGTGAGAACCAGATTCCTTGTCAGTACTGCCACAGTTTTGCAGATGTCTCAACAAACCCGGGTATTCCTTCCGTGCAGAAATGTATCGGTTGCCACAGCCAGGTTCACGGCAAAGACGAAGACTACAAAACTGACACGGGCAAAGTCATAAATTTCAAAACAGAAATCGATAAAGTAAAAGATTATTGGCAGCGCAAAGAACCAATTCCGTGGATCAAAGTTACTGATATGCCGGAATATGTAAGGTTTAACCACAAACGACATATAAAACGTGGTTTTGAATGCCAGACCTGCCATGGGCAAGTGCAGGAGATGGACGTAGTATATAAAGCAGAAAGAATGAATATGGGATTCTGTATTACATGTCATGAAGAAAATGCAGATAACCAGGAACACTTAACTCAATTGAAGGATTGTCTCACTTGCCATTATTGATCGGAGGAATTAATGTCTAAAGGTAAGAATGGTGGAATAAACAGAAGGGATTTTTTAAAGGTAATCGGTGTTGCCGGTGGAACAGCGGCCGTTACAGGTGCGTGTTCAGGAGAACCGGTAGAACAGATTATTCCTTATGTTATACCCCCTGAATCTTATATACCAGCTATTCCCAAATTCTATTCTTCCACATGCAGGGAGTGTCCTGCAGGTTGCGGCATTATTTTAAAAAACAGGGACGGAAGAGCTATAAAGGTAGAAGGTAATCCCAACAGCCCTATAAACGGCGGATCTACTTGTGCAAGGGGCCAGGCTTCACTCCAGGGTTTATACAATCCCGACAGAAACAGGTCACCATTAAAACTAAACGAATTTGGAAGGCTCGCACCAACATCATGGGAAACCGGTACTAATGATCTTTCCGCAAAAATTAACGAGCTTGTAAGCCAGGGGAAAGGCAGCCGTATTGTCTACCTCAGCAACAGCATATCAGGCACATTAAATGAGCTCGTAGACAAATGGACCAACGCCATAGGTGCAAAACACTACACTTACGAATCATTCTCATACGACTCTATTAAAGAAGCAAACAGTATTTCTTTTGGAATTGATGAAATTCCAAACTATAAAATTGAAAATGCAGATTATGTTCTGTCCTTTGGTGCTGATTTTCTTGAAACATGGCTTTCACCGAACCAGTATGCACGTGGTTTTTCAAAACTGAAAACTGTAAAAAACGGTAAGGTCGGAAAATTTGTACAGGTAGAACCAAGAATGTCTCTTACAGGTGCAAGTGCTGATGACTGGGTAGCAGTAAAACCCGGTACTGAAGTATTTCTGGCCCTTGGGATAGCCAATGCAATAATTAAAAACGGCGGAGCAAAAAAGGATGCTGGCCTTGTTTCGGGTATGGTCTCATCTTATACCCCGGAAAAAGTATCACAGCTTACCGATGTACCTGCCGAGACCATAAACCAGATTGCAAAAGATTTTACCAAATTTAAAAGTGTTGCCCTTGGGGGCGGTGTTGCCCTTACCGGAACAAACGCTACAGAAACACTTGTTGCGATTAACATCCTTAACTATATTGCCGGCAATATCGGTAAAACAGTTGATTTTTCAGATACGCAGCTCATTTCAAATGCAAATAATTTTAAAGATATATTAAAGCTTCTCGAAGACATGAAGAGCGGAGGGGTGGATGTTCTTATTGTGCACGGTGTAAATCCTGTATTTACACTTCCAAAGTCACTTAATGCCGAAGAAGCAATTAAAAAAGTACCTTATATAGTCAGCTTCGCTTCCTTTATGGATGAAACAACAGAGCTTTCTCAGCTTGTACTTCCAGATAACCATTCAGTGGAAAGCTGGGGAGATTTTCAGCCGACTAAGAGCTATGTAAGCATCATTCAGCCTGCAATGAGGCCGGTATTTAATACACAGTCCGTAGGTGATACGCTGATATCACTTAGTAAGAAAGTAGATTCAACAAAAGAACTTATAAACGAAGAAACATACTATGATTATTTAAGAAGTGCATGGAAAAACGTAGCAAACTACGTAGCACCTAATAAACAGTTTGACCTTTTCTGGAATGATACCTTAAGGGACGGTGGAGTTGAGATAAACCTTCCTGAAAGGTCTGTAGAGCTTTCATCTGCAGTACAGTCTGTAAAATTTGCAGAGCCGGAATTTAAAGGAGACGGAGAATACTACTTTATTACATATCCCTCTTATAAGTATTATGACGGTTCAGGTGCAAATAAACCATGGCTCCAGGAACTTCCCGAAGGCCTTACAACATCCGTTTGGGATTCATATGTAGATATGAACACTGAGACTGCTAAAAAAATGGGTGTGAGGGAAGGATCATTTATTAATATTCAGTCACCCCAGGGTGAAATAAAAACCCAGGTCTTTACCTATGACGGTATCAGGCCTGACACAATAGCTGTTGCAATCGGACAGGGTCACACTGCTTACGGAAGATATGCAAAAGACCGTGGTGTAAACCCTCTTGACCTGCTTCCAAATATGTCTGACAGACTTTCCGGCGGATTTGCTTTTCTTTCCTCCAAAGTATCTGTTTCAAATGCAGGAAAACACAGCCTTCTTGTAAGAACTCAGTACACAAGGACCCAGCACGAAAGGGGCGTTGCACAGGCAATAACGCTTGACCAGCTTAACCATCCTGATGACCATCACGGTGAGCACCATGATGAGCCGGATTTTTATCCTCCAAGAGAGTATCCAAACCACAGATGGGCAATGAACGTCGACCTCAACAAATGCACCGGCTGCGGGGCATGTGTAACAGCATGTTATGCAGAAAACAACATTCCTTTTGTAGGAAAAGCACAGGTTGCAAAAAGACGTGATATGTCGTGGATCAGGATTGAAAGGTATTTTGATAAAGACGAAAACGGCAGGATGGACACAAGATTTTTACCAATGATGTGTCAGCAGTGCGGTAATGCACCTTGTGAACCTGTATGCCCTGTATTTGCCACATACCATAACCCGGAAGGGCTTAACGGAATGATTTACAACAGGTGTGTTGGTACGAGGTACTGTGCAAACAACTGTACTTATAAAGTAAGAAAATTTAACTGGTATACATATAAATTCCCCGAACCACTTAACTGGCAGCTAAATCCGGACGTAACAGTCAGGACCAAAGGTATTATGGAAAAATGTACTTTCTGTGTCCAGAGGATTAAGTACGGAACAGATATTGCCAAAGATGGTGACGGTATAGTAAAAGACGGAGATATTCTGACAGCTTGTCAGCAGGCCTGTCCTACTGATGCAATTGTGTTTGGTGATCTGAAAGACACAACCAGCCAGGTAGCAAAACTTTCACACGACGATAGAGGCTACAAAGTTTTTGAAGTTATTAATACGAAACCAGGAATTACATATCTAAAAAAAGTAAAGTGGGATAACGCCTAATGAGTCAAGATACTAAATTGACATACTCCAGAGTCACTACAGACGTAGTTGCAATGCTTGAAAAGCCTTCCGTAAAGTGGTGGGCACTATTCATGATTTCATTATCTTTTGTAGGGATTGGTTTAATCTGTTTTATTTACCAGGTTTATGTTGGTCTTGGAGTAGCAGGCTACAGGCACCCGGTATTCTGGGGTACATATATTACCGACTTTGTATTCTGGGTTGGTATTGCACATTCAGGAACATTAATTTCAGCAATTTTATACCTTTTCAGGGCACGGTTCAGGATGTCGATTTACAGGATAGCTGAAGGTATGACCGTATTTGCGGTGCTTACAGCTGGACTATTCCCAATTATGCACCTTGGTAGGCCCTGGAACTTTTACTGGCTCTTTCCTTATCCGAACCAGAGAGAGATATGGATCAACTTTAAATCACCACTTGTTTGGGACGTTTTTGCAGTAAGCACGTACCTTACAGTTAGTTCCCTGTTCTTTTTAATCGGTATGATTCCGGATATTGCGGCAATCAGGGACAAAGTAACAGAAAAACCAAGAAGAATAATATATTCAATACTGTCATTCGGTTGGAAAGGTTCCAACTGGGAATGGCTCCATTACGGAAGGGCTTATCTATATTTTGCGGCTCTCGCAACACCTCTTGTACTCTCGGTACACTCAGTTGTGTCATGGGATTTTGCAATGGGTAATGTGCCGGGATGGCACACCACAATATTTGCACCATACTTTGTAGCCGGGGCGATCTTTTCCGGACTTGGCATGGTAATAACTCTTACAATTCCAATCAGAAAGATATTTCATCTTGAAGATTATATAACTCTTGATAACTACGACGGGATGGCAAAGCTGATTATGTTTACATCCGGTATCGTTGGTTATGCATACGCAGTAGAATTTTTTATGGCCTGGTACAGCAGCAGCCCGTTTGAATGGCAGCAATTCATGTACAGGGCAGTTGGAGAGTACGCACTGTTTTACTGGATAATGGTAATATGTAACGTTGTTATCCCTATTCCTCTGTGGTTTAGTAAAGTAAGAAGAAATCTAAAATGGCTGTTTATTATTTCAATTTTTATTAATATCGGCATGTGGTTTGAAAGATTTAACATTATTGTAATATCACTATCGAGGGATTTTGATCCTGCTGCCTGGGGTGTTTATAAAATATCATGGGTAGAAGCAGGTATTACTGCTGGTAGTTTTGCATGGTTCTTTATGTTTTTCCTAATATTCCTGAAAACACTGCCATCAGTATCTATTTCGGAAATAAAAGAAATACTTCCCGTACCCAAAAGGGGGGATAAGTAATGAGTTTAAATCAAGGCGTAGTTGGAGTTTATTCGTATGTTGATTCTGTACTGGATGCCGTAAGGAAACTTAAGGCTAATGGTTATGAAAACCTGAGGGTTTTTTCACCTGTTCCTTTACATGAAGTTGAAGAAGAAATTGATCTTCCCCCAAGCCCCGTAAGGTTTTTTACATTATTTGGAGGACTCCTGGGTGCAGCAAGCGGATTTGCATTTACTGTATTAACATCAGCTGCATGGCCTATTTCGGTCAGTGCAAAACCAATAGTATCAATACCGCCTTACATGGTAATTGTATTTGAGCTAACTATTCTTTTTGGAGCAATTTTTACACTTGCAGGACTTCTCGTGAATGGCTTTTTGAGAAACAGGGCACCAGTGTCTATGTACGATAAAAGATTTTCGGATGACAAGTTTGGTGTGATGGTAGTATGTCCAACAGAAAATATAAGCAGTGTGCAGGATATTTTAAATTCGACAGGAGCAGAAGAAGTTAAAGTTGACAGTATTGACGGTTAACTGCGGTTCGGAGGTTATATTACTTTGAAGAAAATATCGGTCCTATCAGTCATATTATTTTTATTCCTTTTATCATACAGCAATGATGCCGGCGCATTCCCGTGGAGCTATGATATGTGGATCCAGCCTTCAATTCAGCCTTATGAGCAGCCGATGATATATCCGGACAACTCTGTTACAACTGAAGGCAACACTTCTCATCCTGAACCAAGGGAAGAAGTAGAAGCAATTACTGTTAACCCAATACCAGCAACTCCTGAATCAATTAAAAACGGAGACGAACTTTACCAGATTTACTGTACGGTATGCCACGGGCCGGAAGGATTAGGTGACGGCATAATTGTAAAGACAGGTAAGGGCTTTTACCCCGTAAACCTCAAGGCAGCCGGGACTGCAGGTAGAACAGATGGTTTTATCTATGCATATATAAGGTACGGCGGCAAGGTAATGATGCCAAGCTACAGGGAAAGTGTAGATGATAAAGGTGCATGGGACATAGTTAACTACATAAGAAAATTACAGAATAGTCAGTAGCAGGTTCAACATAGGAGAACAGAAGACAGAATGGACATTGGTATAAGAGATGAAATTTTAGCAAAGAGGAACCAGATTCCCAAGTGGGTAATCTTCCTGTTTCTTGGAATTGCTATTGTCGGATTCGGTACATTTGCCTTAAATGCCAGTGGCGAAAATGCTAAAGACATATGGCAGATTTTTCTTGTTAATTTTTTATTCTGGACCGGGGTAGCCCAGGCCGGAATCATATTTTCCTGTGTTTTAAGGGTAACTGATGCCAGATGGGGTAGAAGCTTTCTGAGGATAAGTGAAGGATTTGGTGCATTTGTACCGGTAGGTTTTATCCTCCTGCTTGTTCTACTTTTTCTGGGTAAGGACTATGTTCTTCCTTACGCTACCGAACATTATCACCATCCAAAGGACATTTGGCTTAATATGACTTTTGTTCAGGCAAGGAATATCATTTTGTTTGCCATTTTAATTGTACTGAGCTATGCATACGTAAGAATTTCACTCAACCAGGACCTGGTTGGAAATGACAACACTAAAAAAGAAAATGGATATTTCCCAAGACTCAGGAAACTCGCTCCTGCGATTGTTATATCTTACGCTATAACTTTCAGCTTCTTTGCATGGGACTTTATGATGTCACTAAACCCCCACTGGTTTAGTACTCTTTTTGGCCCGTTTTATTTTATGGGAAGCCTGATTGCGGCAATAGGTGCAACTATTATTTTATCCGTTGTGTTAAAGAGATACCTTGGGCTTGATGATTATCTTGGCCAGTACCATTACTGGGATATGGGTAAGATACTGCAGGGTTTTTCACTTTTCTGGGTATATCTTATGTTTTCACAGTTTCTTCCAATCTGGTATGCAAATATGCCTGAAGAAACGGGATTTGTTATAAAGAGGGTTGTTGACGAGCCGTTTAAAACTTTCTCATGGGTAGTACTTACAAGTTGTTTTATATTCCCCTTTATAGCACTTATACCAAGGACAAATAAGATTGTGACACCAATACTTGTATTCGTTGCAGCTGTGTCGTTTACCGGGCTGTTTATGGATAAATTCTTATTGGTTGTTCCTTCATTAACTGACCAGTTAAGTTTCAGCATAAAATATATATTGGTAACACTTGGTTTTCTAAGTGCATTTCTTACAACCTTTTTGCTATTTATTAACAAGTATCCTATAATTCCTTATGGCGACCCGTTTTTTGATGGCAAGACAGGACATGGAGGGCATCACTAATGGATTTAAGTGATCAGCAGTTGGACAAGATATCAAAGTTTGTTGTTATAAATCTACTTGGTGCGATTGTGACTCTTCCATTATTAATTGCAACAGTTGCTTTCTTTGGGCCGCAGCTTGCCCCATTGATGAACAAACTTCCCTGGTAAGAATTAAACCCCTTCACTTTTTATACCTGAATTCAGTTTAGAATCTGATATAATTTCTGTAACCTAAAATATTACGTTTATTTTTATATATAAATTATTGGAGATAAAAGATGGCACGAGAAGCTGAAATATTCTTAAGATTTACGCTCAATGAGGACAACATTCCCGAAGAAATACTTTGGGAGGCCAGTGAAGCAGAGCAGGAAGAACAAAAAAGATGTGATGCTATGTTCCTCTCACTATGGGACAGAGAAGAAAAAAATACTCTCACTATTGATCTATGGACACGGTCTATGGAAGTAGGGGAGATGAACACCCATTATTACTTTACTCTTATGAAAATGGCTGATACCTACGAAAAGGCCACTAATAATGCAGAGATAGCTGAAAAAATCAGGAATTTTGGCAATGAATTTGCCCAGTCAGTTAAAGAGATGATACAAAAAGAAAGTTAATTTAACTTATTCATTATTGTACACTTCATTATCTTCTTTTAGTTTATAACTAACTTCTGTAGCATTTTTCAGGATTTTATCTTCTTCTTTTACCAGTTTATCAAACTCTTCGGGTAGCAAACATCTCATAGTAATTCCAAGGCTCGATTTATACAGGTGGCAGATTCCGGGTTTATCTTCTGACCTGTCGAGAAATTCTGTAAGTTCCAGACCTTTTCCTATAAGGTCATTTGCAATTTTGTTTTGCACATTTTTGTGAACAACAAACTCATGCCTTACATCTCTCAAAATAAGTTTAGTAAGGCCCTGTTTATCAAGTTCCCTTAGCTCTTTGAGGTGTTCCGAATCCACGGGTTTCTCCTTATACAGTTCAAATTTACCATTATTATACTGTATATTTACGGTTTTGACCGTCAATTCGTTAATCTTTGACTGGAGGGTTTCCAGATTATAAGGTTTCATTAAAAAGTCGTCCATACCTTTACTCAGGCATTCTGTTTTACTGGCATATCCGCTAAGGCCAAGTATCGGGAGGTAAGTAGGGCAGCGCCTGATTCTTTGTGTTGCTTCAATGCCGTCCATCTCGGGCATATTTATGTCCATTATACAAAGGTCATAATCATACACCTCAGCCATATCAACAGCTTCCCTGCCATTGGATACAATCATTGGGTCAATTCCCCATTGGGCCATTATTTTCCCTATTAACACACGGTTAGGATGATAATCTTCCGCGACAAGTATTTTCAATGTGTTGCCCCAGTATTGCCAAAGTAGTAAATTATAATATTAATGAATAATAAAATCAAATAAAATATTCAGGCTTTACTGGATCAGGATGATATTTCGTTTAAACTAAGATAAAAGTTAAATCATTGGAGATAAAAATATTGTCTGATAAAAAGGTTTGGTTAATTACGGGCTGCTCATCCGGAATAGGGGATTCTATAGCCAGGAAAGCACTGCAAAATGGTTCACTTGTTGCTGCAACAGCCAGAAATACAGATGATTTAAAAGACCTTAAAGATAATTTTGGTGATTCTGTAATTACTTTAAGACTGGATGTAAACGACAATGAACAGATGCAGGCCGTTATAAACAGCGTAATAGATCAGTTTGGAAGAATTGATGTCTTGGTAAATAATGCCGGATACGGGCTGGTAGGAGCGCTTGAGGAGTATACGGAAGAAGAGATGCACAATAACTTTAATACAAACTTCTGGTCGGCTATATCCCTTATCAGGAAAGTATTGCCTGTAATGAGGTCTCGGAAATCTGGACATATAATAAATATATCAGCAGGGGCAGCAATCATGAATGAAACGGGGTTCAGCATTTATGCTGCCTCCAAGGCCGCTCTTGACCTTGCGAGTGAGGCCCTTTGCTGGGAACTGAAACCACTTGGAATAAAAGTTACAAATGTAGTTCCCGGGCCTTTTCGAACCGATTTTATTACCCGTTCCTTAAACAGGGCCTCAAATAATATTGAAGATTACGATCAGACTGTGGGAAAATTTGTAAAATTTTTAGAAAAAATAGACGGAAAACAGCCCGGAGATCCTGATAAAGCGGCTGAAGCAATAATTGAAATAACTAACTCCGAAAAACCGCCACTATATCTTTACCTGGGAGAATATGCTTATAAATCGGCAAAGAGAAAAACCAAAACTTTACAAAAATATTTAGATGACTGGGAAGATACGGGTTTACACACTGATTTTGATTAAAGTAGAATAATTATATGAATAAAGATGAACTGTTAAAAGCAATTTCATTTGCTGATAATGGAAACTGGGAAAAAGCGCATTTAACTGTGCAGGATATTGATAATGAGTATGCCTACTGGATTCATGCAAATCTTCACAGGGAAGAGGGTGATATTTCTAACTCAAAATACTGGTATAGAAGGGCGGGGAGGGAGTATACAGAGGTTGATTTTAAAGTGGAAAGAGAAAATATATTTAAGGAAATAAAAGGCAATTTATAGTTTTTTATTGGCCTGCAATGAATAGCGTTAAAAAAATCTGATTTTAAATCGTTAAGAAACATAAAGTGGTTGGGGCAGGATTTTATGTTTTAGATTTTAAATTAATGACACGTAGTTTATTCCAACTACATCTAAATATAAATTTCAATAAAATTAATCTTTAATTTCTAAATTTCTGCCATAGTTATATTTTTAGTGTATGAAATTGCCAGCCTTGATTTTTGTTTCTTTGTATCAAGACAAAGAAATAATTAAAAATAATTCAATTATCTGGATTCCCAATCAAGTTGGGAATGACAATATGAGATTTATAATGCCGACTTTTATCTGTATTCATTTACCTGAATTCTGGTATCACTTCATTGGCAAAGAGTTCGAGGGTCTCTTTCTTCATAACATCTGAAAAGAAGATCGTGTATTTTGAAATGCCTCTCTCTACATCAGCTTTTATTTTCTCTATGCACTGCTCGGGCGTCCCAACGATACCCAGTTCTCCTACATTACCAAAAAAGCCATACCTTCTTTGTCCTTTCTCAAGTTTTTCTTCAAGTTCACTTTCATTGTTTACAAGAACGCAGACTGTTTGCTGTGAAATCCTGATATTCTCAAAATTTCTTCCAACATCTTTGCAGTGATTTTTTAGAGCATTAATCTTGTTGTCATATTCAAGTGCACCTGATGCAGGGCAGTTCCAAACATCAGCATGTTCGGCTACAACTCTGAGCAGATATTTTTCACCGGAGCCGCCAATTGTAAGAGGTAAAAATGGTTTCTGAAGAGGTTTTGGATTACAAATGGCACCGTTGACATTAAAATGTTTTCCCTTAAAAGTAGACTCTTCCTCAGTCCACATTGATTTTATTATCTGTGCTGATTCTCTAAGCTGTTCTATTCTTGTTACTGTATCAGGGTAGTCGTATCCATAAGTTGTAAATTCCTGTTCAAACCATCCGGCACCTAACGCGAACTCAAGCCTGCCGCTGCTTATATAATCAAGAGTAGCTGCCATTTTGGCCAGCAGGGGAGGGTGCCTGAAACCATTGCAAAGGACCATAGTCCCCAGTTTGATTCTTTCTGTTACGGTCGAAAGGGCTGACATTAGCGTCCAGGGTTCAAGTATGTCTATACCGATAATACCCTGGCCAAGGACATGGTCATAAAACCAGACAGAATCATATCCCAGTTTATCGCAGAGTTGAGCGGCTTCTTTAATTTCACCAAAATCTATTTTTTGCTGTCTCAGCATTACTCCAAATTCAACTTTACTCATTGTGGGTTCCTTTTAAAAAAAATGATTTTTAAAATATTCGATTATGATACACTATATGCTTAATTTAAGTAAAAAAAGGAGAATTATTTGTTATGTTTAAATGGTTAAATATTAATATTAAGCAGTTAGCATTAATCGGTTTAATAACATTACCTTTAATGGTTTCAGCCTGTAACAATTCAGGTACGGATGCATCAAATAAGAGTAAAGGAGACAGTCCAGTGGTACTATTTTCAACAAATCATGGTGATATAAAAGTAAAACTAAACAGGGAAAAAGCACCAATTACGGTGGAGAATTTTGTTGGATATGTAAATGATGGATTTTATGACGGGGTAATTTTCCACAGGGTAATTCCAAATTTTATGATTCAGACCGGCGGATTTACTCCTGACATGAAACAAAAAACACCTAAAGCCCCTATAAAAAATGAAGCAAACAACGGGCTTCGCAACAGCCGCGGGACTCTTTCAATGGCAAGGACATCCGAGGTAGACAGCGCTTCTTCACAGTTCTTTATTAACGTTAATGATAACAAGTTTCTTGATAACGGCGAAAGAGATTTTGGTTATGCAGTGTTTGGTGAAGTAATAGAAGGGATGGATATTGTAGATAAGATTGCAGCAGTACCGACCGGTACAGTAGGCCAGTTCAGAGATGTCCCCCAGGAAACGGTTATAATTAATTCAGCCAAAGTGGTTGAGTAATTAAATACAGTTTCTACAGCTAAACTATAGTGAGTAAAACAACATATAAAAGTTCCGGCGTTGATATTGACGCCGGTAATAAATTTGTAAAACTTATAAAACCTCATGTGGAGTCCACCCGGAATAAATACTCCAATACAGGCCTTGGCGGATTTTCAGGAGCATTTTCTTTGCCCGGGAATTATAAAAAACCACTCCTTATTTCTGCTACTGACGGCGTAGGCACAAAGCTTAAACTTGCAATAGATTCGGATGTCCTAAATACCGTAGGTATAGACCTTGTCGCGATGTCGGTAAATGACCTTATTACATGTGGTGCCAAACCTCTTTTTTTTCTTGATTACCTTGCAACTTCTAAACTTGTTCTCGAGAAACATGTGGATGTGGTAAAAGGAATTGTTAAAGGCTGCAGGGAAGCAGGATGCGTTTTAATCGGCGGAGAAACTGCGGAGATGCCGGGATTTTACAATAAAAATGATTTTGACCTTGCAGGGTTTGCAGTTGGAATTGTAGAAAAATCAAAATTTATAAATGGAAAAAATGTAAAATCAGGTGATGCACTAATAGGACTTGCGTCTTCCGGGCTACATTCCAATGGTTATTCACTTGCAAGAAATGTTTTATTTAATAAAGCTAAATTAAAACCCGATTCAAAACCCAGAGGATTCAGAAAGCCGTTGTTCAGGGAACTTCTTGAACCCACCAAGATCTATGTAAATAGTGTTATGGACCTTGTTTCAAGGTTTAATATAAAAGCTATTGCCCATATCACAGGGGGAGGGCTTCTTGAGAATATTCCAAGGGTGTTGCCTGATAACTGCAAGGTAATAATTGATTCCAAAAGCTGGAAAAGGCCGGGGATTATAAATCTAATACAGGAACTTGGTAATGTTGAAGAAGATGAAATGCACAGAACTTTTAACTGCGGTATTGGTATGGTACTTATAACTCCTGATAACCAAAAACAGAAGGTCCTGAAAAGGCTTGAAAAACTTAATCAAAAAGCATTTATAATCGGTGAAGTAACAAAAAGTAAGAAAATATTAAATCAGGTAGAAATTATCTGATACCCAATTATCTGAGAAAATTACGATAAGTATATTCAAATGTAGCTTTAACATTTAATTTTTCCAGTCCCTGCCAGCTTTTAGGGAAGGGGTGAAAAGGCGCTGCTACTTTTATTGCCCTAAGGGCTTCACCATCAAGAGACTTAAATCCTGTTGAGCTTACAATCTGTATTCCCTCAAGGTCACCATTGCTTTTAATGGTAAATATCAGGTTAAGGCTTCCATGTTCTCCCCTCTGGGCAGCATCTTTCGGATAGTGCCATACACCTTCAATTTGTCTCTTTAATCCCAGAAAGTAAGAGTAGTATTTAAACTCAGTTGTGTTCAGATCAACTGTATCTTCACTTTTGGGAACATTCCTCGCCCCTACTTTTGAAGGCTGCGTAGGGCTATAAGGAGACGGGAATTCAGCCGGGTTACTCTTAACAAGTTCTTTGCCAATCTCATTGAGGTCTTTTTCAGGTTCTTTTTTTTCTCTCAGCCATTTTTGCTGTGGAAGTTTTGCCAGTTTATGGTCTCTTAGAACTTCATTATTGGTTTTAATTTTCTTTTCAACCGGTTTCTTTTTCACCGGTTCTTTCTTTACCGGCTCTTTTTTCGGTTGTTCTTTTTTAGCTACCTTTTGCGGTTTCTTTGGAGGCGTGGGTTTCTTAGCAGGACTTGGTTTTGGAGTCGGAGGCGGCGCTATACGTGTAGTTTTATCCGGTGCAGATTCTTTTACTGCTTTGTGTGATTTTTCTGAAAGCAGTTTGGACTTTTCTGGTGGTTCGGTTTCCTTGTCTTTGTATTCCGTAATTTCAATATAGTCTTTTTCTTCTTTGGGCGGCGGCTTCTTAGACTGTAGATTTAGAAGGTCAGGGTTGATATAGATTGCCAGGAAAAAAAGTAGATGGAGGAGAATTGCAAACAGAAATGCATATAAAATATCATTTCTTCTTTTCTTTCTCTTTTTATAATATGTTTCGGTCACTGTTCTATAATATATATTAAATTTATTTGATTTCTATTATTTAAAATAGATTCAGGTTTTATAAGATTAACAATAAACTACAGATGTTTAGGTAATACAATTAAAGTATCTTGTAAATTACAACTACCAAAATGATCAATATTGTAGTAATTATTGTTAATAAATTGAAATATTTATCAATAAATACTTTGATGCTTGGGCCAAAAAAGTAAAAAAGACCACCTTCAATAAAAAACCTGGCAGACCTTCCTACTGCAGAAGCAATTACTAAATCAAATAAAGATATTTTAAATACCCCTGCGGCTATAGTAAAAACTTTAAAAGGGATTGGTGTAAATGCAGCAGTTAGTACAGCAAGGAATGAGTTGTTGTGATAAAGTTCACCGACGTAATTAAATGATGATTCCTTAAAAATGTATTCAAAGAAAAAAGAATGAACTGAGCTCCAGAGGTATAGACCGATATAGTATCCCAGTACTGCTCCCAATACGGAAAATACTGAACATATTAACGCATACCAAAATGACCTTTTCGGACGGCCAAGACACATGGTCAGAAGGACCGGGTCAGGAGGTATGGGGAAAAAAGATGCTTCAATAAAAGAAATAAATGCCAGTATATAGATACTGTATTTGTGCTCAGCCCATATAAGCAGTTTGTTGTATAAATCTTTTAACACAGTCAGAAACCTTCAAAATCACTGTTCAGTTTTTTTAGATAGCCATGATCTGTAAGATCCAGTTTTATGGGCGTAACTGATACATAACCATCATTTATTGCCATTATGTCGGAGTCTTTAATATCTACAAAACCAAGTTCGTTTCCACCGATCCAGTAGTACTCTTTGCCCCTTGGGTCTATTTTTTCCACAATAGGGTCTTCGTAGAGGCGCTTGCCCTGTTTTGTTACCTTCATTCCCTTAACATTTTCAAGTTTAAGGTTAGGGACATTTAAATTCAGAAGAGTATCTTCGGGTAGTCCGTGCTCAAGAACATACACTGCTAAAATCTTTGAGTAATGAGCTGCTGTTTCAAATTTATAGTCCAGCCTGCCGTCAATGGATACTGCAATAGATGGAATCTTTAAAAGTGTTGCTTCTATAGCGGCACTAACAGTGCCGGAATACGTGATATCATCTCCCAGGTTAGCAGCCATATTTATACCCGAAACAACAAGATCAGGCTTTTTATCCTTTAGGAGCCCGTTTACCGCAAGGTTAATACAGTCTGTTGGTGTACCATCTATAGCATAAGTATGTGAATTAATTTTTTCTGCTCTAAGGGGTCTGTGAAGACTAAGGGAATGACTGGCTGCGCTTTGGTCCCTGTCCGGTGCAACAATAAAAACTTCGCAAGCAAGTTCATCCAGAGTCTTTGCCAGCATCTGCAGGCCTTCTGAGTTTATGCCATCATCATTTGATATAAGTATTCTCATATTTAATTATGTGGTCGGGGTGACCGGATTTGAACCGATGACCACTGGTCCCCCAGACCAGTGCGCTACCAGGCTGCGCTACACCCCGACAGGACTGATAGGATAACAAATTTTATATAAACTGGAAAGAAATGGAAGAGGTTTTTAACCAAGTAAATCTTTTAAACTTTTTAGTTCTGTTAAGAGTTCTTCAATTAGATGCTGATCATCACTTTTACTGTCATCTGAAGTAAACTCTTCTTTTAACTTTTTCTTTGCCCCGGCAATAGTATAGTTTTGCTCGTAGAGCATATTTTTTATCTTTATTATGGTATAGATTGTATCACGGTCATAAAGACGCTGGGACTTTCTTCTGATGGGTTCAATTTCGCCGAACTCACTTTCCCAATAACGCAGCACGTACGGCTTTATACCGGTGTATTCACTAACTTCCCCAATTCTGAAATATATTTTATCGGGGAGCCTTATTTCAATCGCTTTTTCTTGCATAATCTGATCCAACCCTCAATTGTTACCTCTCACTCACATTATTATACTATCATTTTTCGGAATATATAAAATAATTTTAAAATAATTGTTAAATTGTTGATACACCATTAAATGAAAGCCGGTGAACCGGGCAGGGGCCATACTTTATTATAGCCTCGTAGTGTGCTTTTGTTGGGTAACCCTTGTGTTTTAGAAATCCGTACTGAGGGTAAATTTCATCCATTTTTTCCATAATTCTGTCCCTTGTAACCTTGGCAATTATTGAGGCTGCAGCGATGGACTGACACTTTGTGTCACCCTTAACAATTGTTTGCTGTTTGATTTCAAGAGTTGTTGGCCTGTTTCCATCAATGTAAACAAGGTCGGGTTTTATATTTAATCCGAGGATTGAACTCTCCATAGCTTTAATGGTGGCCTGAAGAATATTAATTTCATCAATAACATCATTTTCGATAATTCCAACGGCAAATGAAACAGATTTTTCTGAGATAATATCATAAAGTAAAGACCTCTTACGAGGCGTGAGTGCCTTGGAGTCATTTAGTCCGTCAATGGGGTTTTCTTTTGAAAGTATTACTGAAGCTGCTACAACAGGGCCTGCAAGTGGCCCCCTGCCTGCCTCATCTACTCCTGCGGGTATTAGCCCCTTATCCCAAAGCTGATTTTCATAATCAAGAGTAAGACTGGACAATTTAGTCGGTTAATCCATAAGTTTTTAATACAGTTTTGAGTTTGTCGAGATGATTTTTCGACATTTCACAAAGTGGAAGCCTGCATCCCATCTCAATTCTGTTCATTAGGGCAAGTGCCCTCTTAACAGGGATGGGATTGGTCTCAAGGAACAGTGCCTCGTTAAGGGGCAGCAGTTTGTAATGAAGATCCCTGCATGCCGCGTAGTCACCTTCAACAAATTTATTATATAGCTCTGCAACATCATTTGGGACTATATTCGCGGTAACTGTTATAAATCCCCTTGCACCAATTGCAAGTAACGGAAAATTCAGTGCATCTTCTCCTGACAGGAGAAGAAATTCGGTGCCGCACTGGTGAAGTATTTCAGTTGCCTGTGTTATAGAGCCGCTTGCTTCTTTAATCCCAATAATATTTTTACATTTACTTTTGAGGCGGGCTACCGTTTCGGGAAGCATATTCGATCCGGTCCTTCCTGGAACATTGTATAAGATTATAGGTATTTCAGTATTTGAAGCTACGGCTTTAAAATGCTGAAACATCCCTTCCTGCGTCGGCTTGTTGTAATAGGGGACTATTACAAGCGCAGCATCAGCTCCTGCCTGCTCGGCATATTTGGTAAGGTTGATCGCCTCTTCCGTGCTGTTTGATCCGGTCCCTGCAATTACAGGAACACGCTTGTCAACAACTTCCAGAGTATGCTTAATAACTTCCCTGTGTTCGTCATGAGAAAGAGTAGGGGATTCACCTGTAGTGCCGCAGGGCACTATGCCGTGAGTACCGCCTGCAATCTGAAACTCTATAAGCTTCGTTAATGCTTCGTAGTCGATTTTATTTTTTTTAAAAGGGGTAATAATTGCTACTAACGATCCGCTAATCATTTTCATTTCCTGTTTCTAAATTTTTGTCCCGCAATTAGAACAATATACACTATTCGATTGGATTTTGTTTCCACACTTGCTGCAAAAATTTTTTCCGGATTTTTCGGGTTCAAGTGCTGTATTGAGCAAGTCAAAGAATTTTTTTGCTTCGTCAAATGAACCCGGAGGCATGCTCAGGACATATTTAGAGTTAACATTGTCAAGATGAATAGTCGGCTTACCGGCAATTTCCTCATATAAAAGGCTGTTTACCTGGTTTAACTGAAACTCCCTGAATATTTTGAGACTGGTGGAATCTTTTGCCAGGATTAATCTTTTGGTTGTTAGTATTGCAAACGATTTATAGAAGGAGTTGCTGTCTTTCGATAAGCCGGCCCTGTAAATTGCCCGGTCCGTTTTCATTGAGATAACTATCTCTTCATCTTCTGCAAGGCTAATTGACAAATCTTTCTTTATCTTTTCAGGAAGTGACAGAAGGTCTTTTCCGGAAGGGTCAAGAAAGTTATTCAGAAAATTTTTAAATACCGTTTGTATTCTGGCCATTACTTTTAATAAAAAGTTCTGCTATCTGAACTGCATTTAGTGCAGCTCCCTTACGCAGCTGGTCACCCACGACCCAGAAAGTAAGGCCGTTATCAATGGTGAAATCTTCCCTTATACGGCCAACAATACAGTCGTCTTTACCAGCAGCATCAAGTGGCATGGGATAGACTGCGTTCTTTGGGTCATCTGAAACCCTCACTCCGGGAAATTTTTCCAATGCTTCCCTGGCCTCGGATGCAGTAATTTTGTCTTCTGTCTCAATGTTGACCGAAACCGAGTGTGCCCTGAAGACAGGGACCCTTACAGTGGTTGCTGTAAGATTGATCGACTCATCACCAAGAATCTTACGTGTCTCGTTATGGAGTTTCATTTCTTCCTTTGTGTAATCATTGTCCTGAAATATATCTATCTGAGGAATTACATTAAAAGCAATCGGGTGTGGAAATGTTTCTGATTCGGATTCCTCTGAATTTGCCCAGGCCCTGGTCTGCTGCTCCAGTTCCCTAAGTCCTCCTGCACCGGCCCCGGAGACTGCCTGGAAACTTGTGGCTATAACCCTTTTGATTTTTCCTAAATCATGAAGCGGTTTCAGTGCCATAATAGTTACAGCAGTAGTACAGTTTGGATTAGCAATAATTCCCTTTTGCTTATAGCCGTTTATAGCCTCGGGATTAATTTCCGGAATAATAAGCGGAACCTCAGGATCAAGCCTGTAGGCAGAGCTGTTGTCTATAACTACAGCGCCCGCTTTTACCGCTGAGTCAGCATACTCTTTTGTTCTTGAGGAGCCTGCGGAAAATAGTGCTATATCTATTCCTTCAAAGCAGTCGTGGTCAAGTTTCCGGATAGTCAGCTTATTGCCCTTAAACTCAATTTCTTTGCCCGCGGACCTTTCTGATGCTAAAAGACGAAGTTCTCCTATCGGGAAATTTCTCTCATCAAGAATGTCCATCATTTCCTGGCCTACTGCACCGGTAGCACCTACTATTGCAACGTTATATCTGTCTTTCATTGTTAAACCCGTTTATTTTGAATATTTTTTCTCAATTTCACTAACTTTTAATATGTTTTCCTTTTCACTGTCTTCGGGGCCTGAACTAAACCAAGCCTCGAGAATTTCACCTGCAACGGCATTTGATGTCGCCCTTAGGCTCATTGCCAGAATATTTGCATTGTTCCATTTTCTTGCACCGCTGGCCGTTTCTGCATCACAGCAGAGCGCGGCCCTAATGCCCGGCACCTTGTTTGCAGCTATTGATACACCGGTTCCTGTCCAGCAGCATACAATGCCCTGCTCACATTCACCTGAAGCAACTTTTTCCGCAACATTCAGTGCAACATCTGTCCATTCGGTTCCTTCACCGGCAACCGGGCCGTAAAGATCAACTTTATGGTTTCTTTTCTCAAGCTCACTAATAATGAAATCAGCAAGATGATTTTTTTTATCACTTCCAAATACAATCTTCATTTCATCCACTATTTTAATGAGTTAATCCAAGGGATCAACCGGCATTTAGGTTATTTTATAAAAAATATTTTGTAGATATTGATACCGGCAAGTACGAGAACGATTCCAAGAATATTATTTAGGAATATATTTAAAAGAGCTTCTTTCATATAACCGTCTTTAAAAAGGTGAAGGCTCTCAAGCCCAAAAGTAGAAAAAGTTGTAAATGCTCCGAGAAGCCCTACGAAAAAGAACAGTCTTACATTTTTTTCGATAGAGTAATGTTCAGAAAACTGCCATGCAATCCCGATTAAAAAACAACCAAGCAAATTGACGCCAAGCGTTCCCAAAGGGAAATTTGTTTGAAAACTTTTAGAAATCAGATTAGATAATGTATATCTTGAAAGTGCTCCGATTGCACCTCCAAAACCGATTAATATTAATTGAAGCATTTTTTATAATAACCAATTGAATTTGAAGGGAATAATATAATACAAATTATACTGAATTAAATATCTACACATAAATTATGGACTATTTAGAAACAGCAAAAAAAGCAGCAGTAAAAGCCGGTGAAATCCAGCTAAGAAATCTTAATAAGATTAAGAATATAAGCTTTAAAGATACTAAGGGTAAAAACAATATTCTGACTGAGATTGATACTGAGTGTGAAGAAGTAATTCTTTCAATCATTAAGGGTAAATTTTCAACTCATGATGTACTTGCCGAGGAAAGCGGTAAAAACCTTTCAAACAGTTCGGACTTTATCTGGCTCATCGACCCGCTCGACGGTACGATGAACTATTCACACAGCTATCCATATTTCAGCGTCTCAATTGCGCTGGAATATAAAGGCGAGGTCATCTGCGGCCTTGTATATGACCCTTTTAAAAATGAGATGTTCAGCGCAGAAAAAGGCAAGGGTGCATATTTAAACAATACTAAGATAAATGTATCGGTGGTTGATTTACTTGAGTATTCGCTTGTTGTATCCGGTACATTCCATCATCCGGATGAGAAAATTATGAATAAATTTCTCGATATATTAAAGCAGCTGTCACTTAAAGCCCAGGGAGTAAGGCGTGATGGCTCAGCAGCACTTGATCTTTGTTATGTCGCCTGCGGGCGGTATGAATCTTTCTGGGAATTCGGCCTTAATGCGTGGGACATGGCAGCGGGCAGCCTGATTCTTGAAGAAGCAGGCGGTAAGGTCACGGACCTGAAAGGCGGAAAATTTTCAAACTATGACGGCCAGCTTGTAGCATCAAACGGACTAATTCATAATGAGATGCTTGAGCTTCTTGCGCCATATTTTTAAATTATTTTTTGGATATTTTGTAAATTCCGAGAATTATAAAAATACCCCCGGCAATCAGCCCGTAATCAAAATTTGTTTCAAGTATATACCAGTCAAACAGCAGTCCGACTACAGGGACAAGAAGTGAAGAGTAGGTTGTGATATTAATATCTATCTTATTAATCAGGTAAAACCAGGCTGAAAAGTTTATTGCAGAAGCAATAATCCCGGTAAAAAGTACAATATATACTGAATAATAGGTCCAGTTAACTTCAAACATTCCTTCCGTTGTAATCGCCAGTATTATAAGAAAAACTACACCTATTAGCTGCTGGTAACCGTTAAGAAGAGTAGGGCTCTCACCTTTATGCCGTGTCCTTATCCATATATTGGAAAATGACCATGCAAATGCAGCCAAAAGAATCAGGAACTCGCCAAATACAATATATATATTCTGATGAACAAGAGTGTCCCAGCCGAGTATGGAAAGAATTCCCATGAACCCAAAAAATACACCCAGCCATTGTCCCCTGCTTAACCTTTCCCTGAGTATAAAATGGAGCATAAAACTTGTCCAGATTGGCATTGTGTAAAGTACAACAGCTGTCTTTCCGGCCGAAACAAATTTCATGCCGTAAATAATAAAAACAAACATTGCAACTGTCTGGAGAAGGCCCAGAATTATATAGTTTTTCTTAAGAAAATTTGATGGTTTGAAATCTTTGTTTCTAAGAATAAACGGCAGAATCACAAGGCCGCCAAGCGCAATTCTGAGCGCAACAAAAGTAATTGGCTGCATGTAATCAAGGGACTGTTTCATTAGTACCCACGAATAACCCCAGGTTAAAATTACAAATGCCAGCAGCAGTATGTTTACGAGATTCATTTTATAGTTAATTTGAATGAATAAGGGAAGTTAGGTGAGTCTTGACAACCTCTATCCACAATATATAATTTCATGTCTTTTGTTTTGGGCGTAATTATAGCAGAATTGTTCTCACACCCAAAGCATACACGGATTATCCTTTCAATTATATCCAGGGGTAAAGAAATTTTAGGAGGTACAATAAATTGAAAATTGTTGTATTCGTAAGTCAGACTCTAGATACTGAGGCCAGAGTAGCTGTTTCATCAAGCGGTGACAGCGTAGCTACCGATGATGTAAAATGGATACTTAATCCTTATGATGAATTTGCAGTAGAAGAAGCAATACAGACCAAGGAAAAACTTGGCGGAGAAGTTATTGTAGTTAGTGCTGGCCCTGCAAGAGGAATTGATGCAATAAGACAGGCACTTGCTATGGGAGCTGATTCCGGAGTCCATATTAAGGATGATGGTTTCGCAGAAACAGATAACTACACAATTGCTAAAATTGTTGCCAGTGAAATTAAGAAAATAGACGGTGTGGATTTTGTCTTAACAGGGATGAAAATAATAGATGATGAATCTGTACAGGTTGGAATTCAACTTGCAGAAGAATTAGGCCTTCCACATGTATCACTTGTAAGTAAAGTGGTTGAAGTAGATGCAAGCAAACTTGTCTGCCAGAAAGAAATTGACGGCGGTAGTGTTGTTGTAGAAGTACCTCTTCCGGCACTTATTACCTGCCCGGATGCAATGAACGAACCAAGATATGCATCACTGCCAAATATTATGAAAGCCAAAAAGAAACCGGTAAATGAAGTAACTCTTGATGATATTGATTTTGATACACTTGGCATCTCAAGGGACGCAGTTGGTAAAAGTGGTTCAAAAGTAACAACCGTGAAGATTGAAGTACCGGTAATAGACAGAAAACTAAAAATAATAAAAGGTTCTGACGATACAACTGTAAAAGGTGAAGAGATTGCCCAGGCAGTTCAGGAACTTGTTCAGTTACTAAGAGATGATGCAAAGGTTCTTTAACCTTCATCTTATTACATTTAGGAGGCATAACAAATGAGTAATGAAATATGGGTAATTGCTGATATGAAAATGGACGGGAGCATCAGGAAGGTATCTTTCGAAGCTCTTTCAGAAGCCAAAAGATCAATGCAGTCTAAAATCGGGGGACCTCTTTGCGCAGTACTTATGGGTTCAGGTGTTGCAGATAAGGCTGAAGCACTTGGTAAATACGGTGCAGAAAAAGTATATGTTGTGGACAATGCACATCTTAAAGATTTTAATCCTGATGGTTATGTAAAAGCACTGTCAGAGCTCGTTGCTAAACACCAGCCGCACATTGTTTTAGCAGGTAATACTTCATTTACCGAAGATTACATTCCAAGAGTTGCAGCAAGGACTGGTTCCGGGCTGGCAATGGAAGCAATAGACATGGGCCTTACGGATGACAACAGATTGACCGTTAAAAGATATTCCCATTCGAGTAAAGCTATTTCAGAAATTGAATTTAAAGCAGGCAACACAATGATGGCTACAATCAGGCCAAACACCTACAAGGAAGAAGAATCACCTGTAAGTCCGGAGGTAATAAACGAACAGGTCGATATAAGCGATGCAGATATTAAAGTAAAAGTAGTTAATCTTGAAACAAAAATGTCAGACAGGCCGGAACTTACCGAAGCCGAAAGAGTTGTTGCAGGTGGAAGAGGGCTGGGAAGTGAAGAAAACTTTAAATACATATATGACCTTGCTGATGTTCTAAGTGCAGCTGCCGGGGCAACAAGGGCCGCTGTAGATGCAGGTTACTGCCCATATGATATGCAGGTTGGACAGACAGGTAAAGCGGTATCGCCTACTCTGTACTTTGCGGTTGCTATATCTGGAGCGGTTCAGCATTTCTCAGGTATGGGTACATCAAAGGTAATTGTATCAATCAATAAAGACCCTGAAACTCCTATCTTTGCTAAATCAGATTATGCAATTTGTGGTGATCTTTTTGAAGTCCTTCCAGTACTTTCAGAAGAACTGAAAAAGGCATTAGCTGAATAATAATTAAAATAAAAAAGTTATTTGTAAGGGCAGGTTTAAAAAACCTGCCTTTTTTTTTTACAGGTCGGTAAGATTAACTTCGTTTAACTCTTCCCCGAGGAACGTCCCCGCTATACGAATAAATGATTCGGATACATCGGTCAGATAAAATTCGTTGTTACTGTTTTTTATTTCAGAATTATTTTCCTTATTTATGTTATCTCTAATTTCCCGAGCTATCTCTTCGGCTGAATCTACCAGAAGGACACTATTCCCGGTAACTTCCTGTATGGCTGATTTCAAAAGCGGGTAGTGTGTGCACCCCAGGATCATTACATCAATGTCTTTTTTTAAAATTTCCTCAAGATAGGTCTCTGTAATCTGCTTTGTAATTTCTCCCTTATGCCAGCCTTCTTCAGCCAGCGGGACAAACAGCGGGCAGGCCATCGAATAAACCTCTAATTCAGGATTAATATTGTTAATAGCAGTGGTATATGCCTCACTCCTTATTGTGGAAGGTGTGCCGATTACGGCTATTTTACCGTTTTTAGTACTAAGGGCTGCTTTTTTTGCTCCGGGTTCTATTACGCCAATTACGGGAATGGATAGTTCATCTTTTAAGGTCTCAAGAGAGTAGGCAGAAGCTGTATTACATGCAACTACCAGTATCTTTATACCCTTTGATAAAAGAAATCCGGCATTGCTCCTCGCATATTTAATTACAGTGTCTTTTGATTTAATTCCATAAGGGACCCTTGCCGTATCACCCAGGTATATAAGCTTTTCATCGGGCAGTAGGTTGATAATTTCTTTAACGACCGTTAATCCCCCGACACCGGAATCAAATATCCCAATGGATTTATTGTTGTATTCCATTTGCATTGCACAATATGTTAGCCGCAGGCGGTATTATTTCAAAGAAAATCAGAATATTGTTTCTATTGCTTCTTTTACTGTCTTAATACCAATCAGTTGTATAGTTTTGGATTTGGGTTTCTTTTTACTCTCAAGATTTATATTGGGCATTAGGCACTTTTTAAAACCAAGTTTTTCAGCCTCGGAAATTCTGATATCAGCCTGAGAAACACCTCTTATTTCACCAGTAAGTCCAATTTCCCCGAAAACTACTATGTCCGGATCAAGAGGTTTATTTAAAAATGATGATACAAGTGAGATGCAAATACCAAGGTCAAGTGCAGGCTCGTCTATTGTCACACCTCCGGCTACGTTCATAAATATGTCTTCGCCAATTATATTAATGCCCGCTATTTTATCCAGTACAGCCACAAGGAGGGAGATTCTGTTTGAATCAATACCCATGCTGGTCCTTCTTGGCATGCCGATACCTCCAGCGGAAACCAATGCCTGAATTTCGATAAGAATAGGCCTCGTTCCTTCTATGCAGGGGGTTACAACCGAACCCGATGCATTTGTTGGCCGTTCTGAAAGGAATATCTCGGAAGGGTTTTTAACTTCGATGAGGCCTTCTTCCCGCATTTCAAAAACACCGATCTCGTTAGTAGAGCCAAACCTGTTTTTTATTGACCTTATTATCCTGTATTGATTCCCCTTACCGCCTTCAAAGTAAAGGACAGTGTCAACCAGATGTTCGAGTACTTTCGGGCCGGCTATTGTCCCTTCCTTTGTTACATGGCCAATTAGAATAATTGCCACGCTGTTTAATTTGCCATATCTCACAATCTTGGCACCACATTCTCTTATCTGCCCTACGCTTCCGGGTGAAGAGCCCAGTTCAATGCTGTAGAGTGTCTGAATCGAATCAATAACTACCACTTTGGGCTTTGATTTATTAAGCAGTTTTAATATTGTTTCCGTGCAGTTTTCAGATACAAATGAAATGTTGGTGTTGTTGATATTAAGCCTTTCAGCCCTTAGTTTAATCTGCTGCCCTGATTCTTCCCCTGAAATATATAAAACAGGATCGGTAATTCCGGTAAGATTGCTGAGTATCTGAAGAGCGAGTGTTGATTTGCCAATCCCCGGGTCACCACCCAGGAGAGAGATTGATCCCGGGACAAGTCCGCCGCCAAGGACCGTGTTGAGTTCGCCTATCCCTGTCTGTATTCTTTCGGATGTATCGGTCTCAATTGCATTAAGATTTTTTACAACGGATTTGTCATCACCCTGGATTAACGGGACATCATTCTTCTTGTCTGTTATTTCTTCTACGAAGGAGTTCCACTCATCGCACTCGGGGCACTTTCCAAGCCATTTTGGAGAAACGTTGCCGCAGCTCTGGCAAACGTATTCTGTTCGCAGTCTTTTTTTCATAAAGGTGTTTATATCTTGTTTTAATGTTCGCCGTTATTGGTGTTCTCTTTTTTCGCAGCTGTTTTGCCAAACTGTTTCTGGTTAATCGCAAGCTCCCTTAGCCTGGAATCTACCAGTTCGTTAAATGAGCCTTTTTTAAAATTTCCATTCGCGCCGCGTTTGCCGGCATCCATTCCGGTCAGTATCTCAATGCCGTCGTCTATTGTCTCAATGGGGTAAATATGGAATTTCCTGTTTTTAACAGCTTCTACTATCTCTTTTTTTAACATTAGATTTTTTACATTTTGGTGAGGTATTACTACACCCTGGTCCCCGGTGAGTCCCATTTCGGTGCAGATATCAAAAAATCCCTCAATCTTTTCATTGACCCCGCCGATAGGCTGAATCATACCTTTCTGGTTGACAGACCCTGTAATAGCAAAGCTCTGTTTGATTGGTATTTCGGCAAGGCTTGAAAGCAGTGTAATAAGTTCGGCTGCAGATGCGCTGTCTCCATCTATCATTTCATAACTCTGTTCAAAAACAATACTGGCCGACAGACTTAACGGTTTATTCTGAGCAAACTTTCTTCCAAGAAAACCACTGAGTATTAATACTCCCTTATCGTGGATATTGCCGCTTAACTTTACACGTCTGTCTATATTTACAATCCCCTCGTTACCCATAAATGTTTCACATGTAATCCTGGATGGTTTACCAAAGGCATAGTCACCCATATTGTAGACTGCCAGTCCGTTTATCTGGCCGGTCACGGCCCCTTCGGTATCAATCATGAAGGTGCCCCTGGTTATCATTTCCTGGATCTTGTCTTCAACCATATTAGATCTCAAAACTTTTTTCTGAAGGGCAGTTTCAATATGTTCACCTTTAATGAGATTGCTTCCCGATACTGTTGCCCAGTGTTCAGCCTCAATCAGTGTCTGGGCGATTTTGCCAAAATGGACTGAAAACTTTTCCTGGTCACCGGCAATCCTGGTCGAGTATTCCATAATTCTTGCAACACCACTTTTATCCAGGTCCTTTAACTTTTCATTTTCACAAATTGTTTTAATGGTACAGGCATATTCCAGTACAGATTTCTCCTCAGCTTCTACAGTAGAATCAAAATCAGCTTTTATTTTAAACAGTTTTTTAAAATCAGGGTCATAGTTGTAAAGCAGGTGGTATATCTGGCCGGGGCCTATAAATATCACTTTGATATCAATATCGATTGGCTGCGGCTTGAGTCCTACTCCTGATGTGTACCCATACTGCTGGTACATATCTTCAATCCTGTGTTCTCCGTTTTCAATTACTTTTTTTAATGTGTCCCATACAAAAGGGAATCTGATTATATCAATTGCTTCTACAACAAGATAGCCGCCGTTTGCCTTACTTATGGACCCTTCCTGAATAAGGGTGAAATTTGTAACCATTGCCCCCATTACAAGCTCTCTTTCTATGGTGCCGAAAAGATTGAGATAGTGAGGTTGAGATTCGATTATAACCGGGGCACCTTTTGTGTTTGAGTTATCGGTATAAACGTTTACCTGGTATTCAATAAGGGGACGTTTAAAGTCCTGCTGGTTGTTTTGTGCAGGCATAAACGGCATGGCCGGGCCCGTGTTCTTCTGGGGCAGAAATTTATCAATGTTAGTAACAATATCGTTTTTTATGTCATGGAGCTGATTAATAATGTTTTCCTGCTCTTTGTACTTTTCTATAAGTGTCTCAATCTGGCCTTCTACCGTAAAGGCCGCAACCTGGTTTTGGAGTTTCTTCAGGGAATCCATGTACTGCTTGTCTATTTTTCTGACATTCTGAAGTGTTATTGCCACCTGGTTATCAACTGTTTTTTTCTTTTCTCTTAATTTGTTTTTTGTTTCCTCATCAAGATTTTCAAATTGCTGCTGCTGAGCAGGTTTGTTTTTAACAAGCGGGACTGTTGCAATACCGGTCGGGGTAAACTGGACCTGGATACTGTTCTTGGAGCCAAATTCCCTGAGGGTTTTAAAATATTTCTCTTTCTGAGTGTTGTATTTGTCAGCCAGCTTGTTTTTTTCCTGGTCAAATTCCTTACTTTCAAATGCTTTCGGTATATCAACCCTAAGGAGGTTTATAAAATCATCCATATCAGATTTAAACTCTTTTCCCATACCGGGCGGTATTGAAATGGCTTTAGGTTCTTTCGGGTTTTCAAAATTAAATACATAACACCAGTCATTGGGCACTTTTTCTTTTGAAGCCATTTTTTTAAGAATTGAACTAATAAGTGTTTTTTTGCCTAAGCCGGGACCCCCGGAAAGGAACAGGTTATAACCCTGTTTCTTTATACTTAGCCCAAACATTATCGAATCAATTGCCCTGTTCTGGCCTATTCTGTCCTTACAGGAACCAAGGTCTTTGGTTGATTTGAACTTGTATTTACGGAGATCTGTCTTTTTATATACTTCGGTGTGTTTAAGTGATTTATGACGTTTCATTTTAATCCTCTGTGAGCGTTTTTATGAGTTTAACTAAAGATTCTTGCACAGGTGGCAGCAATTTTCAATTGTTAATATTTATTATAAGAAATGGGGGAGAAAATACCAATAAAAAGTATTGATTAATAAGGCCTTTTGGCTTCGTTTTCAAGGACAATTCTGTCCTCGATCCTTTTTATGTAGTTACATTTAGGGAAATTTATACATGTAAGGACTTTGCCGAGCCGGGTGCCAAAGCCGTACATCACCCTCGCAGAGCAGACCGGGCATACAAGGTCTTTCTCTGTGACTGTGGCTTGTTCTATTCTGTAACCTTTAGGCAGGTCAATCCCGGGTTTATTCATCTGTATAATCTATAATTTTAATAATTAATTCTGTTTTGAAAAGGAAAATATTATTTTATTAGTTTTGTAGCAGTAGATTTGTAGTCGTCAAGGTAATCTCCGCAGTACTCTTTAATGGCCCTTACCCTGTTTCTTCTTATGTCTTTTCTTAGCTCAGCCTCTTTCCATTCCCTGATTTCATAAGGGGTTTCCGGCTTAAACGGGGGTACCGTCTGTGGTTTGCCGTCTTTATTTATGTGTACAAATGTCAGGAACGCCGTGCAGGTATGGTTAAGTTCACCAGTTATCAGATTTTCAGAATGTACCTTGATTGCTACTTCTGTTGATGTTTTCCCAACGTAAGTAATTCCTGCGATTAAAGTGACTACTTCCCCGACCCTTATTGGGGAATAGAAGAAGAGGTTATCAAGAGATCCTGTGACCAATGTCCCTTTGGCATATCTCATGGCGAGGATACCGGCACTTTCGTCAATGTATTTCAACAGCCTGCCTACTGACATATATTCGCCGTAAAAAGCATCTTCAGGCATTACCGACCGCATTGTTTCAAGGTTAAACCTCGTAATCTCTGTTTCATCAATTGCATTTAATACCTTTTGTTTTCTTTTTTGTATTTCAGGAATCCTTCTTTCCCGCCTCATTTTTGCATTTTCTGTGATAATTTTTTCGTTTTCACTCTGCGGCACAATCTTTTTCTTTATCTCCATTGGTTTGCCGTCTTTATCTATTGCCACAAATGCAAGATTGGAAAGGGTAATAAATTTCTTTTCCCCTGTTTCCATGTTTTCTGCATAAACCCTTGCTACAACTTCCATTGACGAGCTGCCAACATTTTCAACCCAACAGTCAAGCATCACTATCTCGCCGACCTTAACCGGGTTTATAAAATCGATGCTGTCAGTTGCACCAAGAAGCGTAGCACTCTTTGTATATCTTGAGGAGGTGATACTGCCTATTAACATTATCCAGTCCATCAGCCTGCCTCCGTGAAGCGTGCCGTTGTTATTTGTATGTTCGGGGAAAACGAACTGGATCATACTATTTGTGGTTTCTTTTATACCGCTCATGTTTATTCCTTATTAAAAGTATTGCAAAACGATTATTAAGCCATGATTAAAACTGACTTAATAAGATGTGTATTTAATCTCAAGAGGCTTTCCGACATCGGGCCTTCTTACTTTCCAGATCATACCGTCATAAATAAAATGCAGGAAAGAACTGCCCACAATATATATTTCCAGTGCCTGCCTGTTCCACTGCCTTCCGTACAGACTAACAAGTATTACTACAATGGCAAACAGCGTACTGTATATCCAAAGTTTCTTGCTTGCGCTCGCGAGAAGGGATTTGTGTTCCGGTCGTTTTCGGTATTTGGCACTTACAAAAAAGTTTACAAATGCTATATATTCAAGTGCGTGTGAAAATGCAAATACTATATATCCAATAACAAGTGAATAGAGAAAAATGCTGAAAAGCAGAACTATTGATATTACATAAAGGTTCTTTGGAATACTGATTTGATGCCAGTTCTTTAACTCTATATAGGTATATCTAATAGTGAAATATGCACATGCAGCTCCGGCAACGTAAGCCAATACAGTAATGTACTGCATGTATGGCCCCAAAACGCCGAGGATGACCCTTCCGGCCCTGTACCTTTCTACCGTATGCTGTTCCTGTACGGCCATAAAAAGGAATATAAAAATAAACCAGGAATATATGAGCCAGAGTTCAGTCCTTGCTTCACCATAGCCGGCCTTTCGGGAATAGATACGTGTTAGTCCGTATTTCTGGGCAACCGTATGGTACATTGTCCAGATAATTGAGATAGTAAGCAGTATTTTAAAACTGTCATACTTTACAAAGATAAAAGTGACTATTATGGCTAATATGGGAAGGGCGATGTAGATAAGCCTTCGTCGGCTGAATTCTTCGTTTTCTCCGTATACAAGTGCAAAAGTGTAGTGCCTGTGGACATAGTTAAAAAGAAGTACTATAAGTATGATCCAGGCATAGTTGTTTTGAAAAACAAGGAGGAGTGCAAGAATTACAATCCAGCCAAAACTGTAAAAGATTGTATCTGCCCAGGAGTTCTGAATCCAAAGTTTCTTTGCTATTTCCATTGTAGTTTAATGCCAGGATTACCTGGAGTAATTAAAGTCAAGACTTCCATTTTCTATACCGATTTCTACTATGCCGCCTGTAGATATTTCTCCAAAGAGAATCTCTTTGGAAAGTTTTTCGGTAATTTCCCTGTCTATTAGCCTTTGTATTGGCCTTGCTCCAAGTAGTGAATCATACCCGTTTTCTGCAAGGTATGTCCTTGCTTCGGGTGATAGTTTGATCTTTATTTTTTTGTTTTTCAATCTTTCTTCAAGCTCTGAGATCAGTTTGTCAACAATTTTTTCGATGATTACAATGTCAAGAGCGTTAAAATTAATAATTGAAGTAAGCCTGTTTCTAAACTCAGGACTAAAGAATTTATCAATAACTTCAGTGCTTTTATCTTCAAACTCCTTCTGGGCAAACCCGAGGTTTCTCCTGCTGCTTTCCCTTGACCCGGTATTTGTTGTATAAATAAGTATAATCTGCCTGAAATCCACTTTCCTGCCATTTGAGTCTGTCAAAGTGGCATGGTCCATAACCTGCAAAAGAATGTTGTAAATATCTTCGTGAGCTTTTTCTATTTCATCCAGCAGCAGCACTGCATGGGGGTTTTTATGGACAGCCTCTGTTAACTGGCCTCCCTGGTCAAACCCTACATATCCAGGCGGTGACCCTATAAGTCTTGAGACAGTGTGCTTTTCCATATACTCACTCATATCAAACCTTATAAATTCGATGCCAAGAGTTTCAGCCAGCTTTTTGGCAAGTTCCGTTTTCCCTACGCCGGTTGGTCCCGAAAACATAAATGACCCTATGGGTTTGTCAGGTTCGTTAAGTCCTGCACGTGATATCTGTATGGAAGTTACAAGTTTTTTTACAGCATCGTCCTGTCCGTAAATATACTTTTTGAGGTCATCTTCGAGATTTATCAGGAGGTTTTTGTCTTCGACTTTTACAGTCCTCGTAGGAATCTTTGTGATTTTCGATATCAGGCTTTCAACATCCTTTACGGTAACCTGGGAAAATTCTGTTGTATTATTTCTGAGTTTTACCGCGGCCCCTACTTCGTCTAGTACATCAATTGCCTTGTCCGGCAGTCTCCTGTCATTCATAAATTTGGCTGATAGTTCCACTGCTGCTTTTATGGAGTTTGGTGAGTAGTAGACTTTGTGAAACTTTTCATAGTACTTTTTAATACCGTTTAGTATTTTTGTGGTTTCTTCTTCAGTTGGTTCATGTACATCAATCTTCTGGAACCTTCTTGCTAGTGCATGGTCCTTTTCAAATATTGTCCTGTATTCTTTTAGTGTGGTTGTCCCGATGCAGCGGATCTCACCGTTGGCAAGAACCGGTTTTAGCATATTTGAAGCATCAAGGCTCCCTCCGGACACAGCACCGGCACCAATTACCGTATGAATTTCATCAATAAACAGCACTTTTGTAGGGTCGCCCTTAACACTGTCTATAATGTTTTTTAACCTTTCCTCGAAGTCTCCCCTGTATCTGGTCCCTGCGGTTAAAGTCCCCATTTCAAGAGCATAAATCTGAATGTCTCTAAGGTTAAGCGGTACTTCATCTTTTACAATTTTATATGCGAGGCCTTCAGCAATTGCGGTTTTACCCACTCCGGCATCACCCACAAGTATCGGGTTGTTTTTTCTTCTTCTGGATAAAATATGCACAGACCTTTCAAGTTCGGTATCACGGCCAATTATCGGATCAATCTTTCCGCTCTTTGCTTTTTCCGTAAGATTTGTGCAGTAAAGGTTAAGTGGGTCTTTTTCGTCTTTTCTTGTTTCCTGATCTGGTTTGGAAAGCTGGTTAGCTGTGCTTTCCTCATAAGATGTATCCCCACCACCGTGGGATACATAACGAACCAGGTTGTAACGTGTAAGCCCCTGGTCCACGAGGAGATAAAGTGCCTGGGATTCGGGTAACCTGAAAAGTGATATTAATAAGTTGCTACCGTTAATTTCCTGTTTGTCAGCGGACTCTGCATGCATTGCAGCAATCCTTAATATATATTTACTGCCCGCGGAGTATTCGGGTTCGGGAAGATACTCGGATTCGATAGGGGGCATATTGTTTTCAAAGAAATCTTCGATAGAAGTCCTTAGAGTTTCAAGATCAAGGCCGCAGTCAAGCAGTGCTTCTGCAGCGCTTGTGTCATCAAGCAGCTCAAGGAGAATATGCTCCGGTGTAATAAACTCGTGCTTTCTTCTCTTTGCCTGTTCGTAGGCCCTGTACAATGTCTTTTCAAGTTCTTCAGACAATATCAACCCTGATCGCCTCCGCTTTCGACTTCCAGTATACATTTTAGCGGATGTTCGTACTTTTCCGCAAGTTGCTCAACCTGTGAGACCTTGGTTTTAGCAATATCAAAAGTATAGACACCAATTGTGCTTTTGCCAGCAGTATGGGCCTCGATCATAATCCTGTTGCTCTCGTCTTCAGTTTTATAAAAAATTCTCATTATTATCCAGACAACAAAATCCCTCGGTGTATAGTCATCATTAAGTAGTACTATACGGTACATATCCGGCTTTTTAAGCTGGATTTTTTCTTCTGTTAGATTGTCAGTATCTAACGAACCTGAATTTAATTTTTCTTCTGACATCTTATTAATCCAATTCTACATCAATTACATAAATATTTTAACGGTGATTTTTTATTATAACTATCTATTATTTCAAGCATATATATTTTTTCACTTTCAAGGTAGTTGCTGATTGAATAACTTGCGGATTCATTAAATAAGATATGAGAGCTGTATATGGGTACTGCGCTGAATCCCCTAAGGAATTTGTGTTCCCCCTGCGCCCCCGCTTCAAACCTTTGCAGGCTGTTCTTTATTGAGTAGTCAATGAGGCTGTAGTAACAGCATTCAAAGTGAAGATTGTTTATCTCCGAATTTGTTCCCCAGTATCTTCCAAATAGTGTTGAGTTTTTGATAAAATTAAACGAACCACCAAGCCACATGCCATTTTCTTTTGCCATTACCATTACAACTTTATCAGAAAAGTTTTCATGAATTAAATCAAAGAAATTATAGTTTAGATATGCATTACCCCATTTTCTTGAATGGGTATCAAAGTAGAACTGCCACATTGCCCCTATATGTTCTTTTTCTATTTTGTCGCCCTGAAGGATTTCTATCTCAATTTCAGATTCGAATATGGATTTCCTTTCTTTTTTTATCTGTTTTCTTTTTGATGATTTTAAGTCTTCAAGAAATGAATCGAAATCTGTATAGTCCCTGTTATGCCAGTGATACTGGTGAGTAATTCGTTCCATAAATCCGCATTCTGTAAAAAGTTTCTGTTCGTCTTCGTCAACAAACAGGCAGTGTATTGATGAAAGCCCGAGGTCTTCAGCAAGCCTAAGTGCAGTTTGTATTAGTTTCTTGGCGCATTTATTAAAATCATATTCCGGGTGTACGATAATTCTACGGCCCGTTGTCGGTGTAAACGGTATGCCTATTACGCCCTTTGGATAGTAGTCAAGTCCCGCCTGCTGGTATGCTCTTGCCCATTCCCAGTCAAATATAAATTCACCATAGGAATCAGTTTTTATAAAAAACGCAAGTGAGCCAACCAGTTTGTCTTTGTCGTATAAAAGGATGTAGCGCGGGTCCCAGCCGGTGCCTTTGCCAATGCAGCCCGATTCCTCCAGGCAGAATAAAAACTCATAATCAAAGAAAGGATGGCCCTTGTCCTGTATGGAGTTGTAAGATTCTTTGTCGGTATCTATGATTGAATCAATAACTCTTGTATCAAGGCAGTCCATTTTATTTGAGAAAATATTAGAATATTTAATAATTTTAACTATTATTTTGGATTCTTTAACAAAAAAAGAATAATAATTATTAAGCAGGGGATTTTAAATGAGTCTGACACCGTTTCACATTGCTGTTCAGGTAAGGGATATTCATGAAGCTAAAATGTTTTATGGCGGATTGCTGGGCCTGAAACAGGGGCGCAGTGATACTAACTGGGTCGATTTTGACATGTTTGGCCACCAGTATGTGTGCCATCTTAATCCCGGACTTGGAAAAGAAGGGAAGGTTGAACTGCATTATAACCCTGTAGACAGCCACTCTGTGCCGGTACCGCATGCAGGTGTTGTCCTCGAGATGAAAGACTGGCTGACTTTTTCAAGTTTTTTAAAAGATACGGAAGTTAATTTTATTATTGAGCCGCATATAAGATTTGAAGGACAGCCGGGAGAGCAGGCAACCATGTTTTTCCTTGACCCAAGCGGCAATGCCCTCGAGTTTAAAGCATTTAAAGATATTAAGGAAGGACTATTTAAGACAGAATGATAACTATTTCAGGATTAAACCACTCTTTTAAAGGCAGGAAGATATTTGACGGCCTTGACTGGAGTATAAAAAAGAACAAGAAGTACGGACTTGTCGGCCCAAACGGCACCGGGAAGACCACACTTCTCGAAGCAGTTTCAGGTTTACTTGAGACTGAATCAGGTTCTGTTTTGGTACCCAAGAAAATAGTAATAGGTTATCTCTCCCAGGACCTTAAATTTGACCAGACCCAAAGATCAATTGTTGAAGAGGCTCTTAGTGCTTTAAGCAGCACTGGCCTGGATGAATATGAACTTGAAGGGGTAAAATTTCAGGCCGAAAAGATCCTAATGGGACTAGGTTTTGAAAAAAAGCAGCTCGAAGAGAAGACTTCCACACTGTCCGGCGGATGGAAAATGAGGATAGAGCTTGCAAAACTTCTGCTAAAAGAGCCAAATGTCCTCCTGCTTGATGAACCAACAAACCATCTGGATATTCAAAGCATTGAATGGATCGAAAACTATTTAAATAATTTTAACGGTACGGTTGTATTAGTTTCGCATGACAAGTATCTCCTCGACAGGATGATTGATACAGTTGCCGAACTTGAAAACGGAAGGATTAAGGAATGGAAGGGAAACTATTCCCACTACATAGTAGAGAAAGAAGAGCAAAAGCAGATCCAGCTTTCAACGTTTAAAAACCAGCAAAAGAAGATTCAGGAAACGGAAAGATTTATTGAAAGGTTCAGGGCCAAAAATACCAAGGCAACACAGGTACAGAGCCGTGTAAAAATGCTCGAAAAAATGGAGCTTATTGAAGCCCCGGAAAGTAATAATAAAAAAATTAAACTTAAATTTCCCGAAGCCCCGAGATCAGGAAGGGTCGTTTATGAAATCTCCGAGTTCAGTAAAGAATACAAAACTGCAGAAAATAATATTAACGTAGTGTTTGAAAATGCAGGCCCTCTTAAGATAGAAAGGGGCGATAAGATAGCTCTTGCAGGAAAAAACGGAGAAGGAAAGACCACACTTGCAAAAATGATTGTTGGAATTGAAAAATTCAGTGGTGAAAGTGACTTAGGGCACAATGTTGAACTTGCTTATTATGCCCAGAGCCAGGCTGACAATTTAAACCTTGAAAATACTCTATATAATGAATTTGTACAGGTATCTCCTCATTTTTCTGATACCCAGATAAGGTCAATATTGGGATCATTTCTCTTTAATGAAGACGACTTAGAGAAAAAAGTTAAAGTCCTTTCCGGAGGTGAAAAAAGCAGGCTTTCTCTTTCCAAGATGCTGGTATCTCCTTCGAATTTCCTTTTGCTCGATGAACCCACAAACCATCTTGATATTCAGTCGCGTGAAATACTTCTGGAGGCTCTAAAAAACTATTCAGGCACTTTCCTTGTTATAAGCCATGACAGGTATTTTATAGACCAGCTTGTTAACAAGGTCTGGTATGTCGAGGACGGTGTAGTTGAGACTTATCTTGGTAATTATTCAGATTGTATTAATAAAATAAATGGGAAAGATGAGGTCCAGGTTGAAGATATTGTAAAAGAGATTAAGGAAATAAAAGAAGTAAAAGTTAAGGAAAATAAAAAAGAAAAGGCGGAACGGAGAAACAGGCTTTACCGGGAGTTAAAAGAAAAAGGTATTGAGAATATGGACAACTGGAAGGAACTTACCGAAAACCAGCTGAGTAATGCCTTAAGGGAACTAGAAAAGAAAATAGCAGATAGTGAAATCAGTAAAAGTGAAATAGAAAAACAGCTGCATGACCCGGAGCTTTTTAAAGACCAGGATGAAGCAGTCCAGAAAACTAAGGAATTTGATGACCTGAATTCGAATCTCCTTCTAATGTATAAAAGATGGGATGACCTTACCGAGCATCTGAATTAATAAAATTATAATTACCAGATTATTTTAATTTCAGTGTACTTCTCAAAATGGCGGAAATCTTTATCCCGTGTTATTAAAGGAACGCCATAATCAATACAACTTTGAGCAATAATAGAATCTGCAATTCTGCATTTTAAAGATTTTGATAAAATCCTGCTTCTTGTTTTACCTGCCCTTTCCCAAAATCCTTCTGTAGTATCAAGTAGTGGTATTTTAAGCAAATTATTAATAATTTTTACCGGTAATCCCGGGTCACTTAAAATTTCGGTAAGAACCAGAGGTGGAAGATAAATAATCTGCGATTCCAGACAGGAATCAAGTTCATCAACATCATTGCCTTTTTCACCCTTAAGAAATGCAATTAGTGTGCTTGTATCAACTGCAATCATTTACGGTCTTCTCTGAGTTCTTCAACAGTTTTTGAAAATTTTACTCTTCCTTTCATATCTCTGAGACTACTATATGCATCAGCTGCAGCAAGTAGCCTAAGTCCGTTACGTACTGTCTCTGAGATACCTTTCCCTGTTTGTTTCTGGGCTTTTTTTAATAAATCATCCGGCACTTCAATTGTTATTTTTTTGGCGTTTCCCATTTTATTTCCCTTAATCTATATTCAGATACCATATACTATACCATAACTCACTATGGTATAGTATGTAGGAATAAAGGAATTAGTGTATTTGTTTTCTTGTAAGTGCTAAAAGCAGTAACCCGGCAACAACAGCAACAACCGAAATTACTATCAATGGCAGACTAATAAAGATTGCGGCTAGGAGTCCGGCACCAAACCCCGACATAGCTTCTGCAGCGACCTGTAGTGACTGGTTGTTTCCCATAATAGTGCCCTGCTGTTCGGGTTTTACCCTCAGTGACAGCATTGTCGCACATGCAGGCAGGCAAAGAGAAAGTGCAAAGGCGGGGGGCAAAAGCGTCGCCCATAGATATATTGAATCATGCGGAATTGTTATTATAAAAATAAAAATCCCCGTTAAAATCGAAGTAACAATTGTCATATTTACAGGGGTGTAAAACCTTGAGAGGTATCCGTTAAGCCAGAGGTTTACAATTACTACCGGTACTGCAACCCAGGCAATATATATTGAAAGTGTTGGTACAGTAAAATTATATTCATCGACAAGGTACATGGGGTAGGACCTGAAAAAACCAAAGATGGCGAGGTATATCAAGAAATTAATAAAGAATACGGGCCTTATAGATGTAGGTTTGAATACGTTTAAAAGGCTTGTGAAACTTTCAAAATAACTCTTTACAATGACTATGCTCTTGTCCCTTGTTTCATCGAATCTAAAGTAGGTAAAAATAAAAGAACAGACCAGAATTCCAAGTACTGCATAAAATGGGGTTGAATAATTAAACCAACTTACAACCGAAGAGTCCGCAAGCCTTCCTCCAAAAAGCGGGCCGAATATATATGCACTGCTGGCACTTAAATATATGTATCCAAACAGCCTGTTTCTGTTTTCACTTGTGGATTTGTCTGCAATAGCACTTTGAGCAATAGCCACATTGGCTTCAGACAAACCGCCCATAAAGGAACTTACCATAAGCAGCCAAAGGCTTTGCAGCGTGAGTGAAAAAGCTATAAAAAAATAGCAAATTATAGAAACCAGAAGAGAAATTAATAGAACCGGCCTTCTGCCAAACCTGTCAGATAGTGAACCGAGTACGGGTGATCCAAGGAACTGCCCCAGGGGGTATAGTGTTAATAACAGTCCTAGAATAATGGTCCTGTGTCCAGCTGAGGATGCCGCGGAAACCATCCCGTTGTGGGCATACATGATCATTGGTGTAAAGATAGTGATCATGAGACTGTAGCCCATAAATCCAATAAAAATTACTATATAGACCGGTAAAAGTTTCAGAAAATTTGTTTGGTTTGTTTTATTGTCTGGCATTTTATTTAAAGGAATCTATTTTACATCATTTAATAATATGTAAAATAGATGTCTGATGGAGGCATAATTGAACGCAGCAGTAATAGCAGTCTTAGTACTAATTCTGTATTTTCTTGCATACAGGTTTTACTCTTCATTTCTATCCAAAAGAATTTTAGGGCTTTCCGATGATGAGATTACACCTGCCAATGAAATTAATGACGGCATGGACTATGTGCCGTCCAAAAAACCAGTACTTTTTGGCCATCATTTCGCATCCATAGCAGGTGCCGCTCCTATAATCGGGCCGGCGATTGCTGTATTCTGGGGATGGCTCCCTGCAGTTATATGGGTGTGCCTTGGTACAATATTTATGGGCGCAGTCCATGACTTTGGGGCACTTGTAGTCTCGGCCAGAAACCAGGGAAGGTCCGTGAGTGACCTCGCAGGGACACTAATATCGCCCAGGGCAAGGACTCTGTTTCTAGTCATTGTTTATTTCCTGATATTTTTTGTAATAGCAGTATTTGCATATGCAATTGCCGCACTTTTTGTAAAATTCCCATCAAGTGTAATTCCGGTCAATTTCCAGATCGTTGTAGCAGTGCTGATTGGTTTTTTATTTTACAGGAAAGGAATAGGTATACTCTGGCCCTCAATTGCTGCTCTTGTACTTCTTTATTTTATGATGTGGGTCGGGGCTAATTTCCCGGTGCACCTTCCGGCAATAATGGGTTCAGAGATAGTGACCTGGATTATTCTTCTAATGGTATATTCCTTTATTGCCTCTGTCCTTCCAGTCTGGACACTTCTTCAGCCAAGGGACTATATAAACAGTCATCAACTGCTTGTTGGTCTTGTAATAATTTTTGCAGGACTGTTTGTTGCAATGCCCAAGATGCAGGCACCCATGATAAATATTAATGAGACAAACAGTATTCCATGGATACCCTTTCTTTTTGTTACAGTAGCATGCGGAGCTATTAGTGGTTTCCACGGGCTTGTTTCAAGCGGAACTACTTCTAAACAGCTTAATAAAATGACAGATGCCAGATTTATTGGCTACGGCGGTATGATAGGTGAGGGCAGTCTTGCAATGCTTGCCACTCTTGCCGTCGCAGCCGGGATCGAACACAGCGTGTGGCTGAATAAATATGCCACATGGCACACTGCTGCAAAGGGAGGGATTGCCAATTTTGTGGAAGGCTCCTCAAGTTTTCTGAGTGCACTCAGTATTCCGGAAATACTTGGGACAACTTTGATAAGTGTAATGGTGATAAGTTTTGCCGCTACGTCACTTGATACGGCTACAAGAATCCAGAGGCTTATACTCGGGGAGCTTGGAAATGCCTATGAAATTAAAATATTAAAAAATCGTTATGTTGGCTCAGCCCTTGCTGTAATCCCTGCATTAATGCTGGCACTGCTTGCCCAGGCACCGGGAAGGGGCCCGGGATCGGGAGGGTTTTTGCTCTGGCCACTATTTGGCGCAACCAACCAGCTTGTTGCGGGACTTACACTGCTTATAATTACTATTTATCTCCGCAAAATTGGTAAACCAATAATTTATACACTGATTCCAATGGTACTTCTGATTATTATGACAACAGCATCAATGGTGTTAAATTTCGGAACATTCCATAATAATATTTTGTTATTAATCCTTTCGGCTATCACCCTTGCCTTTGCAGTATGGCTTATACTTGAAGCAGTATTGGTGTTTAAAAACGAAAAGAAAAGTTAAATTTCTCTTCTGTCTCTGAGGGCTTTACCGATAGTAAGTTCGTCGGTGTATTCAAGGTCTCCACCCATAGGGATACCGTGGGCAATCCTCGACACTTTAATTCCAAGTGGTTTTACAAGCCTTGCTATATAAAGAGATGTTGCTTCCCCTTCAACGCTGGGGTTAGTGGCAATGATTAGTTCTTTAATACTGTTATCTTCCAGTTTTTTTATAAGAGGCCCGATTGTAAGGTCCTCAGGGCCAATCCCTTCGAGCGGTGCAATTACGCCGTTAAGTACATGATACTGCCCGCTGAAAACTCTGCTCCTTTCCACGGCTATAAGGTCCATCGGGTCTTCTACTATGCACATAACTTCACGATCTCTCGAGTGGTCCGTACAGATGTCACAAGGGTCTTCTGAAGAGATGTTAAAGCATGTACTGCATGTTTTAACCTGTTTTTTTGTGTCAACAATGGCCTGCGCAAGCCTTATGGTGTATTCATTTTTAGACCTTAGAATATGAAAGGCAAGCCTGGTCGCATTTTTTTCACCTATTCCGGGAAGTTTGGAAAGTTCGTCTATCAGCCTTGATACAGGTTTTGGCAGTCCGCTCCGGCTCATAATCAGAGAAGGTCCGGAGGCAGTCCCAGACCGCCTGCGAGTTTGGATACTTCGTCGTTCATTAGCTTCTGACCCTGCTTTAGTGCTTCATTTACAGCAGCTACTATCAGGTCCTGAAGCATTTCCTGATCATTTTCATTAACTACATCCGGTTCTATTTTTATTGATGTGATTTCACCTTTTGCTTTTGCTGTTACGGTGACCATGCCACCACCTGAAGTTGCTTCAACTTCCTTCTCGCCGACCTCTTCCTGGAGTTTTGACATCTGCTCCTTCATCTTTGTGGCCTGCTTCATTAAATTCTTCATGTTACCGCCAAATTTCATAGCTTACTCCTTTTTAACTGACTTTGTTTTTAGGATTGTACCATCAAATATGTTTAATGCATCCTTAACTGCAGGGCCATCTTTTATTGATGGTTTACCCGGGTTGTCTTTGTTTATTTTTTCTTCCTGGTTATTAAAATCAATTCTTATATTTAGTTCTTTGCCGTAGTACTCATTTGCATGTGACCTTAATGAAACTACGGAATTCTTTCTTTGTAAATATTCATAATTAATGCTGTTTTCTTTAAACAGAATTCTGAGATCTGAAGCTTCATCAGAAATGGAGATGGCCTTGTCAAGGTGAAGACCCAGTATTGCATTGTGCTGCCTGACAAACTCGGTAAAGGTCTCGCTTCTTACGATGCGCGGGGGTTCTTCAATTTCAGGCTCGGGTGAAGTTTCGGGTTCGGGTACTGTTTCGTCTTCAACTATGGGTGGTGGTTCTTCAACTATCTTTTTAATTTCCGGTTCAGGCTTAACTATCTCCTTTTTTTTCTCAACCACTTCTTCAGCAGGCGCATTTATTTCTTTCGCCATATCAGGTCCAGAGGAAATCTTTTTTGCAAGCGCGGTGACTTTGCTCATTATCTCATTTATAGGGACAGAGTTTCTGGTCGTGGCAAGTTTAATTACCATTGATTCAAGGCTGAGTTCCTGAAAAGAGGATTTGTGAACGTTCTCGGCATTCTCAATAGCCAGGCTAAATAACATCTCGAGGTCTTCTATACTGTTATTGCCTGTAAATTCCTCAAGTTCCTTAACTTCATCGTCGGTAAGGTCGAGACTGCTGCCACTGCCGCAAATCTTAACCATAACTGCGTTTCGGATAATATTTACAATCTCATCTGCTATTTTTTTATGTATTACGCCGTGATTTATTATATTGTGGAGTATTTCAACTGCCAATTTTGGGTCTTTATCAAGTATGTTTTTTAGCAGGCTGTTAAGATGTGTCTTATCCAGAAGGCCAAGGACTTCCAGTGTACGTTTGTACTCGATCTTACTGCCGCAGGTTGCAATTACCTGGTCCAGAATGCTTAAAGAGTCCCTTATACTTCCATCAGCTTCTTTTGCGAGTGTTAATAATGTTTCCCTGTCTATTTCAATTGATTCATCATTGGATATTTGCCGGAGCTTATCTGAAATCTCGGTAACGGTTAATTTTTTGAAGTCATATCTCTGGCATCTGGACTGAATGGTTGCGGGGATTTTGTGTGATTCAGTTGTCGCGAGTATAAAAAGTACATGTCCGGGCGGCTCTTCGAGTGTCTTTAGCAGTGCGTTAAATGCCGCCTGTGAAAGCATGTGGGCCTCATCAATAATATAGACCTTCATTTTTGCAGAGCTTGGAAGGTATTTTACATTTTCTATTATTTCCCTGACATCGTTTACCCCGGTATGTGATGCTGCGTCTATTTCCTGTACATCAATGGAATTGCCTTCAGATATTTCAGTACAAAAAGTACAGGGATCATCGGTGCACATTAACGTATCACCGTTCTTATTTATACAGTTAAGTGCCTTTGCCAATATTCTTGCTGTTGAGGTTTTGCCTACACCTCTTGGCCCCGAGAAAATAAGTGCATGGGCAAGTTTGTTGGAGAGAATGGCGTTTTTCAGGGTAAGGGTAATAAATTCCTGACCGACGACATCGTCGAAAGTTTTGGGTCTCCATTTTCGGGCTAGTACAAGATAGGACATATATTTAAATTACCGGCTCGCCAGGTATCCGTAACACTCAAGAGGTTTTGCTACCGTTGCTCCCTTCCGGGCCTGGCGGATTTCACAAATTCTTGCCGTACGGGCCCAGCTCACCGGAACTCAATATCATAATTAAGGAATTTTTATTGTACACTAAAAGTGATTATTTGATAAGCTTTATTGCCTCGGAATTTTCTTTTTTTATTTCATTCCTGAGGGCATGTTTAATTATCCATTTGGTATCAGGATTGTTCGTTTTACTCCATTTCTTTAGTACACCAATCCCAGTTTTATAATTATCTTTAAGGATATCATTTATGTTGTTGGCTACCGATTTTTTAACGAACAATGAGTTGTCTTCCTTTAGATTCTCCAGGATTGGAAGTATTGGCGTTGGATCATTGATAAATTCATCGAGTTTTTGAGACCAGGGCAGGCGGGGGCGGCAGCCTTCACTGGCGAGCCTTCTTATATGTACATTTTTATTCTTTGACCATTTCTTCATTATTTTGAGAGTGTCTTTAGGGTATTTCCTGATAAATGGCCTTATTGCATATTCACCTGTGTTCCGTTTTGTAATTTCTGATATTGCATTCATTGATGTATCAAAATCATCAAGACCGTACTTTTCAACAAACAAAGCCACAGGCATGAGCCAGTAATATTCCTTGAACATCCCGGTTTCGTTTTCATTTTCCGGGCCGAGTATTTTAAGAAGGATTTTTACAGCTGATTTATAGCTTTTCGGAAGGTGTTCTTTGAGTGCATCAGTAATTACTTCTACGCGGGCCTTGAGTTCCAGGTCTTTAACTTCTTTGGATACGGTTTTAATAAAACTTTTTGAGTCAAATTTTGAGTAGGCCGGTTTTATCTTTTCTGCCAGCAGTTCCGCAAGTTCTTTGCCGTAATAAAATTTTAGTTGTTTGAATTCTGCCATTATTATTAAAGTTACTAATTTATATAGTTATTACTACATTTCCCTTTTTGTGCCCAAGATCAACATACCTGTGAGCTTCGGCAATTTGTTCCAAAGGATAATGCCTGTCTATCACAGGTTTTATCTTTCCTTCAATCAATAACTCTTTTAGGAATACCAGGTCTCTTACTCTTTCGTTAACTGGTCTTAAACCGGTAGCGGCTATTTTTGACTTTTTATTGCCAAACACTGAAGTCCATATCACATGGGGAAATGTAGCAATTGTAATTGCAGCTTCAAGAAAAATTCCATCTTGCTTTAGTGAATTTTTACAACAGGAAAATGTGGTCTTGCCTACGGTGTCAAAAATAATATCGTAGGTCTCACCGTTTTTGGTAAAGTCCTCTTTAGTATAATCAATCAAATTGTCGGCACCCAGAGATTTCACAAGTTCTAGATTTGTAGTACTGCACACCCCTGTTACTTCAGCACCAAAATACTTTGCAATCTGTACTGCTGCTGTCCCGACACTTCCTGATGCGCCGTTAATAAGTACTTTCTGGCCGCTCTGAATATTTCCGGTGTCTCGAAGGAAGGGTAGTGCGGTTAAAAATCCATCGCATGCTGCAGCTTCTTCAAAAGTCATTCCCTCTGGTTTAATTTCAAGTGTTGTATTATCTTCAGGAAGGCTAATATATTCTGAATAAGCACCAAAGCCAGTACCTGCCGCACCAAAAACCCGGTCACCTTTTTTAAATTTCTTTACATCTTTTCCTGTTTCCTCTATTTCCCCTGCCAACTCCTCTCCAAGAATATTAATTTTTGGTCTTAAAAGACCTGTAAATAATCTTGTAATATAAGGAATACCTTTACGAAAAGCACACTCCGTAGCAGTAACTGTTGTTGCATTTACTTTAATTAGAACTTCATTGTCCTTTGGGATTGGTCTTTTTACTTCATTAATTCGCAGAACTTCGGGTGGACCATATTTTTTATATACAACTGCTTTCATGAGTATTGACCAGGATCTTTGTGGTTAGGAAATCTAGAGTGCGGAGAGGGGGGGATTCGAACCCCCGGTACGGATTAACGCACACACGCTTTCCAAGCGTGCACCTTAAGCCACTCGGACACCTCTCCAGAAATATTGTGAAATTTAATAATTATTTAGCTGTACATTTGCAGACGTCAGCCCTGACGTATGCAATAATGTTGTTTATGTCATCTTCAGGGATAATTCCGCCCCAGGCAGGCATAGCAGCGGACATTCCAACGGATGGACCGCCTTCAGTCACAACCTTTTTTATGTGGGCGTCTGTTAGTCCAGAAACATACTCGGCGTTGCTCAGGTCCCTTGGTTTTGGGTCAAGCGCTGCAGCTGCTATCCCATCACCCTTGCCGGTATCACCGTGGCATGTTGCGCAGTATGATTTATATACTTCAGCACCTTTTGCGGCATCTCCTTCTGCCATGGAAGATGATGGTAGGAGAAAAGCAATTCCTAATATCAAAACGAAAACGGTTAATATACTTGTACTTTTTTGCATGTTAATACACCCCTTAGTTAGTTGTCGGGTATTAATTTACCATTAAGAATTAATAATGAAATCTATTTTAAAAATTAATTTTGCCGGAGTATTTTTATGGTCGAAGACTGGAAATTAATAAGTACAAAACCCCTTCATGATTATAGGATATTCAGGACAAGGGCCGATATCAGGAAGTCGCCCCGTACGGGTAACGAACATGAGTTTTATGTCCTGGAATCAGTGGACTGGGTAAATATTGTCGCGGTTACAGATGACGAAAAGATCGTATTAATAAATCAGTTTAGACATGGTGTTTCTGGAAGTGTCCTCGAGATTCCGGGGGGTATGATAGATGAAGGTGAGCAGCCCATAGTTTCAGCCGAGAGGGAGCTTCTCGAAGAAACGGGTTTCGCTGCTAAAGAATTTATAGAGCTTGGGTGTGTTCATCCTAACCCGGCACTTTTTGATAACAGGTGTTATACATTTTTGGCAAAATCAGCAGTAAAAGTAAAAGATCCAGAATTTGAAGGAGCAGAAGATATTGAAACAGTGCTTTATCCGGTATCTGAAATTAAAAAACTTATTAAATCTGGTGAAATCACACATTCCCTTGTTTTAAATGCACTGTTTTTTTATCTAAATTATTGATAATCAAACTGAATATATGGATAATAATCTGACTATCGGGCGGGTGGCGAAATGGTAGACGCGAAGGTCTCAAAAACCTTTGGGCTTTGCCCGTGAGGGTTCGAATCCCTCTCCGCCTATAATATTGATATTAAAAAAGGGAAGGCATATGCCTTCCCTTTTTTTGTTGTTTAATTTGTTATTTGCCTGAGATTGCTTCGCTACGCTCGCAATGACGTAATGGCTTAGTATCTTGCCATATCAGGGTCTAACTTCTCGGCCCATTCGTCGATGCCACCTTTTAGGTTAATTACGTTCTTAAAACCCTTTTCCTTGAGGAAATTAGCGGCCTTCATACTTCTTCCGCCGTGGTGGCACTGAAGTATGATCTCATCATCCGGGTTTAATTCGCCGTAACGCTGGCTGATTTCTCCAAGCGGGATCAGTTTTGAGCCGTCTATCTTACAAATATCGTATTCATGCGGTTCCCTTACATCTATAAGTATTAACTCACCGTTTGTTTTCTTTTTCTCTGCAAATTCTTCCACACTTATCTCGGGAATTTCAGAGGAAGGTTTTTCCTGCACGTCTTCCTGTCCGAGTTCTCCCCTTCCGATTCCGCAAAACTCTTCATAGTCAATAAGTTCAGTGACGGTAGGGTTGTCTCCGCAGATAGGGCACTCCGGGTCTTTTGAAAGTTTTAGCATTCTTGGTTCCATTTCAAGGACATCAAGGAACAGAAGCCTTCCAATTAGCGGGTCTCCCTTGCCAATAATAAGTTTTACTACTTCTGATGCCTGGAGTGTTCCGACAACACCTGGAAGAATTCCAAGTACTCCGCCCTCGGCGCAGCTTGGTACAAGCCCTGGTGGAGGTGGTTCCGGATAAAGACACCTGTAGCACGGGCCCCTTTCGGCATCAAAGACGCTTACCTGGCCTTCAAACCTGAATATGCTTCCATAAACATTTGGTTTACCAAGCAGTACACACACGTCGTTTGTCAGATATCTTGTTGCAAAGTTATCAGTACCGTCAACTACAATGTCATAGTCCTTAACGATCTCCATTGCATTGTCTGAGGTAAATCTTTCATTGTATGTATGTATATCAATATCGGAGTTTAGTTCGAGCAGCCTTTTTTTTGCAGAATCTACCTTAAGCTCGCCTATTGTACTTTCGCTGTGTATTACCTGTCTTTGAAGGTTGCTGAAATCAACAACATCAAAGTCAAGTATTCCTATCTTTCCAACACCTGCTGCTGCGAGATAAAGTGCAAGAGGTGAACCGAGGCCACCCGCACCAATGCAGAGGACGCTGGCGCTCTTAAGTTTCTTCTGGCCTTCAAGGCCTACTTCCGGCATAATCAGATGCCGGCTATACCTGCTTATTTCATCGTTTGATAATTCCATTGTCATATCCTTTCCACAATAATATTTCGAATAAACTAATACAAATTACATCTATTTTCAAATAGATTCACAGTCAATAAAAAAGACTCAGTTTTATTTTTGATATAAAAAAATCCATTCCCGGTAAAAAAAGCTTTCTACCGGGCTGGTAAGGAAAGATAAATTTCAGGAAAGTAATTTCAGATTAAATCTTAATTACTTTTGTCGCTGTGGGCCCCTTTGCTCCCTCAGCAGCTTCAAACTGTACGGAATCGCCTTCGTTAAGGCTCTTATAGCCCTCACCTTCGATAACGCTATAATGAACGAATACTTCCTTCTCACCATTCTCCGGTACTATGAAACCATAACCCTTAGAACTGTTAAACCACTTTACTGTACCTTGTTCCAAACTACTTACCTCCTAAAAGAATGCCAATCACCAATTTCAACTATGGCATAGCAAAAAAAAATTGTCAATAATAATTTTAACCCTGTTTAAAAATATCGTGTATAAACTTTTTGTCCGTTATATTTCCATTGGAAAATTAATTTATAAATATGAGCACTTTTAACAAAGAAGATTTAAGAAAACTTTTCCCAATTACGGAAAAATATATATATCTTGACCATGCGGGTGTTGCTCCTGTAAGCGTTATGGCGAGTAAAGCTGCCGCAGAGTATATGGAAAGTGCTACTCATAATGCAGAGTTTGATTACGATGATTTGATGGAAGAAGTAGAACAGGTCAGAAGTGATTTTGCTGATTTAATTTCCTCGAAGCCCGAAGAAGTAGCATTTGTGAGAAATACTTCTCACGGTATCTCCCTTGTTGCAGGCGGGCTTGACTGGAAGGAAGGGGATTCGGTAATAATCTATGAAAAAACCTTCCCCGCCAACATCTATCCGTGGCTAAATCTCGAAAAAAAGGGCGTTAAAGTAAAGTTTATAAAAGCAGAAAAAGCTTTTTTTACACTCTCCGATATAGAAGATCTGGTAGATTCATCAACAAAGCTGATATCACTTAGCTCAGTGGAATTTACAAACAGCTACAGGGTTGACCTTGAATCGGTAGGCAGGTTTTGCAGGGAAAAGGGGATTTACTTTTTTGTAGATGCCATTCAGACCCTGGGCGTGTTTCCAATGGATGTAAAAAAGTTTAATATTGATTTTCTGGCCGCAGACGGCCATAAATGGCTTTTGTCTCCGGAAGGTACAGGTATATTTTACTGTAGTAATGAGGTTGCTCCAAAGATTAACCCTCCTGTCCTTGGATGGAAATCAATCATTAATGAGTTTGAGTTTGAAAGGATAGATTTTAATTTAAAACCCAATGCACTTAAGTTTGAAGAAGGTTCCCAGTGCGCACTTGGCATTCTTACACTGGGTGCATCACTCAAGCTTCTAAGGGAATTTGGAATTCAAAATGTGCAAAATGAAATTCAGAGTCTAGGAGAGCTGATTATTAAGCTTGCTACTGAAAGGGGTTTTGAGCTGAGCTGCCCGGCAAATAAAGACAGCAGGGGAGGAGCAGTTGTATTTAAAGGCAGTTTTGACCCCGAGGAAATAAAAGAAAAACTGGGTGAAAAGAACATTATGGTCAAATCAAGAGGAGGCGGCCTTCGCGTTGCACCTCACATTTACAATACTGAAGAAGAGATAGAGGCCCTGTTCAGAGAGATTGATAATATTTTAAGAGGTTGATTATTTAAGATGAAAACAAAACACTACTATATACTATCGGTTTTAATATTCATTGTGGGTGCAGTAATTTTTTCAATATATGTTTACAAAAATTATGTGGCCCTAAATGATTACCTTGTATCCATAGACATGCCGGGAACAGGAACAATCCGGATAGAGGCACCCGGAGAATATGATCTTTATTATGAAGCAGAAGATGAAAGTAGTAATCTTTTGGAAGAAGATAATTCTATCCCTGATTTTGCTCTAAAGGTTCAGGGTGAAGACGGGAAATATATACCTGTAATTAAATCACCCACTGCAAAAGTATATAAATACATGAAAAGGATAGGTACTTCGGTTTTTCAAATTAACCCCGATAAAGCCGGAGTGTATGAAGTATCGGGAAACTATACAAATTCTGACAGGAACCAGCCCTTTAAATTAAAATATGACAGGGGATTTTCGGATAAACGCTCTGTTACTGTAGTTAATGCCCAGGCTTTATTTCTTTTTCCTATAATTGTATCCTTATTACTGTTTTTATATGCTTATTCGAGAGAAAGGATTTAGAAAATTGTAAAAGGAGCTTTTCAGATGAAAAGACTTTACAGATCACAAAAAAATAAAATGATAGCAGGTATTTGCGGCGGTATTGCGGAGTATACAAATCAGGACCCGACTCTTGTCAGGCTTTTGGTCGTTTTAGTCGGTGTTTTAACCGGAGTAGCTCCATTTATATTAATTTATATAATCAGCTGGTTTATTATTCCTTATGAAGACGAGCAAAGCTGATAAGTGAAATAGTCAATGATTAAGTCAGTAGGTAAAAAAGTATGGGCATTTGATGTGGAATGGGTACCTGACCCTCTTGCGGGAAAGTTGCTCTATAAACTTCCCGACGATATGCCTGATAATGAAGTAATAAAAGAGATGTGGAAAAATGGAGGGGCAACGGAAGAAGACCCTATGCCGTTTCTTAAAATTACTCTTTGTAAGATTGTTTCATTATCAATGGTAACAAGGCATGAGGATGACGGCCAGGTAAATTTAACACTACGTTCCCTGCCGTCATTACCTATTAAAAGTGTAGAAACTGATGAAAAATATATAATCAGCACATTTCTCGATACTCTTGGAAGGCTAAAGCCCCAGATTGTGGGATACAATTCTGTTTCAGCTGATTTAAAGATATTGATTCAAAGAGGCATAGCAAACGGAATAGAAGCCAGGCATTTCTCAAAACGTCCTGATAAACCGTGGGAAGGCGTGGACTACTTTTCGGACAGGAGTGACCACAACATAGATCTTATGAGAATACTAAGCGGCTGGGGCAAATCTACTCCCTCGCTAAATGAAATTGCAGTAGTCTCCGGTATCCCCGGCAAACTTGGCATAGACGGCAGTGAAGTGGCCCCGATGTGGCTTGAAGGCAGGATAAGTGAGATTGTAGCTTATAATGAGTATGACGCCCTTACAACATATCTTCTCTGGCTGAGGATTGCTCACTTTGCAGGACTTTTTAATGATAATGAATATGTAACCGAGCAGGAACTTGTAGAACAGCTTATAATTACCGAATCACAAAAAGCTGAAAGAAAACACCTGTTAAATTTCCTCGAAGAATGGAAAAGGCTCAGCAGTTACCATTCCTGAAAAAGTTATGAAAGATATCACCATAATATCACTATATAAATTTGTAAGTATTGCTGACACGGAAACCTTCCGAAAAGACCTCCTTGCAGAATGTAAGAGACTGGGAATTAAGGGGACTTTCATAATTGCCGCAGAAGGGATTAACGGTACTGTGGCGGGAACAAATGAAAATATAGAGTCTGTAATAACATTTCTTAAAAAAGATAAAAGGTTTGAAGATATTGAGTGTAAGTACTCATATGATAAAAAAATTCCTTTTTACAGAATGAAAGTAAAAATTAAAGATGAGTTAATTCCAATAGGTGTTGACGGTGTTGACCCAAGAGAAATTGTGGGAACATATGTAAACCCGGGCGAATGGAATGAGCTTGTGGAAGACCCCGATGTATTATTAATCGATGTAAGAAATCAGTACGAGATTGAGGTTGGAAGTTTTCAAGGTGCTGTAAACCCTGAAACAGATAATTTCCGTTATTTCCCCGAATTTGTTGAAAAGAACCTCGACCCGGATAAAAACCAAAAAGTTGCTATGTTTTGTACAGGCGGAATCAGGTGTGAAAAAGCTTCTTCCTATATGCTTTCCAAAGGATTTAAAGAAGTCTTTCATTTAAAGGGCGGGATCTTAAAATATCTTGAGGATATGCCAAAAGAAAACAGCCTCTGGGACGGTGAATGTTTTGTCTTTGATAACCGTACTTCAGTTGACCATGATCTTGAAAATGGGGTACATGACCTTTGCCATAACTGTAGGTTCCCTGTGTCTCCTGCGGATATGGAATCCGAATATTTCGAGAAAGGTGTTTCATGTCCAAGGTGCCATGATTCAATAACACCGGAGAGGAGAACATCACTTGAGGAACGCAACAGGCAGATCAGACTTGCAAAAGAAAGAAACCAGTCTCATCTGGGTGTTAACCAGAGAAGAAAAACCAAAATCAGATAGATTTATATTTCTTAATGAATTCTTAACGATTATGGATTAAGTTTAATAAAATATTGTTTACCAAAGCCCCATAAATAATTCTTAATGGCAACTCAGCGAAAAATCTTTGTACTTGATACCAATGTAATTCTCCACGACAGTTCATGTCTTAATAATTTTCAGGAACATGACATTGTCATCCCCATCAATGTAATCGAAGAGCTTGACCAGTTTAAAAAAGGGAATGAGTCCGTAAACTTTCATGCCCGGGAATTTGTAAGGACACTTGATGCTCTTGCAGGTGACAAACTCTTTTCAAAAGGGATTAAAATCAGTGATAACAACGGGCGCCTTGCAATAAGGCTTAATGAGAAGTTCCATGATGAGATGATCGCCAATTTTGACAGCAGTATTACAGACCACAAAATCCTTAATACTGCTTATTCCGTCCATAAAGAAAACCGGTCCAAGCAGGTAGTGCTTGTAACCAAAGATGTAAATTTAAGAATGAAGGCAAAATCAATTGGCCTTCCGTCCCAGGACTATAAATCAGACCAGGTAAAGGATATTTCCAGTATTTATAAGGGCAACAGGATTGTTGAGGAAATGCCCTCGGAACTTATTGATCAACTTTATAAAAAACCTTTTGAAATAGGTGTGGAGAATGTAGGCAGCAATATTGTTCCAAATGAATACCTTATTCTCAGGAATGGAAAGAAATCAGCGCTTGGCCATTTTAATGCTGAAACTGATAAAATTGAAAGGATTAGCAAGACAGAGGCTTTCGGTATTAACTCCCGAAATGCAGAGCAGGCATTTGCACTTGATGCACTGCTTAATGAAGATATAAAACTCGTATCGATCTCTGGAAAAGCCGGCACAGGTAAAACACTGCTTTCCCTTGCCGCAGCAATTGAGAAAAGAAAAAGCTATCTTCAAATCTATATAGCAAGGCCCATTGTGCCTTTAAGTAACAGGGACATTGGTTATCTCCCCGGGGATGTAAATGAAAAACTGCTCCCTTATATGCAGCCGCTTTATGATAATCTCGGAGTGGTACAGAACCAGTTTAATAAAACAGACCGCAACTATAAGATTATAGAAAATATGCTCAAGGAAGAGAAACTCAAGATTGAGCCGCTTTCCTATATAAGAGGCAGGAGCATTGTAAGGGTATTTTTTATTGTTGACGAAGCACAGAACCTGACCCCACATGAGGTTAAGACCATAATAACAAGAGCCGGAGAAGGTACAAAAATCATATTTACCGGTGATATCTTCCAGATAGACCACCCTTATCTCGACAGTCTTTCAAATGGCTTGAGTTATCTCATTGAAAAAATGAAGGGCCAGAATATTTATGCTCACATTAATCTGGAAAAGGGCGAACGGTCGGAACTTGCCGAAATGGCAAGTAATTTACTTTAATATATTTGAAGTTTCCCAAATGATGTTTATCTTAAGAGATTATGGAACGTTTAAACATTTTGTTTGACGGTGTTTGTAATTTATGCAGCGGGTTTGTCGTGTTTACCATAAAACGGGATCCCGGTGCAAAATTCAAATTTGCCTCCCTTCAGTCTGATGAGGGTGAGAAACTCCAAAAAGAGTTTGGTATAGATCCAGATAACATAAAAACGATGGTTCTTGTTGAGGAAGATAAATACTACATTAAATCGGATGCGGCTTTAAGGATATTTAAACGCCTCAGTGGTATGTGGCCTGCCCTTTACTATCTTATCTATATTCCGCGTCCCGTTAGAAATTTTGTATACGATTTGGTTGCAAATAATCGTTACAGGTGGTTTGGGAAAAAAGACCAGTGTATGCTCCCGACACCTGAACTAAAAAAGAGGTTCCTTTAATATTTGCCCGTGTTTTCCAGTATAATAAATTCCCGGAATAAATGCCATGATTAGCTTTAAAATTGCTGACCAGGACTGGGAATTTAACGAAGTCCATAAATTAAATTATGAAACCTTTGTCGAGGAGATCCCCCAGCACCACACTAATGCTGAAAAGACCCTTGTAGATAAATTTCATGAAGAAAACAACTATATTATCTGCCTCAAAGAAGGAGCCGTTGCCGGGATGATCGCGGTAAGGGACAAACAACCTTTTTCCCTTGATCTCAAACTTGAAAACCTAAAAGAATATATTCCCGGCCATAGTGCTGTATGTGAGTTAAGGCTGCTGTCTATAAAGAAAGGTGAAAGAAACCGGAAAATAATTAAAGGCCTTTTTGAGTATCTTGCCGAATATTGTGAACGGATGAAGTATGACCTGGCAATAATCTCTGCAACAACAACGCAGGAAAGACTCTATAAAGCACTGGGGTTTAAACCCTTTGGCCCTTTGGTCGGGACAAACGGTGCACGCTACCAGCCAATGTTTCTGACACCAAACTCGTATTTTATATTTAAAAACAAAACAAAAGTGCTAAATGGACTGTCAGCCCAACCTAAGAATAACTGCAAGATTTTATTTCAGCCCGGGCCTGTAAATGTAAAAGACGAGGTCGAGGAAGCATTTAATTTAAGACCAATATCCCACAGATCAGCCGAATTTAAAAAACTGCTGAAAGATACTGAGAATAGATTGGGCGAATTAACTAAATGTAATTTTTCCCGGGTACTTATGGGTTCCGGGACTCTTGCCAATGATCATATTGCAGCCCAACTGTCAGTACTAAAAGGGAAGGGTCTTATAGTCCAAAACGGTGAGTTTGGCGAAAGGCTTGTTGATCATGCAGTGAGGTTTAATCTTGATTTTGACACTCTTGAGAAGGAGTGGGGTGAAACTTTTGATTACGGTGAAATTTCAAATAAAACAAAAGAAAACTCTTATGACTGGATGTGGTTTGTACACTGCGAAACTTCTACAGGGATTCTTAATGATCTGGAAACATTAAAATCGATTTGCAGTGCAAAGAATATATTACTTTGTGCCGACTGTATTAGCTCTATTGGTGCTGTTCACACAGATCTAAGTGGCGTTTATCTTGCATCCGGCGCCAGCGGCAAAGCCCTTGCTGCTTATCCGGGCCTGTGCTTTGTTTTATATGACAAAGAAGTGAAGCCGAATAAATCAATCCCCCGTTATCTTGATCTGGGTAATCATTCCAGTTCGGATGGGGTTCCTTTTACGTTGTCTTCAAATCTACTTTATGCCCTGAACAGGTCTTTACAGCTGACTGAAATTAATAAAAACAGGGACTTTGCCTTCGGTGTTGGCGAAGTTATACGCGAAACACTTAAGGAAATGGGACTTGAGATTATTAATGACAGGGAATATTCCTCTCCGGCTGTTATTACCTTTAAAATCAGCAATAAAATTAGTTCGGCCTCGGTAGGGGAAGAACTTGAAAAGCAAAATGTGTTTCTTAGTTACAGAAGTGATTACCTGTCTGACAGAAACCTCATGCAGTTTGCACTGATGGGCGATTATGATTACAAGGATATGGAGATTTCACTTAAGACGCTAAGCTCCTTGCTTTCCGAATAATAATCCCAGTTATAAATTAAACATTCTGATTATATAATTTAAATAATCTACAAGTAAAAGGTGAATGGATTGAAGTGTCCTAAATGCTATTTGATACACCCTGATAATACGAAGCAGTGCTATTGCGGCCATGAGTTTAATGCGTCGGCAAATACTGATATCAAGGATGTATTTGCTTCAGGAGAAAACAGTGCGGTCAGGAAATTGAAATTTCATGGAAAGGGTTATGATCTCTTCAGTATTTTTATAGTTAACGTACTTCTTACAGTTGTAACACTTGGTATTTACTACTTTTGGGGGAAGGTGAAGATTAAAAGATATCTTTATTCCCAGCTCGAGTTTGACGGTGACAGATTTACATTCCATGGTAAGGGCAGGGAGCTCTTTATTGGCGGTATAATCGGTCTTGTTTTACTTGGGATTACAATTGGTATTCAACACCTTTTAGAAACTTCCGAGGATAAATATTTAATAGCCGGAAGCATTATTCTTTTTTTAATTATGTTTTCACTCGTACCTGTAATATTTGTTCTTTCCAGAAGGTATTACCTCTCACGCAGTTCCTGGAGGGGAATAAGATTTTCCTTTAGGGGAGGCATAAGAGCATTTTACAGGGTACTTGCTGGTGGTGTATTACTTACTATGGTAACTTTGGGCCTTTATTCCCCAATACTCAGAAACAGGATAAAACATTATTTTATTGGAAACAGCTATTTCGGGACCCAGAAATTTAGTTATAACGGCGATGGTATGGAAGTATTTAAGCAGTATGCCAAGGCTTTTTTTCTGTATGTACCCCTGACGGCACTTGTAATATTTCTTGTGATTTCTATAGTAGGAATTTTGCTGGGTTTTGTTATAGGTAAAGATATTAAATCCATAGCTATAGTGGTTGCCACCATATGTACTTATTTTTCTATTTATGTGGTCTTTTACTGGTTTGAATTCTGGTTTACAAAGTACGTGTGGAACCATACCAGTTTTATGAATGCTGCGTTCAGCCTTGAGATGGACTTTATTCCATATCTGAAACTTAAAACAGGCAATCTGCTTATTTATATATTTACTCTAGGCCTCGGCTGGCCATGGGCCGCAGTAAGGAACAACAGGTTTCTAGCGGAAAGGCTTGTTCTTACAGGTGATTTGGATTTTGAATTAATCAGACAGGAATTTGTTGAAGCTTCTGCTACCGGGGAGTCTGTTGCTGATATTTTTGATATTGGAGCCGGGCTTGATATCGGTATTTAGCTGATGAAAAAACTGGAATACGATGCATATTTCTACGACGGCCAGTCAGCAAATAAAAATACAGCCAGGGTACTTATACAGTCTGACGGTCTGTTAATTAAATCAGAAAAAAAAGAAGATATACTCTGGCAATATGAAGATATTCGCCAGAATGAAGAAGTTTACAGTGATAGAGAAACACACCTTGTAAATCAAAACCATCCAAATAAAAAACTTATTATTGATGAACCGCATTTTCTTTCGGTAGTAAAGAAAATAATTCCCACTATCAGGTTTTATGACCCGCCGAGACTGATATCGCTCCGGAGAATTGCATTATTTGGAGTTTTACTACTACTTTTTCTTATTCCCTTTTCTTATTTTGTCCTGATCCCTGCTTTTTCTGAAATCGTAGCAAAAAGAATCCCGGTAAGTTTTGAGGAGAGGCTTTCAACTCCATACCTCACTATGCTTGTTCCGTTGGAGAGCCGGTGCAGCGGAAATAAAAACTATCAAAAAATTGAAGAAATTTTTAAGACGCTAACGGCAACAATCCCGGAAAGTGAATATGACTTTAAGCTCTATATAGTTAAGAGTGATATTGTAAATGCATTTGCACTTCCGGGTGGACATATAGTTCTTTACAGTGGTCTGCTTCAGCATACAGACCGGCCTGAGCAGGTAGCCGGGGTGCTTGCCCACGAAATCCAGCACATAACTAATCGACATGGCACTGAATCTCTTGTCAGGGATTATTCGCTTGGAGTATTGCTGTCTTTAATAACTAACGATACCAGGACTGTCGAACAGACCGTTGGCCTTGCCAAATATCTGGGCCTCATGAATTACAGCCGTGAAAATGAGTCTGAGGCTGACGCCGGTGGAATGAAAATGCTTGAAGATGCAGGGATCGACCCCGAGGGTATGGTGGAATTCTTTGAGATTCTGAACAAACAGTCCGGTGATGTCCCTGATTCACTAAAATATTTTTCCACTCATCCGCAGACTGAGGACAGGATATCAAAGCTCAAAGAGATGTCACGAGGTATGAATTATAAACCTGCCAGTATATACAGCAAGAAAGAATGGGAAGAGATAAAAACGGTCTGCAGCGGAATTCTAACCAAAGAGTTTAGCCCGTGGGGCATTAATTAATGCTCTATTTCAGGCTTTCTTTTAATAGTTTATAATCAATACTGTCGGCTAGTGCTTTCCAGCTTGCTTCGACTATATTTTCAGAAACGCCGACTGTGCTCCAGCTGTCTTCACCGTCACCTGATTCCACAAGGACCCGTACAACGGAATCTGTACCTTTTTTATTGGAAACGACCCTTACCCTGTAGTCAATCAGCTCTACTTCCTTAAGGCTTGGAAAAAAGTTTTCCAGTGCGTTTCTAAGTGCACCGTCAATCGCGTTGACAGGACCGTTACCTGTAGCGGATGTAGTTTGATTTACCCCGTCCACCTGTACCTCTACTGTTGCCTCTGATACCGGCTCTTCAGTTTCAGATTTCTTTTCAACTATTGTCTTTGCACTTTTAATGAAAAACTGTTTTTTATAAACACCAAGGGCTTTTCTTACCAAAAGTTCAAATGAAGCGTCGGCACCTTCGAATTCATAGCCGTTATTTTCCATTGTCTTAAGGTCGTTTAGTACATCCAGTACCTTTTCGTCTTTGGGGTCAATATCAATTCCAAGTTCTTTTGCTTTATAAAGAATGTTACTTCTTCCGGACAGGTCTGAAATGAGTACACGCCTGTGGTTGCCGACTGTCTCGGGGCTTATGTGTTCATATGTCTCCGAGTTTTTCATTACAGCACTTACATGAATACCGCCTTTATGTGCAAATGCACTTTCCCCTACATAAGCACCTTGTTTTAGGGGAGGCAGGTTTGTAAGTTCGTGAATAAAATGAGAAACATCGTAAAGTTTAGTGATTTCTTCATCTGTAAGGCAGTCAATACCCATCTTTAACTTCATGTTTGAAATTATGGAGCAGAGATTAGCATTACCGCACCTTTCCCCGTACCCGTTCATTGTGCCCTGTACCTGACTGGCACCACCGCGGACTGCATAAATTGTATTTGCTACTCCAACTTCGCTGTCATTGTGGGTATGAATACCTATTGAAGGGTTGTCCAGTTTTTTGTTTACCTGTTTAATTATTTCTTCAATTTCCCATGGTAAAGAACCGCCGTTTGTGTCACAAAGCACAAGTGTGTCCACACCTGCATCAAGTGCGGCTTTTAGTACACCTAGTGAGTACTCACTGTTTCTTTTGTAACCGTCAAAAAAATGTTCGGCATCAAAAAAGACCTTGTCTACTCTTTCCTTGAGATATTCAATAGAGTCATATACAAGCTCTGTATTCTGATCAAGAGAAATCTTAAGGGCTTCTGTTACATGAAAGTCCCAGCTTTTGCCCACAATTGTAACAACGGAAGTTTCCGCCTGGAGCAGTGCCTGGATATTCTCATCATCATTACATGATTTTTTGGCCCTTCTTGTACTGCCAAATGCGGCAATCCTGGCTTTTTTTAAATTTAGCTTCTTTGCTTCTTCGAAGTAACCTTCGTCCCTTTCATTGGAACCGGGCCAGCCGCCCTCGATATAATGCACACCCAGATCATCAAGCTTTTCAGAAATCCTCAATTTGTCATGAATTGAAAAGGAGACATTTTCTCCCTGAGTGCCGTCCCTTAATGTTACATCGTATATTTCTACAACTTTATTTGCCATGTTTTTTACCTAGTTTAAATGAATCATGAAGTGATCTAACAGCTAATTCTGTATACTTTTGTTCGATTACACAAGAAATTTTTATTTCAGAAGTGCTAATCATCATGATATTAATCCCTTCTTTAGCAAAGGTGTTAAACATCTGTTGTGCAACGCCGGAGTGAGTTTTCATACCCACACCCACAATGGATACTTTTGAAATTTTATCGTCAGATACAACTTCCCTGGCACCCAGTTTTTTTGCAATTTCCTTGGTGATTTTAATTGACTGTTTGAAATCAGATTTTGGCACAGTGAATGTCATGTCGGTAAGGCCGTCACTGCTTATGTTCTGAACGATCATATCAATATTTATGCCCTTATCTGCAAGAGGTGAAAATAGCTTAGCTGCAATTCCTGGCTGGTCCGGGACCTGAGTTACCGTAATTTTTGCCTGGTTCTTATCGTATGTAACCCCCGAGATAAGAATATTTTCCATGGAATCCATAGCTTCCTCCTCTTCTACAACCCAAGTGCCTTCGGCTTTGGGTTTGGCCGTGGGCCTGACATGAAGTTTTACTTTATATTTCTTTGCAAATTCAACTGCCCTTGCCTGAAGTACCTTAGAACCAAGGCTTGCAAGCTCAAGCATCTCTTCATAGGATACTTTCATTATTTTTCTGGCTTTTGTACATATGCCGGGATCAGCCGTATATATTCCGTCAACATCATCCTTGTAAAGTTCACAGGAATCTGCACCAAGTACTGAAGCCAGGGCTACAGCGGTAAGGTCTGAGCCCCCTCTTCCAAGTGTAGTGACATTGCCGTCATCGTCTACGCCCTGGAACCCTGCAACGACGACTACTTTGCCGATTGAAAGAGCTTTTTTGATATTATTTGCGTCAATATTTTTTATCTTTGCTTTCGAATAAACACTGTCGGTCAGTATTCTTATCTGGTGGCCCTGGTATGAAACAGAGTCATGCCCCTGGGCTTTAAGCCTTAGAGCCAGTAGTCCTGAAGATACCTGTTCTCCACTTGAAGTTATAACATCAAGCTCCCTTTCATCCGGAGGGTCCATAATGCTGGAAGCCAGTTTTACAAGGCGGTCAGTTTCACCTGCCATTGCAGAAACGACCGCAACAACATCGTCACCATCTTTTTTGTGATTTGCTATTATGTTTGCAACGTGGCGTATCTTTTCTACGTTTGCAACGCTAGTTCCACCGTATTTTTGAACAATGAGAGCCATTCCGGACTACCTTTTATCTTAAGAATTCTTTTATCCAGATTATCAATTTCTTCTTTATTTTCAAAAATTGAAATCTCTATTATAACTGTATCTTTTGGTAATTCATCAATGATTTTATCTGCCCATTCAATTACACAAACTCCGCTGGAACAGAAGAAGTCCTGGTAGCCTAAAATGTCGAGTTCATCAGCCTCAGAGATGCGGTAAACATCAAAATGGTAAAAAGGCAGTTTCCCGTCATATTCATTCATAATAACAAAAGTGGGGCTTGCCGGTTCCTCTTCAACTTCGAGTCCCTTCGCAATTCCCTTGGTAAGCACAGTTTTCCCGGCACCAAGTTCTCCTATCAGTGCATATACTGCTCCGCTCGCGGAGATCTCGCCTATTGCCCTGCCGATCTTAAAAGTTTCTTCGTGATTTTCTGAAAAAAGTATATATTCGTTCATAACGGCAATAAATGTTAACGGATAATTTCGAAAAAGGGTTCTTTTTCATTAAGATTTATTTCTTTTAATGCCTGAGGGATAGAGTTGGCAACGTCCGTAGCGGTTATACCGGACCTTCCGATTGATTCCGTAACAATGTCTCCTGACAGCCCATGAGAAAATGTTCCGAGTACACACGCTTCAAGCGGGCTGTATTTCTGAGACAGCAAACCGGCTATTACTCCCGCAAGTACATCGCCCATTCCACCTGTGGACATTCCCGGGTTTCCTGTAGGGTTAATATAAATTTTACCATCAGGTGTGGCAACAATAGACCTTGCCCCCTTTAAAACTATAAAACATCTGTATTTCCTTGCAAACACGGAAGCATATTCAATCCTGTTGTCCTGGATTTCTTTATTGTCTTTAGCGGCAAGTCTTGCCATTTCGCCTGGGTGGGGAGTAAGAATTACAGGTACTTTTAACTGTCTTAAAATACTTTTATTTTTGGCAATAATATTTATGGCATCTGCATCTGCAACAACCGGTACTTTTATTTTCTTTAATATACCAATCAGAAACTTTTCAGTTTCCTTATCTGTTGATATTCCGGGGCCTACGGCAAGTGATGTTTTGTTTTTCATTATTTTTATAGCATCATCAAGAGACGAGCTGTTAAGAAAACCACTGCCGGAATCTTCAAGTCCTTCGGACATCGGTTCAACGATCTTTTCTTCAATTGATTTGATAACAGAAGATGGTGCACCAATTGTGACAAGGCCTGAACCAGACCTAACTGCGGAATGAGCACATAATGAAGCAGCACCGGTTTTTCCTGTTGACCCTGCAATAACCAAAGTGTGGCCAAATGTTCCTTTATGGGTATTGCCGGAACGGCTTTTAAGCATTTTTTTGCATGTGTGGAATGTGATGAGCTCAGTTTTTATGTTCTCTTCAAGTTTTTTGGGTGTGGTAATATCTGCTATGTAGAGTTTCCCGGTGTATTCGACCCCGGGGTATATAGTGATTCCGGTTTTTGGAACAATGAATGTTACTGTTGCTGCGGCTTTTACTGCAGCACCAAGAGGCCTTCCGGTATCAGAATCAAGTCCTGATGGTATATCTACTGATATTTTGGTAGTCCTTAATGAGTTTAATTTTTCTATGACTTTTAGCTGAAAACCTTTTATCTCCGAGACCAGCCCGGTACCAAAGATTGCATCAACAATAAGGTCACTCTTTTTGTAGTTTGAAAAACTACTGCTGAATTTCTTAACATTTTCTGATATTTTCTTGAGGGCATCAAGATTGGTTTTTGCATCACCTTTATAGTCAGACGGGTTTTTTAGAAGATAAGTAGTTACTTCCCTGCCCGAAGAGATGAGATGCCTTGCAATTACAAAACCGTCCCCGCCGTTGTTACCGCCGCCGCAAAAGATTGAAATAGCCATGGCCTTTGGATAGTTGTTAAGAATCACATTTGAAACGGACCTTCCGGCATTTTCCATCAGGATTAGACCGGGTATCCCGTATTTGTTTATAGTTGTCTCGTCTATGTCTCTGACAACTTTTCTTCCGGCAATTTTCATATATAAGGAAAAATAATAACCGAGAATTTATATATGAAAATTGAATTACTTTGCCATGCCCGCGCCGGCGATGGGGCCGGTATCTCCAAAAGTCTTTTTAAGAGTGTCTATGAACTCCTCTGTATGTACGGAACAAAAGAAATATGTAAGTGCTATACTGCTCGATTTTGTAACATTGAGTACATGATAATGCCTGCTGCAAAGGTCTTTGTTACACAGGGCACACTGTTTAATGGCCATGCGTTCACCCTCAATCGGGCAGCGGCTGCCATCTGCTTCGTTCTCATCACATTGAAAAATCTCTACGGTAACTTCTTTCTTTGACAATTTATACTCCCGGAATAATAATTTTCTATAATTAACTTTATACCAAATAACTACCTATAAATTCAATAAATAGTTTTTATTTTAGAAAAAATCCATATTTGCATCCTAATCGGTCTCAATCACTCTAAATATTAAATTTGATAAATTAAAATTATTCCTTATAATCACAAACAATGATTTCTACAGACCAGGCAGTTAAAGCTGTTTCCAAATTTATATATACCAAGGCCACTAAAAGGCCAAAGCTTGTAAACCTTGAGATTACAAAGCTCTGTAATGCCACTTGTGATTTTTGTGATTACTGGCAGACAAGGCATGAAGAAAGGATCACTGATTACAAGCCTGTAATAGAAAAGATCAATCCCCTTGTTACAGTGATAACCGGCGGAGAGCCAATGTTGAGAAAAGATCTTCCTGATATCGTCAGGCAGATTAAGTCATGCTCAATGTTTATCTTTGTTTCTATGGTAACAAAAGGAGATTTATTAACTGTTGATAAAGCCAGGGAGCTTTTCGATGCCGGTATGGACCAGATTGCAGTTTCTCTGGATTTTCCCGGTGAAACTCACGATAAATACAGAGGCATCCCGGGACTTTGGGACCAGATATCTGACCTAATGCCAAAACTTGCGAAGGCATTCCCCCAGAAAACATTTGTTCTCAACACTATTATTATGGAAGACAACCTTGACTATGTTGTTGATATTGCAAAGAAAGCAAGAGAATGGGGTGTTAGGATTTCTTTCAGCTCCTATTCCGTTATGAAGACAAATAATGAAGACCATTTTATTAAAGAAGAAAAATTAAGAAGAGTAAAAGACCTTGTTGCCGAGCTTATTGAACTAAGGCGCGAATGGAAAGGGACTATACTCTCAACTGAATATTATTTAAATGAAATACCTGCCTATTTTGAAAGGGGCGGAGTACCTGACTGTCTTGCAGGTGTAAGCCATATACAGGTTACCCCTAGCGGACACCTTAAAAGATGTTCTGAAATGCCCGTAGTTGCTCATTATTCTGATTATACTCCTGATCTTTTTGGTAAGACAGAATGTACTGCCTGTTGGTACAGCTGCAGGGGAGAGACGCAGAGTCCGGCTAATGTGAAAAGGGCACTTGAGTATCTCGGCGTCTGGATTTAACCTGCCAGTGTCATCTCGAACGTAAGTGAGAGATCTTTTACTTGTTATTCCCAACACATCTATTTTTTTCATATTTTAAAACGGCCTGCAATGAATAGCGTTAAAAAATCTGATTTTAAATCGTTAAGAAACATAAAGGGGGTGTGGTGGGATTTTATGTTTTAGATTTCAATTTGGATTTTTAGCGTATGAAATTGCCAGCCTTGATCTTTCTTTTGCTTCGTTTTCTTTGTATCAAGATAAAGAAAATGAAGAATAGATTTCAAGTAACTTTGTTAATCTCTCTTTGTTCTTTGTCTAGATACAAAGAACCAAAAATCACGGCTAAACAAAAAGATACTAAAAATTAAATATTTTAACTAAATGTCTTTAATTCCGCCCCACCCCTAAAGCCATTCTTAACGCTAAAATAATTAATTTTTTTTACGTATTTTTTGTAATGCCGGGATAAAAAAAGAAATGAAATGTGGATTATTTGACTTTCCAGGTAGTACCGTCGGCTTTGTCTTCTAAGACAATCCCTTTGGCATCAAGCTCGTCCCTGATCTCATCAGCTCTTCCCCAGTCCTTATCTGTACGCGCCTGTTTCCTTTCTTCTATTAAGGCTTCTATTTCTTCAGGAGTAATGCCTTCAAGATTAGCAGAAGATTTTCTGCCTTCAAGATATTCGTCGGGGTCTTTTTCTAGAATGCCGACAACGGTTGAAAACTTTTTGATTTCATCAAGTGTATCGGAAAGTGTTTTGGTATAGCCGTTGGTATCTATTGATTTATTGATAGCCCTTACAAGGTCAAATAGATTTCCTATGGCATCTGCGGTGTTGAAGTTGTCACACATTGCCCTGAACCAGTTTTCCTTAAATTTGTTAAGGTTGGCTTCGAGTTCGGTATCTGAATCACCCGATTCGGATTTGATGTCATTTGCTCTTTTTAAAGTTGTGTAAATTCTTTCAAGTGATGTTTCCGTATCATCCATTACCTGCTCTGAAAAATCTGCGGGGTTCTGATAATGGTGGGACAAAAAGAAAAACCTTATTGCTTCCGGTGTCCATCTCTTAACTGCATTCTGTACAGTGAAAAAGTTGCCAAGAGATTTGGACATCTTTTCACTGTTTATCTGGATAAGGCCGTTATGAAGCCAGTGCTTGCAAAACTGGTTTCCGCAAGCTGCCTCTGACTGTGCTATCTCATTTTCATGGTGAGGGAAAATAAGGTCCTTCCCTCCGCCGTGTATTTCAAAGTTGCTGCCCAGGTATTCCATGCTCATAACTGAGCATTCTATATGCCATCCGGGCCTGCCGTTGCCCCAGGGGCTTGGCCAGGAAGGTTCACCTTCCTTAGCATTTTTCCAAAGAGCAAAATCAAGCGGGTCTTCCTTCTTTTCGTTAACATCAATTCGTACACCTTCAAGCATATTGTCTATTGATCGCCCTGAAAGCTTTCCATATTCCTGGAATTTTCTTACTGAAAAGAACACGTCGTTTCCGGAAACGTAACCGTGTCCGCGGTCTATAATTTTTTGAATCAGTTCTATAATCTGGTCAACATGTTCGGTTACCTTCGGTTCTATGTCCGGGGTCTGTACACCGATTGAAGCCATGTCATCTTTATATTCCTGTATATATTTTTCTGATATTTCTTCTGAAGGAACGCCAAGTTCGTTTGCCCGGTTAATAATCTTATCGTCAATGTCAGTGTAATTTCTTACGAATGTTACTTCATAACCAGCGTATCTTAAAAAACGCTGAATTATATCAAAAGATACGGCAGATCTTGCATGGCCGAGATGGGCAGAGTCGTAAACAGTCGGGCCACAGGCATACATCCTGACCTTGTTGCCCTCATGAGTCTGCATCTCTTCCTTGTTCTGTGTGAGTGAGTTGTAAACTGTTATTTTTGGTAAGTTGTTTGTCATGTTGTTTTATGCTGTCACTGCGAGCTTAACTATGGAAATATAATAATATTGTAAGTAAACGTTAATTAAAATTTATATTTAGATAGTTTAACCCAAAGAATCTCATATCAGTTAGCGTGGCAGTCTTTTGATCCAAGAGATTACTTCGTCGCTATTACTCCTCGTAATGACATTATGTTTAATATTGTTATATCAGGTCTTCCCCG
>JAJCZQ010000031.1:107500-109654 GCA_029262335.1 Deltaproteobacteria bacterium
GTTGCCAAGTCGCAAGACGGAGCTAATCCCATCAAAGCTAGTCTCAGTTCGGATTGCAGGCTGCAACTCGCCTGCAAGAAGCTGGAATCGCTAGTAATCGTGGATCAGCACTGCCACGGTGAATACGTTCCCGGGCCTTGCACACACCGCCCGTCACACCACGAAAGTCGGTTCTACCCGAAATGGCTGTGCTAACCTTCGGGAAGCAGGCTCCTAAGGTAGGGCTGGTAATTGGGGTGAAGTCGTAACAAGGTAGCCGTAGGGGAACCTGCGGCTGGATCACCTCCTTTTTAACGGAGAATTTATCTCGAACTCTCCTCTTCTTATTTGCTATTCTAAAAGTATTTTTTGGGCGTTCTCAAGATACAACTTATCAGGGCCTATAGCTCAGTTGGTTAGAGCGCACCCCTGATAAGGGTGAGGTCGCTGGTTCGAATCCAGCTAGGCCCACTATTTTATTTCTGAATTATGCCCATTAGCAGTACCAATGTACTGGGGGTGTAGCTCAGTTGGGAGAGCGCCTGCTTTGCAAGCAGGAGGTCGTCGGTTCGATCCCGGTCACCTCCATATAATAAATTTTAGACTTTTAGATCTTTGACAACTGAATATAATGCTGAGTAATTAAACGTGCCATTAGATATTTTTCAATAATTTTTAAGGCGATATTTTCGAGGATTTTTATGCCTCGCAGATAAGATATGTAGGGCAGTAGGTGGATGCCTTGGCGACGGACAGCGATGAAGGACGTAGTAAGTTGCGATAAGCCTCGGGGAGCCGCTAAACTGGCTGTGATCCGGGGATTTCCGAATGGGAAAACCTGACTGGGCAGACCCCAGTCATATTATTGTGAATACATAGCAATAATAGGCTAACGAGGGGAAGTGAAACATCTCAGTACCCTCAGGAACAGAAATCAAAAGAGATTCCCCTAGTAGCGGCGAGCGAAAGGGGAACAGCCCAAACCAGAGAGAACTTGTTCTTTCTGGGGTTGTGGGACCTTAACGTGGGACCTGGCGAAGTAGTAGAACAGATTGGAAAGTCTGGCCATAGAGAGTGATAGCCTCGTATATGAAACTTCAACAGGCCCTAGAGGTATCCCGAGTACTCCGGAACACGAGAAATTTTGGAGGAATCTGGGTGGACCACCATCCAAGGCTAAATATGTGCCGTCGACCGATAGTGAACTAGTACCGTGAGGGAAAGGTGAAAAGAACCCCGATGAGGGGAGTGAAATAGAATCTGAAACCAACTGCCTGTAACCAGTGGAAGGGCTATGTCCTTGGCTTGCCAAGGAAATGCCTGACCGCGTGCCTTTTGCCTAATGAGCCGGCGAGTTATCCTCAGTGGCAAGATTAAGCCGATAGGTGTAGTCGTAGCGAAAGCGAGTCTTAATAGGGCGTTTAGTCACTGGGGATAGACCCGAAGCTAGTCGATCTATCCATGGCCAGGGTGAAGCAGAGAGAAAACCTTTGTGGAGGCCCGAACCGCTAAGGGGTGAAAACCTTTCGGATGAGCTGTGGATCGGAGTGAAAGGCTAATCAAGACTAGTGATAGCTGGTTCTCCCCGAAATATATTTAGGTATAGCCTCATATGATGACCAACGGAGGTAGAGCACTGGATGGGCTAGGGGGTCGAAAGATCTACCAAACCCAATCAAACTCCGAATGCCGTTGGGTTCAGTATGGGAGTCAGTCAGTGGGAGAGAAGTTCCATTGGCGAGAGGGAAACAGCCCAGATCGTCAGCTAAGGCCCCCAAATCTAGACTAAGTGGTAAAGGATGTAAGTTCGCATAAACAGCCAGGAGGTAGACTTAGAAGCAGTCACCCTTTAAAGAAAGCGTAACAGCTCACTGGTCGACGCAAGCTTGCGCCGAAAATGAATCGGGGCTCAAGTCTAGTGCCGAAGCTACGGGTTGTACTTAATGTACAGCGGTAGGGGAGCGTTCCCAACAGGTTGAAGGGTTACCGTAAGGAGGCCTGGACAGTTGGGAAGTGAGAATGCCGGCATGAGTAGCGATAAAAGTGGTGAGAATCCACTTCGCCGAAAACCCAAGGTTTCCTGGGCAAGGCTCGTCCTCCCAGGGTGAGTCGGGACCTAAGGCGAGGCCGAAAGGCGTAGTCGATGGAAAACGGGTTAATATTCCCGTACCACTC
>JAJCZQ010000032.1 GCA_029262335.1 Deltaproteobacteria bacterium
GCAGTCTCAATACTGCTTCATTTCTGGGCGGTACAGACAAGATGTATCAGCAAATTGCTGATGAAATTGTTAAATATATATTGCAAAATTATTAAATTATTTGGAGTGAATGATTAAATGAAAAAATTATTTAAGTATGGAGCACTATTTTTATTACTATTTTTATTCCTTAGTAATAGCCAGGATTTACATGCAAAATCGAATGTCAAAAACTTTAAGGACGCAAAAAAAGCGTTCTGGACATTTAACCCAAACAGACTCTATGAAGCAATAGAATTTTACCAAAATGCCGTCATAGCAAACCCAAATGATGCAAATGCATACGCAGGCCTTTCCGAGACATATTCCCTGCTTGGTTTTTACAATAAAGAAATTCATGCTAACTACGAAAATGAATATAACCTTGCCTACAGCAATATTCTTCAGGCACTTAAACTGGACAAAAACAATGAGAATGTAAAAAGGGCTCTTGCCTACAACTACCTTTACCTGAGCCGTGAAAAAGAAGCCAAGGCTATTGCTAAAGAACTACTGGCAAAAAACCCTGAGGATGCAGAATCTTTGTATATCCTTTGGTCCTCAATGGGACAAAGGTTTGACAATCCCAATATTTATAAAGCATTAAGGATTAATCCTAAACTGGTTATTGGCTATGTTGAGCTTGGTAAATCCTATTTTTATAAAAAAAGAAAATATACAAAAGCAGCTATTGCAGTGCAGGACGCCATAAACATTAATGACACCGCGTATTTAAGAGATTTCCTGGGGACAATATTCCGGACCCAAAGATCATTAAAAAAAGCAATCGAACAATACGACAAGGCATTAAAGAAAGACAATAATTTTGTGCCTGCCATAAAAGATCTTGGAATAGCAATGTATTATAAGGGAGATACAAAACAAAGTATTTCACTACTTAAAAGGTCAATTGCCTTAAATCCAACTTTTCCTGATGCATATTTTTATCTTGCCTCAAATTACCAGCGCCAGAAAAACAATGAGCTGGCCAGGCAAACATACATAAAATTTCTCAACGCAGCCTCCGACAGGATCAGGTATACCTTTCTTGTAAAGAAAGCAAAACAAAGCTTAAACCAGTTAAAGTAGAGACTAAATGGATGAGATTAATCTAAATTTTGCAATTGAATCCAGTTCCGGGCTTTGGAATAAAATATTTGAAGGATTTGACCAGGACTCTGTTCTGACTTCAAGATTTGAGGGGAATTCACAAAAATCAATCAACCTTCTTTACCGTTTTGGTTCATTACTTAGTAAAAAACATTCTGACTGTACTATAGAACCAAGAAACTACGGAATAATTATAAAACGAAATATAAATGAAGATAATGAAGACGAGATAAACGACTGGATCAGTCTCATGGAAAATTTAAAAAAAGAAATAATAAGTATGACTTAATTGCTTTCAATATCGCCGGCAATTATTTTTTCCAGATTTCCTTTGTCATTTTCAATATATAAAAACCCGTAGTTATCAACTTTCCTTGCAATTCCTCTTATTATTTTATTATCAACCTTAACAGAAATTTCTTCGTTCAGCATACCCCACCTGTTAGACCATTCTGCAACAATTGAATTAATACCCTCGGACATAAATTGCAAATAGTATTCATCCAGAAAACCGATTAATTTTGCAGCAACATCTTCCCTGTCCAATACCATATTTTTTTCTATACTTAGTGACGTAACTGAATCCGATATTTTCGGCAAATTTTCTTTAATTGCATCAGAGGTTAAATTAATATTTAAACCAATACCTAAAATAATAAATTCCAGTTTATTGCCTTCATTTTTCATCTCTGTTAGCACACCGGCTACTTTTTTATTATTAATTAAAAGATCATTAGGCCACTTGATCTGAGAAGAGATATTTAAAGCGTCTAGGGTCTTTAGTAGTGCAAGTGATGCAATAAATGTAAATACGGCAGAGTTTTGAGGGTTAACTTCCGGCCTAAGAAGTGCAGAAAGATACAAGTTGACACCACCCGGGGAGAACCACTGCCTTCCCAGCCTTCCTTTCCCGCCAGTCTGCCTGTCTGATATTAATACTGCACCGTCTTCTTTTCCCTTTTCAGCAAGTTCATTTAACAGCCTGTTGGTTGATTCAACTGATTCATAGTAAATTAATTCCGTTCCTACTAATTTTGTTCTTAGTTTTTCTTTTATATTATTTATTTTCATATTTTTATCTCACAAAAGAACCGTTGGGGTCAGGTCTTGCAATTACATGCTTCCTTATGTTGTACTTTATAATAATTTAATAAAATATTAATCTATATTACACACCCTTAATTTAATTGACAAAAGAACCATTATTAAATATCATATTCGACTCGAAAATTAACCGGGCCTATAGCTCAGTTGGTTAGAGCACCGGACTCATAATCCGTTGGTCCCAGGTTCGAGTCCTGGTGGGCCCACATAACCATATGAAAAATATAATAACACCATACACACACAAGAATATCAAACCACATTTTCAGACACTTTCCCCATTTTCGTCTACAAGGAGAACTAAATGAGAGATCAAATTACCGCTCTCAAAGAACTTCAGAAAATTGATATTGACCTAAAAGAAATTGAAATAAACCTAGAAAAATTCCCAAATATAATTTCAGATTTCACTTCTGAAATTAACCAGCACAAAGAATCTATTACAAATCAAAAATCAGCCTTAACAGAGATAGAAAAAGCAAAATCGCTGCTCGAATCCGAGCTTGAGCAAAACGAACTTTCGATAAAAAAAGCTGAAGAAAAACTTTTTGAAATAAAAACACACAAAGAGTATGAAGCACTTCAAAAAGAAATTGCAGATATGAAGAGAAGCAATTCTGACCTTGAAGAACAAATCCTCCAAAAACTTGAAGAGATTGAAAACAGTGAAAAGAAAATAGCGGTAGATGAAGAAACATTAACTTCCAAAGAAACTGAATACTCACAAAAAATTGAAGAATACCAGCTACAGATCGAAGAACTAAAGATAGTTCATGAACCAAAAATTGTTGAAAAAAACAAGATACTTGAAAGAATAAGCACAGAGGTCCTGCCAATCTATGAAAAAATTAGCAACAAAAATGGCCAGGCACTGGCGCTTGTTGTAAATGAACTCTGCACCGGATGCAATATGAATATTCCTCCACAGTTATACAACCATATTCTGACAGAAACAGAAATCCATCAGTGCCCAAGCTGCAAACGAATTCTATACACAACCCAGGGTGAATAAGATCACACCACCAGACTCAACTATCGAAATATATATTGACGGTGCCTCAAGGGGTAATCCGGGTGAATCCGGAATCGGGATATTATTTAAAGATAATGAGCAGTATAACTTTAAAAAATATATAGGCATTGGAACCAACAACAATGCTGAATATACCGCACTTATTACAGCACTGGAAATTGCTCTGAAATCCGGGCTGACACGACTAAGATTAAATACAGACTCGATGCTTGTAGCCAATCAGATAAACGGTAGCTGGAAAGTAAAAGACCCTGAAATCAGAATACTTTTTTCTAAAGCAAAAAGTTTAATTGAAAAACTTGAAGATTTTTCCATTACTCACATCCGAAGAGAATTTAATTCCGATGCCGACCGGCTTGCAAATGAAGCCATTAATGAATACTTTAATGAATAAGCGAGTTAGCCGGACAGTCGCTTGTTAACTCAAGAGGAAAGTCCGAACTTCCCAGGGCAGAGCGCTGGTTAACGGCCAGGTGCTGTGAGGCAACGGAAAGTGCAACAGAAAATATACCGCCCGGGACTTGTCCCGTGGTAAGGTTGAAATGGTGGTGTAAGAGACTACCGCGCAGACTGGTGACAGGCTGTGGCATGGTAAACCCCGCTCGAAGAAAGGCAAAATAGGGAAGCGCCCAAAGACTTTTGTTTTTGGAAAAGATGGCCCGTCTTTTGTTTCCGGGTATGCCGTTGGAGATATTCAGTAATGGATATACTAGATGAATGACTGTTCCAGACAGAATTCGGCTTACAGGTTAACTCGCTATTTTATAACTACCTTACAAAACTCTTTCTTACCGATTTTCACTTCAAACCCCGAAGCATCAGGCAGGTCCTCTTCAAGATCGGAATACTTTTCCCCATTTATGGTAAGCCCGCCCTGAACAATAAGGCGTTTGGCATCTCCCTTTGATTTCAAGTTTCCTGAGACCAAAAGGACAAAATCTACAAGAGTTTTTACATTATTTAAGTCCACCTCAACAACCCTTGCATCATCGGGAAAAGACTTCTTTGAGAATTTGGTTTCAAAGTCATTAAAAGCAGATTCGGCACAGCTACTATCATAAAGCAGTTCGACAAGTTCTTTTGCAAGTACTTTTTTAGCATCCATTGGGTGTAAATCTTTTAATCCTGTAATTTCTTTGTCATTTTTTGCACTCAGCAATTCAAAGTATTTCCACATAAGTTCATCAGATATGGACATTACCTTTCCATAAATATCTTTGGGGTCTTCTTCCACGCCAATATAGTTACCAAGTGATTTTGACATCTTTTTGACGCCGTCAAGGCCCTCCAGAATGGGTAAAAATATTGCTACCTGTGGCTGCTGTTTAAAGTTTCTCTGAAAATCCCTGCCAAGCAGTATATTAAAGGTCTGGTCTGTACCCCCAAGTTCCACATCAGACTCTATCTGTACAGAATCATATGCCTGAACAAGGGGATATATAAACTCCTTCAGTGTTATGGCAACACCGCTTTTATAACGTTTGTTAAAGTCGTCTCTTTCTAAAAGCCTTGCAATATTTACCTGCGAAGTAAGCCCGAGAAGTTCCTGTACCGAAAGTTTATTGAGCCAGTCAGAATTAAAAAACACTTTTGTTTTTGATTTATCAAGAATCTTAAACACCTGTCTTTCATATGTTTTGGAATTTTCTATTATCTCTTCACGGGTAAGGGGCGGCCTTGTTTCTGTTTTCCCGGTTGGGTCACCAATTTGTGCGGTAAAATCCCCAATCAAGAAAATAATTTCATGACCAAGGTCCTGGAAATCCTTTAATTTTTTTAATAATACACAGTGCCCCAGGTGAAGGTCTGGTGCAGTGGGATCAAAACCGGCTTTGATCTTTAACGGCCTGCCGGTTTCTTTGGATTTTTTCAGTTTTGATAACAGCTCTTCTCGGGATATTAAGCCATCAACACCGCGTTCTATAATACCGAGCTGCTTCTCAGGGTCTAGGAAGTTCATATTATTTTGCTATTTCAGGGAAGATTTGAATATCCCATTAAAAATTTATCGCACTCGCGTGCTGCTTCCCTGCCTTCATTAATTGCCCATACAACAAGGCTTTGGCCTCTGCGGGCATCACCCGCTGCAAACACCTTGTCCACATTTGTCACATATTTACCGTATTCAGCCTTAGCATTGGACCTGTTATCCGTTTCAACCGCAAGCTGGCTAAGAAGCGGCTGTTCGGGCCCCAGGAACCCAAGGGCAAGCAGTACCAGGTCAGCCGGCCATACTTTCTCAGTGCCTGGTACCTCATCAAATGCCATTCTACCGTCTTTATCTTTTTTCCATTCTATCTGTATTGTATGAAGCTCTTTTACATTACCTTCTTCATCGCCAACAAATTTTTTGGTCATTACCTGGTATTCCCTGGGATCATCACCAAAAACAGACATTGCTTCTTCCTGTCCGTAACTGAGTGTATACACCCTTGGCCACTGCGGCCATGGGTTATCTTCGGCCCTTTCCAAGGGAGGTTTTGGAAGTATTTCAAACTGAAGCAGGCTTTTGCAGCCATGTCTTACAGAGGTTGCAACACAGTCTGTTCCCGTATCTCCGCCTCCAAGCACAATTACGTCTTTATCTTTTGCAGTGATGTAGTTGCCGTCTTCAAGGTTACTATCGAGCAGGCTCTTGGTATTTGCCTTAAGAAACTCCATTGCAAAATGGATCCCGTTATGCTCCCTTCCTTCTATAGGAAGGTCTCTTGGGATTGTTGCCCCTGTACATATAACAACTGCATCATTTTTATCTATTAGTTCTTTGCTTTCAAGATCTTTTCCTACTTCTACACCTGTAACAAATTCTATTCCTTCTTCTGAGAGAATATTGACTCTTCTATCTATTATGTCTTTATCAAGATGAGGGTTGGGTATACCGTACATAAGTAGCCCGCCAATACGGTCATCTCTTTCAAAGACAGTTACAGTATGTCCGGCTTTATTTAGCTGAGCCGCACAGGAAAGTCCCGCAGGGCCTGAACCTATTACGGCAACTTTTTTACCGGTTCTCGTCTTTGGCGGTTCTGCTACTATCCATCCCTTTTCAAAACCTTTATCAACAATAGTACATTCGATTGTTTTAATTGTTACTGCCGGTTCGTTAATACCCAGCACGCAGGAACCTTCACATGGAGCGGGGCAGACCCGTCCCGTAAACTCGGGGAAGTTATTGGTCTTATGGAGCCTTTCGAGGGCTTCTTTCCATAATCCTTTGTATATTAAATCATTCCACTCAGGTATCAGGTTATTAATCGGGCATCCGGCCGTCATACCGCCTATTACCTGTCCTGTCTGACAGAATGGTACACCGCAGTCCATACATCTTGAGCCCTGTTCCTTTAATTTATTTTCAGGCAGGTGCTCATGAAACTCGTCCCAGTCTTTTATTCTTTCTTTTGGGTCTCTGTCCGGTTCCAGTTCGCGAGTGTGAGTCATAAAACCCGTGGGGTTACCCATCAAAGTACCTCCAAATATCTAAATCAATTTCCACTTACACGTGCAAGATCACTTTTATTGGCTTCAAATGCAGCCATCATCGCCTCATCACCGCTCAGTCCGCTTTCAGTTACACGCTTTATATTTTCAACCATCCTTTTATAGTCGTTTGGCATTACCTTTACAAACCTGGCAATGCTCTCTGACCAGTTGTCCAGTAATTTCCGGGCAACGGTGCTTTCGGTATAATCAAGATGGTTTTGAATCATTTTATTCAATGTGTTCTGGTCTTCATCATCAATAATTTCTATGGAGACCATCTCGGTGTTGCATCTTTTATTAAAATCGCCGTGCTCATCATAAATATAGGCAACTCCGCCTGACATGCCGGCACCAAAATTCCTTCCTGTAGGGCCAAGTATCACTACAGTGCCGCCTGTCATGTATTCACAGGCATGGTCCCCTACAGCTTCTACAACAGTGTGTACACCGCTGTTTCTTACGCAAAACCTCTCTCCTGCCATACCCCTTATATACGCTTCACCGGAAGTTGCACCATATAATGCGACATTTCCGGTAATTATATTTTCTTCCGGAATAAATGAGGAATTCTTTGGAGGATAAACAACTATCTTTCCTCCGGAAAGGCCCTTTCCAATATAATCATTGGAATCGCCTTCAAGGGTTAAAGTCATGCTTTTTGGCACAAAAGCACCGAAGCTCTGTCCGGCTGATCCTGTAAAATGAAGTTTGATAGTACCTTCTTCAAGGCCGTCCAGTCCATACCGGCGTGTTAGTTCACTGCCGACAATGGTGCCAACCGTCCTGTTAATATTTTTGATTGGTATAGTTGCTTCTACCTTCTCACCTTTTTCGATTGTAGGTTTACAAATATCCAGCAACACAGTTTCATCCAGGGATTCCTGGATTCCATGGTCCTGGTCAATCTGCCTGTATGTTCCGTAACTATCAGGAACATCCGGTTTTGTAAACACATTTGTAAGGTCAAGGCCTTTTGCTTTCCAGTGATTAATTGCTGATTTGGTTTTTAATCTGTCAGACCTGCCAACCATCTCATCAACTGTCCTGAATCCAAGCTTTGCCATAATACCTCTTAAATCCTCGGCAATAAACCTGAGATAGTTAACTACATGTCCGGGATCACCATTGAATTTTTTTCTGAGTTCAGGGTTTTGTGTTGCAACTCCCACCGGGCATGTGTCGAGGTGGCAGACTCTCATCATAATACATCCAAATACAATCAATGGCCCGGTAGAAAAACCAAACTCTTCTGCTCCGAGCAATGCTGCTATTGCAACATCTTTACCGGTTTTTAACTGGCCATCAGTTTCAAGTACAACCCTGCTTCTAAGATTATTCAAAAGAAGTGTCTGGTGCGTTTCAGCTATTCCAAGCTCCCATGGGAGTCCGGCGTGCTGAACGCTGCTCTGCGGGGAGGCACCTGTACCGCCTGATGCACCGCTTACAAGTATTACATCCGCATGGCCTTTTGCCACTCCTGCCGCAATTGTACCAACACCTACTTCCGAAACCAGCTTTACATTTATTCGTGCATGTTTATTTGCATTTTTAAGGTCATAAATCAACTCTGCAAGGTCTTCAATTGAATATATATCATGATGCGGTGGTGGAGAGATAAGGCCCACACCAGGAGTCGACAGCCTGACCTTTGCGATCCATGGATATACTTTTCTTCCGGGAAGCTGTCCGCCTTCACCCGGTTTAGCGCCCTGTGCAATTTTGATCTGTATTTCATCAGAATTCACAAGGTATTCACTGGTTACACCGAATCTCCCGGATGCAACCTGCTTGATTGCGCTTCTTCTGAGGTCGCCGTTATCATCACGGGTAAACCTGTCAGTATCTTCTCCGCCTTCCCCGGTATTGCTCTTGCCGCCGATTCTGTTCATTGCTATGGCAAGTCCTTCATGTGCTTCCTTGCTTATAGCCCCATAGGACATTGCACCAGTCTTAAACCTTTTACAGATAGATTCGACCGATTCAACCTCGTCAATTGGTATTTCATCAGTGTTAAAATTAAAATCGAGTAACCCTCTTAACGTAAAATGTTCTTTATCTTCATTGTTTGAAAGCTCTGTAAACTCTTTGAACAGTTCATAGCTGTTGGTCCTTGCAGCATACTGTAGTTTATGTACGGTCTGCGGGTTCCACATGTGCCTTTCACCGCCTGGACGCCACTGGTACACCCCTCCCTCATCAAGTGTGTCTTCTTCGACGTCCCTTGAAGGATAGGCGCTTTTATGCCGTCTTGCAGCCTCTTCGGCTATAACATCAATCCCTGCACCATTAATTCTTGAGGGGGTCCTTGTGAAATATTTGTCTACAAATTCCTGGCCAAGGCCAAGGGCTTCAAATATCTGTGCCCCGTGATAGCTCTGTACCGTTGAAATTCCCATCTTAGACATAGTCTTTACAACGCCCTTGGCAAGGCTCTTTATATAATTTGAAACCGCTTTTTCCTTTTCAATATCTGTAAGCATATCTTCGTCAATCATATTGATAATTGTGTCATATGCGAGGTAAGGGTTAATTGCACTCACACCGTATCCGATAAGAAGTGCAAAATGATGTACTTCTCTGGGCTCTCCTGATTCTAGTACCAGTCCGATTTTCATCCTGTTGCCGTTACGTATGAGATGATGATGAAGTCCTGACACTGCAAGGAGTGCAGGTATAGGTGCTTTTTCCTCACTAAAGCCCCTGTCGGAAAGAATCACGATGTTTACACCATCAGAGATGGCTTCATCAACATTCTTAAAGAGACTATCCAATGCACCGGCTAGTCCTTTGCCACCTGAATCAGGATTAAAGTGGATTGGAAAAACCTGCGATTTAAAATCCGGGCTTTCAATATTTTTTAGTTTTTCAAGGTCATTATTAGTAAGTACTGGTGTTTCAAGTTCAATTTTCCTGCAGCATTCAGGTTTTGGGTCCAGAATATTCCTAACAGGCCCGAGTGTAACTTTAGTGCCGGTAATCAGCTCTTCCCTTATTGCATCAATTGCAGGATTGGTAACCTGGGCAAATAGCTGTTTAAAGTAGTTGTAAAGCAGTTTTGGCTTGTCTGAAAGCACTGCGATAGGAGTATCAGCTCCCATTGCACCTACCGGCTCCACCGCATTTTTAGCCATCGGCCCAATAAGGACTCTCAGGTCCTCAAAGGTATAACCAAACAGCCTCTGATGTGTAAGCACTGTTTTCTGGTCAGGTACTGTTATTTCTACTGCATTTTTATTCTCTATATTGTCTATATTAACAAGATTGTCTTTCAGCCATTCACCATAAGGTTTTTCATCAGACAGTCTGTTTTTTAACTCTTCGTCTTCAACAATTCTTCCCTCTACCGTATCAATAAGCAGCATTCTTCCTGGCTGAAGCCTTCCCTTGTATTCAACATTCTCAGGCGGTATTTCCAAAACACCTACCTCTGAGGCAAGTATAAGGAGATCATCCTTTGTTATGTAGTACCTTGAGGGCCTGAGGCCGTTCCTGTCGAGCACAGCACCTACCTTGTCACCATCAGTGAAGGCTATTGATGCCGGGCCGTCCCAGGGCTCCATAAGACAGCTGTGGTAATTATAAAATGATTTCTTATTCTCAGGCATGCTCTCATGTTTAGACCATGGTTCAGGAATCATCATCATTACTGCATGCTCTATCGGGTATCCGGACAGTGTTAAAAACTGCAGTGCATTATCAAATCCGGCCGAATCGCTGCCCTCGGGTGCTATAATTGGAAATATCTTTTCAAGGTCATCTCCATATAGTCCGGATTCAAGGACTGCCTGCCTTGAATGCATCCAGTTTATATTTCCTCTGAGGGTATTTATTTCACCGTTATGTATCACATAATGATATGGGTGTGCCCTGTCCCAGCTTGGGAAAGTATTAGTACTGAATCTTGAATGAGTAAGTGCCAGCGCAGATTCAAAATCTTCATCACCCAGGTCCGGGTAATAAAGCTCTACCTGCCATGTTGTGAGCATTCCTTTGTATACTATTGTTTTTGCTGAAATGCTTGAAATGTAAAAGTATTCTCCGCCTTTGGTATCGGAGAACCTAATCTGGTTCTCTGCACGCTTGCGGATAATATATAATTTCCTCTCAAAATCCATTCCCGGTTGAGTATCATCGGATCTTTTAATAAATACCTGTGCTACAAGGGGTTCAAAAGATATTGCCGTTTCACCGAGGCTTGAATTGTCAGTTGGAACGTCTCTCCAGTCAAGTACTTCCTGGCCTTCTTCCTCTACTATTTTATTAAATATTTCCTTTGCACTGGCTGATTCGGATGTATCAGGTGAGAGGTATATCATACCAACACCATAATCATCGATATCAGGAAGTTTTATACCGCTCTCAGGACATACCTTTGAGAAAAATTTATGCGGTTTTTGCAGTAATATACCGGCACCATCGCCTGTATTTGCTTCACAGCCGCATGCACCCCTGTGTTCGAGGTTTTTAAGTATTTCAATTGACTGCCTGACTATTTTGTGGGATTTATTCCCTTTAATATTTACAATAACCCCTATCCCGCATGCATCATGTTCAAAATTCGGGTCATAAAGCCCTTGTTTAGGGGGTAATCCTAATCTCTTCATAAAAAACACCTTAGTATTTATAAAATTTTGAAGTAAACGTGGTTAAATGGAAAATATTATATGGCGCTGTAAATTGACCCCAAAATAAACCACCAATAGGCCTATTATACCATATAATAGTGAATTTTTACATCATTAGACAAATTATTTATATCTGCTTGTAATGGGCATTCGCCTGTCTTTACCGAACGCTTTTGTAGTAATTTTAATACCCGGAGGGCTTTGTCTTCGTTTATACTCATTTCTATCAACCATTTTTACAATTTTTTCTGTTAACTCTTTATTTTCGCCGGATTTTATAATTTCTTTAATACCCAGATCATCTTCAATATAAAGCCTTAGAATGCGGTCAAGGTCTTCATATGGTGGGAGGGAATCCGTGTCCTTTTGGTCAGGACGCAGCTCAGCTGATGGTTCTTTCGTGATTATTGCTGTTGGAACAACCTCTTTTTTTGAAGATTTGTTATAAGTCTTTGCAAGCCTGTAAACCAATGTCTTAGGTAAATCTTTAATTACGGCAAATCCGCCCGCCATATCTCCGTATAACGTTGCATAACCAACACTCATCTCACTCTTGTTACCGGTTGTTAATACAAGGTGTCCGAATTTGTTTGAAAGGGCCATCAGGATGTTACCCCTGATTCTTGCCTGTAGATTCTCTTCAGCCTCATTTGGGTTGGTATTTTTAAATATTTCACTTAATCCGACCAGATAGGAATTAAATATATCCTGTATAGGTACTGTAATATTCTTTATGCCAAGGTTTCCTGCAAGCAGCTTCGAATCCTTCACGCTTCCTTTAGAGCTGTATTTGGAAGGCATTAAAATCCCAACTACATTCTGACTCCCAAGGGCTTCTTTGGCAATTACGGCAACAAGGGCTGAATCTATACCCCCGCTTAGCCCTATGACTACTTTTTTAAATCCGTTTTTCCTTACATAGTCCTTAGTACCTGTAATAAGTGCCCTTAGAATTTCATTGTCTTCGTTATAGAATCCGGACTTACTTCTTTTTATATTTTTTTTATCTTTTTTCTTTATTGGCTCAAGTTTAATGGTTTTCAGTTCACCATTGCCTGTTCTTTTCCTGCTTTTTACCACAAGCTCCTGTCCATCCAGGTCAGTTATAAGCAGTTTTTCCTCAAAACTTTTTGCACGGGACAAAACTTCACCTGATTTGTCGATTACCGAACTACTGCCGTCAAAAACCAGCTCGTCCTGGCCTCCAACCATATTACAAAAACCCAATACACATGAGTACTGCTTTGCCCTTTCCCTTAGCATGTTTTCTCTTATAACAGGTTTACCCGTATGATAAGGAGAAGAAGAAAGATTGAGAATTAACCCGGCATTACCATTTGTAACCTGCTTTTTGGTTGGGTTCCCCGAATACCATATATCCTCACAAATATTTACTCCAAATGTAATCTCACCGCATTTAAATACCGATATTTCTTTACCCGGCTGAAAATACCTTTCTTCATCAAATACTCCGTAATTAGGCAGACGGGTCTTTCTGTATATTCCTTTTATCTCACCATTTTGAATAACTGCGGCAGCATTATATGCAGAGCCTTTATAATCTACAAAACCCACTATTGCTATTAGTGAATCCGTGGATTTTTTTATTTTTTTGAGTGAATTAATATTATCTTTTATAAAACTTTTTTTAAGAAGTAGGTCTTCAGGCGGATATCCCGTAACTGACATTTCCGGGAAACAGATAATATCGGCCCCTTTGTCTTTGGCCTGTTCTATCCGGAGAACAATTTCTTTGGTATTTCCTTCAATATCACCAACGCAGCTGTTTATCTGTGCTAGGGCAAGTCTGATATTCATAATTGACGATTATTATACACTTTTAAGGCCTGTTTTTTTATTTAACTGAATTTTATTAATATATGCAGGATATTTGCACAAAAATGAAAAAAGATACTCGACCATAGTGTTCCCGTTTTCATATACAGATAGCCCATAACAAGAGAAGGAAAGAATGTTAATCCGTTTTGTATACAGACACTAAGTCCCCCTGATGTCGCGCAAACAATAAGAAGATGTGCAATTGCAAATAACAAACTAACTAAAATTATTGCCCTGTAGTTATTCCCAAATTCTTTTTGTAAATATCCGCGAAAAAATACCTCTTCAGGAATTGCAACCAAAATAAGCTGTATAAGAAAAAATGAATATCCTGTTTCCCTGATTCCCGGGTATTTGCCAGAAATCAGACTATAGATAAACAACACCAGGAAATAAACTGCAAGTACTCCAAGTGAAATCAGTACTCCCCTGATAAATCCCCGTGAATTAAAATAAAAATAGTTGTAATCAGTATTTGCAAGGAATGGAATCAACAGCATTAGGGCAGCACTGATGGAAAAAACAGTACCGGAGTCAAGAAAATGCTGCAGGATGTATACCGAAAGTATTAAGAGCAGATATGAGAGAATAGGAGTCCTATACTCTCTCATGAAAGAAAATTGGGCCATAAATAATTATATCAGAAAACAGGAAATATAAATTTTCGGGATATATAAAAAGTATTAATTACCGATCTTTGTACTTTTAATATCGCAGCCCTGCTGGGTTACAGTAATGTAAGAATTTCCATCTACAGCTAACTTTTCGGCTTTACATTCTGTTCCATCAGTCCAGCTCACTACAATGTCAGCTTCTGCCTCTTTTTTGAGTCCAAAATGAAGCGGAAGCATATTTTGCTCACAGCAGCCGCTGCCACCGGAAACTGCTTTAATCTGATTACCAAGTTTTGTAGTAACAGCCACCCTGGAACCTATTGCAGAACTGTTGGTAGTTGTCCCGTTACCGACAAGATTTACAACGATGTTGTTGTTACCGTTTCCACTGTTCATATACAGTCCGCCGCCCAGGTGTCCATTTGCAACAAGGTCAATATAGCCGTCCATATTATAATCGCCCCAGGAAGCTGAAAAAATATCCCTGGGAATATTAATCCCGACTTCTTCTGCAACTTCTTCAAATGGTCCCTGTCCCATATTTATATACAGCTTTGAGGGATTAATGTGGTTTGAAGCATAAATATCTGTCTTGCCATCACTGTTAAAATCAATTAATGCACATGTTCGTCCGTCTCCAACGTCCTGCGTAGATGAGGACTCGGTAATATCGGAAAATGTACCATTACCGTTATTTCTATACAGCGCATTCCTGTCAGAAGAAATATTGGTGATATAGAGGTCCATAAAACCGTCTCCGTCAATATCGCCTGAACATGCACCTACCGTGTCCCAGTCAGGGTCGCCCAGCAGACGGGCACTTTGAGTAACATTTTCAAACTGGCCATTATTGTTTTTGTAAAACATATTTGGACCGCCGCTATTTCCGTAAAACAGGTCCGAATCACCGTCATTATCGTAATCAATTGCAACAGCAGTGTGAGCATTAAAACTATCGGTTAATCCAACTTCCTCGGATACCAGTGTAAAAGTACCGTCGCCATTATTGTGATATAAATGCTGGGGGACAATTTTACCACCGACATTTACCTGTAAAATATCTGCAAAACCGTCGTTGTTGTAGTCAAGCCATAATGCCTGAAAGGCAGAACCTCCTGTTGCATTTAGGCCGGCTTCTTCAGTCACATCTGTAAACTGTAAATCTCCAAGGTTTTTATAGAGTACCGGAGGAGATGAAACCTGGATTGTCCCGATAAGAAGATCAAGTAGTCCGTCATTATTATAATCAGCAAATGTTGCTGACCTGTTCCTGGTGTTTCCAAGACCTGAATTCTGAGTAATATTTAAAAAGGTATTGTCTTTATTGTTAAGATATAGGAATGTATGTTCAGGCCTGGATCTGGCGTTTCCGGCTACAAAATCAAGGTAGTTATCATTGTTAATATCTCCAAATGTTGCAATCTGACCAAGTGCAGCAATCTCAGAGAAGTTGATATTTGCATCCTGGGATACATTGGTAAGGTCCGGAAGGTTAGACATATCCGTCTTATTTCCACTACCACCACATCCATAAAGTGACTGCGATAGCAGAATTAATGTTAATGTTAATAATTTAAAGGCAGTACCAGATGATCTTAATTTCAAATTAAGCCCCCTTTTAACTGTTTTTTAGAAAAAGATCCGCCGCTCTTAAACTAAGAGCTTCAATTGTAAGTGATGGTGCTTCCCCGCCGCCTGAAGATGGAAACACACTCGCATCAGTAACAAAGAGGTTGTTAACTTCATGAGACCTCAGATCTGAATTTACTACGGAAGTTTCGGGGTTAGTACCCATAATGCATGTTCCGAATACATGGGTAGCTGCAAAAAGATCATATGTAGAAAATACTTCTACAAACTGATCGGTGCCCGATTCTTTTAAAATTTCCTTACATTTTTTTGCCATTCTATCCAGTGTATTTAATTCCGTCTCTGAAAGGAACGACTGTATTATTGGAATTGGAATTCCATGTTTATCTTTTTGTTTATCACTGATTGAAACAAAACTATCTTTGTTTGGTAAAAATTCCCCAATACCACCCATAGCCACTGCATGTCCAAACCACTTATCAACATTATCCGTAAAACTCTTACCCCAGTCGTCAAAATAGTGAGTTGCATATGAAACAGGCCCCATAGCACTTCCCGCTGTTGGAAACAGCCTGAAACCGCCTGAATAAACACCATTGTTAACACTGGACTCATTCCAGTCCCAGATAATACTGTCCATGGGAATTCCGCGGTAGGAATCCAGCCTTTCGGGGTGCAATGCAACAACTTCATAGAAGAGTGTCTCCATAAAGTTTTTTCCAACCTGCCCGCTGGCATTGAGTTCTGAATTTAGCAGAAGTCTAGGGGTCTGAACAGCACCACAGGCAACTGCTACATTTTTTGCTGCTACAAAATTTTCTTTACCTTCTTTATCAAAATAGTGGACACCTTTTGCTACTTTCTTTCCAAGTACATTCTGTACCTCTATCCTGCTGACAAAGGCATTCTGCCTTATCTCACAATTGCCCGTTTTTTCTGCCAATGGTACAAAAGTCACATCAACAGAACCTTTATCTTTCCTCGGGCAGCCCCACACGCAGCCGCTGCAGTAATTACATGGTGCTGTGTTCCTATATGGCTTGGAAAGGATCGCAACAGAGTTTGGTACAAGGTTATAACCAAGTTTTTTACATGCTTTATCCATTACCTGGCTCGAATAGCCAAGTTTATGCGGAGGTAGCGGATAATCTACTGTCTCCTCTCTTCCGGGAATAGTCTTTGGCCCTGCCACACCTACGATTTTTTCAGCCTGAGTATAATAGGGTTCAAGGTCTTTGTACTCTATTGGCCAGTCATACCCTTTGCCGAATTTTGATTTTGTTTTAAATGATGACGGGTGTATCCTGTGAGACTCACCCTGGTAATGGAGTGTTGTTCCACCTACTCCAACCACGTGCTGATAGTCTATATATCTTCTCTTATCTGAATTATTGAAATTACCATTTGCCTTGTTCCAGGACCTTAAATGAATATATTTCTGATCGAGTGTCTGAGACTCTCCAAATTGATAACCAAGTTTGGTACGGACGGGAAATCTTTCCAGCTCCCAGTCATCTTTATTGAGACTGTAATCTTTGGATGGATCGTATTTTGTACCGGCTTCAAGTACCAGGACCTTTAACCCTTTCTCTGCGAGTCTCAATGCAAAAGGAGAACCTCCGGGGCCTGAACCGATAACTACGAAATCATATGTCTTTTGTTTTGCCATTTTAAGTTAAGCTAATATAATGAAACTGTTGAAATATGTCAATTTATAAGTAAAGTTTTTATTCCTGATATAATTTAATAAAATTTTTGGAGGTTTAAATGTATAAATTATTGTCGTTATTGATAATATTCTCTTTCGTCGTTTCCTGTACCCAGCCTGATAATAAAGATAAGAATACTGAAGAAATAACCGAAACAAAACAAGTTTCTGAAAAAGCACCAGGGCGTGATGAAACAGTTGTTGCCAAGGTAAATGATAAGCCTGTATATAAATACAAGCTGGACCCAAACCTGGTAAACCCCCTTAAAGAAGCAATTGCATACGAAGTCCTTCTGCAGGACGCAATAAGCAAAGGTTACAGGCAGGGTGATTTCAGTAATGCAGATATGAACGACCCCAAGGTCAAATTAGATTTAGTTATAGCTAATGATCAGGCTGTAAAAACAATGAAGTCTGAAATTTTAAATAATGTTAACGTAAACAAGAAAATAACTGACAAAGATGTTAATGAATATTACAACAAAAACATCAGAAAATATACCTATGTTGCAGTACTTAAATACACAATAGATGCTGATGAAGAAACCACAAATAAAATAAGGGACTTGCTGGTTGGCGGGTCATCAGTAAATGATATAAGAGATGAATACGGTGATCAGGGTGTAAAAATTGAAGTTTCAGAAAGAAAATTGAATAACGACCCGATTATACTGGATAATTTAGATGTTGTAGAAGTTGGGGCCATAAGTAAACCAATAAGGTTTGCAGGCAATTATGATATATACAAAGTTACCGAATTGAAAAAAGCCGATCTTGATAAGTTTAAAACTTCTATAAAGCAGAATATTAAATCACTTAGAAAGCAGGATGCGATATACAAGTATGTAGATAATTTAATAGATTCCGGTAATTACAATGTAACAGTATTGGAAGGAGACCAGAAAGGATGAGTAATAACTCAAGAAGAAACTTTTTAAAGACACTTACACTAGGAGTAGCAGGTACAACATTAGCAGGTTCTCTGCCATTATCATTACTTGCTCAAACAAATGATAAGTATAAGGATGGAATAGAATTCCAAAAGGGATTTAAACTTTTTGACGAACATACCCAGAAAAATGTTACTGCACTTGCCGAAACCATTGTACCAGGCTCAGGTAAGATTGATATTACAACCATATTCCTGAACTATATGTCCAAAAATGAAGGCGAAGCGGCGTTTTATGATGCCGGTATCTGGAATATGGATGCAATTGCTACAAACAAATTTTTCAAACCTTTCTACGAACTTACAACAGACGAGGAAAAGAAACAGGTTATTGACCATATCCGTACGAGAAACAAGCTTTTCTATACAAAGTTCAGGACACTAATTGTGAAGTTTTACTACTCACACCCACAGGTTTGGAAGAAACTTGCCTACGACGGCCCTCCACAGCCACGAGGGTTTATGGACTATACTCAGAAACCCAAAGCAAAAGTTTAAATATTGATAAATATAGAAGCATAAAAAAAGCCGGTTTATATAAACCGGCTTTTTAATTTATTCTATGTTTTTCTTTTTTATTTCCCGATTAGCTTCAATCAAAATCTATAACAGTACTGGAATACCATACGCTGTCCATGCTACCTCTTCCATTACCATTATTAAGTCCGGCAAATACCACAAATGAGTCTTTGGGACTTCCTTCACTACCACCAAGATCCTCAAAAACAAGACTCACAAGTCCCTCAGTAATAACATTACCGGGACAAAGAAGCTCTGCACCCTTACTACTTGGAACAACTTCATTAATTCCATATTCAAAACTTGCAACACTTGCTCCCGCATCCTCAAGCAATTCTTCCAGTCTGGGACTCTCTTCATTTATACATGCAAATACAACATCCCTGCATGAGAAAGGTGTCTCATTTAAATCATAAATATCAACATCAACCTTTATCCATTCTTCGGCAGGATTTATAATTACTTCCGCTGGTGGAGAGGTGTTTCCAATATTATTAACATGTATTCCTATTACGTCAGATAATGTAACTCCACCAAGTGTATTGTAGTTGAAAGTCCATACTGGTGGATCGGAGTCCTGATCACGATTATTTTCGCCAGTTCCATTCAAGTTTGTCCTATACTCATAACCATTATTATCTTCAATTCTTAAGTTCCCAATCATTCCAACTGGATCAGCATCCAGATAAGTTGCAAAGAAAACCCCGTAAGCATTTGAAGGTAGTACTACCCCTGATGGATTGCCATCATTTGTTATAATGTCCCTAATATTGTATACATGTGTATCATTGGGTGTGTAATTATCAAAAAAATTATTTTCATTACAAAGATTATTCACATCAAAAAGCTGAATATGAATTGTTCTTCCCGAAGGGTCACTATCCGTATTGGTAATCTGTATAAAACTTTCCCTGTCCCTTAAATCAAAAAATCCTGCCAGCTGAAAATCTCCAGAATCTGTTTCTGGTATGTCTTGTAGAGTACCGGCAAATATATTAACAGTTGATAGGGTAGTAAAAAAAAGTATCAAAACTAAAATTCTTATCATTTAGATAATCCTCCATTAGTTGCAACATGTTTAGTTATATTTGCAAATTATAACCTGTCAATTAAGAAAAGTTAACTGTTTTAAGTCCTCAATAGGGATCGAGTACTGGTTAAATAAACCTAAATATAAATTTAAAACACCTCTATTAACAGTTGTTATTCAATTCAACAGTTATATCCATAGCATTTGGGAACCTCAACCTAAATATAAATTAGATTAACCTTTCTTAGCATTAGTTTTTAAGAGCCATAGTTAGAAATATAAATTTGAATTACCTGCACCAGCATTATGCACTTCTTGCAACAGTTATGGACCGAGTATTTGGTTAAATCAACCTAAATATAAATTTAAACGCCCTTTTTTAGCATTAGTTTCTGGGTGCAACAGTTACAAAAAAAGGGGCCTGGTAGTTTGGTCTACCTGGCCCCTTTTGTACTTCTTTTAATACTGACTACTTCGTTACTTCTGTTTCGTCAGTGTTTATTTCCTTCTTCTTCTGATGATTCTTCTTGCTGCGAATACTCCGGCTAGTGGTAGTAG
>JAJCZQ010000033.1 GCA_029262335.1 Deltaproteobacteria bacterium
CTGCAACGAAAACAATTTTTTCGATGTATTTACACCAAATGATACTCATATTTACAATTTGAGAGATATACAGACTAATGACGGAAACCCTTCAGGTGTTATTTTGCCCGAGAACACATTTGGTTTCATCATTATATCAGCACTTAATGATAATGGCGATCTAGATGAAAGTTTACGCGTTTTAATAGGAAGTTTTCGTGTTTTAGACAATGCCGGTTATGAATATAGAGCAAATTCTGCAGGGTGGAATGACAATAATGAACCCCAAGAAGAATTTAATTTTAACTTTAGTGTAAATAATGGTGTGTCATTATCAGACGTTATAGTTGTTACAGCAGATCCTAATGAAAGTGCGGGCGAATGGGAATCATCTCCTCTTGATGATTGGTATGGAGTAGATGTTGATATTTTTGATGCAAATGAAAACCCTTTATCTTGTCGTGATGTAATATTTGCCTGCATTAAGGATGAAAATAGTCCAAATTATCAGGCATTACTAGAGGAACAAGATAGTGATTTATCTGCTAATGTAGCAGCATTTGAATACGGAATAAATGAAGCAATTCCTCACTCCAGAGGTGGAGAACTCCTTTGCCCCGGAAATGTAATTACTGAGGGGTGGGTATTTTTAGAAGAAGAAGACAGTGCCAGTGACAATGATAATACTGCTTATTTTATTGGACTAAATAATGGCAATGGAAGAGGTACAATCGATTCGATATGGCGTCCAAACGATGAAATAGAAGAATAAAGTTTTCGATTTATATTTTCTTATAAAATAAATATTAGGGTACTGACCTAGGTCAGTACCCTTTTTTTATGTTCAAAACTAAATACAATTTACACTTAAATTAAATAACATGGAGAATTTAAACATTAAGTTTTATTTTTTATTTATTTTTTCTTTTCTATTTATTTTCAGCTGCACACAGCCTGGAGAGAAAAAAAATGATACCGAAAATAAAAAACAAATTGTATCGGTAAACGGGACCACCATATCAAATGATGATATTAAAAACCAGGACATTGAAGAATTAATAAACAATGAACTTGTCTACCAGGAAGCATTAAGATACGGTGCGGATAAAAAAACGGATGACCAGTACAGGAAACATAAATCTGATATTATGTATCACGTTGCTGATGATGATAAGGAATCACTTGAATACCTGGAAGATTACAGGAGAAAGTTAATAAGTGACCATTTTAAATACAACATGCTTGTAACTGAAGAAGACCTTGGTGAAGACAGAATAAAAGAATACTACAATGCCAATCTATATAATTATATAAACATTACAGTTGATGAAATAATATTCACAGATAAACAACTTGCAGAAGAATTTTTAGATAAAATTAAATCCGGTCAAAAATTTGATGCCCTTAAAAATGAGCTCAAAAAAAATAACAAAATAAAAGCTGATTTTTATATTATAAATGATCCCTTTTATAAAAATGATATTTACAGGACCGAAGATGGTAAAGTCTATAACGGAATTATAGCTAAAAACGGCCAGTTTAGAGTTGTATCCATAAGAGAGAAATTCACCCTTCCTTATAATTCTGTAAAGAAAAACATTAAAGGCAAAGTCCGTACAGAAATAGGAGAAGAGAAATCAAAGGAACTTATAAAACAATTAAGACAGAACGCAGAAATAGTTTATGTTTCTGATAAAATTGAAAAGCAAAAGAGTCCTAAGTGAAACAATAGCGGTTTACTGGAAGTTACAAAAAACTGTGAGAACATCCCCGATTCATATGCAAGAACTACCTGTTATAAACCTTTCTTTCAGTCCGTTGTTTTTACCAACTCCGGCGCATATGCTCTGAATCTATCAAAAGAGCTTGAGAGGGACGGTGTTATTAAAGATTGCCATCTTTTTGCACACCACATTGGGGCTTCTTTACTTGAAAAGCACAACTTCGATGTAAAAAAAGCCTTCAATTCCTGTAGCAAGGAATGTATACAGGGCTGTTACCACGGGGTACTCGAAGATTATATAAGTACCTCAAACTGGAACCCCGAAGAAGTATCAACAAGGGGCGTTGAACTTTGCAAATCAATAACTGATGATAATCTGCTTCTTCGTCAGTGTGTTCACGGTCTGGGACACGGCCTTATTGCCAGAAAATTTACACCACTTACGAATGCTACTGATATTTGCAGAAATATAGAGGATCCAAATTTTCAACACGCCTGCCTAGGCGGGGTGTATATGGAATACATGGATGTCTTTCTTCCTCTAAGTGAAGCTGAACTCGTTGAGCTTGTTCCGGTTGTATGCGATGAAACTGATTCTTTAAACGATATAGAATTATCCAGCAAGTGTTACCATGCTGTTGGCCAGGGCTTTATGTTTTACAGCGGAAACAATCTGGAAAAAAGTAAAGAGTTATGCAAGTATGTAAAAAAAGAGTTTATTGAAGAATGTACAAATGCTGCAGAGTTTATGGCTTCCGGACACCATTCACATTAACTATATAAAAATTATTATCCATTTTATAAAAACAAGAACAATAATTATTCTGTCGGGGGTTCGAATTAGGTCTTTGTCTACCGGAATATTCTATCAAAATAAAAATTTTATCTTTCTTATTTAGCGTTAGTAATATTGTGCCCTAGTATTCCCATCGCCCGATTAAACTGAAAAATTGATTTAGATATATCTGGATTTATTTAATAAAAAAATTTAAACTTAGAGACCAAATTATGGAGGATCTTAATGATTAGAAATATTTTACTTGCAGTAATATTAATGTTGCCTTTGATTTTTGTTAATAACGCTGGGGCCGGTGATGTAGGAATTTTTAACACTGACTATGGTGACCGCCAGCTTATAGGATTTTTTGATCTTAGGGACAGAGAATCATTTATACAGATAACAAATACAGATAACACCTCTTTCAACAGAACTATCCATATTCAGTTTTTTGATGTTGGTAATAACTGCAACGAGAACAATTTCTTTGACAATTATACGCAAAACGACACCCACCTATACAACGTACGGGATATTGTCACAAATGATGGTAACCCGCCGGGAGTTATTTTACCTGACGATGCTTATGGAATATTTGTGGCTACTTATATAATTGAACCTATCTCCCCACCAGCACCTCCACAGATGCTTCCACCTGCTATGATTGGAAATGTCAGAATTGAAGACAACAACGGATATGAATACAGGACCAACCTTGTGGGTACGGATACATCACGGGAACAAGAGTTTGGAATATATACATTCAATTTTAACAGTCTTGGTAATGTGACAGTTTCTGATATTGTTGGAATTGCCCTGGACAATACCCAATCCTTTGCTTTCCCCGGTGAAGTTTTTGCAGCCGATATTGTAAATACCTGGGTCAGTTTTGACATAGATATTTACAATGAAGACGAAGTCCCTTTTTCATGCAGAAATGTAATATTTGCATGCACTGACCAGGATAATCCTCAACTTCCTGCCCTGCTTGAAGAATCAGGGGATGCAAGTGTTGCCAGCTTTGAATATGGCATAAATAATTCGATTCCTCACAGTAAGGGCGGTGAACTTCTTTGTCCGGGCAACACAATATCTGACGGGCTTGTAAGGTTAACAGAAATATCGCTTGGTGAAGATACAGACCCTATATACTTTATTTTTGCCGGGCTTAATAATGGCAACGGAAGAGGAAGTATAGATTCCATATGGAACCAAAGCAATTTTACTTTGTTTAGTCTAGATTAATATTAATTAAAAAAAAGTTATAAAGGGAGAAATGTTTTTTAAACTTTTCTCCCTTTTTTTATTCAAGTTTTTAATTATTTCCCCGAAATTTACTAAAAATTTAATCTTTTCAAGATAAAAATACATGTAACACTTCTTTAATATGCCCCAAAATACTGCAAGCTATTACAAAGAGTTAAAGTTACCTCTCAAAATTCAAATACTTATATTAATTACCCCAATTATATTGGTAGGCATTTTTAGCTACTATCTGTTTTATACTGATACTTCCACTTTTTATAAGTATATGAGAAAGGAAAACCAGCCTGTCGAACTGATTACCTTCTTTATATTATTTTTGGCTTCGCTGACTGCTTTTATATTTTCTTACAGGCTTATGATTTCAGGTATAAAGTTTTCAGGTTTATTTTATTTTATATTCGCTGCAGGCCTTTTATTTGTGACAATGGAAGAAATTTCCTGGGGCCAGTGGTTTTTTAAATTTTCCACACCTGACTATTTAAGTGGAATAAATAAGCAAAATGAATTCAATTTACATAATATTGTAATTGTTAACATTACTTTCGAACTGCTTAGAATCTTATTCGGCCTTGGTGGATTAATAAGTATATTCCTGGCAAGATTTAAGAGATTTATATACCTTTCTTCTCCCTTATCCATGGCAAGTTGGTATTTAATAATTCTTTTATTTGCATCACTGGATTTTTACAACTGGTTTGATGCCTCGTACAGGGGATTATACGAAGGAAACATATTTTGGTTTGCAGCAAAATTTACGGAATTTCTTGAACTGCTTATTTCAATAAGCGCATTTCTTTTTATTTGGTTTAACTATAAAAAATTAACAAAAAAAAGGCCCGAATGAAATAATCATACGGGCCTGTAAATTATTATATATTTTAATGATTAGCCGGGACCCATCATAAGACCCAGTATCCTGTTGTTCGGTGCCCAGAAAGAATCCATACTTCCTCTTCCGTTGCCGTTATTAAGCCCAACATAACCAATAAAGAAATTGCCTTCAGTAAAAGTAGGTGCAATGTTAATAGGGTCTAGTGTTACTATTCCCTCGGAAATAATATTTCCGGGGCAAAGAAGCTCACCGCCCTTACTGTGAAGAATCGAATTATTTATTCCGTATTCAAAACTTGCCACACTTGCATCACCGGAAAACTCAAGTAGCTCCTGAAGCCTTGGGTTGTCCTGGTCAACACAGGAAAAGATTATATTCCTGCAGGAAAAAGGCACTTCATTGAGGTCATATATATCAATGTCCATAGCAACAAAATTATCAGTGATATTTGAAATATCTACTTCGCCATTTTCGGTAAAAATACCATTAACCTGTATACCAACTACATCTGAAAGCGTTACTCCACCCTTGGTATTATAGTTAAAGCTATATTCGTTATCGCCAAAAAAACCAAAACCTGTTTGCTGATCTAAATTTGAAATACCAGCAGCATTTGTACGGTATTCATAACCGAGGTCATCAACTACACGAAAATTACCGATCAAACTTCCCGGACCTTCAACTATAGGTCCGCCTTCGCTTATAACCTGTGATACTACAACAACTCCGTAAGCATTTTCAGGAAGTACTACTCCTGAGGGGTCTCCGTCATTGGTAAGAATATCTCTTAAGTTGTATACGTGCGTGTCGTTAGGGGTAAAAACATCAAAGAAATTGTTTTCAATACAGTCATTGCCAACATTAAATACCTGGACATGTATTGTGATGTTTTCATTAAAAGTAGATCCATCGGGGTTATTAACGTTAGTTACCTGGAAAAATGACTCTCTGTCTCTTAAATCAAAAAAAGCATATAGCTGGAAAGGGTCATGGTCAGTAGAACTTATGCTGGTAGGACACCCGATGCCATATCTTCCGTCCCCACCACGAAAGTTACCACATGATGAAGGTGGAGGTAAAGGTACTGGATCCATCAATACTCCGGCATTTACATTAGATTCAAAAGTTGTTGGAAAAACAAACAATAAAGCTATTAAACTTATAGAAAATACATTTTTTAGATTCATCAAATTCCTCCTTAAGAAATTGCATAAAAATTATACTGTAAATTAGATATAAAAAAAACCCTGATTATTACTAACCAGGGGTTTTATAAATTAAGTCTAATTTGTTTTACTAGTTATCTATCGTATTATTAGGTGCCCAGAAAGAGTCCATGCTTCCCCTTCCATTACCGTTATTAAGTCCTGCATATCCTACAAAAAAGGATGATTCACTCGCATCACCTACACCGATAGGTCTCAATGTAACTATACCTTCCGTATTAACGTTATTGGGGCAAAGTAGTTCAGCTCCTTTACTGTTGGGAATTACTTCATTTATCCCGTATTCAAAACTTGCAACACTTGCATCACCTGAATCTTCTAGAAGCTCCTGGAGTCTCGGGTTGTCCTGGTCAACACAGGCAAATATTACGTTCCTACATGAAAAAGGTACTTCATTGAGGTCATAAAGATTAATGTCCATGGCTACATAATTGTCAGTAATATTTGAGATATCCACTTCTCCATCTTCTTCACCCACACTTGCAACCTGTATACCAACTACATCTGATAGTGTTACTCCGCCTTTAGTATTATAGTTAAAGCTATAAACATTTGGAAAACCACCTGTTTGCCTGCCCATTCTACTGTAGATACCAGCTGCGTTTGTTCTGTATTCATAACCCTCGTCATCAACAACCCTAAAGTTGCCAACTATACTTCCGGGACCATCTACAATTCCAGCACCTTCCCCAACAACCTGGGACACTACTACTACCCCGTATGCATTTTCAGGAAGAACCACGCCCGCAGGCCTTGTATCATTAGTTAAAATATCTCTAAGGTTATAGACATGTGTATCATTAGGTGTGTAAACATCAAAGAAATTGTTTTCAATACAGTCGTTTCCAACGTTAAAAATCTGTACATGCACTGTAATGTTTTCATTGAAGGTACTACCGTTAGCATTGTTTACGTTTGTCACCTGGAAAAAAGACTCCCTGTCTCTTAGGTCAAAAAAAGCATAAAGCTGGAAGGGGTCTGAATCTGTCCCACTCTGGTTAGTCTGACAACCCTTACAGAATGCACCAGCATTGGCGCCAAAAGAAGCCGGGACAACAAATAACAAAGCTAAAATAATTATTGATAATAGTTTTTTTAAATTCATCAAATTCCTCCTTAAGAAATTTAGGGCTATTATACCAGATTTTTTAAATTATAATAGACAGTTAGATATTATTATTTAAATTAATTCCTGATGAATAGAAAATATTTTCATTTATTTATTTTTGTGATTTGTATAGGATCAATTTTGGTATCCTGCTCGGAAGAGAACGATGCTCCGGAAAAGATTGATAATGACTTCCAGGCAGAAATGGGGACTGATGAAAAAATTCTTGAATTAAAAACATGGCAGGAAGCTGATCCCAGTATTAAATCGAGTTTTCTTAATGATTATAAAACTAATACCACTGAAAGACGTGAGACCTTCGAAAACTATTACAAAACCATTGGTCCTAAGGCATTTCTTGATTTTTTAGAGGATAAATATGCAAAGTGCCACAACGAGTCCCATCCTGTAGGCAAAACCATATACAAAAAAGAGCAGGACGTAATAAAATCCCTTCGCATCTGCGCCAACAGGTGTACAAACGGCTGTATGCACGGCGTAATAGCCGAAGCGTACGGTGGTAAGGATTTTGGCCAGGTTGTAACTGAGATGAAAAAATTCTGCACAAGCGGCGAAATGGCTGAAATGCACAAACCAGGAAACTGCGCCCATGCAATGGGGCATGCACTTATGCTGCTCAACAGCTATGAACTTGGCAAATCTATAGAAGGGTGCAATAAGTTTGATACTCCCGCAATGTCATATTACTGCTCTACAGGTGTATTTATGGAATTTAGCGACAAACTGATACTGCAGGAAGAGCTTGGGCTCTGCGGTACTGTAAACAGGACCGGACTCCATTATCCATGTGATACATATACCGATTACCCGGCTGCATGTTACAGGTACACACTAAACCATATTGCTAGAGACCTTGGGGGTAATACCGGTGGACTGGTAAATGAATGCAAAAAACTCTCAACACGTCAACGGCTTGGTTGTTATCACGCCCTCGGAACTATTTTTTCACCATCTATCAGGAAAAACCCCAAACTTATAAACTCTGTCTGTATGCAGGGCAGCCATGACGAAAAAATAATCTGTATTGAAGGAGTTATAGAAAAGCTTGCAGATTATAATGAAGACGAAGCTATGAATGTCTGTTATTTTACCGAGGGAAAATACCGCGAGGTATGCGAATCAGCTGCAAAGGAAAAGATGTACCGGCTGGATAAACCCTCAATAGGTCTATATACCAACTAGGTCTTTCTGATAATATAAAGAATCTTTTCATCAAGCCACTTGATGCTTTCAGGGTCTGAGTAGTTTTCTTTTAAATTTGATTCAAACTTCTTAAGTGCGTAATCAAACTCGTCCTGTTCATAGAGAAAAAATGCAGAGTAGTGACGGCTTGAGGCCCTTTCCACAAGTTCTTTTATTGTATTGTCCCTGTCAAAACTGAATATTTTTGTTTCCTCAAGCTCCAGGCCTGGAATTGTGCCAAGCTTGAACTCAAACTCATCAGGCTGAAACAGTCTTGATTCTTTTTTCCTGAAAAGCGGAAAGTACCTGCCCCATATGCTTTCCTCGTTTTGACTTCTGGTACGGGAATAAATAAATATTTTGCCATCATCCCTGAGTGTCCTGATTGCTTCGTTGAAAAACTTATAAAAATTAAAATGATGAATGGAATTAAAGGAAAAGATGCAGTCAAGCTCTTCGTCCTCTATTGGCATTTCTTCAGCCGTTGCAATCTTTGTGATAAAGTTCGTATAATTATTGTCCTTAAGATAATCCGTAAGGCTCTTTAGCATAAACTCGTTTGTATCAAAACAGCTCAGGAAAAGCTTGTCATTTCCGATATGGTCAAAGAACAGTTTTGCATACCTACCGGCACCTGCACCTACGTCAGCAGCAACAATTTTATCAAAATCACCGAGGTTGTCTTTTATGTAAAGTACAGCCGCAGAATCAGTGACCCTGAGGCTTCTGTATATGTGTGCAATAGATGAATATAGATTTTTCATTGGTTTATTTTATATATTTATAATACAAATTTATTAAGATTTAATTAAGTAATACTCTGGATAAAACTTTTGGCAACAGGAATAAAAATTTCTGCAACGTTCTGCTCCAGCTGATCACAGCTTACCCATTTTCTTTCCCTGTCTTTTTCATAATCTTCTTTTTCACCGGTAATCTGTGCTTTATAAAATGTGAAGAAATTCACTGAATTACCTGTACTATCCTGAACTGTACCGATTTCGTCCTCAGTTTCAACAATATATCCGCTTTCTTCTTCGCATTCCCTTGCCGCAGTTACCTGGAGCGTCTCATGGTCTTCTACTGTGCCTACCGGAAAGACCCATGAACCTTTATGCTTTCTGGCACTTACAAGTAGCACCTCAATACCGCCATCTTTACTTTTTCTGTAAACCACCACACCGGCTTTATGTTTCACTTTATTTTCTTTTAGTTCTGTACCCATTTTAATAACCTATAAACTTTCCTTGATATCTTTTATCTTCTTTTTAATAAATACCAGCTGCTCCTTTGAATCGATAAGTTTCTGTTCTTCGGCTTTATAAAAATTCCTGAGAGGGCTCATAGAATCAACTATCTGGAGCTTCACATTGTCCATGTCCCTTGTAAACTGGGACTTAATACTTGTAATAAGTTCAGTTGAAAGGCTGTCCACCTTGGCACTGAACTCCTTCATTGCACTGCTTCGTTTTTTTGGAAGTATGGCAAATGCCGTTGCCATTACAGCAAGTGTGGTAAGTATCCCGGTAATATCCACTATGAAAGAAGAAAATGCAGATACCACAGTTGCCCCGAGTGCAAGAGAACCTACCTGCACACCAAGTACGGACGCCACTGCATTCCTTGCAGTATCTACCAGGTTGCTTCCCAGGATTTTCGGGTCTATCTCTGCTTTCTTGGATTCAAGTTCGCTGCGGACAGTATCAATCAGTTTCAGCCTTTGCTGAAGAAAAGGTGTAGAAATGTTTGCATCCTCAGTTTCTACGGAGTCCCTGTAAAATCTTATGGAACTGTCCAGAATATTTTTAGATGAAGTTTCTGTCCAGGCCACCATATCATCAAGGTCTTTTTCAATCTCTTTTACAGTCTGAAGTGAGACTTTCTGTTCAAACTCTTTTGCTATTTTTTCTTTTCTTATAAGTTTAAGAATATTTTCAAACCGGATCAGGTTGTCTATAAACTCGATACCCCTGTTCTTAAACTCCAGTAGCCTCGATCTTATCCTTTCCGTAAACTGGCTGGAGTTGACCACAAGGTCTTTATTCATGCCATCGAGCCTTGATTCAAAATCATTGAGCTTCTTAATATCTTTTTCTATCTTCAAGAGGCTGTCTTCGATGGATTTCTCAGTCTCTTCTGCAAGTTTGAGAGATAGATCGAGTGAATAGCTGAGTTTAATCCTGATTTTTTCATCTTCGCTCAGTGTCTCAAACAGGTATTTTCTTAGCACATCAAATCCGCTGTCTGCACTCTCAGTATTTTCCAATTCCCGCTTTGCCGATATTGGGATAATGTGAGGTTCTATACTGAAAATTCTCTGAAGCTCAGAAGTGGAGTGCTCAAGTAATTTGTTATACTCTTCAACATTTGAAGCAATATCTATCTTGTTAAGCAAGAATACTATCTTCTTTTTCCAGTCGTCTTTTAAAAATTTTATAAATTCAGATTCACTTCCTGTTACCGCTCTCTCGGCACCGATTGTAAAAAATATAATATCGGCCCTTGGTATAAAATTCTGGGTTATCTGTTCATGCTGTTCAATAGTTACATTTGTACCGGGAGTATCTACAATATTAAGGTTCTCAAGGTTTGTCTGGTTAACGGTAAAAGTGGCTATGCCGTCTTTTAGCTCAACACCCTTTTCATCACCGTATTTAATGATCGAAATTTTATCTGTAGTTGGTGTAATGCCTTCATCAAGGGTTTTTTCACCAATAATTGCATTTATTATTGAGGATTTGCCGGTGCTGAATTCACCAACAAACACCACCAGGAAAAGGCTCTCAAGGTTGTCTATGGCCGAGGCTAGTTTTTCTTTCAGCTCAGCGTTTGAATGTTCCTTTACATTTCCATGCAGCTGGGAGAGGATATCCCTGGTATCTTCAATTACCTTTATATACTTTTCATTAACAATGTTCATAACAAATCTCTATTAATCCCAAGCAATTATAACCCATTTAGCCTAAAACTGGATATTTTATATCAACTGCTTTATTACAATTTAATACTTCTTGGTTAAAATAGCAGATATAAAATTTAATTCACTGTAATGTTAAATAATATAAAAATTATAACTTTATTTTCAGTTGCTCTGCTTTTTACGGTTATTTCTTTTAACTTAAACTCGTTCGGAGGGACTGAAGTAAATCCAAACGGGAAAAAAATGAACAGATTACAAAACGAAAAAAGTCCGTACCTCCTTCAGCATGCAGACAACCCTGTTGACTGGTATCCCTGGGGAGAAGAAGCATTTGAAAAAGCCCGGAAAGAAGACAAACCAATACTCCTTTCAATCGGCTACTCAACATGCCATTGGTGCCATGTAATGGAACACGAATCGTTTGAAGATAATGAAGTAGCCGCACTTATGAATGAGAATTTTATATCTATTAAAGTCGACCGGGAAGAAAGGCCGGACATAGACAATATATATATGACGGTATGTCAGCTGCTTTCCCAGGGCGGCTGCGGATGGCCCCTCAATATCGTCATGACCCCCGACAAAAAACCATTTTATGCCGCAACATACGTTCCAAAACAAAGCCGTTACGGGAGGCTCGGAATGATGGAGCTAGTCCCGCGGATCGGCGAGGTCTGGAAAAACAACAGGGAAGAAATCCTGAAATCAGCCGAAAGCGCTACCCAGTCTCTTACTGTTGCAACTGACCCTACTCGTATACAGGCTAGTGAAGAACTTGATAACACAACATTAAAGAAAACCTTTCAGCAGCTTGAATCAAGGTATGACCCGGCTCATGGTGGCTTTGGTAACCGCCCAAAGTTCCCAACACCGCACAACCTTCTATTTCTCTTAAGATACGGCCAGCGTACCGGCAATCAAAAAGCAATCGACATGGTAAGTAAAACACTTGAATCAATGAGTAATGGCGGAATATTTGACCATGTTGGTTTTGGATTTCACAGGTATTCAACAGATACGGAGTGGCTTGTACCCCATTTTGAAAAGATGCTGTACGATCAGGCACTACTTGCACTTGCCTACACCGAGGCTTACCAGTTAACCAGGAAGCCCGGGTTTAAACGGACAGCAGAGCAGATTTTTACCTATGTCCTTAGAGATATGACTTCACCCGAAGGCGGTTTTTATTCCGCTGAAGATGCTGACAGCGAGGGAGAAGAAGGCAAGTTTTACCTCTGGACGGAAAATGAAATTATCGAAACACTTGGTAAAGATGACGGCGAACTGATAATAAAAATATATAATACCAGCGCAGAGGGTAATTTTGTGGATGAGGTAAGCGGTGATAGACCCGGGACAAACATACTTCATTTAAATAAAAACCCAGACCAGGCCGCAATGGCCCTTGGCATCTCAGCTGATGAACTAAGTAAACGGATAGAGACTTCAAGACAAAAGCTTTTTGATCTTCGCGAAAAACGTATACACCCGTCAAAAGATGACAAAATTATCACCGACTGGAACGGCCTTATGATTGCAGCACTTGCAAAAGCCGGCCGGGTTTTTAATAACAGGGAATATACCGATGCCGCTGAAAAAGCAGCTAATTTTATTACCGCCACTCTTACAAAAGACGGAAGGCTCCTTCACCGTTACAGAAACGGGGATGCCGCAATCCTTGCAAATATCGATGACTATTCATTTTTTATCTGGGGGCTGCTCGAACTATACGAATCAACCTTTAATACTGAATATCTGAAAGAGGCAGTAACACTTAATGACCAGATGCTTAAATATTTCTGGGACGATAAGAATTTTGGGTTTTTCTTTAGTCCAAGTGACGGAGAGAAACTTCTCGTAAAACAAAAAGAGATTTACGATGGGGCTGTGCCGTCCGGTAATGCAGTTTCTATGCTCAACCTTCTAAAACTTTCCAGGATCACAGCCGATACAAAGTACGAGACTTATGCAAATGAACTGGCTACTGCTTTTTCAACTACCCTGAACAATTCCCCAATATCCCATACAATGTTTATGTCGGCCCTCGATTTTGCTGTTGGCCCATCTTATGAAATTGTTATTACCGGAAAGAAAGGCTCACCTGATACCGATAAAATGATAAGTACTTTAAGAGAAAAATACGTTCCAAATAAAGTAGTTTTATTTAAAGATGAAAATAGTGTTGATATAACGGAGATTGCTCCATATACTAAATCTCAGAAGTTAATTGATGGAGTTGCAACCTCTTACGTTTGTCTTAATTTTATATGCAAACTTCCGACTACTGATCCGCAGAAAATGCTTGAACTGTTAAATAACTAAAACCGGTTAGAAAAAAAATTTTTATTTATTATTGCTATTATTTTATTTTTGAAAATAATAGATGTAAAAACTTCATATATAATAGTTGGAGATTATATGGAAACACGGAAGAGTAGGAAAAAAATAAAGGACGTCTTCGAAATGCTTGAAGATCCTGACGGCTCAGGTTATGTCGGCGAAGAACTCGACGAAATGGACCTGTATGACCAGGAACTTGAAGAGCTGGAAAAACTCGAAGAAGAAGAGATGGACGAAGATGTTCCGGACGAAGAGCACTGAACTCATTTATTGAGTCTGTCTGTATCCTCAATTTTCTTTATATACACCATTAGTACTGATATTGCTGCCGGTGTGATACCTGATATTCTTGTAGCCTGTCCAAGTGAGTCAGGTTTTACCGAAGTAAGTTTTTGAATAATTTCATTGGAAAGCCCGGGTATATCATCATAATAAAATTCATCCGGTATCTTTATGCTTTCAAGTTTTTTAAATTTTTCAATCTGTTCTAACTGCCTTTTTATATAACCTTCATACTTCACTTCCATTTCTACAGGCCCCGCTATTTCACTCCCGGCAATCTCAACCGAATCTTCATCAATAAAGCAAAGCTCTTTGTATGAAATTTCAGGCCTTCTCAGGATCTCTTTTAATGACTGGGGTTTTTTCATTTTTGCAGTAGAGAGATTTGTAAGGATTTCATTTACTTCAGGTGTTGGAAGTACTTTCCTGTTTTCAAGCCTTGTAAACTCTTTGTTAATATTGTCTCTTCTTTCCATATATGTATCATAGTCCTGCTGGCTGACAAGGCCAATCCTGTAACCCATTTCCCTGAGCCTAAGGTCTGCATTATCTTCTCTCAGAATAAGCCTGTATTCAGCCCTTGAGGTAAACATCCTGTATGGTTCGTCCACACCTTTTGTAACAAGGTCATCGATAAGGATTCCCATATAGCCTTCCGAACGGTCAATGATAAACGGTGCTTCCCCTTTTACTTTAAGGGCTGCATTTACACCTGCCACAAGCCCCTGGCTCCCGGCCTCTTCGTACCCGGTTGTACCGTTAATCTGCCCGGCAAAAAAGAGGTTATTAATAAACTTGGATTCAAGTGTTATTTTAAGCTGTGTGGGGTCAAGAAAATCATACTCTACTGCATAACCAGGCCTCATTATTTCCACATTCTCAAGTCCTGTGATTGTTCTGCAAAGTTCGTACTGCACTTCGAGCGGCAGGCTGGTGGATATCCCATTTGGATAAATTTCATAGGTATTAAGTCCGTCCGGCTCGAGGAATATCTGGTGACGGTCCTTGTCAGGGAATTTAACAATTTTATCCTCAATAGAGGGGCAGTATCTTGGGCCAACACCTTTTATTAGGCCCGAATAGAGTGGGGATTTGTCGAGGTTATTTCTTATGACATCATGTGTCTTCTCACTTGTGTATGTAATATGGCATGGCAGCTGATCGTTTATTGCTTCCTTATTTGAAAATGAAAACATTACGGGGTTTTCATCACCAGGCTGTTCTGTTGTGACATTCCAGTCAATAGTTCTTCCGTCGAACCTTGGAGGTGTGCCGGTCTTTAAGCGCCCGAGTTTAAATCCGAGTTTATCAAAGGATTTGGATATACCGGTAGCAGCAGCTTCCCCGGCCCTGCCGGATGAAATCTGGGTCATGCCAATATGCATTAAGCCGTTTGGAAATGTCCCGGGGGTAACTACTATGGCGTCGGCATAAAACTCTTCACCAAGATTTGTTTTAATTCCTACAACACTGTCGCCTTCCGCAATAAAACCTTCGACCATCCTCTGCTTTATATCAATATTTTGTTCGGATTCAAGTGCGTTTTTCATGTAGGAACGGTATAACTGCCTGTCTGCCTGAATTCTTGTAGCCTGTACGGCTGCACCTTTCCTGGTATTGAGCCTTCTGTACTGTATTGCACTGTAATCTGCGGCTTTAGCCATCTCACCGCCAAGTGCATCTATCTCTTTTACTAGATGGCCCTTGCCTACCCCGCCAATAGAGGGGTTACATGACATCAGGCCGATTGTATCAATATTCGCAGTTAGCACAAGTGTCTTGCATCCGACTCTTGCAGCAGAAAGCGCAGCTTCGCATCCAGCGTGCCCCGCTCCTATTACAATTACCTCGTGTATTTTTGGATAGACAATACTCATTTTTATACCAGCCTAAATACTAATGAGTTTTAATTGCAGGTCAATGGATTAATTTTTAGCTGGTGGTAGTATAAAACTGTTTTTAACTGGTAAAAACTATGAACAGAGTTGAAGAAATATTTCAAAAGATGGAACAAAAACTCCTGGAAAGGAAAGAAAAGCTTTCCGATGTAGGGGCTTTGGTAAAATTTGACATAAGCGGCGACGAAGGCGGCAAATGGATTGTTGACCTTAATGATGACACCCTGGGTGTAAGGATGGGTGACGAAGAGGCAAACTGCACCTTCACATCCAGCGATGATAACTTCGTGAAATTAATAAGGCGTGAAATGAAACCCGAAACTGCAATCCTGACCGGAAAAGTAAAAATTTCGGGTGATTTTATGCTTGCAATGCAGTTATCAAAACTATTCAAGAAATAACCAAATATATGAATGCCCCGCCAGATATAATATATTTAGAAAGACATTTAGAAGGTCACCCTCTTACAAAAAAAATTATAAGCAAACTCCCCGGTATTCCAGTTGTTCATATAGATGACTATAAAACAATAAACCTTGATAAAGATTTTAAAAAAAGGGCCGATGAAGATAAAAACTCGCTCGCTATTGCCGAAAAAAAAGGCGAAGTAGTAAAGAGCATCGGAAGAATGGATGATGGCCAGTACTACCTTTTTCATGAAATTGACTGCAAATACGACTGTGAATACTGCTATCTGCAGTACTATTTCCAGACTAAAGTGCCTGTGATATTTGTAAACAGGGATGAGGTCTTGAATAAAATGGAAGAAATACTTAAAAGTGAGCCAAACCCCTATTTTCATGTTGGAGAGGTATGTGACTCACTCGCGTTTGATTACCTAACTGATTTTTCATCAGATATTGCTGATCTGTTTCTAAAATACGGTAACGGCAAAGTAGAGTTCCGGACTAAAAGTACCAATATTGAAAACCTTCTTAAGCTTGAGAATGTGCCGCAAAACTTAATACCATCATGGACAATAAGCCCGGTTTATGTGGCGGAGAAAATAGAACATAAAACCCCGGGATTTAACCAGAGGCTCGAAGCCGCCCGCAAATGCCAGGAACACGGCTTTACCGTGGGAGTCAGGCTGGACCCGATTTTTAACTTTGAAGGGTGGGAAGAGCATTACAGCAAAATGGTTAAAGACATATTTGCCGTACTTGATCCCGGTAAAATAGATTATATAACCCTCGGCACAATAAAGGTCCAGAAGAACCTGCTTGATGTTCTAAACAAAAGATTTCCCGACAGCCTTATACATAACCAGGAAATTGTCCCCTCAAGTGACGGCAAATTTAAACCCATTAAGTTCGACAGGGTAAGCATTTACAGAAATATGGCGGGATGGATAAAGGACAATGCTCCCGGACTGGATATAGACCTTTCCATAGAATCCCCTGAGGTTAGAGAACTTGTATTTGGTTAGCTATTTTAAATGAAGAAAAAAGCCGTATTTTCCTGGAGTACGGGTAAAGACAGTGCCCTTGCCCTCCATAGTATTTTAAAGCAAAAAGAATATGAAATCGTATCACTTGTAACTACTGTTACAGAAGATTACGGCCGGGTCAGTATGCATGGATTAAGAGTAGAGCTTCTTGACCGGCAGGCGCAATCCATTGGTATACCTCTTAAAAAAATATTTATTCCAAAAGAGTGCACAAATGAGATTTATGAAAAGTCATTCAGCGATGGTATGCAGGAATATATTGATTCCGGTATCAGGAATATAGTTTTTGGGGATATTTTCCTTGAAGATGTAAAAAATTACAGGCTTAAGCAGATGGACCAGATTGGAATGAAATGCATTTTTCCAATCTGGCACGAAAATAGCCTGGAACTTGCCAATAGGTTTATAGATCAGGGTTTCAGGGCAAAAACTATCTGTGTTGACTCAAAAGTCCTTGGTGAGCAATTTGCCGGGATAGAATATGACAGGTCATTTCTTTCACAACTACCCGACAACATTGATAAATGTGGTGAAAATGGCGAGTTTCATACATTCACCTATGACGGCCCCTATTTCAAAAATAGGGTAGAATGTAAAGCTGGTGATATTGTCTTAAGAAACGACAGGTTTTATTACTGTGATATACTCATAAATAAGTAGTGATTTAGAAACAATATCTATTGAACTCGGTTAAATAATTATTATATTGGATATTAACTATTAAGTTTGTGACTGAGGATACTCAGTTAAGGAGATAAAAATGAATACCATTAAAAGTGTTGCCCTTCTCGCACTGTTATCAGGACTTTTTATAGTTATCGGCGGAATGATCGCGGGTCAAAACGGCGCACTTATAGCATTAGGACTTGCCTTCGCGATGAATTTTGCAAGTTACTGGTGGAGTGACAAGCTTGTCCTCTCTATGTACAAGGCAAAAGAAGTTACTTATGAAGAAGCTCCCGAACTCTACGGCGATGTTCAGGAACTTGCTACAAATGCGGGCCTTCCAATGCCAAAGGTATATATTGTGCCCGAACAGGCACCAAACGCCTTTGCAACAGGAAGAAGCCCAAGCCATTCGGCTGTAGCTGTTACAGAGGGAATAATGAAATTACTGCCTAGAGATGAACTTAGGGGTGTATTAGCCCATGAACTTGCCCATATTAAAAATCGGGACATTCTGACTGGCTCCATTGCTGCCGCTATTGCTACCGGCATAACATACTTAATATATATAGGAATGTTTTTCGGGGGCGGAAGGGACGGCAGAGGATCCAACCCTGTTGCAATGATAGCGATGCTTATTCTTGCTCCTCTTGCAGCCAGCCTTATAAGGATGGCAATATCAAGGACAAGGGAATATGAAGCTGATAAAGGTGGTGCACAAATTTGCGGAAACCCGCATTACCTTGCAAACGCACTTAGAAGCCTTGCGGGTTATTCAGGCAGGGGAAGGTTTAATGTAAGTGAACAGGCCGCTGACAGCACCGCGCATATGATGATCATAAGCCCTATGCTCGGCGGAGGTATGGCAAAGCTATTCAGCACTCATCCACCAATGGAAGAAAGGATTGCGAGGCTTGAAAATATAGCTATGGGCAGGTCATAAAAATTAAAAAAAAAGAGAGTCCATTTGGACTCTCTTTTCAAGTTATATGGAGAGATCTTCATATTTTCCTAGTCATCTGACTTATTAATCTGGAAAATAGATGTTGTTCCGCTTACTTCGTTTGCCACAACGATCAGGTTCTTGTTAATAGGGCTGTCCTTCTTTTTAATAAAAATTATTGATTCAGGACCTAGGTCTTTTACTTCTTCTGGCATTGTTTCGGGGTCTTTACTAAAATCCCTGTTATTTACATAGTCTACGAAATAAGGTGCATAAGGGTTTGAGATGTTGTAAATCATTATGCCGCCGATTCTTTCAAGGCCAATAAATGCATACCTTTCTCCAAAAACCTTGGCGACCTTAATTGCTTCAGGTTCAGGCCCCTTTGCATCACTTCTGCCGTCAAAATCATTTTCGTCGTTGTCATTGTTGAATTCATCTGCAACTGCTGTTATCTGTTCAAATTCATCGCCGCTGTCATACACGAGCTGTCCATACTGGTTCCAGATTGAAAATGAACGGGCACCGAATGAAAAAAGCCTTTCAAAGTCCCCATCTATACCCTGGTCGCCTTCGAACAAAGTCACATTCAGCCTTCCGAGGTTTTCGTCCTCCTGGAGTGTCTCAGCATTTGGAAATTTTACAGGATCAAGAACAAGGTCTTTTACCCTTTCATCTTCTGCTTCCGGGTCTTCATTTTCTTCTGATTCCGGCTCTCCTCCGAGCAGGCAAAAATACTCCCTTGCATCCCCCTCGTTTGCGCTTGCTATAAAGTTCTGCCCCTGGTATTTAAAAGAATCGATTGCATCGGGCTGGTACATTCCCCTTACAGGCCATGGCTGGATATTTATACCGCCGTCATCATCACTGGGATCGAGTGCATTTTTTATCTTTTTGTGGTTTTTGGTACCGAGTCCCACGATGGTTTCAATCTTGCCTGTTTTATAGTTTAATATTGCAAAAGCGTTATTTTCCTGGAGTGAAACAACCGCTTTTTCACCCTTTGGAAGAGGTGTTATGTATTCCGGCTCCAGGTCCTGGGAAACAGTGGCACCCGGGCCAAATATCCTGACTCCCTGGCTTTTTAAGAGCCCTTTTTTATCGTCCCAGAAATTAAAATCGGCAGTAGTAACTGTTGCGTTATTAACACCATTTTTAAGATTGATTATACTCACCGACCCTTCAGGATCATTGTTTCCTTCACAGTAATGGTCCGGTTCTCCTTCATTAGCAACAAGCAAATATTTACCTTTTTTAGCAAAGGTAAGCATGTCGGGCAGTGCCCCTACCGTTAAATCGTTTTCGTAATTGCCGTCGGCATCAAATAATGCCACTGTGCCCGGGTCCTGCTTTGGGTCTGCTTCAACGGCAACTGCAACCAGTCCATCATATATTGCTACACTGTTTACACCTGCTCCATATGCTGAAAGGTCAATTGTATCATGAAGCACGGGTGCAGTAGGTGTGCTGATATCTACGATATCTATTGTATTATTAGCCGAATTTGTAATAAACAGCCTTTCGCTGTCTTTGTCATATGCTACGATTTCGGCAGCACTGTCATCAAAGATCCCTGAAGCATATGTACCCAGAAAATCCAGTGTAATTTCAGCTTTTGCTATACTGGAAAAAGATATAAAAACAAAAAACAATAAAAAAAACTTAATAACTCTCGACATTAATTCCTCCGTGGAACAAAGATTTATAGGTAAGAATTAATTTAATAGTGTGAATATTAAGTTAGGGTTAATTAGAAATTAATGTAGAATTAAATAGACTCAAATTGAGGATAACAACTTTTATCTTATGCCCAGCAAACCACTAATAGGAATCACCACTGACTATAAGGATAAACACAACTCTATTGAAGAAGTTTATTCTAAAGCTGTAGCCGGATACGGTGGCCTGCCGGTGTTAATACCCACTGTTGAAGACAATACACAATATCTCTCAAACATTGTTTCCAGGATTGATGGTCTCTTAATACCCGGCTCAAGGGACATGGACCCAAAGCATTATAACGAGGAACCCCACCCTAAGCTCAACCCAATGAACCCGGAAAGAACAGCTGCAGAATATATAGTCCTCGAATCAGCACTGGATAAAGAGTTGCCGGTACTTGGTATTTGCGGCGGGATGCAGTTTATTAATGTATTTTTTGGCGGTTCACTGCATCAGGACATACAGGACCTGGTGGAAACCCCCCTTGTTCATGAAAAAGGGGCAGTACATCCTGTGAAGCTAAATGAAGAATCACAGCTCTACGGAATTGTCGGAAAAAATGAGTTCACCGTAAATAGTTATCACCACCAGGCTGTAAATAAAATAGGTAAAGGGCTTAAGGCAAGTGCCCATTCATCTGATGGAATAGTAGAAGGACTTGAATCAGAAGAACATTCTTTAATAGCTGTACAGTGGCACCCCGAACTTGAAGATTCGGACATATCAAAAAAGATCTTCGAAGATTTTATGGCTAAATGTAATAATCAGGAATAGTCTTCCCCCTTGAGGGGGGAAGATTTAGATGGGGGTGATTATTTTGATAATTTATCAATTATTTTCATATCCCATACTCTATAAAATCAGATCCTGAATCAAGTTCAGGATGACATATAATTTAAAATTCCCTTGAATAATTAATTTTTAGATAATTTTGTGCAGCCTTAAATTTGGTATAGCTATGAAATTATGGAAATATTTAAAAAACAATTTGATTCAAATCTATATTTAGACTTAAAAATAACAATTTCGGTCTATTTTTGTATCAAGACAAAGAACAATTAAAAAAAGATTTCTCGATTCTCGCGAAATGACATAATAACGGGAAGTTTTTCTCTACAAATGAATACTAAGTGGTAAACTTCATTCCCACTTTGGAATACATAAACATCAAGGGTGCACGCCAGCACAACCTTAAAGACATAAGCATAAAAATACCAAGAAGGTCCTTAACGGTAGTTACCGGGGTAAGTGGTTCCGGCAAATCTTCCCTTGCATTTGACACCCTTTTTGCAGAAGGACAGCGAAGGTTTATGGAGTCCCTATCTGCTTATGCCCGTCAGTTTATAGAAAAGCTCGAAAAACCAGATGTTGATTATATAGAAGGTTTATCTCCTTCAATATCTGTGGATCAAAAGACGTTTCACCGCAATCCCCGTTCCACAGTCGGCACAATAACAGAAATATATGATTTTATGAGACTGCTTTATGCACGTATAGGAATACCTAATTGCCCAAACTGCGATATAGAAATTGTGACCCAGACAGTGGATTCAATGGTAGAAAAGATCCTAGCTACATCGGCAGGTAAAGATGTCTATATCTACTCTCCTATCATTCAGGGAAGAAAAGGTGAATACAGAAAAGAACTGGAAGACCTTAAAGAAGAAGGTTTTCTGCGTGTCAGGATAGACGGAACTGAATATGACCTCGACGATGAAATTAAGCTCAGCAGATATAAAAACCATACAATAGAACTTCTGATCGATGTAATCGGAAGCAAATCTGTTGATAGAATGGAAGAGTCTTTAAGATTGGCATTAAATAGGTCCGGGGGAGTTGCCAGATGTGAAACAAACAACGAAACCCTTAATTTCAGCGAAAGTTATTCCTGCCCCGGTTGCGGGTTTATATATGCCGAAATATCACCCCGGCTTTTTTCATTTAACAGCCCCTACGGTGCATGTGAAAAGTGTAACGGCCTTGGAGTAAACACATTTTTTGACCCGGAACTCATTATTGAAGACCCTGGCAAATCCCTTGCAAAGGGTGCTATAACCCCATGGAAGAACTCAACTTATTATAAAAATGTATTAAACTCTCTCGGCGAACATTACGGCTTCAGTATGGATACCCCTTTCAATAAACTTAAAAAAAATATAAGGGAAAAGATTTTATTTGGTACAGGGGATGAAGAAATACTTTTTACTCGTAAAAAGAAAAAATGGTCTGAGGAATATTACGAAACATACTCGGGTGTAGTAGATATTATCTCCAACTGGTACAAGGAGACCGACTCTGATGAAATCAGGGAGTCCCTGTCCAAATACCTTGTCTCAAGTATATGTGATGAGTGCGGTGGATCGAGGTTAAAGAAAGAATCACTCTCGGTGAAATTAAACAAAAATTCTATTTATGACCTGTCCAGTCGGCACTCCGAAGACCTTTTAAAATTCTTTGAAAATATAAAACTCAGTGAACGTGAAAAAATTATTTCAGAGAGGGTAATATTTGAAATAATTTCACGATTAAAGTTCCTTGTCGATGTTGGACTTTCATACCTGTCCCTCGACAGGTCTGCTCCTACACTCTCAGGCGGTGAGGCGCAAAGAATCCGTCTTGCAACCCAGGTTGGTTCACAGCTCACAGGCATTACATATGTCCTTGATGAACCCTCAATAGGACTCCATCCAAGGGACAATGAAAAGCTGCTTGATACACTTAAATCCATAAGGGATTCAGGCAACACTGTAGTAGTTGTAGAGCATGATGAAGACACAATAAGAAACAGTGACTTTATTCTGGACATCGGCCCGGGTGCCGGCGAACATGGAGGCAAAATTGTAGCAGCAGGAGATGTAGACCATATAATTGGCCAGCAATGCTCTCTCACCGGGAAATATTTGTCCGGAAAACTGACTATAGATCAGCCAAAAAAAAGAAGAAAACCAAAAGGTTTTATTAAAATCCTTAAAGCCGCTGAAAACAATCTAAAGGAAATAGATGCAGATTTTCCGATCGGTGTATTTTCCTGTGTTACGGGTGTCTCGGGTTCCGGAAAAAGTACACTTGTCATTGATATACTTTATAATTTCCTGTCTAAAAAACTATACAAGAGTAAAACGCCTGTCGGGAAAATAAAAGACGTAAAAGGCTTTGAAAGCATTAATAAGATTATAGATGTTGACCAAAACCCGATCGGGCGTACTCCAAGATCTAATCCCGCAACATATACCGGACTTTTTACAGACATAAGAGACATTTTCTCAATGCTGCCTGAAGCAAAAGCAAAGGGTTATGGCCCCGGGAGATTCAGCTTTAATGTAAAGGACGGTAGGTGCAGTCACTGCAGTGGTGACGGCAATGAAAAAATAGAGATGCATTTCCTCTCAGATGTATACGTAACATGTGAAAAATGCGGCGGCAAACGTTACAACGATGAAACACTGGAAATAAAGTTTAAAGGCTACAGCATTGCCGATGTGCTTGATATGACGGTTGAAGATGCACTGGCTGTTTTTGAAAATTTCCCTAAACTTAAAAACAAACTGGCAGTTTTAAATGAAGTGGGTCTTGATTACATAAGGCTTGGACAGGCATCAACAACCATCTCCGGAGGAGAAGCCCAGAGAATAAAACTTTCAAAGGAGCTTTCCAAAAAGTCTACCGGAAACACCCTTTATATCCTCGACGAGCCTTCCGTGGGGCTTCATTTTGAGGATGTGAAAAAACTGTTAACAGTGATACAAAAGCTGGTAGACCTTGGAAACACGGTTGTTGTTATTGAGCACAATATTGATATTATTAAATGTGCAGACTATATAATTGATCTTGGGCCTGAAGGCGGTTCAAACGGGGGAAATATTGTTGCTGCCGGTACTCCCGAATCAGTTGCAAAATCAAAGGGTTCCTACACTGGGAAGTTTCTAAAGAAGGCACTCCGGAAAAAATAAGGAAAAATATTGGATCTTATTCAATCAATAATTTTAGGCATCATTCAGGGTATAACTGAATTCCTTCCAATTAGCAGCACAGCCCACCTGGTACTGGTACCGTGGCTTTTTTCATGGCAGGACAAAGGCCTGCCCTTTAATGTAGCGCTTCATATCGGTAGCCTTTTTGCAATCTTTGCCTATTTTTACCAGGACTGGAAAAGAATAATCCCTGAATTTTTTAAATCAGCCTTAAAGGGTTCTTTTAAAGGAAATCAGGACGGTACATTGGGTTTATATATAGTTATTGGAACAATCCCCGGGGTAATTTCGGGGTTTGCATTTGAGTCTTATTCCGCCGGCATTCTGAGAAACCCTTTAAGCATTGCAGCAGCCCTGGCACTATTTTCCATATTTCTATACATCGCTGACAGAAGGACTAAAAATAAAAAAAGTATTAGCGATATGGATATGACTGACTGCCTTTTCTTTGGTATAGCACAGGCTTTTGCAGTAATACCCGGGGTTTCAAGGTCAGGTGCCGCTGTAACAGGCGGCCTTTTGAGAAACTTTAAAAGAGACGAAGCCGCGAGGTTTTCATTTTTATTGGCAGCACCATTAATTACAGGGGCCGGCGTTTTAGAATCGAGGCATATACCTCTTGATACACTTACAACTGCTCCTTTTTTACTGGGCATTCTGAGTTCAGCTGTAACAGCATTCTTTGTTATAAAGTTTTTACTCAGATTTTTACAAAAACAGAGCTACAAGGCATTTGTCATATACAGGATAGCTCTTGCTGCTGTAATTGTAATTCTATCCGTAAGGCATTTTATATAAATTTAAAAAATGATTGCACTAATTTCAGCCACAGAAGAAGAGGTCAGCGGACTGCTAGGAACTCTGACAAGCAAAAAAATTTCAACCTCTGGCAATGTAAAATTTATTGAGGGTAAATTCCTTGATATCAATATTGTGGTTTCAATCTCCGGAGTAGGAATCAGGAAGGCGAGGAACTGTACCAATACGTTAATTAAAAAATATAAACCCAATACTATTATTTCAGCAGGTTTTGCAGGCGCTCTTAACCCCAAGCTTCAGCTCGGAGATGTTGTAATTCCGGAATGGGTATTGAGCCTAAAAAACAGTGAAAAAATAGTCCTTGGTATTAAGCTCCCGTATATTGCATTTAAATTTATTAATGACGGAATACTCACTGAAAACAGTTTTATAAATGCAAAAGAAAAAAAACTGGACCTCTTTGTAAGAAGCGGGGCAGATATTGTGGATATGGAAACATGGGCAATTGCCGATGCTGCCCGTAAACTTGATACAAAGATTATATCCGTAAGGGCCGTATCAGACCTGACTAATCAGCATCTTCCAAGAATGGAACAGATTTTTAATAAGGAAGCAAAATTTGATTTAAAGAAAGCATTTGGTTATTTCAAATCCAACCCCGGTGAGATATTTAATTTCCTGAGGTTTAAATATGTAAATCTCAGAAAAGCCCGCATCAGGCTAAACAGTTTTTTATTTCTTCTGATACCTGTGCTTGATACTATAGATAATTAATTTGCCCTTACAGCCCTTCCCTCTGCCCAGTTTCTGAGATTATCAATCCTTTCGGCCATTGTGACTGACAAAGGTGCTGTCTTCTTAATTTCATCAATCAGAATATCAGTTGTTAATTCACAGCCGCTTGAGAATGCAGTATATAGTCCGGATACGACAAGCTGCTCTATCTCTGATCCTGTAAATCCTTCTGTTAAGGTAGTTAGCAGTTCAAGGTCAAAATCCCCGCAGTTCTTTTCACGCTTCTGTAGATGTATCTCGAAAATAGTTTTTCTTGATTCCGTAGCCGGAAGGTCAACAAAAAATATCTCATCGAACCTGCCTTTTCTTAAAAACTCGGGTGGTAGTTTTGAAACATCATTTGCTGTGGCAAAAATAAACACGTCGCCTTTTCTGTCCTGCATCCATGAAAGGAATGTACCAAATATCCTTGTGGATACTCCACCGTCATGGTCTGAAGATACAGACGAGAATGCCTTTTCTATTTCATCTATCCATAGGATTACGGGAGACATCTTCTCTGATGTTTCTATCGCCTTTTTTAAATTCTTCTCTGTTTCACCTATATACTTGTTATAAAGATTTGCAGTATCAAATTTTAAAAGCGGGAGGCCCCACTCCATGGCTACTGCTTTTGCGCAGAGGCTTTTACCACAGCCCGGAACTCCAAGTACAAGTATCCCCTTTGGGAAATCGAGGCCGAATTTCTTTGCATCGTCAGGTTTGGTAATTATATTTTTTCTTTTTTCCAACCACTCTTTAAGGTTTGCAAGCCCGGCTATACCGTCCATAGATTCTTCTACAGGATAGTATTCAAGTACACCTTCCTTCTCTATTATCTCTTTCTTTGCACCCACTATGTCACGGATATCTTCGGCAGAAAGTTTATTATCAACAATCATAATTTTTGTAAGAATTTTCTCAGCCTCTGTAAGCGTTAGGCCCTTGATATTGTTAAGCAGCTGAGATTCCTGCTGGGTGGAGAGTTCAACTTCAAGATTGTTCTTAAATCTCAGGTCTCTTACGATATGAAAAAAAAGCTCCCTGTATTCATCAATTGTAGGGTCCGGCATATGTACAACTGTGGAGTGAAGTTTTAACTGCTCGGGAATTTCTATTGAGCTCCCGGTCATGATCAAAGCCGCATCCTGTTTAGCAAAACCGTTTGATATATTTTTAAGTTTTTCAGCTACGTTTTCATCTTTGAGCTGTTTTTCAATATTTTTAAAATGATATATTGCCGGGAACAGAGACGACTCAATATGCCCGAGAGCGATCATAATGTCCTGTGAATTATAAACAGGTGCGCCGGAATCAAGGTCTTCTCTTACAAGCCCTTTTGAAAGAGACCATGTAAAAAAAGGCATATTCATATGGTCGGCAAGTAATTTCAGCAGTGCCTCGGCCCTGTTTTCCTCTTTTGCGTCAAGGAATATGAGGCTGTAGCGCGATCGTATTAGTACATCAAGTTCATGAAGAATATCTTTATTAGCCATTGAATTAATTTCGGGAATAAAACATTATAAAAATTTCAGCTTTTAATTAAAAATTTTAATGCAATATTATAAACATGTCCAAAAATTTTAAAATTATATTAATCACCGGGATTATACTGGGTAGTTCGGTTTATTTAATGTTCAGAAATGAACTGCGTGCTGGGATAGAGTTTGCAAAAATACCTTTTATTGCACAAAGGGAAGTTTCACCTTCCAGAAAAGCGGTAGAGGTTGCCCCATGGGCTAAAATAAATCTGGAAAAAGTATTTTCCGGTTTTGAAGAACCGCTTTACCTTGTCGAAGCCAAAGATGATTCGGGGAATATATATGTTATCGAAAAAGGCGGTAAAATTATTTCTATAAATAATGGTACCAAAACAACAATCCTTGATATATCAGACAGGGTAAGAGACAGGGAATCTGAGAGAGGCCTTCTAAGCGTTGCATTCCATCCCGATTTTAAAAACAATGGAAGGTATTTTGTTTATTACACCAATTCCAGGGGTGCAGTAATTGTTTCTGAGTTTAATTCCGCAACTGGTAACCAAAATGAAAAAGCCCTTTTAAAAATCAGCCAACCCTACTCTAACCACAATGGCGGGCAGCTTGCTTTTGGCCCTGACGGCTACCTTTATATAGGGACAGGTGATGGTGGTGCTGGCGGCGATCCGCTGGATAACGGCCAAAACAAGCTTTCACTACTTGGTAAAATACTGAGAATTGATGTTGATACCGGAAATCCTTACAGCGTACCTCCTGATAACCCTTTTGTTAACAAATCCGGTGAAGATGAGATATGGGCATACGGGCTAAGAAATCCCTGGCGTTTCTCTTTTGATACAAAGACCGGGGACCTTTATAATGCGGATGTGGGCCAGAATGAATGGGAAGAGATAAATTTCCAGCCCGCTTCAAGTAAAGGCGGTGAAAACTATGGCTGGAGGATTTTAGAAGGGTTTCATACTTTTAAAAATGACAATAATACAAACATAAACAGCCTCACTATGCCAGTAATGGAATACAATCACTCCGAAGGGTGTTCGGTTTCAGGCGGATATGTTTACAGGGGCGAGAATTTTAAACAGCTGGACGGTACATATTTTTTTGGTGATTTCTGTACAGGAAATATCTGGGGACTCAGGAACAGGAACGGCGAGTGGGAGTATGCAAAGTTCTTAACAACTGATCACCTGATTTCAAGTTTTGGTCAGAACCAGGCAGGTAATGTTTATGTTATTGATTTTAAAACCGGGGACATATACCTTATAACTCAGGGATAATTCTTAGAATTAAATAGGATGGATCTACTCACCAATACCACCTTCAAATAATATATGAATTGGGTGTGCGGCCTCACGATTACAAATTATACAGTTATTAGACACACCTATACCAAGAAAAGTATGTTGTTCAAATCTTCCAGGATACCCCGGAGAATTTCTCTTCGCTGATAGAGTTCACTGGAACTTCTGCCCCTGCCACTATTATAGAACCAGTTGAAGTTGGGGGACATTCCCGTACGGTCCGTTAGCAAAACTGGATTGTTCCCTACATAAACATATGGAGAGTAATTAGTGCGTAAAGAATCCACACCCAGTAATCGTCCCGCGGATGGATCATAATGACGGGCATGGTAATTATATGTCCCGGTAACAGGGTCCTCTTCCTGGCCAGTGTAACGATAGGCCAGCTGAGTAGTGCCTGACTGACCTATTTGCCCAAATGGTCCGTATTCAAAAACTGAATTTGCAGGACCGGGATATAAATAAAATAGTATAATTGCCCATTATTCCTTGATCATATATAGAATTTTGGGTTATTATAAGACTTGTGGAGGATTTGAAATGAATATTAGATCAATATTAACAAGCTTATTTCTTATACTTTTTATTAGTATTACATATGTTCAGCCTGTCAACTCACAAACATTTCCCATACCTGAAACTGATAATTCCGGGAATAACTTTGGACTGACTGCTTTTTTCGACCTCAGGGACAGGGAATCTTTTGTCCAGATTACAAATACAGACAGTATTTCGCTTAGATTACATGTACAAATTTTTAATGTAGGCAATCTATGTAATGAAAATGATTTCTTTGATGATTTTACTATAAGTGATACGCACGTTTATAATCTCCGTAACATCTTAACCAACGATGGAAAACCTTCAGGTGTAGTCCTGCCTGATAATGCTTATGGTATCGTTGTTATTACCGGTTTTACGGATGACACATTTTCAGATGGAGCAAGTTTAGTGGGCAACTTCAGGGTCATTGATAATAATGGATACGAATACAGGACTAATATGAGTGGCTGGAACGATCATATCTTTACATCCTTTCTTACGGGAAGTGATATCACATTTAATTTTTCACAGGATGAGGGAATAACTTTTTCTGAAATTATAGGTATTCCTTTAGTGTCAAATTCTGGAGGTGGAATAAGTGATTGGTTTGCAGATAACATAACCCGTACATTTATGGTAGTTGATGTTGATATATTTGATTTAAATGAAAATCCTTTATCATGCCGGGATGTTGCTTTTGCCTGTGTTCAGCCTGACAGCAATTTTGTAGATGAAATTCTATCATATGATTCAAATGGAAATGGCGGATTTTTCTTTGGAACAAATGGTGCAAATACGGCAGGTTTTGAATATGGAATCAATGATGCAATACCTCATACAAAAAACGGTGAGCTGCTATGCCCTTCTAATAATATCGCAAACGGTTTTGTAAATTTAAATATACAGGGATTTGCAACACCCGAATCCGGCGGAGTAGTTATGGTTAATTTCTTTGTGGGGCTTAATAACGGTAACGGCAGGGGAAGTATGGATGCACTGTGGTTTAACAACCAGCTATTGGACAGGTAGCAATCCCTGGCATTATTATTACTTTATATTATAAAAATTTATTACAAAAATAAAAATGGGCAGTGATTAAAATCTCTGCTCCTTTTTTTATAACTTTGAGAATATAAAACTACAAAAGAATAAGTTAGAATTTCTTCCCCTGTACTTTGAGGGGGATGATTAAGATGGGGGTTCAGTATTAAATAATAGATCTCTCCCCACTGTCGAGATGAAACTAGTTAAGTACTTCCTTTACTGCTTTAATTACCTCTTCATGAATTTTGCCGTTTGTACCGATAATACCTTTGTTATTTTTTAAAGTCCTGCCGAGGGAAAAGTCCAGTTTGTCTCCAATGCAGTCCGTTACTTCTCCACCTGCTTCCTTAACAACAATAAAACCTGCCGCATGGTCCCATATCTTTTCTTCATAGTCTTTTCGTGTTGGAAGCCTTAGATAGATTGAAGCCTCACCTCTGGAAAGAACTCCATATTTGCACTGGCTATCTATCCTTACCGGTTCGGCTGTAACATTTAAGATCTCTGCAATCTTTGCGGAGGCATCGTGTGATGAATGGCCTGATTCAACTGACTCACAAAAATTGGCTTTAGATGTTGATTCAACTCCTGACACGGAAACAGAAATTTCATCTGACCCGTCTATTGGTTTCATAAAAGCGCCCTGTCCTTTAACTGCGTATAACAAAGTTCCGAGGTTTTGATTGCTATTGTATAAACTTGTAGAAAGATTGGGGCATCCAAGCACTCCGAGGACTACTTCGCCGTTTTCAATCAGTGCAAGCGCTACAGCATACTGCTGTTTCCTAAGAAACCCTTTAGTCCCGTCAATGGGATCAAGTGTCCAGAACCTGCCTTCTTTTCCTCCGTCATGCCCACCCATATTAATAGTAGCAACAATCTCTTCTTCTGAAAGTCCCGGGAGATGTGAGTCGAGGTGTTCCATGATCCTTTCCAGTAGAGGATCACTTCCCAGCTCCTTTGCATCTTCCTCTGCAACAATAGGATCATTTGGAAAAGTTTTTTTCAGTTCGTGGATAACTATTGCCTGCGCCCCAAAGTCCGCAACGGTAACCGGTGATTTGTCTTTCTTCTGCATACTTTCTTCAGATACAAGGTTTGCCTGTACCGCTTTACAAAGTGCAGATGCTTTTTCTACAGCATTTATAGCTGTCTGTAATTCTGATTTATAATTCAATGATTTCTCCGGGAATATATTTTAAAACAAGGAGGTAGTATAATGTAATTTCCGTTTTTTAAAACCTAATCGGTAAGGCTTTCAACAACAGAACTGATCTGGCCTAAATCAAAAGGCTTCGTAATAAATGTATCAAAACCATAATCCTTGAAGTTCAGCATAACGTGGTGATTAGCTGAGCCGGAAAGTACCACGAATTTTACATTAGAATTTATTGCAGATAAAGATTTCACGATAGCTTCAGCACCCATTCCGCCTGGGATTGTCAGGTCAAGAAAAGCAATATCAAACATATTGTCACCGTTACATGCATCACTATATGCCTTTAAGGCCTCTTCCCCATTATTCACTATATGTACACTGCAGCCAAAACTCAGCAGCATTTCCGCAAGCGTACCTGCAACAAGTTTATTATCATCCATAACAAGTATGTTTGGATTATTTTTAATTTTCCTGGCAGGAGTTTCCACAGTTTCATTTATCTGTTCATTTTTTTCTTCAAGAAACAGTACTTCTTCACTATAAACAGGAAGGTATATAAAGGCCTTGGTACTTTCGTCCAGATTTTCATAATCAAATAATCCACCGTGCTCTTTAATAATATTGAATGAAAGTGTCAAGCCCAGTGCATTGGTATTTTCCGCCGCGTCAATCGAATGGTCAGACCTGAACTCCATATCGGCAAAATTCACCTGGTTATTCAAATCTTCAATTGAAATTTTTATGTAATCCATTTCTTCAAGTGGTAAGAATTCATTATTATTGTTTTCGTAATTTTCGATAGAGATCCTGAGAGACCCTCCATCGTGCAGGGATTCCCTGTAAATTTTTAGAATATTATAAAGTGCAAGAATAATTTTGTTTTTATCTACTTCAACTGGTTTCAGGCTTTCTGAAATATCCAGTTCAAACTTAATATTTGTCCCTGAAAGAATAAGATCAACTGATGAACTTACGATCTCCTCTATAGATTCGATCTCCTTTTTCAGATGAGACGTTTCGCTAATAAGGCTAAACTTCTGCATAAAATCTATAGCCTTTATAAGGGACATTTCACACTGCATTATTCGTGCATAATTTTCATCGCCCTGATCGGTATCCATTTTCAACATACTCAGGTTTGCAAGCAGGGGAGTAAAATAGTTATTCAGATCATGAAGCAGTCCTCTTGTAATGGTTACAAAATTATCGTGTTTAAATTTGTAGTAGTTACTAATATCGAGGTTCTGAAAATTGTCTTCCTTTTTTAATACAAGAAGTATTTGTTTAACTTCTCCTATCTCATTTTTAATAGGTGAAGCATTTACCCTGAGTGAAGACCCTGAACTGTTTCTCGGGACCAGCAGACAGTTATTGAGTCTGTTAATATCATTTGCAACATTGTCAATTGTAATCCTGCAATTTTGCTTAGTACTCTTTTTTATTATTTTAAAGAACGCTTCAATATGACGACCCTCAAGATTTTTTTCGCTCCATCCGGTTATTTTTTTTGCCGAATTATTCAATGAAACAATGTTTAAATTCAAATCAATAATTATTGCTCCATCGCCAATTGAATTGAATTCAAGTCCGGAGACTCTTGATTCAGTACTATTATCAATTGTTATAATTTCAGAGACCTGTTCGTCCTCAATCATCGGATCAATTTTATTCTGCCGTTGATTAGAAACTTTATTATTTTGGGCTATAGCCCGCCTTATATTTTCATCACGTATTTCAGACATATCTATTTATCACTAAATTAAATTGTATTTATTTATAAATTTGCAATCTCAATGCCAACTAAAATGTTTATTTAATAAAACTGCCGTATTGTAACATCCTGTTATTATTGTATTTTTTATTTTGATTAAAAACAAAACCCAATAAAAATTATAATTCGTAGAGTTTTTTCCAAAAATTGTCACATTTTACAACTTTTGTTGCACAACTGTTAAGAACTTAGGTATAAAGATATTTACTATATCTATCTAATATTTTGCTTTAAAATATTAAATAATGAAAAAGGCGATAGCTCTTGGCGGAGGAGGTGCAAAAGGTTATGCCCACCTGGGTGTGATCAAAGCACTGAAAGAGATTAATGTACATTTTGACATCGTTACCGGGACGAGTATTGGGTCTTTTATCGGTGCAGTCTATGCCGGGGGCGGTATAGAAGAACTGGAAAAAATATCTTCTAAAATTAACATGGCAGATCTCCCGCGAATTTTAACACCTGCCTTTTCAAAACATGGCCTGCTCAGCGGAAATTATATAAATCAACTTTTACAAAAAGTAATTTCGCAGAAAAAAATAGAAGACCTGCCAATAAAATACGCCGCCATAAGTGTGGATATTAATAAGGGTGAGATCGTAAAATTTACAAAAGGCGATCTAGCTAAAGCAATCAGGTCCAGCATTGCAATACCCGGTCTGTTTACACCTGTAATAGACGGTGACAGGTTTCTTGTAGACGGAGGGGTAATGGAACCTGTACCAATAAATTCCGCAAGAAGGCTTGGAGCAGATATTGTAATTGCAGTTGATCTTATAAGTGACTTCAAAAAATTTTCAGAGGAAGCCGGCACAAAAGGGATATTAGACGATTTGCCATTTAAAGCAGAGATTGACCATCTGGGTGATTACATAAAAAAACTTGGTGAGGCCCTGTATTTATTTGAAAAGGACAAGAAACTTTTCAACGATAAAACTGTAGTAGATATTGTACAGAGAATTTCTGTGATTACTCAGGCAAGGCTTATTGAGAACCAGATCCAGCTTAGTAGTCCGGAGATCGTAATAACCCCAAATGTATCAGAAATAGGCATCCTCGATTTCCATAAAAGCAAAGAAGGTATTGAGGCAGGATACGAAGCAGCAAAAGAAAAACTCCCGGAAATTAAGAAACTGTTAAAAATTAAATAATGTTTTCTTTCTAACCATTTCAATTATGAGTAATGCCCATATCGGGACAAACTCTATCCAGACAACATAGTTATTAAAAAGGTCCAGTTTCTCAAGAGGTTCGAGGTAATACCTAAGATAATATAGCGGAAGCATTGTGGTGAGAAAAAGCAGGGAAAATCTTGGAACAACCACCAGGAAAGGCAGCATCCATGTGTAGTACCAGGGAAATTGCGTAGGCCCAATAAGAAATATAACGGCAACTATAAACAAACTTCTGCGAAAAAGATCAAATAAAGTCCTGTCATATTTCATGGCCTGGTACAATACCCAGACAACAGTTAGAAATGCTACAAATAGCCTCGCATACCTTTGGGCATGCCCGGGATGAATATTCATATAATTTAAAATCTGTTCACCCGAGTATAAAAATATTCGGAATAATGAACTGTTATTTTCCCAGCTCTTACTATAGGCAACAAACCCTGATGAGCTGTCGATGGTTGCAGTAATTACCGGGAAGAAAATTAGCGCCATAAAGATTGAAAATACAAAAGCAGGTTTTATCAGATTGAGAACAGTTTTATAGTTCTTTTTCAAAAGTAATGGAAATAAAAATACCGGCCAGAGCTTAACCCCGGCTGCAAGCGCCAGGCTGCCTATTGCCGAGATTACAAACTTCCTGTTAATTAAAAGAAACGCGGACAAAACAAAGGGAAATGCCAATACCTCAAAATGCCCTGATACAAAAACCTCGTTGATCAGAAGTGGGTTCCACCAGTAGATAAGTACATTTAAGGGCGAAAGCCCTAATAACCTGAGTGAATATAAAAGCAGGAAAAAAGTAGCAAGATCAAAAAGTAACAGGATAATTTTCCAGGCTGTTAAATTAAATGGTGCAAGTTTATATGACAGTGTAAATACAAGCTGGCTCACAGGGGGATATATTGTTTTAATATGGGGATGGTTAACATTTTCGAGGAAATCTCCAGCCTGCTCTTTTATCCCTGTAAGTGTTTCCTCTTCATTATTTAATGCCTGCAGTGGGCTGTAAACATAGGGGTTAATACCGCTTCCGGTTACTGCGCCATCCCAAAGGTAGCGGTTAAAGTCGTCCTCCAGGACAGGGACAGCAAACAGCATAACAACCCTTATCAATAACCCGATAGCAAAAATAAAAAAAAGTGCCTTCTTAACATTTCCGGAAGAAAGCCTGAAGTTAACTGCTATTAGGTAAATTACTGAAAGAAATATAAGTATTGCAACAAATAATAGTATAGGCCTCTCTGTTATGGGTATTTCCGGGTTGAACCTGTATGAAATAATCAGCAGTAAAAAAGAAACTGTTAATTGTAGTACCCCTAACAGGTAAATAATATTAGTTTTTTTCAATTTTTCCGGAAACATCTTTTAGCTACTTCGCATAAAAATTTTGTAATTTAAAAATGTTATTATAGCCTATTTGAAATTCGGAGGGCCAACAATGGATAAAAAAGAAAGACTTGCAGAAATACTAAAAGACAAATCAATTCTAAGAGGTAGTTTCACACTGGCCTCCGGTAAAGAAAGTGATTACTACATAGATGGAAGACTCACCACGTTGGATTCAGCAGGGTTAAGCCTTATCGGGGAAATTTTTCTGGAAGAAATACTAAGTGACCCGGATGTTAAAACCGTAGGCGGCCCCACAATGGGAGCAGACCCGATAGTGGGTTCGGTATTAACCCACGCAGGAATAAAAAATATTGATTTTGACGGTTTCCTTGTCCGTAAGGAAGCTAAAGACCATGGCACCGGCAAACTGATAGAGGGCAACCTTAAAGAAGGAGCAAGTATAGCAGTGGTTGAAGATGTAGTGACCACAGGCGGATCAGTACTTAAAGCTATATATGCCCTTGAAAAAGCAGGGGCAAAAATATCCAAGGTGCTTGTAATTGTAGACAGGGAAGAAGGGGCTGAGGCTAAGTTTAAAGAGCTTGGTTATTCTTATTTTTCAATCTTTAAAATTTCAGATCTTCTTTGATCATTTAAACAGTTGATTCTTTTAATTTCCTTAGAAGTGTAAGCCTGTTTATGCCGAGTATTCTCGATGCTTTTGACCTGTTGCCGTTTGCCGCTTTCATAACTTCATCCAGAACAATACTCTCTGTGTCTTTTAAAAGCTGTTTATAAATATTGCCCGAATCATCAGAATTAATGAGTTCTTTTACGGAATCCCTTAGAGTGTTATCAAACATTTCATGCGAAACATTATTTTTATGCGGCATCTTCTGGTTAAGGTCTATATCAAATGTCGTAAGGTACGAAGTTTTTGTAAATGCAATCGCCTTTCTAATTGTGTTTTCAAGCTCTCTGACATTGCCCGGCCAGTGGTAATCCATCAGCATATTTGTAAAGAGTCCTGTAACACCTTTTATTTCTTTACCCATCTGGGAGCTGTACCTTCTTATAAAACATTCAGACAACATGGGTATGTCTTCTTTTCTTTCTTTAAGCGGAGGAAGGTTTAAATTGACTACATTAATTCTGAAATAAAGGTCCTCCCTGAACTTTCCATCCTCTACAAGCCTTTCAAGGCTTTTATTTGTTGCGGCTATTACCCTGATATCAACTTTAATATTGGTATTGTCACCTAATTTCTGAAATGATCCGTTTTGAAGTACCCTGAGAATCTTTGCCTGGAGGGAAAGTGACATATCACCAATTTCATCAAGGAAAATTACTCCACCGTTGGCTTCTTCAAACTTACCGATCCTTGTGGAATTTGCCCCGGTAAATGCACCTTTTTCATAACCAAAGAGCTCCGCTTCAAGTAATGACTCGGGAATAGCTGCGCAGTTTATCGTAACAAAAGGATCTTCCCACCTTGTGCTTACTTTCCAGATTGACTCTGCAACAAGGTCCTTGCCGGTCCCGCTCTCACCGGTAATCAGGATAGGTACATCAACCCTGCCCATCTGTCCAATCAGTTTGCAGACTTCCTGGAGCATTGGGGAATCACCAACAATAGCGCATGCAACACCCTGCCCTTCGACAGCGCCTGTGTAATTAAAAACTTCACCTTCAAGTTCTTCTTCTATCTGAAGTGCTTTGCGGATTGAGTCATTAAAAGTTTCACTGTTAATCGGGACTGAAAGGCAGTCAAAAGCCCCGAATGTCATTGACTCGATCATATACCTCGACCCTTTTTCCCTTGTAAGAATTATCACAAAGGACCTGTCCTTTAATTTTGAAAGGAGTGATATCCCAACAGTGTCGACATCTATTAAAGAAATATCAGGACTAAAGTCTTCACTAAACTCTTCTGCCAGCTGAATATCTACAACATTCTCTATTATGGTTTGAATCTCTCCAAATAGTTCTGAATCCTTAGAAAAGAGTATAATTGATGTTTTTTTATTATTTTTTTTCATAATAACTGTTTAAAAATTATACAATCTGTTCATAATGTAATCAATATTAATATGGCTATTATATATTTAAAATCTTTTTTAATATTATTAATGCAATAATATCAGCATGTTAAGTAATTTATCTTACAATTTAATTATATTTGGCACTATGATTGCTTATGTTACACAACTTAATATATTTCTAATTTGGAGTATGGATTGAGTATTTTTATTATAATAGCGGTTGTCTTATCGGTTTTTCTTGCCCTTAACATAGGGGCAAATAATGCAGCTGCTTCAATGGCGACTTCCTATGGTGCAGGTGTCCGCACAAAAAGACAGGCGGTAATATTAATTGCAGTCTTTGCACTTCTTGGAGCAATTATAGCAGGTGCACCTGTTGTAAACACAATGGGTAAGGGAATAGTGCCCTCCGAGGTACTTTCTAATAATGCCGGGCTGATTCTCATTGTACTTATTATTGCAATTGTTTTTATATCCTGGGCAAATATAGCCAAGATACCAATTGCTACTACCCATGCAATTGTTTGTGCAATTGCCGGTATCGGGCTTTATGCAAATGCTTTAAATACTGACAAACTTATAAGTATTGTAATCTGGTGGGTCGCAGGCCCGATTGTAGCTTTTCTCATCAACTACCTGATTGCAAAGTACTTTTATTTTAAAATTATTCATTACCTTGCAACCAACTTTGCCGAAAACAGGGTAAATGCCCTGCTCACAATTTTTATTACCTTTACCGGAATTTTTATAGCCTTTTCAGGAGGTGCCAACAACTCTGCAAATGCTGTTGGGCCGCTTGTGGGCCTCGGGATTTTAACCTCTACTAAGGGTGCAATAATTGCAGGTGTTGCCATGGGTGTTGGTGCGATACTTTTTGGCGGCAGGGTACTTGAGACAGTTGGAAAAGAAATTACAGAGATCTGTATAATAAGGGCAATATCTGTGGAATTTACCGGTGCAAGTATAATCCTGGCTGCATCTTTTTATGGTATCCCGGTATCTATAGCAGAGATAATTACATCTGGTATAATAGGCTTCTCCTGTGCACAGCATGGTTTTGGAGTGACTGCAAAAAACAGGCATGTTATGAGAATAGCTTTTTTCTGGTTTGTAATACCTTTTGTAGCTATTGGGTTAAGTTATGCATTGTCTTCACTCTATTTTAGTTACGGTTTTGCGGAAGCAATAAATTTAAAGTAGGCGGTTCATGAACGTGAAGTTTGACAGTAATGCAATTAAAGAACTGAATAAAAAATTCAGCAATAAAACACCCGAAGAAATACTGGAATGGTGTATAAAAGAGCTGGGTCAGGATATCGCACTTGCAACAAGTTTCCAGGCACAGGGCATGGTCCTTATAGACATGCTGATGAAAATTGACAATAATGCCAGAATTTTTACAGTGGACACAGGAAGGCTCAACCAGGAGACCTACGATGTACTTGATGAAGTACGTTCTAAATATAATAACAAAATTGAAGTACTATTCCCCGATCGTAAGCAGGTAGAAGACATGGTAAGGGAAAATGGTATGAACCTGTTTTATAAAGGTGTTGAAAACAGGCTTATGTGCTGCCAGATCAGAAAGACCAACCCGCTTAACAACTTTCTCAAATCTGTTGATGGCTGGATTACTTCCATTAGAAGGGACCAGACCACAACAAGGGCTGAAGCTCAAAAATTTGAACTGGACACTCTTCACGGCGGAATATTAAAAGTAAACCCTATTGTTGACTGGACCGAAGATATGGTCTGGGACTATATAAACAAAAACAAAGTGCCGTACAACAAGCTCCACGATATGGGCTACCCGAGTATTGGCTGTGAACCCTGCACCAAGGCAGTGAAAGAAGGTGAAGACCCAAGGTCAGGCCGCTGGTGGTGGGAAAGTGATTCCGCCAAAGAATGCGGCATTCATTTTGATCATTCCAAGTAAATCATTATATTAATTTAGATGTCTTCTCTAATTGAGGCAATATTTGAAATTGTAATTCATATATTAGAACCTGCTTTAATAAAACTATTCCAGTTTCCTGGAAAACTTATTTTAAAATTATTAGATTTATCAAATTCCGGTATCTCAAAAAAATCAGTATATGTAAATATTGTTAGTGCTGTATTTTGGATAATAGTATTAATTGCTGTAGTATTTCATTTGACTAAATAATCCGGGGCAAATTAGAAATGGAAAAAAATCAGAAGTTTATTAACCATATTAACAAGGGCTACACATTCAAGGGGGACTCTATAACTCTTGGAGGTGGAATGATCGACGGGCTTTGTCAGCCGGACTGCCTTATAAAAATTCCATTAAAGACCTTAAACCGTCACGGACTTATAGCAGGGGCCACAGGTACGGGAAAAACAAAGACCTTACAGGTATTGGCAGAAAATCTCTCTGATAAAGGTGTCCCTGTATTACTTATGGACATAAAAGGCGACCTGAGCGGACTTGCACAGCCCGGATCAAATAACAAACATATTGAAAAGAGGCATGGCGAGATTGGGATCCCCTGGCAGGAAAAAGGATTTCCTCTCGAATTCCTGTCCCTTTCGAAAGAAAGAGGCGCAAAACTTAGGGCAACAGTATCAGAATTTGGCCCGGTACTATTTTCCAAGATTCTCGAACTGAACGACACACAAACAGGTGTGGTATCTCTTGTCTTTAAATACTGCGACGACAACAGCCTCCCCCTGCTTGACCTCAAAGACTTCCGTAAAGCAGTGCAGTACATAACAGGTGTGGGAAAAGAAGAAATCGAACAGAACTACGGCAGGGTCTCAACAGCATCCACCGGTGCAATTCTCAGGAAAATGATTGAACTCGAACAGCAGGGTGCAGACAAGTTTTTTGGGGAAAAGTCATTTGAAGTTTCTGACTTTCTAAGAAAAACAAAAGGCGGAAAAGGTACTATTTCCGCACTACGGCTTACTGACCTGCAGGACAGGCCAAAACTGTTTTCAACTTTTATGCTCTGCCTTCTCGCAGAGGTGTATTCCACTTTTGAAGAGCAGGGAGATGCCGATAAACCAAAGCTTGTTATTTTTATAGATGAAGCACACTTAATGTTTAACGAAGCATCAAAAGCACTTTTATCCCAGATAGAAACAATAGTGAAACTGATAAGGTCCAAAGGTGTTGGGATTTACTTCTGTACCCAGTCACCAAGAGATATACCCGATGCAGTTCTAAGCCAGCTTGGCCTCAAAGTCCAGCATGCGCTTAGGGCATTTACCGCAAAGGACAGGAAAGCAATTAAACTGGCAGCTGAAAATTACCCTATCTCCAAATTTTATGATACCAACAAATTAATTACCGAGCTTGGCATTGGAGAAGCCCTTGTCTCGGCACTTGATGAAAAAGGCCGGCCTACACCGCTTGCAGCAACTTTAATGCGGGCACCTATGTCTCGAATGGATGTGCTGACAAGATCGGAAATAATGGATGTAATTGATGCATCCTCAATCCATGAAAAATATAACGAGCGAATAGACCGCCAAAGTGCACATGAGATACTTACGGGAAAGATAGAACACAGGAAAAAAGAACTGGAACTCCTGGAAAAAGAAAAAGCCAGCAAAAAATCCTCCAGGTCAGGAAGTGGTTCAAAACCGCTTATAGACAGAACCGTAACAAGGCAGATTGGAAGGACACTTGCCAGGGAATTTGCAAGAGGCATATTGGGCGTTCTTGGTATAGGCGGGACCACGAGGCGAAGAAAGAAAAGCTATAAAAGTAAAGGCTGGTTTTAATTTACAGGAATTTCCACTTATCAAAGGAAGCGGCCTGGCCCTTATATACTCCTACATCATCAACAACATTCCAGACAGTTGCGTCCCATATTTCAAATCGTTTTCCGGTAGATGAAATCCTTATCCCCCTGTAATCATCAATAAATCCGTTTTCTGTTACCCGCTTGAGTAGTCTTTCACGTTCTTCCCTGTTTACAGGCTCCGCTGATTCTCTGGAATGAAGTTTAAGAAAAGCTTCCCATCCAAGTTCAAACAGTTTCAGTGCAGTCTTATTGCCAAAATTAAAAACAGGATCAATTTCGGTGTTATGTGAAACGAGTGCAAAAGGTGCATTAATAATCTTTTCTGCCTGTTCTTCAGGCGATCCGGTCAAATCCACTAGAGTTTTACCGGTCCATTTATTATAACTCTTAAGCAGAAGTTCAATATGTGAAGTTATGGAAAAATTATTGATGTTCAAAATTCAGTAACCCTAAATAATTTATTTTCTTTTTTTTATTAATGTAAACTTATTCAAATTCTGTTAGTTTTATAATAATAATGAATAACAGTTATAAAACCGAATCAATAGTAATTGGAATACTGCTTTTTCTTGGGCTTGCAACTCTGGGATTTTTTATTTCAAAAGCCGCGTACCAGATAAAAAGTGCAGACCGCGTGGTTACGGTTAAAGGACTTGCCCAAAAAGAAGTAAAAGCCGACATTGCGATATGGCCCATATCATTTAAAGAAACAGGCAACGATCTTATAACACTTAATGCCGCGGTAAACCAAAAATCAGAAACAATTGTAGAATTTCTAAAGGGTAAAGGGTTTAAGGTAGAAGATATAACCATTGCCCCGCCCCAGCTCAAGGACCTGGAGGCCGAGCAGTACTATAATCAGAATAAAATAAGGTACAGATACCTGGCTAAAAGTACTGTTACTGTATATTCAAAAAATGTTGATCTTGTAAGGAAATCAATTTCAAATCTTGATTCACTTATTAAACAGGGCATTGCCATATCTTCAGATTACGAAGACCAGTCACAATATCTCTATACAAACCTGAATGAAATTAAGCCCGAGATGATTGAACAGGCCACAAAAAATGCGAGAAAATCTGCTGAAAAATTTGCCGAAGACTCAGGCAGTAATTTAGGAAAGATAAAACGCGCATCACAGGGCCAGTTTTCAATTTCAAACCGCGACAGTAACACACCCTATATCAAGAAAGTGAGAGTAGTAAGCACACTTGAATACTTTTTGGTTGATTAATTATTTCTTTGGAATGGTTTTAACAAACTTTACAGCAAGTGTAGTCCACTTATCCAGGTTGCCCTTGGTTTTAATCCCCTCTTTCGAAACCATTATCCATCCCTTCATAGGACGGCCTGTAATATCAAAAGGCTTTACATTTTTTTGTTTAAGGGAAAGGTTTGCAGACTCTTCATCCATTCTGAGCACAAGTGATTCTTTATGTACACCAAAACACATGTTGCCGTTAAGCATAAAGGCTATACCGCCGAACATCTTCTTTTCTGCAAATCCTTTTCTGCCCTTAATCAGGCTGTTTAACCTTTCGGCAAGTTTTTCATCGTATGCCATAGCTATAAAACATCAATAATTTTTTACTTTTTTCCTGGTGAAACTTTATTCACCACTGGCTTGGCGATAGTGTTTGGTAAATAGTATTTTCCATCTATAATGCCATAAGGAATTTGGGCATCGGTAAATGTTGGCGGGCCGTCTTCTCCATAAATAATTTGAAAAATGCCGACAAGTTTTACATTGGGCATGTAGATATAACTACCCTCGATTATTTCAGTTTGTAATCCATCCGGCAATGGTAATATTTTTATTTCCTTAGCGGGATATTCCGCCATCTTATCAATATTACTTTTGGAAAACTCCCGGCCTTCATCACTTACGCCTTCCCAGTAAAAAAGTGCTGAGATTTTTTCCTTGTTCTTTGTTTTCATTGCCTCTTTCAATTCTTCCTTAAGCTGCTCGGGCGAAGTAGGCTGTGCATTTAAGAATGAAGAAAAAGAAACAATTACAATTAATACCGGTATTAAAATTTTTAAATTTATATTTTTCATTTTATATATTAGGAATCACTTTCTCCTTTAAAAGTTTCATGCTTTTTTGCCATTTATCCAGTGGTTTCCATTCATGCCCCATTACCATAAGCACACCGAAACCACCGACATATTCATACAGCTCTTTTATCTGCCTTGTTACATCCTCCGGGCTTCCTACAATCCATAGATTCTCAATCATATAGTCCATTGTTACTTCTTCATCCGTCATGGACTTATCCGTTTTAAAAACATTAAGGTTGCCCCTCATCCTGGGAACTAATTTAAAAAAGTATTCCTCAAAGTCTCTTGCAAGTGTACCGTTCTTTACATCCTCGATAGCCTGTTCCGTTGTATCCGCCACGTAGATGTCTCTTGCTATTCTCCACTTTGTCCTGTCGGCAGTAACACCTGATTCTTTTGCACCTTCTTCATACGAGGCCCAGTGCCCTGCAAGTGATTTTTGCGGAACAAAATTAATACTCATCGGTATCCAGCCTTTCCTGCCCGCTGTTTTAAGGCTTCCTGATTTCTCTGTAATTCCGGCAACTGCTATTGGGGGATGCGGTGTCTGGTATGGCTTCGTGTGAACCCCAAGGCCCACATCGTCCATTCTTTCGGGCACGGTAAAAGACCATTTCCTGTTTTTATAATCACCGGGCTTCGGATTGTTCCAAAGATCAAGTATAAATTCCAGTGACTCGTTCATTAAATCCCTCTGCTCTCCTGTAGAAGGGTCAACACCAAATGCTTTAAAATCACCTATAAAACTTCCCGCCCCAATACCCCAGTAGAACCTCCCCTTTGCAAGGTTATCAAGTACGGCAATCCTGTGTGCAAGCATAAAAGGGTTATGCTGAGCGAGGCATGATACTCCGGTACCAAGAATTATATTTTTAGTATGTGCAAGGGCATATGCCAGAAATATATCAGGCGCAGGAATGTTTTCCCATTCTGCTGTAAAGTGCTCACCAACCCAGGCTTCATGGAAACCAAGATCATCCAGAAATTTAATCTGTTCCAGATCATCCTGCATGGTTTCATGCTGCTTTGACCCCATTGGGTGAAGGGGCATTGTAAAAAAACCAAGTTTCAATATCTTTTCTCCGGCTGAAACGTTTTTGGATAATACCACATCATAACTTAACAACAAAATTCCCGGCTGCGTTGAAGTTACCTTTACAGCAATATAGACTTATGGGATGGGAAAAATAAGCAAGGAGGCTTAATATGAGATTATTTTTGTTATTTGCTTTAATATTTGCTTTTACCGCCTGTGAAAATACAAAGCAGGCCGGAGATGCAGCCAAAGAGGCAGTTGAGAAAGTTGAGGAAGCAGTGTCCACAAAGAACATTGTTACAAAACCAATTGACTATGATGTTGATGGTGTAAAGTTCCAGGGATACCTGGCTTACGATGCAAACATCGAGGGAAAACGGCCGGGCATTATGGTAATACACGAATGGTGGGGACTTAACCCATACGCAAAGAAACGTGCAGAAATGTTAGCAGCAGAAGGTTATACGGCTTTTGCACTCGACATGTACGGTGATGGTAAACTTGCAACACATCCTGAAGATGCACAGAAATTTATGATGGAAGTTGTAAGTGATATGCCGGTTGCAGTTAAAAGGTTTGATGCTGCAATGAGCATATTAAAATCCCAGCCTACAGTTGAGGCAAACAATATTGCTGCAATAGGTTACTGTTTTGGCGGCGCAGTCGTACTTCAGATGGCCAAAACCGGGAATACAGACCTTAAAGGTGTAGCCAGTTTCCACGGTGCACTTGAATCAATGTATACACCTAAAGAGGGTGAAGTAAAGGCAGAAATACTAATTCTGCACGGTAAAGACGACCCATTTACACCACGTGACAGGATTGATGTATTCATACAGGAACTTAAGGATTCAGGAGCCAAGTTTGAATTTGTAGAATACGAAGGTGCTGTCCATAGTTTCACAGTAGAAGGCTCAGATGAAAAAGGACAGGCTTTTGGACTTCCTCTTGCTTACAATAAAGCAGCAGATGAAGGTTCATGGGCAAAGATGAAAGAGTTTTTTGACAGAATTTTCCAGTAATTTAAAACAGAAGGATATTAAGAGAAGGCATAATCCTATGCCTTCTCTTTTTTTATCAGCTTACATTCGGCAGTACTTTTTCAACAAACAGCTTCATTGATCTCATGGCTTCTTCATGAGAGATTCCCGGAAACTTAAATCTGCAGATCATATTGTCTATTGGCAGATTGTCCTGGTATTCCTTAATCTGCTCAATACATTCCTCGGGTGTACCCATAATTGATTGCTTTCTAGCTATATCGTAAAGGATTGGGTCAGTTGGGTCACTGAGTAAATTACCCTCTGTATCGACCATGGAACCCCACGAGGCATAACCCTTTGCTGTGTAAGTAACATGCTCTTTTATATCTTCCCAGGTATCGTCTGCGTTTTTGTCGGAAATATACATCTCCCTTACAAGCGGCTTTTCGAAATCATCAGGATTTTTCCCGAACTCTTTAAGAAAGTTTGAATGCATATCAAACAAATATTTTATTATTGGTATCACCCCAATTGCAGGCACATAAAGCGGGGCCCCTATTCTAGCCGCCCTTTTTATGGCGGGTTCCGTAAATGCGCCTATCCAGATCGGAATTGGCTGCTGCACGGGTTTCGGTGTTATGCTGTGATTATTAACCTTGTAATATTTCCCTTCCATACTGAACGCATCGTCTGTCCAGGCTTTGCTGAATATTTCGAGGCTCTCTTCTATTCTTCCCTTTCGTTCTTTTAATTCACGTCCAAAACCATCAAACTCTTCACTCCTGTAACCAAGGCCAAGGCCAAGTATAAGGCGTCCGTTAGAAATTAAATCTACTACTGCTGCATCTTCGGCGACCCTTATCGGGTCATGTAGTGGTATCAATAAAACCCCTGTACCAATACGTATCTGTTTGGTCCTCGCTGCTATGGCCGCAGCAGTCAGCAATATAGATGGACAATATCCGTCTTCCAGGAAATGGTGTTCGGTCAGCCACGCAGAATCAAAACCCATCTGGTCTGCGGTTTCAATTTCTGTAAGCATTTCGGCATAAAGGTCTTTATGGGCCCTTGGGCTGTGAGGCGGAGACTGAAGACTGTAGTAACCTATTCCAAATTTCATATATTCCTCCTTACATATTAAAATTAATCATAACTTTTGAACTATTTAAATGAATAATAATAATTTCAGCACAAATTCCAGTCAATCTGATTTTTTGCAGGCAATAAGCTGAATAATTGCAGTACTGACTTTTATAAATTCTTACTTTAGTTTATATCCTGATTTTTCCCTGTCCCATGTATCTTTGGTAATTCCCTGTTCTCTTAGTTTATTTTTCTGCGTCCTTTGCGTACCGGTCTTGGGAAATGATTTCACGAATCTTAAATACCTTGGGATCATAAATTTAGGCATCTTTGGTTCAACAAATTTTGTAAGCTTTAGTGGGTCAATAGTTTTTCCCTCTTTCGGGATTATAAGAACCATAACTTCGTTCTCGGCATATTTTCCCTCTCCCGCTTTTACACCGATAGCCGCGGACTCTTCCACATCTGGGTATGAATTGAACACTTTCTCAACCTCAAACGAGCTGATATTCTCTCCCCTTCTTCTAATGTAGTCTTTCACCCTGTCGACAAAATATATGTATCCGTCTTTGTCCATCCTGCCGGCATCACCTGTATGAAACCAGAAGTTTCTAAAATCCTCCACGGTCTTTTCAGGCATTTTATGGTAATAGTGAAGCATCACGTTGGGCATCCTTGGCCTTACGAGGATTTCACCGATCTCGCCCCTTGGCACCTCTTCATCATTTTCGGGGTTAGCAACAATAATTTCATAGTTAGGAGCTTCCTTTCCACATGAACCAATTCTAAAAGGCTCACCCGGCCTCATCCATGTACACTGGCCTATTTCGGTAAGGCCATATCCTTCCATAAATTTTAGATTAAACCTCTTCATAAAATCTTCAATCATATCGTGTGGCGCAGGTGACCCGAGTACCAGTTTTACCTTGTGCTGTTTTTCTTCGGGAACAGGCGGAGTGTTCCACACAAAATAGCAGATAGTCCCTACAATATTAAACTTGGTTACTTCGTGGTCAACCATCCAGTTCCAGAATTTACTTGCACTGTATTTTTCTTCCACAACTGCCTTGGCACCTTTAATCAAAGCCGGGTATACCGTCATTACCATTGCATTGGAATGAAAAAGCGGAAGACATGTAAAACATATGTCCTTAGGCCCGATATCCATAATTTCTGAATAATTTCTTGCACTGCTGTAATCGGCTGCAGATGGCCTCATCACACCTTTTGACCTTCCGGTTGTTCCGGACGTATACATTAATCTCGCATAGTCCATAAAGGTAATATCCACTTTAGGTTCACTTGTACTTTGAGGGGTAATAAAGTTTTCATATGAAACCATTTTTTTGAAGTTAAAACCGTGTTTTTTAAATTTAACATTACCGTCCCGTGTCCATACTATCACGTGTTCCAGATTTGGAATTTTCTTTGCGATGGGAGGCATTCTGTCAAGATACTCTTCAGCTATAAAAAGCACTTTTGCATCAGAGCTGTCGATTATATACTGGAGAAAATCCATAACATAAGCGGTATTAATTGGGACCATAACAGCACCCATCTTAAGTATTCCAAACCAGGTGATTACATAGTCATCGGAGTTCGGCATATAGACCGCAACCTTTTCCTGTTTTTTTATTCCCAGCTTCATTAACCCGTTGCCTATTTTATTTGCAAGCTGGTTTGTTTTGTAGAAGCTGATCGGTTTCTTATAACCAAACTGTAAAAATGGTTTTTTATCCAGTTTTTTTGCCTGCTCTTTAAGTACATGGGGTAGTACCCATTTGGAAGTATCTTCCTTAAGGTACCAGTCCACATCGAATTTACCGTTTTCACGTTTATATTTGACGGGATGCATCAGGTCTTTTGGCTTGTTCTTGCTAATTTTCTTTGACATTTATTGGCTCCAAAATAGAATTCATAGGATAATATAATTAACTGCATCAATTTAATTTTTCCAGATAATACGGAATTAAGGAAACTGATTTTTTTATTATTACTGTTAAGTGTTAATAAATATATGAATAAAATCCCGGCAGACCAAAAAAAAAATTTAACCAGTTTAATTATCCCTAAGAATATAGAAATACTGATTTCATCCACAGGTGGTGTTGGGACTACATTTCTCATGTTTCATCTTAATAAGTATAAAAAAATCAACAACCCGAATGACAGAGACCAGTTTAAACATATTATATTTCCTCCTCTGAGTCATAATAAAAATATTAAATACGTCTATATTTTCGGCAATCCCATTGATTCAGTAATTTCTTTATTTGGAAGAAATTTTCATTACTATCACTCATCTAAAATAGTCAGATTTAAAAATACGGTAAAACCAATACCACAAGATAAAACTCTTGAAGAATACGCTTCCGAAGGAATAGACAGGTTTCTATTCTATGAACAGTTTAACAACTGGCTTACACTCTCGAAGTTTTATCCAACCCTGTTCTTAAGATACGAAAAAATCTGGGAGAACCTGGAAACTCTATATGATTACCTTGAAATCCCAAGAGAAGAGATTGTGTCATTCCCTGAAAAAAAGGAGAGAAAATCAAAATTTTCCACTTTAGACAAAAAAACACAAACGGGCCTGAAAAACATTTATGGTGAATTTGAACAGTACCTGGCTGGTTTTGATGACTGTTTTATAGTAAACAAAAGGAAAAACAGTCTGGTCCCCGGAATATTTTTTAACGATAGTTTTTACTATACTGCAAGGAGAGTAGTTGCGCAGACATTACTTAATATTTCTCCTGCTTTCTTAAACTATTTGGAAAACATCTATTTTTCGAAAAGAAAATAGTATAACAAATATAATTAATGCAGTACTACATGGCATAATATCAGTGAAAACAAGAGCAGTATTCCAAGCCTTCCAACATATTTATTCGACACCATAAATAAATTTTTAGAATTAAACAGCTCTCCATTTTTTAGATAAGTGACTATTGCAACAAACCCAAACGAGAGAAGTATTACCCATGTGGACCTTACAAAATAGTTCATATCCGGGATAAAATTCATTAATAAATATGTAAAAGGCACACTAAACAGCATGGTAAATAGTACAAGTTTCTTTGAAGGCCTGAGCAGAAATACCGCGGACATAACAATTATTACAAAACTGTTTTTAACAAAATAAGACATCTGGTTAAACCAGTGAGTAAGTGGAAAAGTAGGATTTTCAAATTTTACGTAAAGCACTACAAAGCTGAATATTGCCCCTGTAACAAACGCAGCCAGGATTGATCTCTTCCCGGCCCTTACAATATCGCTTTCCGCAGCATCCGGTTTTATATATTTCTTGAAAATATCTATTGACCAAAGCGTAGATACAGAATTATAAATCGAATCGAGTGTACTCATCAGGGAAGCAAACAGGCCCGTAAGAATAATGCCTCTCAGCCCGTCCGGTAAAAAATCCCTCACAAGTGTTATATAAGCAAGGTCAGGATCAGCAAGTGGTTTTTCACGTAAAATACCGGCAAGAGCGATACCCGGGATTATGATAATTATTGCCATAACGTACTTAAGCCCACCACCTACCAGGAGCCCTATCTGTGCATCTCTAAGGCTTCTTGCTGCGAGCGCCCTTTGCAGTATTACCTGGTTTGCGCCCCAGTAATTGAGGTTTAAAAGAAGCATTCCGAGTATGGCTGTCCATGGCAGTGTATCGTGGTCAGAAGGGAGATGAAGATGCATAAGGTGGCCGGTCTTACCCCAGAGCTCACCCCACCCGCCAAGGTGATTAACGGCTATAAAAAGTGTTATTAATCCTCCAGCCACAAGTATTACAAACTGTATAACATCAGTCCTTACTACCGCCCTCAGACCTCCCATATAGGTGTATACAGCCGAAAACAGACCTGTAAAAATTATAAGTATTGCAATTCGTACTGTTCTTTGATCCGAGAAAACAGAAAGAAAATTCCCGAATATTCCCTCAAGTACATACGATGCCCAGAAAAGTGCGGTACCAAGATACATAAATGAATAGAGAAAAATCATGAGGACCGAATACGCCAGGGCTACCCTTGCACCGAGCTTTTTTTCAAAGAACTGTGTTATGGTAACGACCTTCATCTGAAGATAGATAGGTACAAACACAAATGCAGCCAGCAGAATCCCGAACACAGCATTTATTTCTAAATTGGCCTGAGCAAGTCCAAACACATATGCGGACCCTGCCATTGCAACAAAGTGGTTTGCCTGGATATTGGTGGCAATGGTTGATACCGCAATATACGGCCACCTTAGAGACCTTGAACCCAGGAAATATTCGTCGACTCCGACATCGTTTCGAAGCCGTCCCCAGATACCAATACCCATTATTACGGTAAGGTAGATTAAGATTAGAATCAGGTCAAAATACATTAGTATTGAATTACCGGTTGGTTCCGTATCCTGGAAAAATTAATATAAGTATTATTTTTTACTACTTTCCAAATATTTCTCTGGCTATTACCATCTTGTGAATTTCATTGGACCCTTCATAGATCTCCCCAACTTTTGAATCACGGTATATCTCCTCGACTTTATACGTTGATTCATCATGTGCGAGTTCCACCATAAGACCGAGCCCGCCGTGGGCCTGCACGGCATCTCTTGCCATATCTACAGATAGTTTAGAGCCGTAAAATTTTGCACCGGAAGATTCTACAACGGGGAAAGGATTTCCGTTATCAATTGCAAGTGCGCTTTTAATATAGAGGTTCCTTGCATTTTCGATCTCTACTGCCCTTTCTGCAAGCAGGAACTGCCAGTGCTGAAACCTGCTGATTTTTTGCCCGAAAGCTTCTCTTTCCTTCAGGAAAGCCACCGTTTCATCAAACGCTGACTGTGCCATACCCACACCGCTTGACCCTATACTGGTCCTTCCGTACATTAGAGCAGCCACACAGATCCTGAGCCCGTCTCCCTCCTTGCCTATTAGGTTTTCTTTAGGCACGGAAACATTATCAAAGTAGATGTCGTATGTAAGCTCACCCCTGTTTCCAAGTTTCTTGTCCGGCTCACTTGTTGTGCAGCCTTTTGATTTTGTATCAATAACAAGCATGCATGATTTACCGTTCAGACTTACAAGAGTTGCAATAAAATCCGAAACACCGGCATTGGTTATATAGCGTTTCTGGCCGCTTACTACATAGTTGCCCCCCTTTTTTCTTGCCTTGGTAATAAGGGATTCTGTTCTCACATCAGAACCGGACTGGGGTTCTGTCATCGCAAAAGAACCTATTAATTCGGAGTCAAGAAGTGGTTTCAGGTATTTCTTTTTTATAAAAGCCGATCCAAAGCTCAAGCTCCTTCCTGCAAGCAGAAAATGTGCGTTTACAGATCCCGCAAAACTTGCACTTATATATGCCATCTCCTCTGCAAGCACTGCAGAAGCACAGGCCGGGTATTTAAGTCCTGTGCCGCCGTCTTTTTTGGAATAGGCAACTTTAAAAAAACCCTTTTTAGCCATCGATTTAAAAAGGTCCCGCGGAAAGTTTTCATTAGCTTCCCTTTTCTGGCCTATCTCATAAGCCCTTGGGAATAGTTCTTTTTCTGCAAATGCCCTGTATTTTTTTCTTAGTTTAATTGTTTCAGCAGGAATAAACCGGTCGTCATATAGTGTTTCCTGCATCCTCTCAGGAAGCTGCCTCATTTTCACACCTCCAAATTTCTTTTAATATAAGATATATGATATTCTAAATTTTAACTTAAACAAAGAGAGGTATTTAATGGACAATCTTGCTTTCGTTCTTCCAAACTGGGCAACCCTTACAAGAGATGAAGTTGTTTTTTATGCCAGGTTAGGTGAAAAGCTGAACTATGACACCATCTGGATTCCTGAAACGTGGGGAAACGATGCATTTACCATTATGAACACTATTGCTGAGAATACCTCTAAGATTAAGTTTGGATGCGGAATAATATCAGTATTTAGCAGAAGTGCGGCAAATATTGCCCAGACAATTGCAACAATCGACACTTTCTCGGGCGGGCGCACCATACTCGGCCTCGGCCCAAGCACAAATGTGGTAAATGAGAACTGGCATGGAATGAAACACGAAATGCCGCTTGGAAGGACAAGGGAGTATGTAGAGATAATAAGGCTGATACTTAGCGGCGCCCGTGTTAATTACGACGGCAAAATAACAAAACTGAGTAATATGAAATTTCAGTCAAAACCCCTTAGAAGGGATATCCCCATATACCTTGCATCCCTCGGCCCAAAGAACCTCGAACTTACAGGCCGGCTTGCTGATGGCTGGCTCCCTTTTCTTTGCCCAGAAGGACATATTGTAAAACTAAAGGAAGCCGTAAGTGAGTCAGCTGTAAATTCTGGAAGGACAATGGATGATATTACAGTCTCCCCCTATGTACCGGCATTACTCTCATCTAAAGACCCCGGAGAGGCGGACTTTAAAATAAAGGAATTTATTTCATTTTATGTAGCTGCTATGGGCCCTCATTATTACAACCTTGTTTCATCATATGGATTTGGTGAAGACGCGGCAATAATCAGGGAAGCCTGGAACAATAAGGACCTTGTAAAATGCGCTGAAGGTGTGAGTGATGAACTCCTTGATCTTGTTGCAGTAAAAGGAAGTGCAGAAAGTGGTAAATCAAAACTCGATTCTTACAGAAAAGTGAGTGACTGCCCAATATTAATGTTCCCGTTTAAATCAACAAAAGAGCAGATCGTGGAAACACTTGAAGCACTTGCCCCGGGTACTTAATCTTATTCGGTATCGCTTAGAACAATATCGGGTTCTTCTGCTTTTTTCTTTCCAAAAATCATTGCGATATAAATACCTATTTCATAAAAAATGAATAAAGGCACGAGCATAAACATCATGGACACTGCATCGGTGGTCGGTGTTATAAGGGCAGCGGCAACAGCACTTAGTAAAAGGGCATATTTTCTCTGTTTTCTTAGCCATGTGTGATTCACAATACCGAATCTTGCAAGTATGTAGATAACAATCGGGTATTCAAAGATTATTCCAAATCCGATTATAAGCGAGATAAGAAATGAAAGCCCTTCCTTAATACTTGGAAATGCTTTTATGTACTCGGTTGAATATTCACCCAGCAGGAAGCTAAATCCCTTCGGGGCAACAATAAAATAACAAAAAGAAGCACCGAGCATAAAAAAAAGTGTGCCGAACAGTATAAATGGAAGAACGACCCTCTTTTCATTCTTATAAAGGGCCGGGGAAATAAAACTCCACACCTGGTATAAAATCACCGGGACTGACAAAATAAATGCGGCAAATATCGAGACTTTTAGATAGGTTATAAAACCCTCAGTCGGCCTTATAAATATTAGTGAACTGCCTTCCGGGAGGTTCTGTATAATCGGGTTCATAAGGAAAGCGAAGATTTCCTTCGAAAAATAGTACGAAGGTATAAAGAATATAACTATCGATATAAGTGAGAAAAATATTCTTTTTCTTAGTTCCTGTATATGGTCCAGGAAGTGCATATTTTCAATTTCAGACATTTTAGAAACTAAATCTTAACCTAAGCAATATTCTTAAACAATCGGAATATTTTTATACTGTAATAATTATCAGAAAACTTACAATTAATACAATTGACAAAGTGCGAGTCTTAACTATATTTTATCCGGTTGTTTAACCCACCCTTTCCGGAGGCAAAATTTGAAAATTTTAATTACTGATGGACTTTCGTCAGAAGGTCTTGATATCCTTAATTCAGCTTCTGAGTTAGAAGTAGTTGAGAAAAAAGGAATCAGCAAAGAAGAACTTTTAGAAGAAATTAAAAATTATAATGGGATTATAGTAAGAAGTGCCACGAAAGTTACAAAAGAAGTTATTGATGCCTCTGAAGGCAGCCTTAAGGTAATAGGAAGGGCAGGCATAGGCGTAGACAACGTTGATGTTGAGCATGCCACCAAGAACGGGATCGTCGTTATGAACACTCCCGAGGCTAATGCTATTACAACCGCAGAGCACACTATTACGCTGCTTTGTTCACTTGCCAGGAATATTCCCCAGGCCCACAGGTCACTTAAGGAAGGCAGATGGGACAGGAGCAAATACAAAGGTGTAGAACTTTTCGGAAAAACAATCGGTTTTGTAGGACTTGGCAATATTGGCAAACTCGTTGCCGAAAGGGCAATCGGACTTAAGATGAACGCAGTAGCATTTGATCCTTTCCTTACACCCGAAGCAACTTCCAAACTTGGCGTTGAGCTTGTAACTCTTGATGAACTAATCGAAAAAGCAGATATCATCAGTGTTCATACTCCTCTTAATGCTGAGACAAAGGACCTTATAAACAAAAAATCAATCGCAAAGATGAAAGACGGCGTATTAATATTAAACTGCGCCAGGGGCGGCATTATAAATGAATCCGACCTCGCAGAAGCAATTACAAGCGGTAAAGTTGCCGGTGCGGGAATTGATGTATACACAACAGAACCTGTTGAACAGGACAACCCCTTACTTGCCCTTGATGAGAACATTGTAATTACACCACATCTCGGCGCTTCAACTGAAGAAGCTCAAAAGAAAGTAGGCCTCGCGATAGCTGAGCAGATTGTAGATTTCGGAGTAAACGGCGTTGTTCAAAACGCTGTAAACATGCCGTCACTCAGCCTGGAACAGTTAAAGTCAATGAAGCCGTATCTCGACCTTGCCGAGAAAATTGGCAGCCTGCAGGGACAGCTCTGCAAGGGTGCGGTAAAGAAGATCAATATCGAATACGATGGAGATGTTTCAAATTTAAATACAGACCCCCTTACAGTTGCAGCACTAAAAGGGTTTCTCACTCCGATTATGGACCTTCCGGTGAGCTTTGTAAATGCCCCGGTTATTGCAAAGGAACGTGGAATAAAAGTTATAGAATCAAAAAGCGAAACATCGAAAGAATACACCAGCCTTATAAACATGTCCGTGACTACCGCTGAAGGAAAAACGGGAGTATCAGGTACAGTTTACGGGAAAGGAGAACCAAGACTTGTCTGGGTTAACGGCATGTCAGTAGATGTAGTGCCACAGGGCCATCTCCTTGTAAGTGAAAATTATGACAAACCCGGCTTTATCGGTTCCATGACATCACTGCTGGGAGATAAAGGCGTAAACATAGGGCTTATGCATCTTGGACGAGAGAAGATCGGAGGAAGGGCAATAGTATTTACAAACGTTGACTCCCCGCTTTCAGAAGAGCTGATGAGCAAACTATCCGTATTACCGGATATTATTTCAGTAACACAGGTTAAATTCTAATGAGCATGCACTTAAAACTGCCCCAAGGGGTAAAAGATTTTGGGCCCCAACAGGCAGAAGAGCTGAGAAGGGTAGAAGAAGAGTTACTGGAAGAGTTCTCCAGGTGGGGATATAAAAGGGTAGTAACACCCCTGTTTGAATATCTCGACACCATAACAATTGGTTTGGGCGAAGAACTCAAATCCAAGGTCATGAAGTTTGTTGATCCTTCTACAGGAGATATTGTGGCACTAAGGCCCGACATCACCCCGCAGATAGGAAGAATAGTAGCAACAAGATTAAAAGGTAAGGAACATCCTTTAAGGCTCTGTTACAGTGGACGAATTGTAAGGTTTGAAGAAAAGGGAAGCGGCAAGGAACGTGAAATATTCCAGGCGGGATGTGAGCTGATTGGAGCAAAGTCACCGGAATGCGATGCTGAGACTATTGCACTGGCAATTAAATCCTTACAGAAACTTGGCCTTAAAAACCTTGTACTTGATATTGGACACAGCGGCATACTTCGTTCAATTTTTTCAAGACTTGGAGATCTGGAAGCTGAATTCAGGCAAGCCTTGAAGGCAAAACAGTTTGAAAACATCAGCAGTATATTAAAAAAATCCAAATTTGATAAAGAAACAACAACGCTGATAATTGATTTTTGCAACCTTGAAAACAACCCTAAACTTTTAAAAAGAGTTAAAGAAAAAAGTATATTTAAAAAAGAAATTACAGAACTGGAAAAAGTCCTCGAAATAGTAGAGGAATACAAACTCAACTGTAACCTCACAATTGATATTGGAGACATAAGGGGATTTAACTACTACACCGGGATAACTTTTGAAATAATATCTCCCGATGCTTCAAGCCCGCTCCTTATTGGAGGCCGGTATGACAGCCTTGTCAAAAAATACGGTTACGATGCACCTGCAACAGGTTTTGCAATAGACATGGAAGAGTTGATGTCTGTAACAAAACAGCACCTTGATGACAACCAGGTCCATTTTATTGTAACCCCTAAATCCATAAAGCTCAGAAAGGAAGCAATCCAGCTGACACAGTGGTTAAGGTCCAGTGGTTTCAAAGTAATCCTGGAAGTTAACGGCAGCAAGGAAGCTGCTAAACTCAACGCAGTAAGTTCTTTAACTTCCTACGGCAAGATCATTATTGAAACACAGAAAAAACTAAAACTCATTGAATCAAGAAGCGGCGTTAAAAGGGAATTTTCAAACCTTGAGGAACTTCTAAAGGGAGGATTCTAAGATTGTCCAACCTTGTTGTAGTCGGTTCGCAGTGGGGTGACGAGGGAAAGGGGCGTGTAGTCGATCTGATCTCCAATGAAGTTGATGTCATCGTAAGGTACCAGGGCGGAAATAATGCCGGCCATACAATTGTCTTCGATGATAAAAAAATCATTCTTCATCACATACCATCCGGGATACTCCGGGATGGCAAAGTATCCATAATTGCAAACGGTGTTGTAGTCGACCCTAAAATTCTTATAGAAGAGATGGAAGGCCTAAGGGCTTCCGGATACCATATCGGCCCCGACAACTTTAAGCTCAGCAACCGTTCGCATGTAATAATGCCTTATCACCGAAAAATCGACATTGGAAGGGAAATGCTCAAGGGAAATACCAAGATCGGTACTACCGGAAGGGGCATTGGCCCGGTATATGAAGACAAGTATGCAAGGCGCGGTATAAGACTTGCTGACCTTCTGGAGCCTGAACATTTCCGTAACAGACTTGATGAAATAATAAACGAAAGAAACCTTTATATTACAAAAGTCCTCGAATCCGAGCCTCTTGATGCAGATGAAATTTACGAGGAATACCTTGAATACGGCAGATACCTCGAACCTTACATTACAGATACCTCCAGGCTTTTGAACAAGTACATTGCTGATGGTAAATCTGTGCTTTTTGAAGGTGCACAGGGAACACTTCTGGATATTGATTTTGGTACATACCCGTTTGTAACCTCCTCCAATGCAGGGTCCGGAGGAGTTACTGTAGGAAGCGGCGTAAGCCCAATGGTTATTGACCACATTGTAGGCGTGGTAAAAGCATATACTACAAGAGTCGGAGAAGGCCCGTTCCCATCGGAAGAATACGGGGACCTTGAAAACAAACTCCGGGAAGAAGGCGGGGAATTTGGCGCTACTACGGGAAGGTCAAGAAGGTGCGGCTGGCTTGATATAGTTGCACTTAACTATTCCGTTATGGTAAACGGCCTGACCTCTATTGCCCTTACCAAACTCGATGTTTTATCCAATTTTAAAACAATAAAAATATGCACCGGCTATACATATAAAGGCAAAAAAATAGACTATTTCCCATCTGACCTTGATACGCTTGAAAACTGTGAGCCGGTATACGAAGAATTTGAAGGCTGGAACTGTGATATTTGTGATATCACTGAATTTAACGACCTGCCAAAACAGGCAATTGATTATATAAACAAAGTAGAAGAGTACACCGGGGTACCAGTGTGGCTTATTTCAGTAGGGCCATCAAGAGAAAAAATTATTGAAAAAAACAAGCTTGAGATTAAACAGTCTTAGCTATCCTCGTATTTATGCTTCATTGACTTTATTACTCTGATTTTCTTTGCTTCAATTTCGTTGGTATAATTTCTGAGTTCTGATTCAAAATTCCTTCTGTATATTCCAACTACTTCTACAAGGTCACCTTCCTGCACTTCATCCATCGTTTCTGTGTAAACATTTACAAAGTTTCCTTCCTGGTTGGATACTTTAAACACCACAAAAGACTTTGTTTCTATATACCCGTCATTTGAATACACAAGGTCGTCATGCACAATGTCCCAAACCATACCTCTTACGTTAACGCCTGCGCCGTCATACACAGTGGGCGCTGCAAGCAGTGTGATAATAGAAAGCTTGGTTGCAGGCATTGTATCATTAGGGTCTTTCCATTCCTTATTGCATGCACTGAATAAAGCAGCGATTAATATAGTAGATAAAATAATTTTTTTCATAGTTAACTCCGGAAAAATAATTTAACCTGATCTTTTATAAAAACAATCAAATTATTCTGAATTGTCATAAGCCTCAATAATTTTCCTCACAAGAGGATGCCTTACAACATCAGTTTTACTAAAATATACGAACTCTATTCCGTTAATGTTCCTTAAAATATTTTTTGCGTCAATTAGTCCCGATTTATCATTTTCGGCTAAATCTATCTGGGTAATATCACCTGTTATTACCGCTTTGGAACTGAACCCAAGCCTTGTTAAAAACATCTTCATCTGTGTGGAAGTGGTGTTTTGTGCTTCATCCAGTATCACGAATGCATCATTGAGCGTCCTTCCCCTCATAAACGCAAGCGGTACTATCTCAATCACACCTTTTTCAATAAGCCTCGAGGCCTTTTCATAGTCCATCATTTCATAAAGAGCATCAAACAGGGGCCTTAGATATGGGTCTACTTTCTGGTAAAGGTCACCCGGCAGAAAGCCGAGTTTTTCTCCCGCTTCCACAGCGGGCCGTGCAAGTATAATCCTGTTTACCTTTTTATTTAAAAATGCGGCGACAGCCATCGACATAGCGAGGTATGTTTTTCCCGTACCTGCCGGGCCGATACCAAAGACAATATCATTTTTCCTGATGGCTTCGATATAGACTTTTTGATTTACACTCTTGGGTGTGATTATTTTTTTTCTGATTGAAATACAAACTGTATCGAGAAATATTTCCTCAAGGCTGGTTGTACTTTCTTTAAGTACCCTCGATGCGAGTTCCAGGTCACCGGGGTCAGGGACATAGCCCTTTTCGATAAGCCGGTAAACAGACTGAATCAGGTTTTCCGCTTCATCCAGGTTTTCTTCTTTCCCTTTAAGTACAAGTTTAGTACCCCTTGAGTGGACCTTAATATTGTAAAGGTTCTCAATATCCTTGAGATTGGTGTTCAATTCTCCGTAAAGAATTTTTACAACACTGGAATTGTCGAGTTCTATCTCTTTTGTAGCTTCGGTTAGATTTAAGGTTGTTTCCATTTAGACAAGTAATTATAACTTCATATTGCTAAATATGCATTTATTCCATATTTAGAGGGTCAGGGAATTTAAGACTGTAATTAAGGGCATCTTTCAGTTTTTTGTTGCTTACAAGCTTATAATCAGCTGTCTCCATATCATCAATATTTTCAAGCTCAAGGCCTGCCCTTTCGGCTTCACTTTTATAAAAATCTATTCTTTTAGGGTGGTTATCACAGCATACGTTAAATATTTCTCCCCAAATACCCTTGTTTATTACTTCCATTATCACGCCTATACAGTCATCCTGGTGTATCAGGTTGACCGGGGTATTTATCTTATGAATTACCCTTCTTTTCTTTAAAAAATTCCTTGGGTTCCTGTCATAACCCACAAGCCCCGCAAGACGAAGCACTGTGGTTTTAAATCCCTTCTCATCAAGCAGCATATTTTCTGCAATCCTGAGGGCCTTGCCCGAATTTTTCGCCGGCTCCGCCGTTTCTTCCTCTGAAACTTCCCTGTTAAGTTCGGGATAAACGGAAGTCGAGCTTGTGAAAATCACATTTTTTACACGTGAACTGTTAGCCGCATTGATAATACTTTGGATCTGTGCCGGGTGAAACTCGACAATATCATCACGCCTTGCAGGCGGAATGTTTAGTATCAGGATTTCAGAATCAAAAAACTCCTCCGGGTTTTCACAAATTAGTTCTGGTGAAAGTTCGAGTAAAAATGGATTTACTCCCTTTTCTTTAATAAGGCCGATTTTATCGGGGTCACGTGTAGACCCTTTTACGCTGTGGCCTTTTTTTATAAATTCAATTGCCAGCGGCAGCCCGAGCCACCCGCATCCGAGTACGCTGATTTTCATAATATATTAATCCGTAGTCCTGGTCTTAATTTTGTTAAGTATATTTGTTTTTTGTTCGTTGGTGTATGTTGACCATGATGCAATCTCTTCGCTTGTCCGGAGGCAGCCTATACAAAGCCCGGAGTCCTCATCAATCAGGCAAAGTTCATTGCAGGGGGATTTTACTTCTTCAGTCATTTATGAGGTAGCCAATCATTGATTCATATTTTTCTTTTGTTTTTTGTACTATGTCTTCCGGAAGCTTTGGCGCAGGTGGTTTCCTGTCCCAGTCTATGGAGTTAAGATAGTCCCTGACAAACTGTTTATCAAAACTTTTCTGCCCTCTGCCCGGGCCATAATCATTTGCGGGCCAGAATCTCGAAGAATCCGGGGTGAGTACTTCGTCAATCAGGATAAGTTTCCCTGTATCTTCTTCTATCCCGAATTCAAACTTGGTGTCCGCAATTATAATGCCTTTATTTATTGCGTAGTCTCTTGCCATACTGTAGATATTAATACTTATTTCCCTTACCTTTTCAGCAAGACCTTCCCCGATAATCTCGCATGCTTTTTCAAATGATATGTTTTCATCATGGTCACCGTCCACAGCCTTTGTGGAAGGAGTAAATACCGGTTTATCAAGCTTCGATGATTCAAGTAGTCCGTCCGGCAGGGCAATACCGCACACTGTTCCGGTCTCTTTGTATTCGTTCCAGCCCGAACCTGAAAGATATCCCCTTACTATGCATTCTATCTCGAGGGGTTTTGTTTTTTTCACTAGCATACTTCTGCCTTCAAGTTCATCTGCATACTTGTGAAACTCGTGAGGAAAATCGTCTACGTCACTTGATATAAGGTGATTGTCTACAATACTGCCGGTCTTTCCGAACCAAAACTCTGAAATCCTGTTTAGCACCTTTCCCTTACCGGGTATTCCGTTGGCAAGGATAAAGTCATAAGCTGAAATCCTGTCGGTTGTGACTATTATCAGCCTGTTACCAAGATCAAATATGTCTCTCACTTTTCCCCGAAAAGGGTCAGGAAGGTCTATAAAGTTTGTTTTTTCGAGTAAGTCTTTGCCCATGATTTTAAATTTGGATTTAAATCCTGAATAGAAATTTATAAATACTTTTCAGCTTCAAGCACCATGTCTTCAGAACCTATAAAGATAGGTGTCCTCTGGTGTAGTTTCTTGGGCTGTATTTCCATAATTCTTTCTTTTCCGTTTGTGGCCCTGCCGCCGGCCTGTTCGACAATATAAGCCATCGGGTTGCATTCATAAACTAGTCTTAACTTACCATCTGCTGAATCCGAGGTTTTTGGATACATGAAAATACCACCCTTAAGCAGGTTCCTGTGAATATCAGCAACCATAGACCCAACATAACGGTATCCGTAAGAAGTCCCGTTTGCAGTTTCCTTAAAGCAGTGGTCCACATATTTTCTTATGCCGTCACTAAATTTTGTATAATTGCCGTGATTGTAGGAATAGAACTGGCCTTTCTTTGGGATCTTTATATTAGGATGCGAAAGGCAAAATTCACCGATTGACGGGTCGAGTGTAAATCCGTTTACACCGTGCCCGGCCGTCTATACAAGCATGGTGGATGACCCGTAGATTATGTATCCGGCAGCCACCTGGCTTGTGCCTTTCTGCAGGAAGTCCTCGAGTCTGCATGGTTTTCCGAGAAACCCCGATTTTCTCTTGTAGATTGTGAATATGGTCCCTACAGACACGTTTACATCTATATTCGAAGAACCGTCAAGCGGGTCCATTGAAATTACATATTTTGAGTTTATAGAATTTTCATCTTCAAAAGCAATAAAT
>JAJCZQ010000034.1 GCA_029262335.1 Deltaproteobacteria bacterium
CTTATTTTTTCCGGGAGCGCGTAGCTCAGGGGAAGAGCGCTTGCTTGACATGCAAGAGGTCGCTGGTTCAAATCCTGCCGTGCTCACCATGCGTTGGAATATATATTTATGAAAATTAATATAAAAGGTACTGAAGAAAAAAAGTTTTCACCCGGATTATCGGTTGGCGATATACTTGATTCATTTGGAATTAAGGAAAAGTGTATCGGTGCAAAAGTTAACGGGATATTGGTAGATTTCTGGCATAACGTGGAAGAAGATTCTGACATTGAACCTGTTAAGAACGGATCGAAGGACGGGCTGAATTTAATAAGGCATACCGCAGCACATGTTATGGCCGAAGCCGTACAATCACTTTTTCCCGAAGCCAAGGTAACAATAGGGCCGGTAATAGAGAACGGGTTTTACTATGATTATGATTTTCCAAGGGGTTTTAATCCTGAGGACCTTGAAAAGATCGAAGAGAAGATGGGAGAGATCATAAAGGAAAATAAACCTCTCACTAGAAAAATCATATCCAGGGAAGAAGCAATTGAACTATTTACCAAGAATGGCGAGAGCTATAAGGTCGAAATAATTGAGGACCTGCCCGATGCTGAGAATATTACACTCTATGACCAGGAAACTTGGTACGACCTTTGCCGGGGGCCACATGCGCCTTCAACAGGACTTATTAAATCTTTTAAACTTACAAGCTCAGCCGGTGCATACTGGAGGGGAAATGAGAATAATCCCATGCTCCAGAGAATTTACGGCACTGCATTCTGGGACAGGAAAGAACTAAAAAAACATCTTAACCAGCTCGAAGAAGCCAAGAAAAGAGACCACCGCAAACTAGGAAAGGAACTTGACCTGTTTAGTATTCAGGACGAGATTGGCCCGGGCCTGGTGCTTTGGCACCCAAGAGGCTCCAAGATCAGAAAAATCACAGAGGATTTCTGGCGCGAGGAACATGAAAAAGCAGGTTACGAACTTGTGTATACACCGCATGTTGCAAAACTCGACCTTTGGAAAATAAGCGGCCATACGGATTTTTATAGTGAGAATATGTTTTCTCCCATGGAACTTGATAACCAGGAATACCAGATCAAGCCCATGAACTGCCCGTTTCATATTATGATCTATAAAACAAAAATACGCAGTTACCGTGACCTTCCGCTTAGATGGGGAGAGCTGGGGACTGTATACAGGTATGAAAGATCGGGGGTACTACACGGACTTCTGAGAGTAAGAGGATTTTCGCAGGATGATGCACATATCTTCTGCATGCCCGAACAGATTGAAAGCGAAGTACTCGGGGTAATGAATTTAACCACATCTTTTCTAAAAACTTTTGGATTTAATGATTATGAAATATACCTGTCAACAAGACCCAAGAAATTTGTAGGAAGTGAAGAAGACTGGGAAAGAGCTACAAATGCCATTAAAGATGCACTTGCATCCCTCGGCCTTGACTATGAAATAGACGAAGGCGGCGGGGCATTCTACGGACCCAAGATAGACCTTAAAATAAAAGATGTTATTGGCAGATCTTGGCAGTGCTCAACTGTTCAGGTAGATTTTAACCTCCCTAAAAGATTTGATATGAGTTTTGTAGGTGATGATAATGCTCGTCATACACCTATAATGATTCACAGGGCGATATTCGGATCGATCGAAAGATTCTTCGGAATACTGATTGAGCATTACGGTGGGGCGTTCCCATTTTGGCTCAGTCCGGAACAAATAAGGATTGCAACTGTTGCAGATGAGCATGATAATTATGCATCAGAAGTGTACGAGAAATTAAAGGCCCTGAATTTTAGGGTTGAAAAAGATTTTAGAAATGAGAAACTTGGTTATAAGGTGAGGGAAGCTCAGTTACTCAAAATACCGTATCTCCTTGTTATCGGCACTAATGAAATGGAAAGCGGTTCTGTTGCACCCAGGAAATACGGGAGTGACAGTTTAGATGCAATGAGCGTAGACGAATTTATTGATATGATAAAGAAAGAAAATAATCCATCTAATACCCCGGAGGTAGACTAATATAGCCAGATTCAGAGGTAGGGCACAGCCAAGAACTCCCGAAGTAAGGATAAATGGCCGCATTAGGGCATCGGAAGTCAGGCTTGTGGATGTAGATGGTGCTCCGTTGGGTGTTTTAAATATTCGGGATGCTTTAAGTAAAGCGGAAGAGCAGGGCGTAGATTTAGTTGAAGTTGCTGCAAATGCTGATCCCCCGGTATGCAAGCTCATGGATTTTGGAAAGTATAAATACGAATTAAAAAAACAGCAGGCAGCAAAAAAACAAAAAACCCTAAGTCTTAAGGAAATAAAACTAAGGCCTAATATTGGAATTCATGATTTAAACGTCAAATTGAACCATATAAGAGGGTTTCTTGAAGATGGCCATAAAATCAGGGTCAGAATATTTTTCAGGGGCAGGGAGATTGTTCACCCCGAGCTCGGCAGAAGGCTGGCCAACAATGTTTATGAAGAATTAAAAGAGATATGTACAATTGATATGGAACCAAAAATGGAAGGTAAAAATTTATTAATGGTGTTATCACCGGCAAAAAAATAGTTGAGGTAGGAAAATGGCAAAAGTAAAAATGAAAACAAACCGGAGTGCTGCAAAGAGGTTCAAAATTACAGCAAATGGTAAAGTCAAAAGAAATAAAGGTGGCGGGAGTCACCTTAACGTAAAAAAGAACTCTAAAAGGAAAAGAGGACTGAACGAAACAGTTTTTCTTGACGGGGACGAGGCAAAGAAAATTAAAAAATATGTACCGTATGCCTAGTACAAAATTAATGGGAGTTAGTTATGAGAGTTAAAAAAAGTGTTGCATCCAGGAAAAGAAGAAAAAGAATTCTAAAACAGGCCAAGGGTTATTGGGGCAGAAGAAAGAACAATATCAGAAGGGCCAAGGAAACATTACTCAGGGCCCTGGCTTATGCTTACAGGGACAGAAGACAGAAGAAAAGAGATTTCAGGAGACTGTGGATTGTAAGAATAAATGCTGCAGTCCGTCCATTTGACCTTTCATACAGCAAATTTATTGCTGCACTTAAGAAAGCAGAGATAGATCTTGACAGGAAATCACTTTCCGAACTTGCAATAAGAGACCCTCAGGGTTTTAAGGCTGTTGTTGATACTGCAAAGGCTGCAGCAAACTAGATAATTTCAAAACTAAATTTATGTGTATCAAAATTAACGGGGCATCCTTCACAGGCTGCCCTTTTTTTGCAGTGATTTTTCCCAACTTCCACAATCAAAGCATGGTACTCGCCAAATAGCACCTGTTCATTATCCAGGTTGTCCGTAAAAAGATCCTGCATTTCCTGGTAGCTTGTCTCCCTTTCAACAAACCCATGCCTGTAAAGCAGTCGATATGTATACTTGTCAATTACAAATACCGGCTTTTTTGCCGCGTAAAGAACTATGCAGTCAGCAGTCTCTGGGCCTATGCCGTTTATTGAAAGCAGGCCCCTGCGAAGGTCTAAAATATTATCATCTTCCATCTTGTCTATCTTTCCTTCATACCGTGTATTTATAAATTCGATAACCCGTTTTATTCTCTCCGCTTTCTGCCTGTAAAAACCCGATGGCCTTATTAAAAGTGAAAGCTCATTAGCTGATATAGCTGAAAGGTTTTCTACAGTGATTTCCATAACAGATTTAATATTAATTATTGCTTTTTCTACATTTTGCCAGGAAGTGTTTTGAGTAAGGACTGCACCTATTGCACATTCAAGTTTTGAGTCTGCGGGCCACCATTTTTGTTCCCCGTAATTTTCAAAAAGCTTTTTATAAATCTTTTTAAGCCTTACCTCATTATTCATATATATATTTTTAACCAAATCGAGCAAATTAAAAATAAGGTTTAATTGACAATTTAAAATTCTGTTGTTAAATCATATGATTCCAAATGAGAAAAACCGCACTTTACGATATACACAAAGAAAACAATTCCAAGATCGTTGATTTTGCCGGATGGCAGATGCCCGTTGTTTATTCTGGTATCAGAGATGAACATATGTCCGTAAGAAATGGTGTCGGAGTATTTGATGTAAGTCATATGGGAGAGATAAGAATCAAGGGCAGGCAGGCACATGAATTTTGCCAGTACTTAACTACCAATGACCTTAATATAGTTAAAGACAACCAGGCGCAGTATACAATCCTTTGTGAAGAAAGCGGCGGTGCTGTGGATGATATTATTATTTACCGCATTTCCGGAGATGAGTATTTTCTCTGTGTTAATGCCTCTAATTCTAAAAAAGATTTTGAATGGATTGTTTCACATTCGCAGAAATTTGATGTAACGGTTAATGATGAGAGTCTTAATTATTCCCAGCTGGCAGTACAGGGGCCAAAGTCCCGGGAGCTTCTTGTAAAAGTTTTGGGTTCCGAAATTGAACTCATTAAAAAGTTTTATTTTAATTATGTTAAATGGAACGGGTCGGTTCTGCTCGTATCAAGAACGGGCTATACGGGCGAAGAGGGATATGAAATATTCCTCCCATGGGACAAAGGGCCATCACTGTGGAAAAAGCTTTTTGAAGAAGGCCTTATGTATGGGATAACCCCGTGCGGACTTGGCGCTAGGGATACCCTCAGGCTTGAGATGGGTTACAGCCTTTACGGTTTTGAAATTGATAAGGATATTAACCCCCTTGAATCAGGCCTGGACAGATATGTTAAGCTCGAAGCCGATGATTTTATAGGAAAAAAAGCGCTTCTTGAATATGCAAAAAGCAGTGAAAAAAGAAAATTAATAAGTTTTGAAATGGTTGACAAGGGCATACCTAGAAACGGTTACCCAATATATATTAAAGATGGTCTTGCGGGTTATGTTACCAGTGGTACATTATCTCCAAGCCTGGGCAAATCCATTGGACTTGGACTTATAAAAAGTGAATCTTTAAATAGTGGTGAAATTCAGGTAGAAATTAGAAATAATATGAGAAAGGCGAGAATAGTAACTCTCCCTTTTATCAAATAAAAATATAAAAGGAGATTTTAGATGGTTGATATCCCAAACGATCTAAAATATACAGAAGAACATGAATGGGCCAGGGTTGATGACGACTGGGTAGAAATAGGTGTTACAGACTATGCCCAGGATGCACTTGGTGAAATTGTTTTTGTGGAACTGCCCGGAGAGGGCGATGATATTACCATAGGCGATACATTTGGTGGTATTGAGTCTACAAAATCAGTGTCTGATTTATATGCTCCAATTTCCGGCGAGATTATAGAGATTAATGAAGCACTTCTTGAATCCCCTGAAATAATAAATGAGGATCCTTACGGCAGTGGGTGGATTGTCAGGGTAAAACCTTATGACTCCAGCGAACTGGAAACACTTTTAGATTCTGAAAGTTATTCAGATTTTATTGAAAACCAGGCTGAAGAATAATTTCAACCATTTTTACTTAGCTTAATTAATTTTTACCGTTCATTTTTTTGAAAATATTTACTATAATTGGTAAGCCAACATGAAAAAACCATCTCATGATGATTTTGTATTCAGGCATATAGGGCCTTCTGAAGACGATACCCGGAAGATGCTTAACGCTCTCGGGATTGATTCACTCGATGAACTTATTGACCAGACAATTCCATCCGATATAGCATTTGATAAGAAACTCAACATTCCCGAAGCTGATTCCGAACACCAGTATTTAAAAAATATTTGGGAAATTGCCAAACATAACAGGCTTTATGATTCATATATTGGCCTTGGATATTACAACTGTATTGTTCCCTCTGTGATTGCGAGGAATATTCTGGAAAATCCCGGCTGGTATACCCAGTACACCCCTTATCAGGCAGAAATATCGCAGGGAAGGCTTGAAGCACTCCTGAATTTCCAGACTGTGGTCTGTGACCTCTCAGGTTTGGAAGTTGCTAACGCTTCACTTCTTGACGAAGCAACTTCTGCCGCCGAAGCGATGACTATGTCTCACCGTATCAGGCCAAGGGAACTGGTTAAAAGCAATGCCAACAGGTTTTTTGTTTCTGATAAATGCTATCCTCAGACAATTGATGTATTAAAATCCAGATCAGAACCCCTTGGTATTGAACTTGTTATAGGTAATGTGTCTGAAGCAGAGATAGATGAAAGTTTTTTTGGGGTACTTTTTCAATACCCGGACGCTGATGGGTGTGTTAAGGATTACTCGGAAATAATCAATAAATTTCACAGCATTAATGCAGCTGTTGTGTTTGCTGCAGATCTTCTTAGCCTGGCAGTCCTGACACCTCCGGGTGAACTTGGGGCTGATATTGTTGTTGGTTCCACCCAAAGGCTTGGTGTACCCATGGGTTATGGAGGCCCTAACGCTGGCTATTTTGCTACAAGGGAAGAATTCAAAAGGCAGATGCCTGGAAGGATAATTGGTGTTTCGCAGGATAAAAACGGCAAGAAAGCTTATCGTATGGCACTACAGACCAGAGAGCAGCATATAAGAAGAGAAAAAGCCACATCCAATATCTGCACCGCACAGGCACTTTTGGCAATTATGACAAGTATGTACTGTGTTTATCACGGATCTCAGGGGTTAAGGGATATTGCTTCAAAGATTTACAGCAAGGCTAAGTTCCTGGAAAAAAACCTGGTACGCATAGGCTACATACAGAGTAATGACGTATTGTTTGATACCCTTAAGATAGATATATCGGGTGAAGACAAAGGCCTTGCCGATAGGATTAAAGATGAATCACGTAATTTCAGGATTAATTTAAGATATGAACCCGGAAGTGTATTTATTTCGTTAGATGAAACGACTTCCACTGAAGACATACTTGATATATTAAATGTATTTGCCCTCGCGGCAGACAAAGGATATGAGACAGAGAATATCAGGGAAATTCCCGAGATTTCAATCCCGGACAGATTTAAAAGAAAATCGGATTATTTAGAGCACCCTGTATTTAATACATATCATTCTGAGACCACAATACTCAGGTATATAAAAAGCCTTGAGAATAAAGATCTCTCACTTACTCATTCCATGATACCACTTGGTTCATGTACCATGAAACTCAATGCCACATCCGAAATGATACCAATAAGCTGGACAGAGTTTGCAAACCAGCACCCTTTTGCCCCGCTTGAACAAACGCTTGGTTATCAGCATGTGTTTAAAGAACTTGAGGGTTTCCTTTCTGAAGTATCGGGACTTGCGGCAACTTCATTGCAGCCAAACTCCGGAGCACAGGGTGAGTATGCCGGCCTTATGGTAATCAGGGCCTATCATATAGATAAGGGAGAGGAACAAAGGAATATAGTCCTAGTACCTTCTTCAGCTCACGGCACTAATCCCGCAAGTGCAAGTATTGCAGGGATGGATGTAGTTGTCGTAAAATGTGACAGCCTGGGAAATATTGATATTGAGGATCTTATAAAAAAGTGTGAAAAATATAGTCAAAACCTTTCCTCCATAATGGTTACGTATCCATCAACTCACGGCGTTTTTGATAACCAGATAAAAGAGGTTACTAAGATTGTTCATGATAACGGCGGCCAGGTCTATGTAGACGGGGCCAATCTAAATGCCCAGGTCGGCCTTACAAGCCCGGGCTTTATTGGCGCAGATGTCTGTCATATCAATCTTCATAAAACCTTTAGTATCCCTCATGGCGGAGGAGGGCCCGGGATGGGGCCAATTTGTGTGGCAGAGCATCTCTCGCCTTATCTTCCCGGACATTCGTTAGTGGATTTAGGTATTGGGGAAAAAGCAATTCCCGCTGTAAGTGCCGCACCGTGGGGTAGTGCAAGTATCCTGCTTATATCCTATGCCTATTTGAAAATGCTGGGTGCAAAGGGGTCAACTGACGCGACTAAATATGCAATTCTTAATGCAAATTATCTGAAAACCCGCCTCGAAAAATTCTATCCCGTACTTTATGAAGGGGATAACGGCAGGGTAGCACATGAATTTATACTCGATTTCAGAGCATTTAAAAAAAGTGCTAATGTGGATGTAGAGGACATTGCAAAAAGACTTATGGATTATGGATTCCATGCACCTACTATGTCATGGCCTGTACCCGGTACGCTGATGATAGAACCTACCGAGAGTGAATCACTTGATGAGCTGGACAGGTTTTGCGATGCGATGATTGAGATAAAAAATGAAATCTCCGAGATTGAAAAGGGTGATTATAATGCAGATAACAATGTGTTAAAGAACTCACCTCACACAGTGGATGAACTTATATCCGGTGACTGGAAATACCCCTACACAGCTGAAAAAGCATATTATCCATTACAGTATATAAGAGAAAATAAGTTCTGGCCGGCTGTGGGAAGAATCAACAATGCACTTGGCGATAAAAACCTCATCTGCACCTGCCCGCCTTTAGATGTTTACGAAACTGAGTAATCAGAGCTTTCTTTCTATATAAGCTGTTTCTTTGATACTTGTCAGATAGTTCTTAAGCATCTCTTCAGCTTTTTTGCTATAGATAGTATTTCTTATTTCGTTTGAATAACTTTGAGGTATACCTATTTTAGAATCTTTTTTATCCAGTACCTTGATTATGTGATAACCGCCGGGGGATTCTACAGGTCCGACTACTTCGTTAATCTGTACGTCCTGAACAGCAAACTCCAGAGATTCGACTAAATCCCCTTTCTTAAAATACCCAAGGTCGCCGCCGTTCTGAGCTGACATTGTGTCCTGGGAGTATTCTTTTGCAAGTGTTGGAAAGTCTTCACCTGCTTTGGCTTCGTTTGCAATCTTAGTTGCTTTCTGTAGTGCGTCAGTTGTGTTGTTGAGTATAAGAATATGTGCAATACGGACCTCACTTACGCCTTCTTCGTAATCACCGTATGTTTGCTGGTAATATTCCTTTATCTCCTGGTCGGTAACAGCAACATTGTTTTTTACCTTCGATTCCATTAATTTCTGAGTCAGGATCTGGAACCTCCACTGTTCCCTGAAGCTGTCCTCTGTCATGTTCTGTTTTTTAAGGGCTTTTTCCATTTCTGTCTCATTCAGCTTATAACGGTCTTTAATTTCTTTAAGTGTAAAGTCCAGCTCTTCATCTGAGACAGTGATACCCGCCTGCTTGGCTTCCTGCTCAACTATCGTTTTATCTATAATCTGCTCAAGGAATTTGTACTCAATTCCTGCCTCTTCCAGGTTAATTCCATTTTTCCTGGCCTCGTTCATAAACTCGGTAAGCGTAATAATATCTTCATTTACAATGAGTACCACCCTGTCCACCTGTTCCCTTGCGAAACTCATTGAAGTTGCTATCAATAGTACTGTTGCTGCTGTAATTAATATTCTTTTCATTTGTATACTCCCGATAAAAGTATTAATAAGCTATCTTATGTTGATCAATTCATCAATGTTAATTATCTGCCCTGAGTTCATTTATTTTCTGCTCAAGGATTTTAAATTTTTCTTCAGGCTCATAATAAACCGTTAATTTGCCGCTTGGTTTATACTTTTGAAAGTGTATGGAATCCTGACGGAAAAACATTGTTGAATACCTTTCTTTAATTTCCAGTTTTAAAACTTTTATTTTTTTTATTCTTACTTTTATTTCTGTAAGTATAAACAGAGTTTTCAGCTCCTTAGGTAAAGTTCCATATCTGTCCCTGAGGTCATTTCTGAACTCTTTTATTTCAGAAAGGGTTTTAAGGGAAGTTATCTTTTTGTAGTAATAAAGCCTTTCCGAACTGTCGTATACATAACTCTCCGGGATGTAAGCCCTTTGGGAGTTTTTGATCTCTGGTTCGTAGTCTTCTTCGACTTTACCGTCTTTAAGGGTGTTTATAGCGTTTTGAAGCAGTTCGAGATAGAGCTCAAGCCCCACATTTGAGATTGTTCCCGACTGCTGTTCCCCAAATAAATTGCCGGCCCCCCTTATCTCGAGGTCGGAAAGAGCAAGCTTAAACCCGGAACCCAGTTCCTGAAGCTCTGAAATCTTGGTCAGCCTTTTTAATGCATCGGGAGTTAAGGTCTTAAGAGAGGGTATAAGAAAATAGGCAAATGCTTTTGTTTTTCCGCGGCCCACTCTTCCCTTAAGCTGGTAAAGATCTGCGAGACCAAACATATGTGCATCATTTACGATAATTGTATTTGCGCGCTGAATATCAAGGCCCGATTCAACAATGGCTGTAGTTATCAGGAGGTTTATGTCCCCGTTAATAAACTGTCTTATACTTTTCTCCAGCACATGTTCTTTCATCCTTCCATGAGTAACTGCAATAGACGCCTCGGGTATAAGGGCTTTAAGTTCTTCGGCAACTTTGAAAATAGATTCAATCCGGTTGTTAACAAAAAATACGGAACCACCGCGGTTAATTTCGTTTAAAATTACTTCCCTTATAACATCTTTATCGTAGTTCTTTACAAATACATCAACCGGAAGCCTGCCCTCGGGAGGAGATTTTATAACGCTAATGTCCCTTATGTCGGCAAGCGACAGCTGCAAAGAACGTGGTATAGGTGTGGCGGAGAGTGATAATACATCAACCCCTTCTTTTATCGCCCTGAGTTTTTCTTTATGTTTTACCCCGAATTTGTGTTCTTCATCAATTATTACAAGGCCAAGGTCCCGGAAGCTGATTTTGTCTCCCAGAAGTTTATGGGTACCAATAACAATGTCGATATTCCCGTTTTTTAGTTTTTCAATAATCTCTTTTGTTTCTTTGGCAGATTTAAATCGTGAAATCATTTCAATGTTGAGGGGATAACTGCTTAATCTTTCAAGTGTTGTAAGGTAATGCTGATTGGCAAGCAATGTTGTCGGTACAAGAAATGCAACCTGTTTCCCGTCCATTGTTGCTTTGAAGGCAGCCCGGAGTGCAACTTCTGTTTTACCGAAACCAACATCTCCGCAAATAAGCCTGTCCATAGGCTTGTCTGACTCCATGTCTGCTATTACCTCATCTATAGACCTTGCCTGGTCTTTTGTTTCTTCGTAATTAAACTCAAGTTCAAATTCACGGAAACACTGGTCTCTTTTTGAAAAACTAAATCCCTTTATAGTTTTTCTTTTGGCATAAAGTTCAAGAAGTTCTTTTGCAATAGTTTCAATTAATTTTTTTACTTTTTTAACAGTTTTTTTCCATGTGTCGCTTCCAAGCTTGTCTACTGATGGTTTTTTGCCGTCACCAATAAATTTTTGTACCAGTTTTAAATTTTCGACCGGTACATATATCTTGTCACCACCGCGGTATTCACACTCAATGAAATCCCCTTCGGAGCTGTTAAGGTCTATTTTTTTTAATCCCCTGTAAATGCCAATTCCAAACTGTTTATGGACTATATAATCACCCTGTTTTAATTCACTGAAAGAGGAGATAAAGGCAGAGGACATGTCTTCGGGCAGCTGGTAACTCATTTTCTTTTCTTTTTCAGAAATGTCGGATTCGGTAAATACGGCTACTTTCAGATCATTTAAGATAAAGCCGTTTTCCAGGGGCCCGGTGTAGTATCTGATACCGCTTAGCTTATAATCGGCAAGGAGTTCCTTTAATTTGTTTTGTTCATTTTCATTATATGTAACGATATAAATTAAATAGTTTTCTTCTTTTAGTTTTTGTATTTTTTCTGCAAAGACTTTTACGGGAGACCCGTTTTTTGAAGGTTTTATACGCCCTGGTTCGTAACTAAACTTGATATTCTTTTTTGATTTGGAAAGCAGGTCATTAAAATAGACCGACTGAAACCTGCCAAGTATGTTTTCAAGGTTTGTGTAAGTTATAAAATTCTGGTCTGCTTCGGGGATAAGCCTGTTAAATTTGTTGTTGCTGTTAACTGTTTTTTCATGTTCTTTAAGATTGTTGGTATAAAGGGTCTCAAGGTCGGTGTTTAGATCAAAGAATACAAGGTATTTTTCATCTGTATGGTTTAAGACTGAATCAGGTGATTTATGAATAAGAGGGGTCAGCCATTCAAGCTGTTCAATATACTTTTTATCTTCAACTATATTTAATACTGTATTTCTTAGGTTTGGTGAAACATCACAGTCAATCAGGTGATTGTAAATTATTTTCTGTATACCGGCAAAGTCATCGGGGTAGATGAATTCACTTGCCGGAAAGACTGTAACCGTTTCTGTTTTGTTTATTGATTTTTGTGTTTTAGGGTCAAAAAATCTGATTGACCTGACAGAATCTCCCAAAAATTCGACCCTTACCGGATTTAAGTGGACGGGAGAAAAAATATCAACTATAGCTCCTCTGGTACTAAACTGGCCCTGATATTCGACCTGTTCGCTTTTTCTAAATCCAATGCTAAATAACGAATCAATAAAATCTTCCCTCAAGACTGTTTGATTATTGGAAAGTCCAATAGAAGCGGAAGATAAATTTTTTCCGGGTACTGTTTTTTCAAAAAGGGCTGAAGAATTTATAATAAGATTTTTACCTTGTTCAAGGGACACAAGGGCAGATATTCTTTCAGAAGTATTTTTTAAATTGCCGCTTCCAATAACTGATTCTGTTGAATAGTTCTTTTTATCGAATATCTCGGCATTAAATTCGGAGAAGGTGTTAAAGTTGTCAGATAATAAAGGGTCGCTGTCAAAAGTATCAGATATAAAAATAAAAGGCCTTTTAAGTAAACCGCTTATAAGGTGTGCTATAAAATATTTTGAAGTTCCCGTGAGTCCGGATATTGTGAGCCTTGCGGCACCGGACCCAATTTGTTCAGTTATATCCTGCAGTTCATTCTTAATATACTTTTTATGGTCTTTTAAAAAATCCCGGGTTATTGTCACAATTTATTATAAATTTTCAAATTCACCGCAGATTGCACTGCCTATTTCCCTGCAGCCAACTTTATTTGTACCTTCCTGATATATGTCCGCAGTCCTAAAACCCTTATCCAGTGTGTTTTTAACAGCCTGCTCAATCATGCCGGATTCTTTGTCCATATTGAATGAATATTTAAGCATCATGGAAAGGGATAGAATTGAGGCAATAGGATTTGCAATGTCTTGGCCGGCGATATCAGGCGCACTGCCGTGCACCGGTTCGTAAATTGCCCCTTTATTCCCTACACTGGCTGACGGGAGCATGCCGAGTGATCCTGTGAGCTGTGCAGCTTCGTCGCTGATTATATCACCAAACATATTACCGGCCAGCATAACGTCAAAAGTTTTTGGCCTTCTTATAAGCTGCATTGCAGCATTGTCTACGTAAAGGTGTTCTAGTTCGATGTGTGAAAATTCTTTTTCCCTGAGTTCTGTAACCGTATCCCTCCAAAGCACCATTGATTCGAGTACATTGGATTTGTCTATGGAAGTGACATGTTTATTTCTTTTTTCAGCGATCTGGAAAGCAACCCTTGCTACTCTCTCAATCTCGGATGATGTATAGTGCAGTGTGTTTACGCCTTTTTGTTCACCACCTGCAATTGGTTCGATACCCCGGGGCTGCCCAAAATAAATCCCGCCGGTAAGTTCCCTTACCACCATAATATCAACACCCTCCACAATCTCTTTTTTCAATGTGGATGCATCAACCAGTGCCGGGTAAACAATTGCGGGCCTTAAATTTGCAAATGCATCAAGCTCTTTTCTAAGTGTCAGTAAGCCGCTTTCCGGTTTGAGGCTGTGTTCAAGGTTTTCCCATTTAGGCCCCCCGACAGCGCCAAGAAGTACCGCATCAGAATCCAGTGCCTTGTCTTTTACTTCATCTGTGAGTGGTATGCCGTGAGCGTCAATAGAGCTGCCGCCAAACAGGCCTTCTTCAATTTCAAATTTTGTGCCGCTTTTTCTTTCAATAATATTTAACAGATCAATACTTACAGCAGTAACTTCTACTCCGATACCGTCACCCGGTATAACTAGTATTTTAGGCAATTTTTTACTCCTTGATATAAAATTAAAGGTCTCTAATCTACCTGAATAATTTATATAGTTAAGAAAATCTAAATGCTTTTTTGTTTATTTGCTGTTAATATTTTCCGGATGGACAGGCCCCTTATTAAAAATAATCTTGTGGTTGCAGCTATTATATTTATATTGTCGGTCCTGATTTATCTCCCTTCTGTTAACAATGATTTTGTCTGGGATGATGTAATACAGATAAAAAAAGAGTATTACAAATTTCAAAACAGGAGTTTCTTTAAAGCACTTATACCCAGAGCTTCGAAAAATAAATTAAAATCATACTACAGGCCTATATCTCAATTAAGCATCTATTATGATTATAAAATCTGGGGCGACAATTCCTTAGGATTTCACTTAACAAATATAATAATTAATGCAGTTTGCTCGGTCCTTGTTTTTTTCCTGTTTTTGTTAATTCTTAAAAAATTTGGTATTCGTGCACGGGAAAACATAGCCCTCTTTTCGGCACTAATATTTGCAGTGCACCCCATGCATGTCGAATCGGTGTCATGGATAGCCGGAAGGACCGATATCCTCAGTACAATGTTTTTCCTGGCGGCTTTCCTTGCGCATATTAGGTCAGATAAAAAATCAATCTATATAATATTGGCATCCATATTTTTCTATCTTGCACTTCTCTCAAAAGAAGTCGCGGTTGCATTCCCTTTTTGCATTTTGGCATATGAATACATTTCAAATAAAAGATTTAAAAATGGCTCATTATTCAGACTTGCGGCTTATTTTGGGATTCTGATACTGTATCTGTTCTTAAGATACAGGTTCGGCGGTGTGATTGTCCCTGAAGTTAATAATGATTTTATAGAACGTGCCGGTGCCGGTTCATCAGCCGTGCAGGATATAGGTTTTATGAAATATTTTGCAGTAATCAAGACTATGTTTCTTAGCTATATATTTTATTTCTACAAACTTATTGCCCCCTTTTGGTTCAGCTCTTTTATCAGCAACTACCCAAAAAGTGCATTTATGTTTATTTTGTCGATATTGTCGTTTATAGCTCTTTTTTACGTATTTATAATTTCTTATATCAAAAAATCCGGATTCAAGGCTTTTTGTATACTATGGCTGCTACTTGTACTTGGGCCATCGGTAATCATATCTTTTTCCAGGGTCGCTACGACCCCTGTTGCGGAACGTTACCTTTACCTGCCAATAGCGCCATTTTCACTCCTCGTGATATTTTTGTTTTATAAATTAAAAGAATATAAAAAAATGGAACAGCTGGTATTGATTGCCATGGTGCTTGTGATTTTCGTGTTCAGTTTTCTCACTGTATACCGCCAGGGCGTCTGGCAGGACAGGATTTCATTCTGGAGTGATGCTTCAAAGAACACAAAAGATGCTGTCCCGCATATCAATCTTGGTATGGCATATATAGACAACAACGACCTGGACCAGGGGATTCAAATACTTGAATCAAGCCTTAACTCTGATTTGAAGACCACAAGTCTTATGAAATCAGTAGCATTAAATAATCTTGGTATTGCGTATTTAAAAAAGGGCCAGACTTCCAAGGCCAAACAGGTTTTTCTTGATGCCGTGGAAGAGAACCCCAGGTTTTACAAATCGTATTACCATCTTGGTATTATTTACCTGTCATATGGAATCAAGAAGAATGCAGAAAAGGAACTCGGAATTGCAAAAGATTATTTTCTTGATGCAATTAAATATAATAAAAGATATGCCAGGGCTTATCTCGGCCTTGCAAAGATATACCATCAATACGGGGAGCCTGATAAAGCTAAGAAGCTTGCAAAATTAGCTTTAAGATACGGATTGATTGCGCCTATGGACCAGCAGGCAATATTTATACTTAACCAATAATTTTAATTGCCTACAACATGATTTACGAGTGAACCTATCCCTTCGATCCTAACCTCAAGCCTGTCTCCGGGTTTGACCGGGCCAATACCTGCAGGTGTGCCGGTAGCAATAATATCACCGGGAAGGAGCGTCATAATTTTGGAAATAAAACTCACAAGTGTTTTAACCTTAAAGATTAAATTGTCAGTATTGGAATCCTGTTTTACTTCATTATTTAAAAGGGTCATAATTCCAAGGTTGTCGGGTGAGATTTCGGTTTCTATAAACGGGCCAAATGGTGCAAATGTATTAAAACCTTTTCCCCTTGTAAACTGAATATCAATTTTCTGTAAATCCCTTGCTGTTATATCATTTATGCATGTATAACCAAATATATAGTCTTCAGCATCCTGCTCTTCTACCATATAGGCTTCCCTGCCAATAACAACTGCAATCTCACCTTCATAATCGACTCTTTTTGACATATGTGACGGGTAAATAATTTCTTCGTTATGAGCGATAACTGCCGTATTGGGTTTCATAAAGAGCATGGGCGCCTGTGGAAGTGGTTTATTCATTTCCGCGGCATGGTCCCTGTAATTGAGCCCTACACATAATACTTTGCTGGGTGATGTAGGTGGCAGGACCTTTATATCATCAAGAGAGAATACGTTATCAGTTTTTTTGTATTCTCCAAACATATCCCCTGTGATTTCAACAATCTCATTTTCGTTCTTAAGTATGCCGATCTGTTCTTTGGAACTGCCTGATGAAAATCTTATAAATTTCATTTTTTAAACCCCTGGTCAGTATTTTACTTTTTTTAGTGTAAGCCCCGCCGCAGGGGCGGAAATAACATACTTGGTTTTTTCACCGTTATGTAATATTTGTTTAAAATCTGATGGTGTTATATTGCCTTTTCCCACGTGGACAATTGTGCCCATTATTAATCGTACCATTCTCTTTAAAAAACCTGTCCCTTCGATCTCAAATTCTATGATGTCACCCTTTTTTCTAAGCCTGGTATTTACAATTGTCCTGACAGTGGTTTTTACAGAATGACCAGTATGTGCAAATACTTTAAAGTCATGAGTTCCCAGAAGGTGGTCTGCTGCTTTTTTCATTTTATCCAAATCAAGAGCATCCTTTACAAGCCATGTCCTGTATTTCAAATGAGCCGAGGGGTAGTCACGGTTTAGTATTGTGTATACGTAAATCTTGCTTTTTGAATCATACTGCGAATGAAATTTAAGTGGGACTTTTTTTACTTTTGAAACTGTTATGTCATCGGGAAGTACGGAGTTTAATGCTCTTTGCATCTGTTGAATTGAAAGGTGGCTGTCGGTTTTAAAGTTTGCAACCTGGGCAAGTGCATGTACTCCAGAGTCTGTCCTTCCGGACCCGTAAATTACAGATTTTTTTCCAGTGATGGTAAATACCGCATCTTCTACCGCCTGCTGGACAGTGGGCCTTCCGGGCTGTTTTTGCCAGCCGTTATAATTTGCGCCAATATATTCGATTTCGAGTCTGAGGTTTTTCATGTTTTTTTGTTAAAACTTATTCTCGGGTCAAGACGGGTGTATAACACATCAACAATTAAATTCGCCAGGACCAGGATAATTGTATAGACGATGGTTATTGCAAGCACTACTGAGTAGTCCCTGTTTGATACGGCAAATACAAAGAACCTTCCCATTCCCGGTATGGCAAATATGTGCTCGACTACAAATGAACCTGTTATAAGGTAGGCAAAAATCGGCCCCAGCACTGTGGTGACAGGAATAAGTGCGTTCCTGAGTATGTGTTTGTATATAATTTTTATACGGCTCAATCCTTTTGCCATAGCGGTCCTGACATATAGCTCCCTTGAAGCTTCGATCATGCTTGACCTTACAAGTCTTGCTATATAGGCGGTAGAGCCGGCTGCAAGTGTAAGAGCGGGCAGTATGTAGTGTTCGGGCCTTCCCCACAGGGCCGCGGGAAACCAGCCCAGCCTGATTGAAAAGAAATAGATAAGAATTGCGCCAACTACAAAATTAGGAACTGAAACAAGTGATATGGAAATTACCGCGGTTAAAAAATCTGCAAAACTTCTCGGGGAAAGGGACGAAACTACGCCGAGGCTTATTCCAAAAACAAGGGATATGAGCAGGGCCGTTATGCCCAACTGAAGCGATACGGGAAATGTGTCTGCAATGATTTCATTTGCAGAGCGGTCAACATATTTGTAAGAGGGGCCAAAATCACCGTGTGCCAGATTGTTTACATATATTAAATACTGTTTCCATACGGGCTCATCAAACCGGTACTTTTTTTCAAGGTTCTCCATTATTTTTGGAGGCAGGTCTTTTTCTGCATCAAATGGCCCACCGGGAAGAAACCTTATTAGAAAAAATGTAAGGCTGACTACGAAAAAAAGTACAAGCCCCCCTGTAATCAATCGTAGAATTATGGTTTTAAACATTAAGTGTCAGGACAGATCGGATTTTCTTATTGTGACAGTCTGCTTTGAAAATAATCCATGTGAATCTTTGGCAATAACATTAAACACATTAATACCGTCATCAAGTTGCAGCTTTATGGTAAAACTCTGATTATTTTTATTGGGTGTAATAAGCTTTATTTTATCTTCGCCCTTGAAGACAGATATGTTTTCTATCTTGTCGTTATCCTTAACTATGCCGCTCAGGATTATTTCGTCTTCATTTGTAGTAAGAGGAGTGTTCAGGATATCAATCCTGGGCTGGCTGTAAAAAATGTCATTTACCAGTGTTTCAGAACCGAGTGCTATTTCATTTTCGGTAAGAGTAATGCCCTTTTTGTTTATCCATGCATTTTGGTTTTTGCTTAAACTTACCTTGGCATATTCGTTGTTGTATCCCAAGAGTGCGAACTCAGTTGTTTTGTTGCTGAGCCCTATTATTGGTGCAGATTCAAACCCTCCCGCCAAAAGTGCTGTGTTGTCTTTAATTACAACTGCCGACCCCGAAGCTTTACTGAATTTGCCGATGGACTGAAGTCCGGAAATATCTATCTTGCTTGTAAGTACTTCCCTGAAGACTTCATCTACAATAGTTAATTCAAATTTTATATCCTTAACATTTTTATCCAGGATCTTAAAAAGAAAAGGTGCAGAATTAATGGAACCTGGTTTGAAATCATCAAATTCAAATCTTCCCAGTTCAAGAAACACTGAATCGCCAGAGAGGTTTTTTAGTGTTACAACTGTTTTATCGGACACTCCCTGTCCAATGTTTTTAATATCAAATACAAGTGAAAACTCTTCATCACTTTCAGGTTTGCCGTTGCCGTTTCCGGTAGAGCCAAACCTGCCGTCATCTACAATCTCAAATTTATATGCAAACAGGGGTTTGTCATTGCCGATAGTTGTAATGTCAAAACTTGACCCTGGAATTTCAGAGTAGTCGGTCTGGAAAAATTTGAGATCTATTTTGTCGTTCCTGGTGTTTACCCATTTTGGAATTTCAAAATTCATCTTCCAGTTTCTTGTTTGTTCAGGAAGCAGCTGTCCGTAAATAAGTTCCTTGCCGTCAAATATCGGGTTGTCAGAAACTGTTGCCGCAATTAACCTGTGAATGGGTTCTTTTCCTTTATTTGTGACTGAGACAGTTACAGAACTTTTATCCCCGGCTTTAAATTCAGGTTTTTGCGGTAAAATGCTTACCGATATATCAGGATCAGTGTTAAGGGCATCCCCGCGTGACCAGTCAATGCCGATCTCCTTCCAGCGGGCTTCAATTTTTTCTTCTTCGATAAGATTAATGCCGGATATAACTTTATTGCTTGTATTTAATACTTCTTTACTGTTTGTAGTGTCGGTATTTAACAGGATCTCTTTTGCAAGGCGTACTGAAAAATCTTCAGAAATTTTAATTTTCTTTTCTTCTTTAGAGAGTGCTTCTTCGGGGGTTTCTTCGTTTTCGGGGTCAGGGAGCTGATCCAGATATTTTAAATAATATAATGACTCTTCTGTTTCCGGCTCTTTCTCACCTGTATTTATATATCCGTATAAAACATCTTCTTCGGATATTATTGCTGGTTTGATTTTAATGTCCGGTGTTATTCCTATGTCCTGGATGGATATGTCTCCGGGTGTAAGGTAGCTTGCAATTGTGAGTTTTAGTGCGGACCCGTCCCTGAGATCAAATATCTGCTGGACAGAACCTTTACCAAAAGTCCTTTCACCAATTATTATTGCACGCTGGTTGTTCTTTAATGCCCCTGCAACAATCTCTGACGCGCTGGCACTGCCGGAATCCACGAGCACTACTACCTCGCCCTCATATTCCGGCTGGCTAAACTTTGCATTGTAGCTTTTCTTGGAATTGCCGATTTTTGTTGTTACTACCGTGCCGGTAGAAAGAAAAAGATCAGAAACCTTTTCTGCCTGGTCAAGCAGTCCTCCGGGATTGCCCCTGAGATCAAGTATTACTCCATTTATATTATTTCCGCGTTTTTTGATTGCATCTGCAAGGCTCTGGAGGGTGTTTTTCTGAAAATCCCTAATCCTTAAATAAAGAATGTTGTCGTCAAGTACAAAGTCCTCAACACTTTCAATCCTGATTGTATCTCTTGTGATCTTAAACTCTTTTGGATTTGTAAATGATTCCCTTAATACAAAGATGTTTACCGGGGTCCCCTTTTTCCCCCTGAGTTTACTTACAGCTTCAATGAGTGACATATTAATTGTCGATTCATTTTCTATCTGTACTATTTTGTCATTGGGTTTTATACCGGCAAGGTATGCAGGCGTACCCTCTATTGGGGATATAACTGTAAGCTGCCCGTCTCTAATGCCAATTACTATTCCAAGGCCGCCGAAACTACCCTCGGTCTCAATCATGAATTCCTTGTAGACTTCGGGTGTTATTATGCCGGAGTGCTGGTCAAGGGTTTTGAGCATTTTATCTGTGAGTACGTATTCAATATCAATTGTTTCTATGTCTTCATTTTTAAGATGGGGGATTACAAATGCAAACACGTCCTGCACTACATCTCCGACGTTTTCGAGGTCGTAAATTTCGAGATTGTTATATTCCTTTATGTTGTTGTTTACCTGGATAGTAAAATCTGAACTGTTTTCGGGATCGTTAAAATCGACAAGTACCTCGTCAAGTGAGCTCTCAAGTTTGTTGAGGCCTTCTATTAACATTAAATTCGGGTCAATTTTTTGCGGATCTACATAGTAACGGTCAAGATACTGGAGGACTATCGGCAGTACCTGCAGGTCATAGGCCTTTGGGTACTGCTGCTGGTATGCGGGTTTATTGAATATCAGGAAAAGTGACAGTAACAGTGGTATAAGTATAATTACAAGAAAGTTACTGTTCAGTATGTTGAAAATTCTTTTCAATAGGTTCTCCGAAGATTTATATGACGATATATATAATGTAATACGTTTCGAATGAAATCAAAGATTTAAGTTTAATACTATATAATACTTTTTTTATAATTTCTGTACATATCTGAAACTTTTTAAAATATACTGTAGTTAAATATTTTACAGTAATTTTATTTGGAGGAATGAAATGAAAAAAACGAATTTTTATTCCATAGTTTTACCTTTTTTTGCACTACTCTTTATAACACCACTAATTACGTCCTGCAGTCAGCATACGCAGCAGGGTGCAGGTATCGGGGCAGCGGTAGGTGCTGCAGCCGGTGCATTGATAGATGACGATAACCCCTGGAGGGGTGCGGTCATTGGCGGAGCCTTAGGTGCTGCCTTCGGCGGGACTATAGCCGAGATATCAAATAAAGCTGCCGAAGAAGCAGTCGAAGAGGGAAGGCCCGTACGTTACGAGAGCGAAGACGGCTACAGGCGGATCGAGGCAAGCCCGGAAGAATACAATGAAGAGACAAAGTGCCATAAAGTAAGGGAGAGGGTCTGGGAAGATGACCAGCTTGTAAAGGACGAAGTAAGGGAAATATGTGAGTCAAATAAGACCGAAAACGTATACTAAGAAATAAAAAGAAGTTTAATATTTAAATGTCTTGACAATAAATCGCAATTATGATGTAATATCTGCATCAATTTGCCATTTCTATGTCAAAGATAAATTCACATTCATCTCAGGAGGATGAAAAAATTGATTAGATTGTTAACTTTAATATTTGCTTTTACTGCATTAGCTGCTGTAAACAGTTATGCAGGTCTACCGGTTAATGAGACTGACACCGAAGATCCGCAGTTGGTCGGGTTTTTTGACTTAAGGGATAGGGAAACCTTTGTGCAGGTAACAAACTCTATACTTGAAGATGCTGAATCTACCATAATTCATGTACAGGTATTTAATGTTGGAAACCTTTGTAATGAAAATAATTTCTTTGATGCCTATACACCTAACGACACACATGTGTACAACCTTAGAGATATTGTGACCAATGACGGTAATCCTTCCGGAGTTGTACTTCCTGATGATGCATACGGCATTATTGTGGTTACAAGTGGCGACCCTAATTCTGATATTTTCACAAGTATTATTGGTAATGTTAGGATTGAAGACAACAACGGTTATGAGTACAGGACCAATCTTAATGGGGTTGCTGAACAGGATTTTGATTCAAGTTTTGATCAATTTACCTTTAACTATAACACAGAAAGCGGTGTAACACTTTCAGATGTTGTGGGAATAATGCTTGATGATGTGACTACAGATGAAGTATCAGCTGTTGGCCCTAATATTTGGGCAAGCTTTGACATTAACATTTATGACCTTAATGAAGTTCCATTTTCATGCAGAAACGTAATATTCGCATGTACAGACCAGGATAACCCACTTCTTCCTGCTATATTAGAGGACTCAGGTGACGCAAGTGTTGCAAGCTTTGAATACGGTATAAATGAAGCAATTCCAAGTTCAAAGGGAGCGCCGCTTCTTTGTCCAAACAATGTAAACTCTGAGGGTGTTGTAGAGTTGATTGAGATTGACTACAGTACCAATGATGGAGAAGATCATGCATTTGCATTGTTTGTAGGGTTAAATAACGGTAACGGCAGGGGCAGTATGGATGTAATGTGGCAGGATTCAGAAGATTTGCCAAGTGGATCATAAATAAAAAAGAGCAAAAAAAGATGCAAAAAACTAAAAAAAGCACAAAATGCCAATTGAAGGAGGGTAAGATGCGAGTATCAAGAATAGTAGGATCAGCAATATTAGTATTAATGCTGACAGTGGTAATGGGCCTAAGAGAAGTAGAGGCGCAGACCCCTTTAGCATGTGAAGCAACACCATTCACAACAGGTTGGATTTCAATGCCTGTAGCAGCAGATGCAGCACTGACAACAT
>JAJCZQ010000035.1 GCA_029262335.1 Deltaproteobacteria bacterium
TGGCAGTAACAATAATAACAGGTTTGCCCCTGCAGAATTCATATCTATCTTACCAGAAGCCAGGCTGCAGCCACTGTCAGATTCATCTTCACCGCCATCTAACAGTCCTCCCTGGGGTACAAATACAACAACACATGAGAGGTCACTTCCAACTATTATTTCACCTTCAAAACAGCCGGGGTCTCCCGCAAATGCAGTAAACACAGAGCCCAGATCAGGAATTGGATTAAGTACCACAACTGAGCCTGTATCAAATTCTCCTGTGCAGTCCTCAGGGCAGTTAATTCCTTCGGGGGTTGTGGTTACCCTTCCTTCACCATCACCTGCAATACTTATGGATATTGTAAACTGAATCAGTGTAAAGTCTGCCGTACATGTTGCAGAATCAGCAAGCGTTACGGTTGCTGTCTGGCTGGTTCCTGCCGCGGAACATGCTCCATCCCAGCCTGCGAAATTTGAATCCCATCAGGAGTTGCCGTAAGAGTAACCATAGTGTTAATTATGTAGATTGCGTTATCTGTCGTACATCCAGGGCCGCAGTTTATCCCCGCGGGGTTGCTTGTTACAGTACCATCACCGTTTCCGGATTTATTTACAGTTAGAGTTCTTTCTTCAAGAGTAAAATCAGCACTACAGGTCATTGCATCTGTCATATTCACGGTTGCTGATGCGTTAGTACCTGCCGCGGCACATGCCCCTCCCCATCCTGAAAAACTCGATATTCCGTCTGCTGCTGCTGTAAGCGTGACCATTGTATTGATTATGAAATCCGCGTTCTCTGTTGTACATCCCGCTCCGCAGTTTATCCCTGGCGGTGCACTTGTAACAGTCCCGTCACCAGTACCTGTCTTATCAACGGTAAGGGTCCTTTGCTGAAGTGCAAAGTTTGCTGTGCAGGTCCTTGCCTGGTCCATTGTAACAGATGCGTTTAGATTATTTCCCGCTGCTGCGCAGTCGCCACCCCAGCCTGCAAACTCTGAATCTGCTGCGGTTGGTGCAGCGGTAAGAGTAACGTTTGTGTTTATAACAAAATCTGAATTTTCACTGCCACATGCCGGGCCGCAGTTAATACCTGGCGGCGCACTTGTAACAGTCCCGGTACCGTTTCCGGCTTTATTCGCAGTTAGTGTAAACATCTTGAGGTCAAATGTGGCAATGCAGGTAACATCAGCTGTTAAATTATTAATTACGCCGCCCGTACATTCCGGGTCGCCTGTCCAGCCAATAAAATCAGAGTCTGCGTTAGCTGATTCAGTTAGCGTTATATTACTTCCGAAATCAAACATATCACTGCATGTTCCCGGGCAGTTTATCCCCGCAGGGTTTGATGTAACAGTACCGCTTCCCGTTCCGGCAAGGTTAACGTTTACATTAAACTGCTCAAGAGAAAAAATCGCTTCACATACAGATGTTGTCATTAATGTAATTGTTGTATCAGGGTTGGTCCCAGAGCAGTCCTGGTCCCACATGGTAAATTCGGAGCCCGTATCGGGTACGGCAGAGAGGTCTACATCCGAATCAGTTGGAAATACAGCAGTGCAGTCCGTACCGCAGTCTATACCCGCAGGTGTACTTGTCACAGTACCAGCGCCGTTTCCTGATTTTTCTACAGTAAGGTCAGACATATCCGGCCCGATAAAATAAGGGGACCTTGCAGTTGCTCCATCATCCAGATCAATTTGTTCCATAGGTATAACTATTGGCAATTGCGCCTGGATCTCTTTTGCGAATCCTCCCCCACCAAAATTAATTGCATAGAATGACATCCCGTCTCGTGTAAATCCAAGATTGAAAAAATTTTGAAGATTACCACCTATTAAAACAGAAGCATCAGTATTTGTATCTATAAGTACATAACTTACACCGTTAAAAGGTATCGGCTGAAAGTTACAACCACCTGACATTGAATTTTGTGTTTGTGTGAGAACCCAGGCTGTATCACCATCCGGGTCAACAGCAACGTCCTGGGGGTTGGCTTCACAAAAACCATTTGATAAAGATACAGTATTACTTACAGTTGCAGGAGGAACGCCGGCAGTAAGATTAATGATCTGGACTGAAGCATTAACACGGTCTGTAACATATAATTTTGCTCCGTCCGGAGTAATGTCAAGATCATTCGCCCCCGTAAGTGCAGTCCTGTTTGCACCGGGTAAAAATGAATCATCGGAGGTATCAATTGTATATAGTACATCGCAAATACTGATTACATATAAAAACCCAAGAGTTGGGTGGTCAACAATCCCTCTTGGATTACAGGACTGGTTTGTAAAAGGAACATTTAAAGTGTCTACAACTGTATCAGTTGATGTATCAATCTTTGAGACTGTGAATGAATTAAAATTTGTAACATATACAAAACTACCGTCAGGGGTTATTGCAATGTCAGAAGGGTTTATCCCCACAGGGATATTTGTTAGAACGCTGTTGTCGGATGACTGGATTACCGTTACCTGGCCGTTCATTGTCCCCCTTGATATATAAACCTTGGTACCATCTGGTGTGACAACTACACTGTTTGGCTCGGAGCCAACCGCAATAGTATCAACAACCATATTTGTAGATGTATCAACTACTGAAACTGTTCCAGCATCCCTGTTAGGAATGTAGGCCCTCGGCTGGGCATATGCTTCAAAAGTAAATAAAAACAAATAAACAGGTATTAAAAACAAAAAAACGGATTTTTTTAAATTCATCATCTCCACTCCTAATAACTAAAAGAATTACATATTAAATAACCTACGAATAAATTTGGACTATTATACTTAAATATAACAATATTTATATATTCTATTAATTAGGATGCCAAAATGGTTTAAGATAAATAATTAGATATAAAAATGGCTGGGGCACAAGGATTCGAACCTTGACTTACGGATTCAGAGTCCGTTGCACTACCATTATACTATGCCCCAGAAGGAAACATTATTATTTATTAAATAATTTTTCGAGTCAAGTATATTAACTCACTATTATGGTAAATAAATACATATTTTCCATTTTTTTTCTAATTCTTTTGGTTCTTACTTCATTTACCTATGCGGATGAAAATCCTGAACTCCAAATTCTGGTATCAGACAAACAGGAAAAAATCCTTTCTCTAAGCATAATGAAGGAGGAATTAAAACAATATAAAATCACCCTTAATGATCCCTACTATAAAAAAGAAAAACAGTATAAGGCCTTTAAATTAAAGGACGTATTAAATCTGGCATACAGCAGTAAATGGCATTTAGGTGATTTTACAGACTTAACATTCAGGGCCTATGACGGCTACGAATCAATTGCTGTAATCTCAAAACTGGAAAACGAAGGCGGATACATTGTCTTCAGGGACCTGGACTACCAGGATTGGGAGCCAATCAGTTTTACCGGGGCATATCCAGGCCCTTTTTATATTATCTGGACGGGTAAGGGCCAGACAGCAAAAAACGGCTACCCCTGGCCGTGGCAGCTGGAGTCTATTAACCTTGTAACCTTTAATGACCAGTTTCCTGAAACTGTACCAAAATCTGCTGATAAAAACTCGGGTGTTTATAAAGGATATGAACTCTTTAAGGGAAGGTGCCTGAGGTGCCATTCCATAAACGGACAGGGCGGTAAAATCGGCCCGGACCTTAACGCCCCGAAAAATATACTTGAATACAGGAATGCAGATTTTGTTAAGAGTTATATTAAAGACCCGTCTCAGTTCAGGTTTACGCATATGCCTGACCACAAAGACCTAAGTGACAAACAGCTCACAAGTCTGATTGACTATTTTTTATACAACAAGGAGAAAAACAGGTGGTCTTTTGATGAAAAAAACTGATCAGATACAATTATCTATATGAGTGAAAATCAGACTGATATACTAGAAACTTTCTTAAACCAGTGTCCCGACAGGGAGTATGAGATAGAAATATCCTGCCCGGAGTTTACATGTGTCTGTCCCAAAACGGGCCAGCCGGACTTTGCAACCATTCATATCAACTACACCCCGGATAAGCTGTGTATAGAACTAAAGTCTCTAAAACTATATATGTTTTCTTACCGAAACCACGGTGAGTTTCATGAACACGTTACTAACAAAATACTTGATGATATTGTCTCAAAATGCAGCCCCGTAAGGGCCGAAGTCATAGGTGATTTTAATGTAAGGGGCGGTATAAAAACAGTTATTAAGGCAAAATATGAAAAAAACTGAACAAATTCCTATGAATTGATTTTCTTATACTTTAAACTTTAGGAATCAAATTTTTTAAGATTATACAAATAAATTGCTTCTAAAAACTCAAATTATTATTTCCGCCTTTGTTATATTACTGATACTGCTTATAGCTATAGCAGCACCATATATAGCTCCCTATCCATATGATGAAGCCGATTTTACAAATACCCTGAAGTCCCCAAGCTCAAAGCACCTTATGGGAACTGACCAGGAAGGCAGGGACATGCTGAGCAGGGTGATTTACGGATCCAGGGTTTCTATTACAGTTGCCCTCGGCACTGCTCTTATTGCTCTTATTGTCGGTACTGCATATGGGGCATTTTCGGGATACCTCGGCGGAAAGACTGATGAACTTCTTATGAGAATAGTAGATGTTTTCTACTCCCTTCCCGACCTTTTGGTAATTGTACTTCTGACTTTATTAATAGGAAAAGGAGTACTTGGAATAGTTATTGCACTTGGATTTACCGCCTGGATGAGAGTGGCAAGGATTGTAAGGGGAAGCGTGCTGCAGATAAAATCATATGAATACGTTGAATCAGCAAGGGCGCTTGGAGCAAGGCCCACTAGAATACTTGCCTGGCATATACTGCCTAATATACTGGGTGCAATTATTGTGACCATAACTTTTTCTATTCCATACGCGATACTTGCAGAATCAACTTTAAGCTTCCTTGGACTTGGTATTGCTCCGCCACAGTCAAGCTGGGGTACACTTGCAAGCACCGGCTGGCAGGGAATCAGGACATTCCCTCACCTAATTATTTTTCCAAGTCTTGCAATATTTATTACAGCATTTTCATTTAACCTGCTTGGAGAAGGTTTAAGGGACTATATTGATCCGGATAATTCACATGTATAAAAATAAAATACTACTAATAATATTTGTCTTATGCTTTATGCCTCTCACCGGTCTTTCCGCAGGTGAAATTAACTGTATCTCACAGCTTACTTACAGCTCTGGTTCAGGGCCAGAAGAAAGATTTAAGACCGCTTACTGCCAGTACAAAGCAGGGGAATATGAAAATACATTAAAGAGTCTTAGGGGACTTGAAAAACAGCTTCCTTTAATTACTGATTACATCTACTATATTGAAGCCGGCTCTTACAAAAACCTGGGAAAGGAAAGGCAGGCTGAAAAGAAATATAAAAGAATATATTCAAAATATCCTGATAGCTCTCTCCTGACTGATACCCTTTCATCTCTTGCCGAAATTTACAGGAGCCAGGGTAAATACCAGGATGCCATAAGCACCTACCGTACCTTATTGGAAAATGAACAGTCTGAATGGAACAAGGCAATATATACAGATGCCATTGGTGAAATACTGCTTGAACAGGACCTTACAAACGAAGCTTTCGAACTTTATAAAAATGTTTGGATAAACTACCCCCAGTCCACTTTTTCCGTAAAGGTTATTAAGATAGCCAATAATAATGGTCTCCAGTTTAATCCAACAAGTGCTGAAAGATTTCAAAGGGCAGAAGCCCTCTATAACCTTAAAAGCTGGAATAATGCTATTGATGAATATAAGATGCTGCCGCCAAATGATGATATTAACTTTAAAATTGCAAAATCCATGTACAACCTCGGAAGGCTTGAAAGCGCAATTGCCAAATTCAACTCTGTAAACACCCCCGAAGCTCTTTACTGGAAAGGCCGAAGCTATGAAAAAATCGGGAGATTTAAGCAGGCCCGCCAGGCATATCAGTCTGTTTACGAACGTTATCCTAAAAGTGAATTTGCACCCATGGGTCTGTATAGAGCAGGCAAACTCGAACAACGCAATCTAAGGGTATCTAATGCTTCAAATTACTATAAAACAGTTATTGCTGAGTACCCGTCATATGAAAAAACCCCGGATGCAGCCTGGAACCTCGGCTGGATATATTACAAAAAAGGGCAGTACCAGAATGCTTATGATATTTTTTCGGGATATTCTTACCCCGAAAACTCCTTTGATGCACAGAGCTTTCCGTACTGGAAAGCAAAATCTCTTGAAAAGCTCGGCCATAAGGCAGATGCTTACAACATCTATGAGTCTCTTGCCTTTTCCAACAGGTTCACTTATCACTCATTTTTAGCACGGGTAAAAATAGACCATAAGGCCAAAGTACAAAACACGAAACTTAACAACTACGCAGCGCTTAAAAACCCAAACTATGAAAAAGCAGTACTGTTTACGAATATGGGTATTTACGAATATGCTAATAATGAAATTCTTGCACTTGAAGAAAAGGCACAAAGTGACTACCAGCTTATAATAGTCAGCCAGCTTTATAACAGGGCCGGAAATATTTACAAATCAGTAAATCTGCTTGAGAAAATTGACACGCCGGCTGCCCTTCCCTATAAATACCCCCAGCCCTATTCTGATGAGGTATTTAGATTTTCCAATAAATACGGCCATGACGTTTTGCTTGTCTACTCACTTATCAGGGAAGAAAGCAGGTACAACAAAGATGCTGTTTCAAGTTCAAATGCGAGAGGGCTTATGCAGTTAATTAGCGGTACGGCTAATGATTCTGCCCGGGAAGTAGGCATTCAGCAGTACAACTTTAACAAACTTTTCGAGCCGGAAGTAAACGTAGAGCTGGGCTCCTTTTACCTGAGAAAAGTACTCGACAGGTATAACGGTGAGATACCCCTTGGGCTTGCAAGCTACAATGCCGGGCCAAACAGGGTTGCCGAATGGGTAGATACAATTGGCTACTACAAATTTGACGAGTTTATTGAAAAGATACCAATTACCGAAACAAGAAACTACGTAAAAAGAATTCTGAGAAGTTATGGGGCTTATAACGCAATTTACAGAAATTAATTTCAGATGGTAAGTTTTGCAAAGTTCTTAACAATCTCAAGGCCCTGGTTCCCGCTTTTTTCAGGGTGAAACTGGCACGCAAAGATATTTTCTTTTTCTACAGCGGCCGTAAAATCAATTCCGTAATTTGAGGTAATTAATTTTAGCCCGTTTTTTTCAGGGTCTACGTAGTAGGAATGTACAAAATAAAACCATGTGCCCTCAGGGATATTATTTAGGACCGCCGAACTGCTGTCAAAGTTTATAGTGTTCCACCCCATTTGAGGTACCTTAATTCTTTTTTCACCAAAATCCGGAAACCTTACAACTCTTCCCTTAAAAAGTCCGAGTCCGCTTATACCAGGTGACTCTTCACTCTCTTCAAATAAAATCTGAAACCCTAGGCAAATACCCAGAAACGGCCTGCCAGATTTTATATATTCTTTAATAGGCTCTACAAGCCCAAGCCTTCCAAGGTTCGCCATACATTCCCCGAACGCACCTACACCCGGCAAAACAAGACCGTTTGCATTTTTTATATCTTCCGGATCATTTGTTATGGATACGGCAAATCCCTGGGTCTCAAAAGCCTTTGATACACTTCTCAGGTTACCCATGCCGTAATCGACAATTGATATCATCAGAGTGTGCCTTTGGTAGAAGGTACTGCCTTGGAACGTGTATCAATGGATGTAGCTTCATCAAGTGCAATCCCCACTGCTTTAAACATCGCCTCAATATTGTGGTGAAGGTTAGTACCGTATTTAAGTTCAATATGCAGGTTGCACTTAAGCGAACTTGCAAGTGACTTAAAAAATTCTTCTGCAAGTTCCACATCAAACTCACCGACTTTTGATTTGGGTATTTCTCCCCTGAACACAAAATAAGGCCTGCCGCTAAGGTCAAGCGTAACAGAAACGAGGCTGTCATCAAAAGGGACTGAAGCATGCGCAAATCGCCTTATTCCTTTCTTGTCACCAAGAGCTTTGTCGAAGGCGTCGCCAAGTACAATGCCCGTATCTTCGACTGTGTGATGAAAATCAATCTCGGTATCACCAATTGCTTTTATCTTTAAATCAAAATAGCCGTGTTTGGCAAATTGCTCAAGCATATGGTTAAAGAATGGTATACCGGTCTTAATATCAAACTTGCCGGACCCATCCAGGTTTAAAGTGATACTGCATTTTACTTCCTTTGTTTTTCTGTTTACCGTAGCCTGTCTTTTCATTGTGTGATTAAGATAACGGAATATATATTAATAACCAAGTGCATGCGGTTAAAATATATGGGCCGCTATTCTATACTCCTCTTTTTTCCAGTCCCGGGGGTAGTTCTCCATAATAAGGTGAATCTTCCTCATACATCTCAAGGATTTTATCCTTCGGCATATCCGGCATATCTTCTGTAAAACCAAACATTCTGCAGAGATGTTTCAGCTCCTCTTCTCTTCCGGGGAGGGGATCCATTGGCTGTATTAAACCTTCCATTTCAAGTTCTTTTCTTACATCTTTGTCTTCTTTAAGCGGTTTTCCGTATTCACCGGAATGAAAAAGCCTGTCGAACCTTTTTCTGGGCCTTTGCCCCGGCTGCTCAGCAGAATATCCAACAGCCATTAGCCAGATTGGGACTATGTTTTCAGGGGTCCCGAGTACCTGGGGAAACTCAGTGGGTTTTCTGCCGGTAGCAAGAAGGCAGGTACCCAGTCCAAGCTCGGTAGCAGCAAGAAGTGCATGTGCAATTGCCTGTCCTGCTTCAATTCTAAGCAGGTCTTCGGCTTTATCTTTTGGAAAACTCATAAGCCTTGGATAAGTCTGTTCGGTCAGGTGTTTGAATGTCCATCCGTGTGCTGCTGTAATTGCACGGGCAGGAAACAGTACCTGGAATGTCTGGATTAATTCCTTATACCATGCATCCATATTAATAAGCCACGCAATAATAACAGGTGCCTGCCTAAGCTGGATCTCGTTAAAGGGTGAAGCACATTCTACGATCTGTTCAAATTTATCTTCCGGATAAGTACGTTTGTCGATTACTATAGCTTCTGTGGAATTACAGTTGCCCTGGCATGATGCATACCTTGCTGACTGTAGTATCATCTGAATTTTCCATTCCTCCACTTCCTGCCAGGGTTTAAAAAATCTTACACTTCTTCTTGTTCCTATTGTATCAAAAAGTTCCATTTACTGCCTCCTTCATTTAAACTATTCTTTAATTAGATTTTAGTACAATTAGAATGTAAATATAACATACTTAATAATATAATTATGGACCCATTCAGTCAGGGCCTTGTCGGTGCAGTATTTTCGCAGGCCGTTTCTAATAAAAAAGAGTCGGGAAAGGCGGCAGTAATTGGTTTTGGTGCAGGGATGCTTGCAGATATTGATATCTTTATCAGATCATCCGCTGATCCTCTGATAGCTCTCGAATACCACAGGCAATTTACACATTCACTCATATTCATACCAATAGGGGGCCTTATAGCTGCGATAATTTTCCGCATGATTTACCGGAAAAATATAAAATTCAGTCGTATATTACTTTATTCGACAGTTGGCTACGCAACCCATGGCCTACTTGACGCCTGTACAACATACGGCACTGAAATCCTGCGGCCTTTTTCAGGTGCCAGGATAGCATGGAGTATTATTTCAGTTGTTGACCCCGTCTTTACAATTACCCTTGCGTTACTCGTTATTATGGGAATTAAAAGAAAAACAGTAAATTTTTCAAGGATTGGAATACTGTTTTGTATCCTGTATCTGTCATTTGGCTACTATCAGCATCAAAAAGCGGAGGAGTTGATATTAAATGCTGCAGCACTGAGGGGCCATACCGTGCAAAAAATTCTTGTCCACCCAACTCTGGGTAATCTTTTACTCTGGAGGAGCATATACCTGTCCGGGGATGAATTCCATGTAGATGCCGTGAGGATTGGTATTTTTGAAAATGATAGACTTTATCAGGGAAGTAATATACAAAAATTTACTATCAATGATTCTATTCCGGGTAATAACAGCGACCCTGTAAAAATAAACGATATAAAACGCTTTCGTAATTTTACAAATGATTTTCTTGTTATATCACCGGGGATGGATGACGTTATAGGTGATATCAGGTATTCTGCCCTTCCCAATGGGTCACAACCGCTCTGGGGTATAAAAATTGATAGTGAAAAAGAAGGAGATCATGTAGAAATGATAAACTCATTCGGTACAGAAAAAACAGGCAGAAAAACTTTTTTTAAAATGTTGAAAGGAAAAGATCTGAAGTAAAAAATGGAAAAATCTATAATATTACTTTTGCTTTTCTCTGTTGTACTTGCAATTACCAGTTTTCATCTGGGGTTTATTAAACCTTCCAAAAAACTCGGGCTTGCAGCCAAATCCTTTTTTGTTCTTGTTGTATTGATATTAATCCCGCTATTTGCAGGCATCTTGTGGTTTCAAAGCAGTGCAAAGGAAAGACTTGAGGAGACGGGCGTAGTAATTTATCCCGGAGTTGGGGAAACAATAGGTATTGCCTTTGGTACGGGCGAAAGGCCAGTGTGGCTTTTCAGGACTGGTACGGACAAATTGAGTATTGGAAGTTTTTACACCAACGAAAATAACAGGCCCGGATGGGAAATTACAGAAAGCGGTGAGCAGAGTGCACTACTAATGAATAGTGAAAATAAGATGACTATTAAATCACAGACCGGCCCTGAAAAAGGGTCTATTATGTACCTTATGGAAAAGATACCGGTGAACTGATGAACATAACATTCTACTTCGACTATATCTGCCCGTTTTGTTATGTAGGTACAAAAAGGATGATGCAGATTGCAGATGAATTTGATCTTGATATTGACTGGAGAGGTATTGAAATTCATCCGGAATTCAGGCCCGAAGGCAAAATTAGAAAAAAATCCCCAAAAACCGAGCACCTTGCACAAACATTAAAAGAGATAACAGATATTGATAACCTCGATGTTAAGCTTCCCGGCTTTGTTACAAATTCGAGGCTTTGCCTTGAAGCATCTGAATTTGCAAAAACAAAAAACAGGTTTACAGCGTTTCACACCACCGCATTTGATTATTTTTTTAATCAAAAGGAAAACATTGGCCAGATTGAGACCGTATTAAATATTGGTAAAACTGCCGGACTTGACGAATCCGAGCTTGAGGAAAGCCTGAGACAAAGGTCAATGAAAGAACAGATAGAAGAAAATAAAAAATCAGCAGACGAACAGATGGTTATGGGAGTACCAACTATTTACTTCAATGAATTCAGGGTACACGGTGTACAGTCACCCGAAATATACAGAGATATAATTAAAAAACATCTTCTAAACTGAGTCCGTGTAATTAAGTTATTTTATCTTTAGTTTTACTTCATCAATAGAGCGGTTAGTGGCTTTTAAAATTTCAAAAGTTTTATTTTCAAATTTTATTTTTTCACCTACTTTAGGAAAAGAGCCGTACTTGTAAAGTAAAAAACCTCCGAGCGTATCATATTCTTCACCCTCGGGTATGGCAAGCCCGATATCATCATTTATCTGCTCAATTTCCACGATCGGGTTAATTAAATATGTTTTTTCGCCCGTTTTTCTCCAAAGCCTTGAACCCTTGTCATATTCATCTTCAATTTCTCCGACAACTTCCTCAAGTATATCTTCTAGGGTAATTGCACCAACTGCTCCCCCGTATTCGTCGACCACAATAGCCATTCCTGTCCGGCCTTCTTTCATCTCATCCAGAAGTTCGTTTACCAGCTTTGACTCGGGAACATAAAATGGTTTTAGGGCATATTTATTGACCTTTTCTTCGGGGTTTGTATTTCCAAGCAAATAAAATGAATGAAGAATTGCAGTAATATTATCAATACGTTCGTCGTATATGGGTATCCTTGTATGCCCCGTTTTCTTTATAAGTTTTACCGCATCATCAACTGTGGATTCACGGTCGAGTGCATCAATATTAACAAGTGGTATCATGATTTCATCAACTGTGGTTTCAGAAAATCCGAATATTCTTTTTAATATTCTTGTATGAATATCGGTAATTGGTTTTTCCTTGTCCCCTTCAAGTACATCCAGAAGTTCGTCCCTTGTGATTGAGCTGTTTTTATTCTTACCTATCAGCCTCATCAGGAAGGCTGTAAACAGACTCACAATAATAAGTATCGGGTAAAAAATCCTGGAAGCTATCCAAAGCGGGTAGATTACCCAAAGGATGATACTGTTTCTCTTGCTCTGGAAAACAGCTTTTGGTACCACCTGTCCGAATATTACAATTAAAGGTGAAAGAATAATTACGGTGTAAAACTCACTGCTTTTTCCGTAAGTTTTTTCTATATAAAAAGTTAATATCAGGGTGGCTGTAATCAGGGCAAGGTTAATACCAATAAGGGATGTCCCGAGGAACTTGTCTACGTCTTCATAAGCATTTAACACCAGCCTTGCACTTTTTGAACCACTATCGGCAAGGGAACGTATCTTTATTTTGTCACATGATATAAGTGCAATTTCTGATCCGGCAAAAAAAGCCTGGATTATCAACAGTAGCACAATTGATAGTATCACTAACTCAAGCGACATCTGATACCCCCTCGTCAGCGACCTCTATTTTAAGCTCGGAAATTCTTTTCTTCTGAATTTTCTGGACTGTAAACTTTAATCCGCCAAATACTATTGATTCTCCCTCTACAGGGAATCTGCCAAAAAGGTTAAATATAAATCCGCCGAGAGTTTCATGCTCTTCTTCCAGAGGCAGAATAGAGCGCTCAAGGATTTCGCCTAACCTTTTTAAACCACCGTACCTTGTAACCATAAAAAGATAGTCCTCATTAAAATCTTCTATCTTCATAGAACCCGGGAGAATTAGAGAGTTTCCGCTGAATTTTGGCTCGGTCTTAATGTCTATCTGTGTTTCATCTTCAATCTCTCCGAAAAGGACTTCCAGAATGTCCTCCATGGTGACAAGTCCGTCCACCCTTCCGTATTCATCCACCACTATTGCCATATGTATTCTGTTTCTCTGGAATTCCCTTAGAAGCTCAAAAGCCATCTTTGTCCGTGGAATAAAGTAAGTTTTTTTAAGAAAGTCCGTGATAGATTTATCGTCTATACTTTGTCCGTAGTCATTTGAAGTAAGAAGGTCTTTGCTATAGAGAATCCCTACAATATTATTTATATCGTCTTTATAGACCGGGGTCCTTGAATAACCCTTTTTCTTAATCTCATGGATTGCGTCGCTTATTTTGCTTTCCGAGGAGAGTGAAAAACAATCAATGTTAGGAGTCATAATTTTATAGACGGGTATGTTTTCAAGTTTATAAAAACTGCTTACCAGTTTGTTCTCAATCTCATTTAATACACCTTCCTCATTCCCAATACCTACAAGTATCTTCAGTTCATCCGTGGAAAAACTGTTATGCTGATGGTAATCAAGGTCGTCTACAAAAAGTTTGGTGAACCCGATGGATATCATCATCAGTACCCACCTGATTGGTGAAATAAGTATATGAAAAATGTTTAAGGGGTGTGATATGGCCTTTGCGACAACGCGGGGAAATTTTACTGCAATTGTCTTGGGGCCTATTTCCCCAAGCAGCAGTAATGTTGGGGAAGCTATGGCAATGGAAATAACAGCAACCATCTTCTCGGAATAGCCTGTAAGAAGCTGTTGTGCGGTAAGCCCCACAAGGCTTGAAAAAGCAACATTTACAACTTCGTCTGCAAATAAAATTGTAATAATTAATTTAAAAGGGTTACTCAGTAACTTTTGTATTACATTACTTGTCCTTGAGTTTTCCTTAAAAAGGCTTTGTTTCTGGTGTCTTCCCAGTGAAAATAGCGATCCTTCTGCAAAACAGAAAAATGCAGACCCAAAAAGAAGCAGAAATATAAGAAATAAATTATACGCTAAAGGAATATCGTCCATTTAATTACTAAAGATGCACAAACCCCCTCTCACTATATTTAAATATACTATTATCATGTTCATACAGATCTACTCTTTTGTTATCAGTCACAACCCCTATCTCTGTAATTTTAACATCAAGAATATCAATTAAATTATTGATTTTTCCCCTGTTACTTTCCGGCGCTGAAAAAAGCAGTTCATAATCTTCGCCTCCCGAAAGTGCATAGTTATAAAGCTCTTTTGATGTATTTTCAATTTCTTTATAGTTTTTGGAAAGCGGAAGTTTCTCAATATAGACATCGGCCCCTTTCCCCTGTTCTGTTGTAATTCTTTCAAGGTCGATTAAAAAACCGTCACTAATATCAATCATGGCACTGGCAATCTGCCGGTCTCCAATCAATTTTCCGACATTTGTTCTTGCGGCCGGGTCCTTATGCCTGCTCGCAAGATACCTGTCCCTGTCACCGTTCCCCGACCTTAGCAGTTCAAGCCCCTTTGCCGAATCACCAAGAGTTCCGGTTACAAATAACAGGTCCCCGGCTGAAGCTCCCGAGCGTTTTACTACTTTATCCTTATCGACATTTCCAATGACAGTTATATCAATAAAAAGCTTTTCACTGGTAGTAATATTGCCGCCTATCAGTTCAATTCCGTACAGCTTCGAAGCTTCTTCAAATCCATCAAGCAGTTCATCAATCAGATTTTGCGGGGTGCATTTAGGAATCCCGATTGTTGATAAAAAATAGTCGGGGCTCCCGCCCATAGCAGCTATATCACTTACAGAAGCAGATACTGCTTTTTTTGAAATTTCACTATATGACATATAAGAAGTTAAAAAATGTATTCCCTCAACAACTGTATCACTGGAATAAAGTGTAAGAGTACTGCCCGTGAGTACTGCTGCACAGTCATCTCCAATCCCTATGGCCAGTTTATCCGAATACGGTATAAACCTGCTTTTGAGCTCTTTCAGGATGCTTAGTTCGTTATACATTAGAGCAACCGGTAATTAAATAATGCATGCAGTATTTTAGGGGTATAGAATGAATATATGGGCTTCGCTTATGGGGTTCGGAACTATTCATAGTTCAATCTTTATAGTTAAATTTAAGACATTACTGCTCTTAAGTCAATCAAAATTATGGCCTATATCGATATCACTTTGTTTACAATATTAATTAACTGGTCGAAATTATAGGGCTTCGGTACAAAATCGCTAAACCCATAGTCTTTGTATTCTGCCATAACCGGGTCATTGGAATACCCGCTTGAGACTATCGCCTTTACATCCGGATCAATCTTAAGAATTTCTTTAATTGCATCTTTACCGCCGAGTCCGCCCGGGACTGTTAAATCCAGTATTACCAGATCATATTTTTGTTTACTGTTTACTGCTTTTTTATACATATCTATTGCCTCGCGGCCTTCTGATGCAAATTCCATGTTATAACCTTCCGGTTCAAGCATCTCTTTTACCACGTTCCTAATTATTTCCTCATCATCCATAAACAATATCTTTCCGCTGCCGCTCTGGTATGTTTCATTTTCTTGTTTTACCTCGGAAATATATTCACTGTTAGCCGGAAGGTAAAAGATAAATTCCGATCCTTTGCCAAGCTCGGAATTTATATATATTAAACCGTTATGTTTTTTAATTATCGAATAACACGAAGTAAGCCCAAGTCCGTGGCCTTCCTTCTTTGTGGTGAAATAAGGATCAAACACCTTGTCCAGGTATTCACTGGGAATACCGATTCCTTTGTCTTCAATGGTCACTTTTATATATTTACCCGGAGCTATATTTATTTTACTTTTATCATCAATATGTACATTGCAGGCTTCAATATTTATGGTGCCGCCCTCGGGCATTGCCTGGTTTGAATTAATTAAAATGTTGTTTATGACCTGTGTTATCTGCCCTTCATCAATCTCAACAGGCCAAAGGCCCTGATCTATATTAAAATTACAGACAACATTTGATCCCCTGAGGGAAAGGTTTGCTGACTGCTCCAGGACATGTTCAAATAAAACAACTTTTTTAATAGGCTCACCGCCCTTTGCAAAAGTGAGAAGCTGCATCGTAAGGTCTCTTGCCCTCATTGAAGCAAACTCTGCATCTTTTAACCTGTTGGTAATATCTTCACCCGAGTTAAGCAGACTCCTTGATAAAGTGATGTTTCCCAGGATTCCCGTCAGGAGGTTATTAAAATCATGTGCAATTCCACCGGCAAGGATTCCAAGTGACTCAAGTCTTTGGGCCCTTGCAAGGTCTTCTTCCATTGCATTTCTCTGGGTAATATCTTCATACGTTCCGAGAAGTCCTATTGTATTATTTTCGGAATCAAGAAGCGGGACCCTGTTAATTTCAATTAGGGCCTGTTTATCTTTTTGCTTTTGTGTTTCAATGCTTCTGTATTTAGGCTTTTTAGTATTAAAAACTTCTTTTTCCGCTTCCTGGTATGTTTTTCTTTCAGCATCGCTCCAGGGTAGTTCATCATCGTTTTTACCGAAGATATCTGATGGATATTCAAGCCCTGCATGGTTAGCAAAGGTTTTATTACATCCAAGATAAACGGAGTTGTTGTCTTTCCAGAAAATTGCCTGAGGTATGTTGTCCATAACGGTGCTTAACATCTTTTGTGACTCTCTAAGTACTTCTGTCAGACGTTTTCTCTCGTAAACCTCTTTTTCAAGTTCTTCTGTCCGGTCCTTAACCCTGTTTTCAAGTTCGGAACGTGCACTCTGCAGTGCAATATCACTTTGCTGGATATTTTCGAGCATCTCATTAAATTTTTCCACGAGGTAACCAATTTCATCATTACTGCTTTTAACAGCACGGATAGAGTAGTCCTTTGTTTTTGATACCTTTCCAACAAGTGATGCAAGGTTTGAAACAGGGCTGGATATTAATTTTTGAAAGTTGACTGAGAGTAAATAGATCAAAAACAGGTTGATAGCCAAAATTAACATAACTATTGCTATATATCTTATTACTGACTTTCTAAACTGATTTAGATCCGAGATAAGTATAATTTTTCCGATTTGGGATCCATTTTGTATTATCGGCCTTTCAAATGATCTGTATTTGTCCCGGAAAAAGTTTTTATTGGTATTATTGATTGTTTCCTTAGGTATTAAGATTGTTGAATCTCTTTCAAATGTGGCAAGTTCACTTCCGTTTTGTGTAAACAAATAGGCTGCAACAACACGAGGATTATTTGATAATGAGTCCAGTGTTTCATCTGCAACCTCTTTATCTTTAAATTCTATTGCAGAAATACTGTTACTACCAACAACATCTGCAAGACTGTTAAATTCAGTTTCAAGTTCGGCATTGAATCTGTATAAATCAAATACAACAAAAGTTATAGAGGCAAAGAATGTTGCCAGGCCCGCTACCAGAAACAAAATTAATGTAATCTTTGATTTTATTGATTCACTTGGAAATAACTTCAATTTTTTATACCTGGATATTAAATAAGCAATTATTCTGCCAAAAGAGTTTATTTAGTTAATAAATATACAAATATTGTTAAATTGTAACAAAAATATTCAAATTATTTCATGATAATAAACAATTTTACACTCTTGCTGTAAACTCGGCCAGCCTGAGTTTAAGAAGCCTGGAGGGAGGACAAATAATAATCAGTAAATAACAAACCTGTCGAGGCTCCTGTACTGGATTGCTTCAGATATATGCCTGCTGTTAACATCCTCTGAACCTTCAAGATCAGCAATGGTACGAGAGACCTTTAATATCCTGTCATAGGCCCGAGCACTGAGGCCGATTTTTTTAATTGCTTTAATAAGTAAATTAAGTCCATCAGCATTTGGGAATGAATGCTCTTTTACCATCTTCGGAGTCATTTGTGAGTTTGAGAATATATTCATGTTCTTAAACCTTTCCTCCTGGACAGTCCTTGCCCGGTTTACACGTACCCTGATTTTATTGGATGATTCCTCGGGTTTATTGTCGGTAAGTTTTTTATAATCAAGTGAAGGGACTTCCACCTGAATATCAATTCTGTCAAGCAGCGGGCCCGATACCCGCGACCTGTATTTCCGTATCTGAAGAGGGGAACACACGCACTGCTTTAGAGCATCGCCAAAATACCCGCAGGGGCATGGATTCATCGCCGCTACAAGCATAAAACTTGATGGATATGTGATTGTTGTGGCTGCCCTTGATATTGTTACCCTGCCGTCTTCGAGTGGCTGTCTT
>JAJCZQ010000036.1 GCA_029262335.1 Deltaproteobacteria bacterium
ATAATTCTTTCTTAATACCAAAATGTATAAATTCTCTGAAACATCCAGAACGAAGCTGCCGAGCCGATCATATATGCTGCCAGCCTGTCATATTTAAAAAGGTTTTTTATATGTATTGATAATGTCTTGTCCAAAATAAACAATACAAACATTACTGCCAGTATAAAAAGGACCTGGCCAATTTCCACTCCAACATTAAAAAACAGGAGACTTACCGGAAGTTCTGTCTGGGGAAGGCCAGAACTGCTTAATACTGAAGCAAAACCAAATCCATGAAGGAGCCCAAACGACGAGGACACGGTTACAGGGTATTTGTAGGTCAGGCTGTCTTTTTTACCCCTTGCGATTTCAGAAGCAACAAAAACAATACTTAGTGCAATAGCTGCTTCAACGGGAGGAATGGGAAGTTTAACAATACCGAGTGTTGAAAGAACAAGTGTTATGGAATGTGCAACTGTAAAACCCGTTACGGTTATAAGAATACGCCTAGGCGTAGTTGCAATAAAGACAAGGCATAGAAGAAAAAGCAGATGATCAATGCCGTCCCAGATATGGGTCATACCGAGCAGGGTATATTCTTTTGCTATTTGGCCGCGTTCTTCTTTTTGAGGCACTGTCCAGGATAGTTCTCCTGCCCTTAACAGCTTCCTGTGCTTTTCGCCGTTTAAAAGACTGATATATATTATTGTTGTTATCGAAGGGTTAAGGACCGGGTATTCAATTTGCAGTTTTTTTTCAGAGATGGAATCACCACAGTTAAATTTACTTTTTTTAATATAAGAATCAGATGTATAAGATGATATAATTTCACCATCAGCATTGCAGCCTGCTGGAATTTTTAGGTTTGGAACATTGAAATCAGGTAAAGACCGGGGGGCTTTTAATGTCTGGTAAAAAACATCTGGTTTTATCTCCTTAATCTCAATAAAAAGTGGTCTGCTTTCATGTGCAGGTAATTCTGCGGGAATAAATAAAAAAGAAAAAAGCAGAACAATCAGAATTTTTTTTAAAGTAGACATTTATTTATCAGTACCTGAAATGTCTGGTTTGTAATTTACCCTCACCTCATAACTATCTATTATGTCTTTAATTGATTTTTCTTTTGCTTCACTAGAAAGTTTGTAGTTTAAGTCCTTCACAATTGAGTCTCGTACTTCTTCAACGCCCGGTATTACTTCTTCTTTTTTATCAGTAAGTAAAACCAGATGGTAGCCGTACTGCGATTCAAATGGCCCATTCCAATTTATATCTGAAGGCTCCAGGCTAAATATTTCCTCTGACATTTTAGTCCCGAAATGATTTTCTATAAACTCGGGTGTTTTTTCCACATAGTTGAGGTGGTACAAGAACCGGTTCCCGTGTTTTACCGAATCTGAAAATGGGACATTATTTTTGTTTAAAATTATAAGTTCATTTTCTGCAAACTCTTTTGCTTTGTCAGTTCCATTTTTGACATTGCTGAAATAAACATGCGTGAAAGTGGCGCTTGGTTCAATTTTATAGTCGTCGAGGTTTTTATTGTAATAATCTTTTACGTCCTGCCGGGTAATGTTTTGAGAATTATTAGTAAGTTGTTCGTTTATAAATTCAATTTTCTGGACCATCCTCCTTCTTATCAGGTAATCATCTTTGTCCATACCCAGGCCAAGTGCTTCCCTGTAAAGGACTTCTTCCCTGACATAGTCTTCAATCAGGTTGTTAAGTTTGCTCTCTGACATATTTGCAAGTTTGGTTTCAAACTCATTACGGTTGAATTTCTTTGACCGGTACTGCATAAATGTGATAAGTGAGTTCTTATCAACTATTACCGTTTTTAGATCACGTTCCGGATTGTTTGAAGAAGTAAAATGAAATATAAGAAAAAAAGCAGCCCCGATTAACAGAAAATGCAAAAGGGGCTGCTTTAGAAGTTTTGTAAACATTATTTTATGAATTTAGGGTGTGTACCAGATTGGTGATGTATATGCACGTTCCTGCTGTGAAGCCGGTACACCTTCCGGGATCTTAGCACCGAAAAATTCTGCATCGTAAGTCGTCCATCTTGGTGTTGGAATTTCAAGTACCCTCACATAATAAAATGCTTTTTCTCCCTTATTAAAGTCCGGGTCAGTCCATACCGCAGTAAGTTCCGCATCACCGATACTGTTTGTATATGTGGCATTTTTTACATCGACTGTATTGCCGACAGCGGGCACTTTGCCGTCCTTTCCTGCTTTCCTGTTATCGGAAAGTGCAAGGTTATAAATTTTTTCCTGTAAATTACCTTCTTTATCCAGCCATCCTTTAATGATTTGTACCCTGTCGAGGTTTGCACCCATGGGATCTTTTGCAGCGTGTACCATAAACGTGGGAGCTTTACCTTTAGGGGCCTTTGAGAGATCGCCTCCCATTGGTACACCTTTGTCATAGCCCCGTGCAACATAGTTTGGGCTTTGAATATCTTCCATTGTATAGTCCCATCCTCCAAAGAATCTTACTGGTATTCTCGGTCCGGTCGTGGCATATGTTTCTTTTCTCTGCATTGCATCAAAGAGTGCTTCCCTGGTATTGTCTGAAGCCCATACCGCTGCATGTCCTGAAGCCGTCTGCTGCCATCCTACAATAATCTCATCGCCAAACTGGGCGACAATGTGGTCCATACGGTGTGGGTCTGGTTCTACTCCTGAATGTTTCCCAAAAAAATTGTCTTCATCTGTAGTGGAAAGGCCTGTATGACTGTCAGTTGACCCTATCATTCCAAATTTATAGGGATTTACGCCAAGGGTTTTTTCGAGCATAAGCCCGGTTTTTAATGCCGACCTTCCATATTCATACTGAAGCATATCGTTTTCCTTGGGAACGCTTAAATTAAGGTTGCCGGCGTCCCATGTTTCATAATC
>JAJCZQ010000037.1 GCA_029262335.1 Deltaproteobacteria bacterium
TGTCAATACCTTCGAGAGTTAGGAGTGTTCCCCTGTCTTCTACATTGGCAGTTACACCCTTAGGCAGATTAAAATCCACAGTATGAGAAAAACCTAATGTAAGTTTAAGTTTATCTTTACCATTAAGTTCAGCTTTATAACCTGTACCAACAATCTCAAGTGTTTTTGAAAACCCTTCAGTTACACCGGTAACTGAATTTAACAATAAAGATCTAACAAGGCCATGAAACGCCTTTGTTCTTTTCTGATTATTTTCACGGTCGACCGATATACTCCCTTCTTCAACTTTTGTTGTTATACCCTGTGGCACATCTACATTAAGCTGTCCCTTGGGACCCTTGACCATGATCTCATTATTTTTTGCTTCTACATTAACGCCGTCAGGCAGTTTTATTGGTTTTCTTCCTATACGTGACATAATAATCCTCTAATTTACTGTACAGATAATTTCGCCGCCTACCCCTAACTTCCTCGCATTTGTACCTGTCATTATCCCTTTTGATGTTGAGAGTATAGAAATACCCATTCCTGCTGTAACCCTTGGTATATGGTGCTTATTCACATAAACCCTTCTACTAGGTTTGCTTGTTCTTTTGATAGCATTTATTACCGGCAGTCCATTACCCGTGTATTTTATTTTGATCTTAATATCTTTTTTAATGCCTTTCTCTATAATATCCACATTGTTTATATAGCCTTCTTCTTTTAATACATTAGCAATGTGGTTTTTTAGTATAGAATGTGGCACAACAACTTCTTTATGCTTTGCTAATATTGCATTTCTAATTCTGCTTAACATATCTGCTATAGGATCTGTCATTTATATCTCTCCATTAAAACTATAAACTTGCTTTTCTTACTCCCGGAATTAATCCGTTATTTGCAAGTTTTCTGAAACATATTCTGCATGCACCAAACTTTCTTAAATATGCTCTTGGTCGGCCGCATACATTGCACCTGTTGACTTTCCTAACTTTAAATTTAGGCTCTTTCTTAGTTTTTTCTAACAGTGCTTTTCTAGTCATAGTCTCCTCTTAATTCTTGAAAAATGGTAAACCAAACAATTGAAGCATTTCTTTTGTTTCATTATCAGTATTTGAAGTTGTTACAAAAGTAATATTCATTCCCTTAACCAGCTGAATCTTGCTATAATCAATTTCCGGGAAAATAATGTGTTCCCTGATTCCAAGAGTATAGTTGCCTCTTCCGTCAAATGCTTTATGAGATACACCTTTAAAATCTCTGACCCTTGGGAGTGATAAATTTATCAATCTGTCAAGGAATTCATACATAACTGAACCTCTCAGAGTGACCATACAGCCTATTGGAAGATCTTCTCTTAATTTAAATCCTGCAATAGATTTCTTTGCTTTTGTAATTACAGGTCTTTGTCCTACAATTGCGCCAAGTTCTTCAACTGCTTCATCAATAAGTTTAGTATTTCTTCCGGCCTCAGATACTTTTCCTAGTCCCATATTTAGAACAATTCTTTCAATTTTCGGTACCTGCATAACGTTCTTATAGGAGAACTTCTCCATTAAACCTGGTACTATCGTTTCTTTATATACAGTTTTAAGCCTAGGTGTCATTAAATTACCTCACCACTTTTCTTACTAATTCTTGTTTTCTTACCTTTATCATCGATTTTAAAACCTGCCCTAGTTGGTTTATTTGTCTCAGGGTCAACAAGCATTACATTTGACAAGTCAATACCAAGCTCTTTTTCAACTATTCCACCTGTTGGGCTTTGCTGGGTCGGCTTACTATGTCTTTTTACAACATTAATTTTTTCTACAATAACCCTGTTTTTGGCTTTTAACAGTTTTAGCACTTTTCCTGTTTTACCTTTATCTTTACCTGTTGTTACGTAAACTAGATCGCCGGATTTTATTTTTGTTTTCATCTTTAATTATTTACCGTTTTTATATTTAAACAACTTCAGGAGCTAATGAAATTATTTTCATATAACCTTTTGTCCTGAGTTCTCTGGCAATGGGTCCGAAAACCCTTGTACCTATTGGTTCATTATCCTTGTTTATTATTACTGCAGCATTATTATCAAAACGAACATATGATCCGTCTGCTCTTCTCTGCTCTTTTCTTACCCTTACTATTACAGCTTTTTGAACAGAACCTTTATCAACTTTGGCATTTGGAATTGCTTCTTTTATTGAAACAACAACAACATCCCCTAGACGTGCATATTTTCTTTTGGAACCACCAAGTACTTTTATACAAAAAAGTCTCTTTGCTCCCGTGTTATCTGCTGACTCTAAATACGAACTCGACTGAATCACTTAAATACTCCTTTAACTATTCAAAAATCTTATTGGCTTTTTCTATAACTTTACTAACACGCCATCTTTTTGTTTTACTTATTGGTTTGGATTCTACAATTAATACTTTGTCACCAACACCGCATTCATTAGTTTCATCATGTACTTTAAAAGTTGAACTCCATTTTAAAGGTTTTCTGTATCTCGGATGATTTTTCATTCTTTCGACGTCTACTACAACAGTCTTATTCATTTTATCACCGACAACAAAACCAATTTGTGATTTTAATCTTCCTCTAGGCATTAAATACTCCCAATTAAACTCTTTTTTCCCTTTTTACAGTTTCCAAACGTGCAATATCTTTTTTTAACTGCTTAATTCTCGCATAGTTTGAAATCTGTTGTGTTGAAACCTGCATCTTAATATTAAACAATTCTTCTTTCAGGTCTTTTTCAACCTTTGCAAGTTCATCATCTGTAAATTTTCTAATTTCTTCGGCTTTAGGCATTAAAACAGACCTCCGAATTCTCTTTTTATTATTCTGGTTTTTAACGGCAGTTTATACATTGCAAGCTTAAATGCTTCTGTTGCAAGCTCTTCTGATACGCCGCTGATTTCATACAACAACTGTCCTCTTTTAACAGGTGCTACCCAATGGGAAACATCACCTTTACCTTTACCCATTCTTGTTTCTGCAGCTGTCTTTGTAAGAGGTTTATCCGGAAATACTCTAATCCAGAGCTTTGCACCCCTTTTTACCTTCCTGGTAATTGCAATACGGCAGGCTTCTATCTGCTGTGCTGTAATTTTTCCGTTTTCAACTACCTGTATTGCATATTCACCGAAAGAGACTGTTGCTCCCCTGGTGGCCTTGCCCTTAATACGGCCTTTGTGCATCTTTCTATATTTAGTTTTCTTTGGCTGTAGCATTATCGTCTCTTATTAATTTGCCTGTTTTGTTTTTCTTTCTATTACTTCACCTTTAAAGATCCATACTTTAATACCAATAATTCCATAAGTTGTATGTGCTTCGGTGAAACCATAATTTATATCTGCTCTTAAAGTACCCAATGGAACACGCCCTTCTCTGTACCATTCCTTTCGGGCTATCTCTGCACCGCCAAGTCTTCCGGAAACCATTATTTTTATTCCAAGCGCTCCGATTCTCATGGCTGAAGATATACAACGCTTCATTGCTCTTCTGTATGCTACTCTTCTTATCAACTGCAGTGCACAGTTTTCAGCTACAAGCTGAGCATCAATCTCAGGTCTTTTAACTTCCCTGATATCCAGATAAATTTCTTTCCCGGTAATTTTATTTAGTTTTTTTCTTAACTGTTCAATTTCCTGGCCTTTTCTTCCAATTAGAATGCCGGGCCTGATCGAGTAAATAACAACCCTTACTCTTTCAGATGCAGCTCTTTCAATCTCAATCTTTGATATACCAGCCTGATAAAAAGATTTTTTTATTAAATCCCTTATTTTCACATCTTCATGAAGGAGGTTTGTATACCTGTTCTTTTCAGCATACCACTTTGAATCCCAACTTGTGGTTATACCTAATCTAAGTCCAATAGGATTAACTTTCTGTCCCAATTAAAGCCCCCTTTCTTCTAACACTATAGTTACATGACTCATTCTTTTTAACCTCGGCGTAGCACGTCCCATTGCTCTTGATTTGAATCTCTTAAGTACCGGACCTTTAGAAGCTATAGCAGATTTAATGTATAAGGAATCTGTATCAGAATGGCCCTTTTCTGAAGCATTTGCCACAGCTGATTTTAATAGCTTAGCTAATACAGGTGAAGCTTTTTTTCTTGAATTAGTAAGGACCGAAAATGCTTCTTCAACATTTTTACCCCTAATAAGTTCAAGAACAATACTTACCTTCTTAGGTGAGACTCTCATAAATTTCAATACTGATTTTGATACCATCTTTTATTTCCTTACTATCTTCCTTTCATTCTTTTTGCTTTTTTATCACCGGGAACATGCCCATGGTAAGTTCTTGTAGGAGAAAACTCCCCAAGCTTATGCCCTACCATATGCTCTGACACATATACCGGCATGAATTTTTTTCCATTATATACACCAAATGTTAATCCAATCATTTCGGGTATAACCATTGAAGCTCTTGACCAGGTTTTTATGATCTTACTACTGCCGGCCTGACTAACTGCTTCAACCTTCTTTAATAATTTAGGATCTATGTATATTCCTTTTTTACTTGACCTTGGCATATATTCTCCTTAATCCATTCCGTAACCAACACGCCTTGGTTTAACTATATATTTATCAGTTCTTTTATTTTTTCTTGTTTTATAACCAATGGTAATCCATCCCCAGGGCGATACAGGATGCGGGTTACCTTTTGATGCTTTACCTTCACCACCACCATGTGGATGGTCAACCGGGTTCATCGCTACTCCTCTGACATGAGGTCTTTTACCCCGGTGCCTGTTACGGCCGGCCTTACCTATTGTAATAAGTTCGTGCTCTGAATTGCCGACTTTTCCAACCGTGGCGTAGCAGTTGATGTGTATTAATCTTATTTCTCCAGAAACCAACTTAAGCTGGGCATAATCACTTTCCCTTGCAGTAATCTGAGCTGAACTTCCTGCAGAACGTATCAGTTTTGCGCCCGCACCTGGTTTTAGCTCAACATTATGAACAACTGTACCAACCGGGATTTTATGTATTGGAAGCGCATTTCCTACTTTTACTTCCACATTTGGCCCTGAAGCAAGTTCTTCTCCAACCTTAACTCCCTCTGGCGCAATTATATATCTTTTTTCACCGTCTTTATAATTTAAGAGCGCTATTCTTGAAGATCTGTAAGGGTCATACTCAATTGATGCTACTGTAGCAGGAATACCATGTTTTTCTCTCTTAAAATCAACAATTCTGTAGAGTTTCTTATGTCCGCCGCCTCTGTTGTAGCTTGTTATTCTTCCATGAGAGTTTCTTCCGGACTTTTTATTAAGTGAGACAGTAAGGGATTTTTCAGGTTTAGTACTTGTAACTTCAGTAAAATCCTGTCCTGTTCTGAATCTCGTACCTGGTGTACGTGGTTTAAACTTTTTAATTCCCATAATTACATACCTTCAAATAATTCAATAGTCCCTTCTCTAAGTTTTATATAAGCTTTTTTATTTGATGAACGTCTACCGATTTTTCTTCCAAACTTCTTTACCGGCTTGCCTGCTGTCACCAATGTCCTTACTTTATCTACCCTTACATCAAATATTTTTTCAACTGAATCTTTTATCTCGTTTTTGTTAGCTTTTTTATCTACTGTAAAGACATACCAGTTGTTTTCTTTCATATCGGTAGTTTTTTCAGTCACATGCGGAAGCTTAATTATAGTTCTTGGGTCTTTCACTGCGCCAGTGCCTCCTGAACTTTTTCTACTGTATTCTTTGTTATTATTAAATTTTTATATTTAAGCAGATCATAAACATTAACACCTTCATTTTTTAAAACTTTCACGTCTTTAATATTATTTGAAGATTTAACTAAGTTTTCATTAACGTCATCTACAATGATCAAACATTTATTTAGTTCAAATTTTTTCATAAAATCTACAATCTGTTTTGTTTTAATCTCTTTTAAATCAAAATTTTCAACTACAAACAGTTCATCCTGAGATAATTTCAGGGACAACGCAGACCTTACTGCCTGTTTTCTGACTTTTTTTGGTACAGAAAATGACCAGTCTTTTGGTTTGGGGCCGAATGTAACACCACCGCCCTTCCATATTGGAGACCTGTTCGAACCAGCCCTTGCCCTTCCGAGATGTTTCTGTTTCCAAGGTTTCTTACCGCCACCTCTGACTTCTCCCCTTGTTTTTGTTGAAGCGGTCCCTGATCTTTTTGAAGCAAGCTGCCATTTCACAACAAGGTGTAAAACAGAATCATTAACCGGGCATTCAAAAACATCTGATGCCAGGTCAACAGTACCTACTTTATTTTTTTCTAAATCAAATACATCAACTTGTGGCAACTTATTTATCCCCTTTAGTAGTACGTTTTAATATCACTGTTCCACCGTTTGGCCCTGGTATAGAACCTTTAACAAAAAGTAAGTTCTTTTCTGCGTCAACAGTCACAACCTTAACTCCCTGTATGGTAGAATTAACTCCACCCATTCTTCCGGGCATTTTTATACCTTTCCATACCCTACCTGGATATGATGCCTGACCGATTGACCCCTGACGACGATGTGCCATACCACCATGCGACATGGGCTGTCCGTGAAAATTATATCTTTTCATAGTCCCGGCAAATCCTTTACCTTTACTTACGCCGGTTATGTCAAGAACGTCTCCGGAATTAAAAATATCAGCCTTTACAACATCACCTTCATTATAATCAGCGTCATCAGCTCTAAATTCTTTTAGTATTTTTAGTGTTGGTACTTTAGATTTATTAAACAGTCCGGCCTTTGCTTTATTAAATCTTTGCGGTTTATCTTCCTGAAAGCCAAGCTGAACAGCATCGTAGCCGTCTTTTTCTTTCTGCTTTTTACTAACCACATAACATGGACCCGCTTCAATCAGAGTTCCTATGACCATGACTGATTCTTCGTCAAATGCCTGTGTCATTCCTATTTTTTTACCAATTATTCCCTGAATCATCTAAATCAAGTTCCTGTTAATTTAATTTCTACTTCTACTCCGGACGCTAAATCCAGTTTCATTAATTCATCAATTGTCTGCTGCGTAGGCTCAAGTATATCAACAAGCCTTTTATGAGTCCTCATTTCAAAATGTTCCCTGGAATTCTTATTAACATGGGGAGACCTTAAAACGCAGTACCTGTTTATCTTTGTAGGTAGCGGCACAGGACCAGCAATTCTTGCACCTGTTCTCTTAGCCGTATCAACAATCTCTACTGTCGACCTGTCTAGCAATCTATGATCAAAAGATTTTAATTTTATTCTTATTTTAGCCGCTGTACTCATTTTATATCCGTTTATTCAATAATACTGGTAACAACACCAGCACCAACTGTTCTTCCGCCTTCCCTTATGGCAAACCTTAACTGCTCATCCATTGCCAC
>JAJCZQ010000038.1 GCA_029262335.1 Deltaproteobacteria bacterium
ACCGGACATTTGGGAATTACAGATTAAATATTGGAAGGGGCTCACCCGAGGTTTTAAAAGGCAATGTTAAACAGACCGGCGAAAAAATTGCCTCACAGATTGGTACTTTTAACAAAAGAGTTGAGGAACTTGTAGTAGAAATATCAGATGATAAAGATTTTGTAGAACTTCCATTAAATATTATTGATAAAGGTAATAAGCTTTATATCTATGCTGAGAGTCTGTCGGGTGATTTGATCCCGGCACTAAAGCTCAGGGACTATGGTGACAGGCTACTTGCATTTGACAACCTTCTTGATGAAAAAAATACTGCTTCTTTAGAATATAACCTAGGAGACAAGGCTGAGAATTACAGCTTAATAGTCAGGGGAGATTCAAAGAAGAAAAAAACAAAGGGCGGAAAAATAAGATTACTTATCGGAACAAATTCGCCAGATGTATTAACCGGGCAAAGTAGGGTGAAGGGTCTCCCGATAGTCAGGGAATCAATAGATGTTGAAGTCGCTTTAATAGTTGACCAAATATCAGACATTAACCAGACTAAAGAAAACTATACAGTAGTTGCTTACCTGCTTATGAAATGGCAGGATAGCGAATTTGCGTACAATCCGGATAATTGTAAATGCAATGAAATTGATTACACAAGGCAGCAGTTTTCTGAATACATACAGAAAAACAATCTCGAGTGGCCAAAATTTATTATTTTAAACCAGCAGGGAAGGCGTTTTGTCCAGGAAGATAACTTCAGAGTATATCCAGATGGCGAAGTAAAATACTTTGAAAGGTTTACCGTAACTTTACAGGCCCCGGATTTTAATTTCAGGAAATTCCCTTTTGACCCGCAACAATTTTTTGTCCGTATATTGTCTCTAAATTCGGTTGATTTCTATGTGTATTACGCAAGTGACAAACTGCCTTCGTTGGGCAAACACCTTGGCGAAGAAGAATGGGTTGTAACAAGCCACGAAAGTTTTATTGAAGAAAAAAGCATAATTAACCAACATTCAGAATACATTCTGGAGATTAATGCATCGAGGCATATTAACTATTATATGTTCAGGATATTTCTTCCCCTTTTATTAATAATAGTTGTCTCCTGGGGAACATTTTTTATGCAGGACTATTCAAACAGGATAATGGTATCAGTCTCTAACCTTTTGATATTTGTTGCTTTTAACTTTTCAATTGGTTCAGATCTTCCCAGGCTCGGATACATGACATTTATGGACGGAATATTGTTCAGTGCATTTTTAATTACTGCAGTTACGGTGCTTATGAATGTATTTTTCAGGAGACTGGAAATTAAGGGACATGAAAACCTCGCATTTAAAATAGATGCCTATGCCACTACCTGGTACCCGTTTGTTTATATTGTTACAATTGTCTTCCTTGTAGTTATATTTTTGTACTAGGCCAATATTAAAAATATTATTTTACAGGAGTTGTTATGCATAAGTTAACGATTTTACTAATTTTATTTTCAATACTTGCTATTTCGTGTGAAAAAAATAAAGTAGCAATTTCAACCGCTCCAAAAAACAGTGAAATGGAGGTGCAGGTTGAAGAGTATATACAAAAATTTCCTTACCAGGATACATATAACTACGCTCAAAGGTATACGGGTGGTGATTTAACAAAATATAATATCTGGGTACTTGGCGCTGAGCCTTCACTGGTAAAAGCTGGCCAAGATAAAGTTGTAAGAATGAACAATGATACGTTTTATAAGATGGCGTTTGTCGTTCTCAATAATGGCCCGGTTTATCTTAATTCCGGCTCTCCTTCTAAAAACAGGTTCAGTTCATTTCAACTTATGGATGACAGAAACGTAAATTACAGAAACGTAATACATCCAGATGGAAAATATACTCTTTATTATGGTGATAAACCCGGAAAGATAGAGGGTGAAGCGATAAAAGTGCCTTCCGAATTATCAGTCATTATTGTACGTGTTGAAGTGAAAGACAAGAACGATGCAGTAGATATTTCAGAAGCAGAAAAGGTGTTTAACGGTATAACCATAAAAGGGCCCGGTGTTGAAAAAGTCGAAGAAGTAAGTGTCCTTTCGGGGTATGATGAAGATGTGATTATTGAAGCCAATAAACGGCTTGATGAAACATTTTCAAATGTGCCATTTAGAAAGACAGTAGCAGGGCCGGGACAGGAACCCGGGAAAGACGTACTGTATCTTTACCATTCTGCCGGAACAAAAGGAGGATGGGGCGGGCCCGATACTTCACATAGCTCTTACGAGACCATTTTTTTTGATAACAATGGTAATGAAATGATTGGCAGTAATGGTACTTATACAGTAACCACAGAAGAACCACCCGTAGATGCTTTCTGGTCTATTACGGTTTATGATACAGGACGCGGGGGATTTCTACATCCTAATAAATATGAACAATACCATATTAACAATACCGCAGCCGTAGCTAATGCTGATGGTACCGTTACTTTTTTGTTTAAGCAAAACTGCATGAAAACCGATATTAACTGTCTGGAAGTCCCTCCAGGCAGATTTGATCTGACGGCCAGGTATTATCTGCCTCATGAAGAAATCAGATCGGGTGAATGGACTATACCAAAAATAAAACTGCAATAGAGTTCCGTGTTAAATTAAGAATGAAAATTATTTCTTATTTTTTCTAAAATTGATTCTACAAGGGAGCCAGGGTAATTATGATGAAAAAAACCGGTTTTATAAAAACTACACTAATAGGTGGACTCATATTCCTGATACCCTTTGTTGTAATAACTGCCGTACTTGGGAAAGCCGTGAAATTAATGATTTCACTTGCCGACCCAATTTCAAAAATTATACCAATCGAGTCTGTTGCCGGTGTGGCAATTGTAAATATAGTTGCGATAGTTGTATTAATTTTTATCTGTTTTCTTGCGGGCCTCATGGCCAGAAGCAAAGCAGGAAAACGTGCATTTAATTCTCTTGATATAAAGCTTATGGCATTAATACCGGGTTATGCTTTTGTTAAGGGGATTGCCGGAAGCATGGACGGCAAAGAGGACAAAAAAGTTTTAACACCCGTACTTGCAAAGTTTGACGACCAGTCACAGGTAGGGTTTGAAGTTGAAAGGCTTGATAATGGCCTTGTGGCAGTATTTTTACCCGGTTCGCCTGATACATGGTCCGGGACTGTTGCATATATGACGGAAGACAGAGTGGAAAAACTTAATATTGATTTTACAGCCGCGACCAAAACCCTTAGAACACTTGGACGTGGTTCAAATGAATTATTCACTAAAAATATTAAATAAAATTTTTTAACTATTTACTTAGGAAGTTTTACAATACTGAGCCAAAAATTTTCAACTGACTGTATGACTTCAATAAACTGGTCAAAGCCGACAGGTTTTGTAATATAGCAGTTTGCCTGCAGGTCATAAGTGGCTGAAATATCCTGGTCTGCATCAGAGGTGGTAAGAATGATAACGGGGATCCTCTTGAGCTTTGGGTCATTCTTGATTACTGCAAGTACTTCCTTCCCGTTCATTTTTGGTAAATTAAGATCCAGAAAAATCAGATCGGGCCGTGGGTTGTTTTCATCCCTCAAAAATGAGATTGCTTCAACACCGTCCTGTACCACGGAAATATTATTGGTGATTTTTCCTTCAGTGAGTGCCTCGACAGCCAGCCTTGCATCACCTGGATTATCTTCAACTAACAGTATTTGTATGGGTTCATCCGATTTGTTCATATTAATATCCTATACTAGTTTGATGCTATCTCATTAAATTCCTGATTTATTTCACCACTTTTATGTTTTGGTATTGTAAATTTAAATGAAGAACCTTTACCGGGTTCCGACTCTACCCAGATCCTTCCACCGTGTCGTTCAACAATTCTTTTGGCAATGGAAAGCCCTATCCCTGTACCGGGGTATTCCCCTATTCCGTGAAGCCTTTGAAATATTACAAATATCTGCTCCGAATATTTTTCATCAATACCTATTCCATTATCATTAAAACAAAACAGCCACTCCGTGTAATTATCAATTACATCAATATGTAACTCGGGAGTTTTGTCACCACTAAATTTAATAGCATTTGTTATCAGGTTTTGAAAGAGCTGTAAAATCTGGGTCCTGTCAACTACTAGTTCAGGCAGTGGGTCGCTTGTAATTACAGCGGATTTTTCATTAATGGAAATTTCCAGATTAGAAAGTACTTCGTCAAGTATTGCCTGGGCAGAAATAGTTTGAAACTCTTCGCCATTTGTTCCTACCCTTGAAAATGCGAGCAGGTCCTGGATAAGGGTCTTCATCCTTTCAGCACCATCAACGGCAAAATCTATGAACTCATTTGCATCGCTGTCGAGGTCTTCTCCATAGCGGCGTTTTAATAGCTGAACATAGCTGGAAATCATTCGAAGAGGTTCCTGCAGATCATGAGAAGCAACATAAGCAAATTGCTCAAGTTCCTTATTTGACCTTTCAAGTGCTTCTGAAGACCTTGCAAGTTGTTCGGCCCTTTTATAATCAGAGATATCCTGTGCGACAAATACAATACCGTCAATTTCATCGTTAATATCTTTTAGAACCGTACTTGAAATAGATACAGGAATAATTTCACCAGTCTTAGTCTGATACCTCACCTCGGCTTTTGAAACAAATTTCCTTTTAATGAAAGTATCTATTAATCTTTCATCTTTTGGTAAATCTTCCTGGGGGAAAATAACACTTAATTTCTGGCCAATAATTTCATTATGACTATAACCCAGCATATCAAGTGCTGACTTATTTATCATTTTAATTGTCCCATTGGGATCGGTAACAATAAGTGTGTCAATTAAACTCTTAATAATGTTATCAATATAGTCTTTTGCCGACAGGAGATTATTCCTCGAAGTTTGAAGGTCTCTTGTCATATTGTTAAAAGAATCTGCAAGCTCACTCATTTCATCGTTTGATTTAATTTCAATTTTTTGGGCAAAATCCCCTTTTGATACATTCTTTGTTAATTTGGCAAGTTGAAGAATCGGTTTTGATATAAGCTCCTGCAGTTTGGAGGAAAGTAAGAGTGCATTAAGGATTAGCAGGACTATTAAAAATAGTACAATATAAAGGTACTGGGTAAGATGGTTTTTTATGTCCTGGATATCCGAGAGTATAAATATTGTACCGATAATTTCATTATCCACATAAATTGATTTACGGAGAATTAAGTTGTTTTTTTCAAATTCGGAGCCATAAAAACTATAATCCGGTGGTATAATCTGCTCTTTTATATCACTTCTCTTGTACATTGCTATTAACTCGCCATCACTATTATGAATACTTGCATATTCAATCTGTTTTTCCGCTCTCAATAGAGAAAAGGAGAATATAGAAAATTTCTTGTTTGTATTATCAGGAACAGTTTTGCTGGAAAGAATCTGTTCAGTGCTGTCGGAGGCAATAAGGTCAGCAAGGGTTGATGTCTCATTTACCATATTCTTTCTTAAACTTATAAAATCATAGGTCGTAAATGCCACGCAGGTTAAAATCAGCGTAATTATACTAACGAGCATTATTATCAAAATCAGCTTGTATTTAATAGACAGATTATTAAAAAAATTCATTTATATTAGTACCAAAAATATATTCCTGAATA
>JAJCZQ010000039.1 GCA_029262335.1 Deltaproteobacteria bacterium
TGCTCCATAATAATTATCTACAACAACTATATCTTCTGAAAAATCATCAAAGATTCTCTCGTCAGCATCATTGCATGTACCTTCATTACATATTCCTACCCTTGAAGTCCTTCCATCGGGGTCCTGAAGGTGAAATACAAACTGTAAATCCACTATACCAGGGGCTTCAAGAGCACCAGGGGTACCAGCCTCTCCGCCGGCAATAGTTTCAAAATCCTGCCCATCTTCAGAAAGCTGTATTTCCCTGTTGTTAGGGTTAAGTCTTAAAGTCTTGGTCTTAACTATTGAGATTTCAGATGGCTGAAGAGTAATGGAGTGGAGTAGTCCGTGAAGAGTGGGGTCATCATCTGCCGTATCAACATCTTTTCCATTAATAATCTCACTTACATTATCAAAGGTTACCGGTAAATTTTCAGCTATAATTTCATCAATACTTGATATTGTAGCCTGTTCTGCTGCTTCATTTATTGTTGCTTCAAATATCATGGCACACTGTGTACACCTTTCTATGTTGTCAATACAGCTAACTTCTTCATTAGGATGGCATAGGTTGGAACTTGACCTGAATCCAAGCAGAGCCTTTCCTGTTTCACCAATAGTACCGCCAATAAATTCTCCTTCATCAAACCATGCTTCTGGAAGGTCCAGCACTATTTGACCTGCCTGTAATTTTGGGGGTTCGGGCTGTAAAACCCTGGATGGTTTTTTATTTAAATCTTCATCATCGGGGTTTGTTGGATCATTTTCAATACCTCTTGAGATATCCCAGGTAGTAATAGTAATGCAGTCTGGAGGTGAATCTTTTGTGCCTGTCACGCTATCTTCAATATCTACTGTACATCTTGTGGCTTCATCGACAATACTGCCTCCATTTACAAGCTGCACTGAAAAGTTTTTCCCCTGCCTTGCCCCGGCATTACGTATTTCAGTGGATATGAAATCAAGAAGCGTTCTTGCTGTCTGGTCAATATCGACTGTTTCACTGTTGAATTTGGCCTGTCTTTGCTGCTGCTGGAGGGCAATTGTCATACCAGCTACAACAAATGCCAGAATTGCAGTAGCAATCAGCATCTCTATAACTGTAAAACCATTGTAATTTGAGTCTTTAAATTTCATAATTTTTATCTCCAATAACTGTTAAGGGATGTGGGGAACGATTACCTCATTCCAGTTCCCGGTTCCTAACATAATAAAATTAGTCCAGTCCCTTTCAACATGAGCACTGACCTGTATATTCTGTTGTCCAACTGAGTTTCCAAAAATTATGTTGGTTATTTCTCCACTACCCATTGCTGTTCTGTTTGCATCACTATCAAACTGCTGTGCTGTTTTTAAAATATAGGTGATATTAAGGTTAATGAGATTGGGTGTAACTGTTGTATCAAAATTAGAATTTACACGTCTGAAAACATAAAAATTCGGTGTTAATCCATCAACATTTTCACAATCATTTGCTTCTAAGAAAAATTCCATATCCCCCGGGTTAAAATTGTTTGAATCTATTGGTGCACATGTAATTTCTGTATCACCACCCGGAGCCAGTAAATTAAATGAATCCGATACAAATTCTTCAAGGGGGTTACATGGACATTCCTCGCAGATAGCATCATCACTACCATCACAGTAATCGTCCTGATTAATAATTGTCTTACTTGCCTGAGAATCAAGATAAACCCTTGCATTTAACAGGCTCAAAATCCTGGCATTAGCTAATTCAAAATCACTAACAGTCCCTATCATGTTTGTGGCAAACGTGCCTGATTCAGCCAATGTCTTTTGCTTGAATGAAAGATACTGCATCTGGCTCATTGCCAAAAAGCCAACTGCCATAATGCCAAGTGCAACCAGAATTTCTAAGAGTGTAAAGCCTTTGCTATTTGAATTCATAGTTTCATCCCAAATTGTTAAAATATTGTTAACTTTAGAGATGCAAGCTATGTGCCAAGTAGGGTGGTTTGTAAGTGGCTGTAAATATTATGTATTTATATTTAGCAGAATGAAAAATAGTGCATAAGTGCAATAAAATGCACAACTTGTGAAAAAAGAATCACTGTATCCTGTTAAACAGGTTTTCACCTTTATTTATTGTTGTTCCGTGTTTCACAATGCCCCATTTTTTAGAATCATTGAAATTAACTGTTTCAGAGTCATTATTTTCGGGGTTTATTTTCTCTGAAATTAACTCTGAAGTTTCAGGCATAAAAGGGTTGATGAGAATGTTTATTACTCTTATGCTTTCTGCAAGCACCCATAAAACAGTTGAAAGCCTTTCTGTTTCCCCGTTTTTGGATAAAGTCCAGGGCTGCATGTCGTCAACATATTTGTTGACATCGCCAATAAATCCCCAAATCGATGTAAGTGCCTTGCTATATTCAATATTTTCAATCTCTTTTTCCACTTTTTCAGCTGTAAGAAGGGCATTTTTTTCAATTTCTTTATCAATTTCAAGAAAATCAGATGCTTCCGGGATTTTGCCATCAAAATATTTTTCAATCATACCCAGTGATCGGCTAACAAGATTGCCAAGGCCATTTGCAAGTTCGCCGTTTATCCTGTTTATAAGTGAACCGTTTGAATAATCACCGTCCTGGCCAAATGGAATCTCTCTCATCAGAAAATACCTGAACACATCAACCCCGTACTGCTCGGCTACCTGGTAAGGGTCGACAACGTTTCCAAGGGATTTTGACATTTTCTCACCTTCGACTGTCCACCAGCCGTGGGCAAATACTTTTTTGGGCAGCGGCAGCCCTGCGGCCATTAAAAATGCAGGCCAGTAAACGGTATGAAACCTCAGTATGTCCTTACCCACTAGGTGCAGATCAGCAGGCCAGGTGTTTTCATATTCGGCTATATTCTCCGGATAACCACAGGCTGTCAGGTAGTTTGTCAGTGCATCAAACCAGACATAAAGCACATGTTCCGGGTTATCAGGGACGGGGATACCCCACGAAAAAGTTGTACGACTTATACTAAGGTCCCTAAGGCCGCCTTCTACAAAACTGACGACTTCATTGAGCCTGTTTTTTGGGCTTATAAAATCGGGGTTTTCTTTATAAAACTCAAGGAGTTTGTCCTGGTACTCTGAAAGTTTAAAAAAATAGCTCTGCTCTTTTATCTTATCAATTCTTGGCCTTTTATCTTCAGGGAGTTTGTTTATCTCTTCAAGCTGGGTCTCTGTAATAAAGGATTCTTCCCTGACGTTGTACCAACCTTCATATTCACCGAGATATATATCACCCTTATCGAGTATTTGCTTGTAGAGTTCATTGACAGTTGTTTTGTGTCTTGCTTCGGTGGTCCTTATAAAATCAGAGTTTGAAATGTTGAGTACTTTCCATAGTTCCTGGAACCTTACAACGACCCTGTCAGCAAGTTCTATAGGGGTTTCGCCGTTTTCAGCAGCCGTGTTTTCTATTTTCTGGCCGTGTTCATCAGTGCCTGTAAGGAAAAATACATCATTTCCTTTAAGCCTCTGGTACCTGGCCATGATATCAGCGGCAATTGTGGTATATGCATGCCCTATATGAGGCACATCATTCACATAATATATCGGCGTTGTTATGTAGTATTTTTTGCTCATAGATTAATTGCACTCTGAAAATATCGCTACTAAACTTAACGTAAATATTTACTTCGATTAATAATCCCGAATAAAACTATTCATCTCAATATTGAACCGAGAAAATTAACTGAAAATAAAAAAGAATACATAATATTTATGCAGAAAGTTTTATCATCAGGTCTTCAAAAGCCAGTTTTTTGTTGGCATTTAATACAGATATTCCATACCATGAAGATTCGAGTTGTTCCGGTTTTTTTAAAAGGCTGATAAGTGATTTTCCCGAAACATATTCGGAAATTTCCGTGTAATTACCTTCATTAATAATCTGGTTTTTATCAGTTTCTATTTTGACTAATATAAGATCACGGACCCAGTCCGATATTATCCCGAAAATATTATTTAAGTGTTCAGGGCCTTTATCTTTTGAATCCAGTTCAAGCATTTCGTAAAGAGAGAATATCTCTGATGGTCTGTCAGGCCTTATAGAGATGAGCTTTTCTGTTATTTTGTTTCTGAAATCTATATGGTCTTTGTCTATGTTCAGTGCTTTTCCAATGCTGCCGCGGCTTAATTTGACGGCAGTAGCGATATTCTGATCATCTATTGAAGGGTTTTCCAGGAGCATGGATTGGATGTCTTCATTTTTAATGTTTGTAAAATTGATAATCTGGCACCTGGACTTAATTGTTGGAATAATAAAATTCAGTGACTGCGTTAAAAGTATAATTATTGAATCTTTAGGTGGTTCTTCAAGGGTCTTTAAAAATGCATTCTGTGCATTGTTATTCATCCTTTCTGCATCATCTAAGATAAAAATTTTATAACGGCTTTCAAAGGGGCTTAGGAATACTTTTTCTTCGAGGTCCGAACGGACCTGGTCAATCTTAATTGTTTTTTCACCCTCGTACTCAAAAAGCATAACATCAGGGTGTATCATTTTTTCGATTTTACTGCACGAACTGCAGCCACAGTCGTCGGGCCGGTTTTCTAACTCTGCATTGCAGTTTATCAGCTTGGCAAATTCAATTGCAAAGAGCTTTTTTCCTATTCCTGACGGCCCGGAAAATATATAGGAATGACTGAGCCTTCCTTCTTTTAAGGTGTTTAAAAGGATTTCTTTTGATGTGTCGTTTCCGATTAAGTTGTTAAATCCCATGGCTTACAGAATGCTATCCATTAATGATCTGATCTGTTTTTGTACATCATCTGCTTCATGAGAAGCGTTAATAATTTTGATTCTGTTCGTATTTAATGTAGCTTCGGAAATATACCCCTGTCTTATCAGTTCATGAAACTCCATGGGTTCTTCGTCCATCCTGTTTGTGGTTTCGTCCCTCAAGTCAAGCCTCCTGAGGCCTTCCCTGACAGGAAGATTAAGAAGAAATGTAACATCCGGAACAAGGTCTAGTGTGGAAGCTTCGGCAAGTTTCTTTACTGTATAAAGATCAAGCTGCCTGCCGTAGCCCTGGTAAACTATTGTCGAGTCAAAATATCTGTCGCATATCACTACTTCCCCGTTTTCGAGCCTTGGGGTGATAAAATCTTTTACATGCTGGACCCTGTCGGCACAAAAAAGGTAGAGCTCGGTCAGGGGGTGGATATCAAGTTCTTTTTCTTCAAGGATTATGTGGCGTATAAGTTTCCCCATAGTCCCCCAGCCAGGCTCTCTTGTTAAAGAGACATTGTGACCCCTGGACTCAAGGTATTCCTTTAGCAGTTTACACTGCGTTGATTTGCCGCTGCCCTCAATACCTTCAAATGTTATAAACAATCTTATATCCCTTTAAAAATGTCTTTATTAATAATTTAAAATTAATTGTCCATTCAAACAAGCCCTGTTTTCCTTTTTAACTTCGCAAGTTCCTGTACTGTCAGGTCTCTCCACTTTCCGGGATGAAGATTACCAAGCTGTAAATCTGCAATCATCGTTCTTTTAAGCCTTTCTACAGGGAATCCGTAATAATTCAGATAGTTTTTTACAAGGTGTTTCTGCCCTTCATGAAAGGTTATTACCACATTTGACTTGCCGCTTTTTAGGACAGAGGTTTTTACACTGTCCGGCCTTATAAACTCTCCGTCGAGCAATGCGCCGGATTTGATTTTCTTCATGGTTTTTTCATCTATTACGCCATTCACAATGGCGCTGTATGTTTTTTGTATCTCGTATCTCGGGTGATGTATCCTGTTTGCAAGTTCACCGTCATTAGTTAGAAAAAGAAGTCCCTCCGAGTCGTAATCCAGCCTTCCGACCGGGTAGATACGCTCATCAATATCCTGAATAAAATCTGTAATTGTTGGTTTGTTGTCTTCATTATTAACCAGGGTAGTAAGAAAAAGGCGCGGTTTATGCAGAAGGACATACCTGTTGTTTTGAGCCTCAATAAGCCTGTTGTTTACTATTACCTTGTCGTTTCCCGGGTCTATTACTGTCCCAAGTTCTTTTATTACACGGCCATTTACCCTCACTTTTTTAGAAGAAATGAGTTCATCTGCTTTTCTCCTTGATGCAATGCCGCACATGGATAAATATTTGTTAAGTCTTACTTTCAAATTGCCCGCCTTTATTGAATCCATAAACTTTAATAATAATCTAATATTATTAAGATAACTATAGCTTGACAACTACCAGTGGTATATGACAAGATAGTTACTGGAAAAAAATATATTATATTGGTTATAAGGTTAAATTATTTAATAATTACAATTAATTACTTTGAGTTTGGACTATTATGATACAAGATATTTTTAATGAATGGAATTCGGTTTTTGACCAGTCAAAGACCAATGTAATGTTTGACATGCTTGAGATGAACAGAAGCTCTGCTGTTAACCCATCTTCAAAGCTCTCCAAAATTATAGATAAATCACGTAACGGTATACCTATCAGCAGGGAAGAAGCACTGTATCTTGTTACGCTTGATCTCGAAGAACTCCCCTATCTTCTTTTTGCCGCATCCGCAGTAAGGGATGAAGGTAAAGGCAATGAGCTTTCTTATTCAAAAAATATATTCGTACCACTTACAAGGCTTTGCAGAGACAGGTGTGCATACTGCACTTTTAAAATAGAACCTGGAGATGCCGAACTTTTTCTCACAGAGGAAGAAGTCCTCGACCTTGCCGAGAAAGGGGCAAACCTTGGCTGTACCGAACTTCTTTTTGTGCTTGGTGATAAGCCGGAACTCAAATACAAGGAATACAGGGACGCATTAAACGGTATCGGTTATAAAACAACTGCCGACTACCTTATAGATATTTGTAAGGTCAGCCTTAATAAAAATATTTTTCCACATTCTAATCTTGGACTATCAACCCCTGAAGAGCTTTCAGCACTTAGGGAATCAAACCCCAGCATGGGGCTTATGCTTGAAAATATTAGTGACAGGCTTCTTAAAAAAGGGCAGGCACATCACGGATGCGCTGATAAAGTGCCAAAACTCAGAATGCAGACTATGGAATATGCGGGAGAACTTCGCATCCCCTGGACGTCTGGGATTCTAGTTGGCATTGGCGAGACTTGGGAAGAAAGAATTGATTCCTTTTATGCTTTAAAAGACCTGAACACCGAATACGGACATATCCAGGAAATCATTATTCAGAACTTCAGCCCCAAGGAAGGGATCGTGATGGAAAAATTTCCACCACCCACCTTCGTGGATATGCTGAAAACAGTTGCAATCTCAAGGCTTATATTCGGTAAAGATATGAACATACAGATCCCGCCTAATCTAAACTACAGCAGTTATTCGCTGTATTTACTGGCAGGTATTAATGACCTGGGCGGCGTATCACCACTTACGATAGATTTTGTAAACCCCGAATGCCCATGGCCCCAGGTAAATTCCATGACAGATGAAGTTGAAAATCTCGGGTTTGAACTCAAAGAAAGACTCCCCGTATATCCCGAGTTTATTAATGATGAGTTTATTGACGGTAAAGTTTTGGATATTATTAGTAATCATGTTGATGAATCCGGTTTTGTTCCAAAGGAGAACAGTTAATGGTAATTGAAGATATTAAAGATCTAATTCCGCTTATTGAGGAAAACCGTGCACTTGGTCTTGACGGTGCATTATCAAAAATTAACGGCCAGACCGGAAATATTATTGAAAAATCCTTAACCGGCGGAGAGCTTACCATTAAAGAAGGGGAATACCTTTTTCATATCACTGATCCCCAGGAAATATCTTCCCTGGCACTTGCTGCCGACCACATCAGGAAAGAAGATGTAGGCGATACTGTAACTTATGTAGTAAACAGAAATATTAACTTTACAAATATATGCAACGTCTACTGCGGTTTTTGTAATTTTATGGCCCCCGAAGGTGATGAAAGGGCATATTTTCTTACAATGGAAGAGATTGCAGAGCGCACCAAAGAAGCATGGGAAATAGGTGCTACAGAAGTTTGTATGCAGGGCGGAATGCACCCTGAAATTGACGGCAATTTTTATATAGACCTGATTAAAACTGTTAAAGAAGCAGTTCCCGAAATGCACACACATTCGTTCTCACCATATGAAGTCTGGTATGGAGCGGACACCCTTGGAATATCAGAAGAAGAATTTATTGAGAAACTAAAAGACGTTGGGCACAACACATTTCCAGGTACAGCCGCTGAAGTGTTAGTTGAAGATGTAAGAAAAATTATTGCTCCGCGTAAAATTGCTACACATATCTGGATAAGAGTTGTAAAAAAAGCCCACCTTGCGGGTATCAGGACAACCTCTACAATTATGTACGGCCATCTTGATAAACCTCATCACTGGGCAATCCACCTTGGGATATTAAGAGATATTCAGAAAGAGACAGGCGGTTTTACCGAGTTTGTCCCATTAAGGTTTATCCCGTGGAACACAAGGCTGTTTACTCATTCAAAAGGTAAAGTGCAAAAAGGGCCAACAGATATTGACCAGCTTAAGATGTACGCAGTATCAAGGATGATGCTGAGAGGCTGGATAAATAACATACAGGTATCATGGGTAAAACAGGGGCCGGAATTTGCCCAGTTTTCACTTACTGCCGGGGCTAATGATTTTGGCGGAACACTTATGGAAGAGCAGATCTCAAGATTTGCAGGCGCAAGTTACGGGCAGTATTTCCCGCCTGAAGAGTTCAGAAGGCTTACACGTGAAATTGGTAGGATACCTGCTGAAAGAAGCACAACTTACAAGATCCTCAGAGAGTTTGACGACAACGACGACGAGATCTCAAAAGCTTCCTGATTATTAAAGACCTTTTCAATTATATAAACTAATTTTGTATGGCTTCTAAAAAATACAGGAATTCTTTGTTTATTTTCCGAAGGGATTTAAGGCTTGAAGACAATACGGCTTTGATTGAGGCCTGCAAACTGTCTGACAAAGTAATCCTATCATTTTTTTTCTACAATGACCTTCTTGATCCCGGTTCTGATAAATTCCGTCCAAACCTCATTCAGTTTATGTATGAAAGCCTTATGGATCTTTCCGGTCAGTTGGAGAAAAACGGATCCAGGCTAAATGTCTTTTATGGAAAGTCCTTATTAAAAGAGTTTGAGGAAATAGTTAAAGAAAATGAGATAGATGCTGTATTTGTAAATGAGGACTATACACCTTACGGTAAAAGAAGAGACGCAGCGCTTAAAAATATCTGCCTTGAAAATAATATTGATTTTCATTCATGTTTTGATTACCTGCTTACAAGGCCGGGTGATGTATTAACCAAAGAAGATAAACCCTACAAAGTATTTACTCCTTTTTTTAAAGCTGCTTCTTTATTCAATATTTATAAACCTGCTAAAAACAACTATAAGAATTATAAATATTTAAAATCTTGCAATAAAGACCTGACCCCGTTAACCAGGTTGTTTGTGAATAATGAGTTTATAGCTCAAAAAGGGGGCAGGAAAGAAGCACATAAACGATTTAACGTTATAAAAAAACTCAATGATTATAAAGATATAAGAAACTTTCCTTATAAAGAAGGCACAACAGGCCTTTCTGCGCATATAAAGTTCGGGACAGTTTCGATAAGAGAGGTTTACTGGTCTGTACGAAAACAGCTTGGTAATGATAGTCAGCTAATAACTGAGCTGTTCTGGAGAGATTTTTATGCACATTTAGCTTATTTCTTTCCATATGTATTTGGGCATTCATTTAACCCAAAGTACGAGAAGATTGAATGGAGTCATAATAGACAAGAATATGATGCATGGTGCTCTGGAAACACGGGGTTCCCAATTGTGGATGCGGGTATGAGGCAGTTAAATACAACCGGGTGGATGCACAACAGGGTCAGGATGATAGTAGCTTCTTTCCTCACCAAAGACCTTCATATTGACTGGAGATGGGGAGAGCAGTATTTTGCATCAAAACTTGTTGATTATGATCCATGTTCGAATAACGGCGGATGGCAGTGGGCAGCTTCAACAGGGGCCGATGCTCAGCCATATTTCAGGATATTTAACCCCTGGAGACAGCAGGAGAGGTTTGATAAAGATGCGGAATATATAAAAAAATGGGTGCCGGAACTTAGCGGGTTATCTGCCTTAGAAATACATAACCCGGAAAAAGGTAGTTTATTTACATCAAATTATCCTCTTCCGATAATTAATCATAAAATTGAAGCAGCAAAAGCAAAAGAGATATATAAAAAAATTTAAAACTTATACATATTTTCTGAATCAAAATAATGGATTAATCATCATTATGTATTAATCATAAATTAATATATAGTATTTAAGATAATCAGAAGTTTCATGATAATATTTATTTATATTTTAAATATAATATAATATCAAACAATTTAACTTTGATCGGAGGCAATAAATGGCAGAATATTCAAATCCGGAAGTGCTTGTAAGTACTGACTGGGTAGCGGAACATATTGATGATCCAGGCATAGTAATAGTAGAATCGAACGAGGATATATTACTTTATGAAACCGGACATATACAGAATGCTGTAAAAGTGGACTGGCAGAATGAACTTCAGGACCAGCTTGTAAGGGACTATGTAAATAAAGATGATTTTGAGAGATTAATGTCTGAAAAAGGCATATCAAATGACCATACGGTTGTATTTTACGGCGACAGGAGCAACTGGTGGGCATGTTATGCAATGTGGACATTTAATGTCCTCGGCCATGAAAAATGCCTTATTATGAACGGCGGAAGGCAGAAATGGGTTGACGAGGAAAGGCCTCTTACAAAAGATGTGGCAGAAAGGGCCAAAACTGAATATAAAGTTCCAGGTATAAATGAATCAATAAGGGCTTTCAGGGATGATGTTATAACTCACCTTGAAGGTAATAACCCGTTAATTGATGTAAGGTCACCAAAAGAGTTCACAGGAGAACTTACTCATATGGAAGCTTATCCCCAGGAAGGATGCCTTCGTGGAGGCCACGTACCTACAGCTAAAAACGTACCGTGGGCAAGAGCAGCGAATGAAGACGGAACATTTAAATCCGCAGATGAGCTTGCTGCAATATACAAGGAAGAAGTAGGACTTAAAGACGGTGATGATGTGATTGCATACTGCAGAATAGGGGAAAGGTCTTCACATACATGGTTTGTCCTTTCATATCTTCTCGGATTTCAGAATGTCAGGAACTATGATGGCTCATGGACCGAGTGGGGCAACCTTGTAAGAGCGCCAATAGAAAAACCATAATATCTGATTATAAACTTAAACAACTAAAGGATGTACAGCACTGCTGTGCATCCTTTTTTTATTTCTAACAACAAACTAAACAGTTAAAATTAAAAATTATGAATAAGCTGGAAGAAATAATTGATCAGTTCAAAGATGCGGATTTCCAGGAGACACTCGAACTACTGCTGGATTATGCAGAAGACCTACCGGGGATACCCGACCATTTTGAAGGCGAGCTAGAAAATGAAGCCAACAGGGTCCCTGAGTGTGAAACGCCCGTGTACCTGTTTGTAGACATCAATAACAATATAGTAAATATATTTGCAGATGTCCCTCCTGAATCACCTACGGTTAAGGGGCTGGTATCAATTCTTGTTACCGCTTTTGATGGTGTCAGCCCTGAAGAGGTTGATTCTGCTCCAATGGACCTGCTTTCTAAGCTGGGACTTGCCCAGAAACTTGGTACCAGGAGAATGTACGGACTGGGTGCGGTTTACAATCGAATAAGAAAAGAGGTTAAGAACAAAGCCATTTTACAGTAAATATGGTTTTGTTGCTTAGTGAAAAATATGCTGCATGAAGAACTAATGGATATCATAATGGACCATTATGAAAACCCCAGAAATTCCGGGGAGATTAAAGATCCCGATGTAGAGTTTCACGGCGGTAATCCTGGCTGCGGGGATACAATTACACTTCAGATGAAGATAAGCAATGAGGGTATTGTCGAGGACATAAAGTTTGAAATAGAAGGCTGCATTGTGAGTAACGCTGGTACATCAATGATCTCTGAAAAAGTCATTAACAAACATATTGATGAAATAAAAAAGATTGGCCGTGATGAAATGAGAGAACTGCTGGGCAAAGATATTATTATAAGAAGGCCGCAGTGTTCACACCTTGGCATCGATACAATAAAATCTGCTATCAGGAAATACGAAAAAGAAAAATTAGCCTCAGAGATTTAATAAAAGGCCGAAAGTTTCCCTCCGGCCGAATCCCGTAATAAGCTTTACATTGTTAACATATCTTTCATTTTCTCATACTTCTTATCGCCAATGCCGGGTATTGATTTAAGCTGGTCAAGTGTTTTAAACTGGCCATTGCTGTTCCTGTAATCAATAATTTTCTTAGCGGTCCCTTCACCAATACCGGGAAGCTGCATCAGCTGTTCCATATCGGCGGTATTGATATTTACCTTTTCCATCATCATCTCTTTCTTATCCATCATCTCTGCGTCCATCATCTCTTCTTTTCCCTGAGAAGAAACAATTGTCGCACCCAGAAACAATGTAAGGCAGATAACAAACAAAGAACTTAAAATAAATCTATACATAATTACTACCTCCTTAGACATATAATGAAATATTTAATAAAGAAGGATATTCTCATAGGCGGGAATTGTCAATATAAATAATACATTAACTATTTATATTGCAGCTGTTTTGGCTGGTATATAAAAAAATGGTGTGTAAAAATAAAGAAAAGATTAAAAGCAAAACCAATAAGACCGGCATGAATGCCGTATGGCCTGTCTGAAAAGTTAAATCCAAGTTCATTGTTAAACATAATAAAAATTGTTACAACTGTGCCTGCAATAATCCCGTATAACATTGACCTTGACCCGAGGGATTTAAAATGAATCCCGAGAAATACTGCAGGGGCAACCTGACAGAGTATTTCAAGTTTGATAACCATTAATTTCCAGATTGTCTGCGGGAGAATTATTGCAAGGTAGCACATAACTGCAATTATTATCCATGAAATGAGTTTGCCCATAAAAGTAAGGTGAGCATTTGAGCTTCCGGGCCTTAGCAGCCTGTAAATATCCTGCGTGAACAGAGAGGATATAGCCAGGAGGGCAGAATCTATGGTCGACATTATCGCAGCCATAACAGCGGCCATAAAAAGGACCAGTAAAATACCTACAATTGGTATTTTACTGCTTAAGTCTTCAAGAATTAAAAGTACTACTTTTTCACTTCCAAGCCTGTCCAGGTCCGGAAACATGGAAATCCCTATGACTCCAGCCATAACAATTACAAAAGTCGTAACAAGGGGCATAAATGCCATTATTTTGAATGAGTTTTTTAATGTTTTTTCACTTTTTGCAGCATAAATCCTTTGAATGGCCTGGGGATAGATAGGGATTCCAAGAAAAACAATAAGCAATACGCTTAACCATTTAATCTTTTGTTCACCGTCCGGAGGGGCCCAGAATTCGGGTTTGCTGCTGATTAAATACTCAGATGTTGAGGAAACCCCGCCGTATTGGTATTCAATTGCTATAAAAAGAAGGATTACTCCAGCAAGAAGTATTAGTCCCTGGACTACATCGGTCCATGCTACGCTCCTCAGGCCGCCGAGCGTTTCATAAATCACCATAATTACAGACAGCCCAATTATGCCGGTTGCAAAACTGATCCTTGAATCGGTAACTATCTCTGTTACGTACCCGATTGCTTTCAGGTTGGTCAGTATATAGTTGCTGAGTGCTATCATACAGAGGATCACGGCAAATGTAGTAAAAATTCTGCAGTTAAACCTGTGCTGAATATAGTCACCAATTGTGATAAAATTAAATTCACGGGATAGCCTGTATAGCTTTGGAGCAAAGATCAGATATGCCCCGATTACGGATATCATAAAAGTAACGGAGACAAGAGCTGTAAACCCCTGCCTGTAGGCCTGACCGGCAAAACCTATAAGAGTATTTCCGCTGTACTGTGTGGCATAAAGTGTAAGAAACAGGACAAATACGCCCATATTTCTCCCCGCAAGATAAAAATCGTTTAGTGACTGTTCTTTGCTGGCCTTTTTCCCGAGATAACCGATTAAAAGGAGGGAAAGCAGGTAAACACTGATAAAAATTAAACCTTTGTCGGAAATTAATGACTGATTCATTTTTTCCCTACCAGTATTTCCTTATGTATATAAAGATTGATACAGAATATAGAAAGGAGACAACTATTGAATAGAAAGCCCAGTCCGGAAAACCGATATAAGTTTTTGTGCCAGGACTGAAGAAAAACCAGGGGACCGATAAAAGCATTAAAATGAAAATAATAATATAAAAATATTTGCCTTTAATGCCGGTTCCTCCATAAATTATTTTATTAAAATTATTGAACAGTTTTTTGAAGAATTAAACCTAAATATAATAAAGGGATTCAAATTGTCTAAATTTTTTGTTATTGTATTGCAGACAAAATATTAAGAATGGAGAGATAATAAAGATGGCAGAAAATAGTAAAGCTAAAAATAGTATGGAAGAACTTTTAAGTGACAGAATGCAGAGGGCACTCGAGTATCCGCTCTTTGATTCAATTTTTAACAGGCGCTCGAGACGTTTTGGTCTGGGCATGGAACTTAAGGACAGCACACTCGAATTTAAATCAAAGTATGACCCAATACCACTTAGCGAAGTTGAAGAAGCACTGCTTGTATGGTCAGGTACAGGGCTTACAGGGCTTTGCCTTGCCGACCTTCCTCCTGAAAATGGTATTGACCTTCTTTGCCAGTGGACAGGCCGCACGTGGCCGTCAGCATGCAACAATCACGGTACTGAACTTTTCTTTACAAACGATGAAGGCCTTTATCATATAGACGTAAAGAATATGCTTCCAAAGAATGAAGAGCTTGATATGTTCTTTAATCTGCCAAGGGAAAAGAAGATGGAAAGGGTGCTTGAACTTTACCGCGACAGTTTAAATAAACTTGAAGACGGAAGAGCTGACATGCCCGACAAGATGCCGGGGCTATTTGAGTTTAACCAGTGGAATACAAACAAACCCGGAACATCATTATTTGTACCTGTAACAGATGTTACCGAAGAATATTTAAATCTATTAACACTATACTGCGCAAACAGCTACGGGTTTACCATAATTGATGACCTTACCGGGAAACCAACGGGTACTGAGGAATGGATAAAGAAAGGAAGATTAAAAGACGCTGTTAAGATGTCTCTTTTTGATCTCGAGGTCAGAATCCTGACCGGATTAAATGTAGAGCAGGCTTTTATTACTCAGAACATGGCCCTTGCGCTCCAGCCTCTTGGACTTGCCGGCTGGGCATTTACAGGGTTTATCCCAAGGTTTGCAATGGGTGCGGCACCTGACCTGTTTAAAGGGCTTGGCTTTAGGTTTATTCAGCCTAAGAAAGGGGTTATAGAGCCTCCTACGACAGTCCCTGTAGGAAGAGACGGCGTGTTCCAGGGATACTGCCCGCCTTACTATAAAAACATGGATGAAGCGATTGACGCTTTTTTTGAGCATAAATGGGCAGCATGGGGTAAAGACAAGCCATTCCCTTATACCACACCGGATAAGCATCTGATGATGGCTCCAAAGCCTACTGAGACAACAATCCAGATTGTTAAAGACGTTGCCAACTATATATATGACACTTACGGCAGGTTCCCTGCATTTGTTGACCCAATGTATATGAGGCTTGTATTCCAGTCCATGCATATCGACCCTGATTTTTATGATGAGTACTATCCGAAGGGGTCATATTCAGACAGGCATATTGAAACTTTTCTTGCTCATCATCCGGAAGAAGCAGAAAGGTTTAAGAAAAAATAAAAAATATCTAATCTGAATTTTCAAACATATACACAAAACCCGGTAATTCGCCGGGTTTTGTTTTCCTGAATAAATTAATTTTCCGTTTTTAAATTAGTTCTTGAAGTTCTTTTTATGCTTGTATATATTTAATTAATATATAAATTCCAAATATGGCAAATAGTTATTTTCCCGGGCGAGGTCCTTGAGTCCTCCCTTAACTCTAAATAATTCCCCGTCCGGGAAACTTTATTTCAAACAATATCCATCCGGCTTACGTATATATTTTAAAATATGAAAAAATAGAATTGTATTATTTTCATCATTTTGAAACGTTATTTACAATTCAACATCATATTATTAAGGTTATATTCATGCACATAGCAATTATTGGAAATGGGGCAACAGGGGTAGCAGCAGCAAAAAGGATTCGTCAGCTTCAGCCGGACTGGAAAATAACATTAATATCCGGTGAGTCCGACTACCATTATTCACGTCCGGCACTGATGTATATCTTTATGGGCCATATGAGCTTCAAAGATACAAAACCCTACCAGGACCATTTCTGGAAAATTAATAATATTGACCTGCTCCGTGCATGGGTCACTGAAATAGACCATAATAATAAAAAACTCACACTTCACCAAAAAGGCCAGCTCACATACGACAAACTGCTTATTGCAACCGGATCAAAGTCCAATAAATTCGGATGGCCGGGCCAGGACCTTAAAGGAGTACAGGGGCTTTGGGACCTGATGGACCTGAGGTCTCTCTATGAAAATGTAAAGAATGCAAAACGTGCCGTAATTGTTGGCGGCGGACTTATAGGGATTGAGCTTGCAGAGATGATTCATTCGAGAAACATGGAAGTAACTTTCCTCGTAAGAGAAAATTCCTACTGGAACAATGTACTTCCAAAAGAAGAGTCCATGATGATAAACAGGATTATCCGTCATGAAGGCCTTGACCTTAAACTTGAAACTGAGTTAAAGGAAATTGAAGGTGAACAAAACGGCAGGGTCAGTGGTGTTGTAACAAATAAAGGTGAAAGAATTGATTGCGAGATTGTGGGCCTTACGGCAGGGGTTAGTCCAAACACAGACCTTGTAAAGGAAACAGGTATAGATACAGGACGGGGAATACTTGTGGACTGGAGTTTCAGGACAAATGCCCCAGATGTGTTTGCAGCGGGCGACTGTGCTGAACTTGTAACAGAAGGTGACCTGAGAAATGTAATCCAGCAGGTGTGGTATACCGGCAAAATGCAGGGAAAAGTTGCGGGTGAAGTAATTGCAGGGCAGGACAGCACCTATGATCCCGGTATCTGGTATAACTCGGCAAAGTTCTTTGACCTTGAATACCAGACATACGGCAATGTAAGCAATGTGCCGGTGCAGGGTGAGCACAACCTATACTGGGAACACCAAAATCATCAGCATTCAATGAGAATAATAACCCGAAACAGTATCGTAATCGGAATTAATGTTATGGGCCTGAGATACAGGCATAAGGTCTGCGAAAGATGGATAAGGGAAGAAAAGACTCTTGATTATGTGCTCGATAATCTAAAAGAGGCAAATTTTGACCCTGAATTTTACGATAAATTTGAACAGGAAATAAGGCATACCTTTAAGGAGATGGCCGCGTGATTGATGCAAAAACGCTGGAATACGATTTTAAAGAAGAAGAGCTTGGATTTGAAGAGCCGTTTAAACAGGAAGACGTCCCCCTGACAACCGGAGAGAAGATATCTCTCGGGCTTGTTGCCCTCGGAATTCTTGCTTTTGTTGTCCAGCTGCTGGGTTCTCCGCTCCAGGGTACATGGGCAGGTTTTTTGCTGGCCTTTATTCTTCCTTCTATAGGAGCTTCGCTCTATTTTTGGCTGAGCTATAAAGACACTGTTCCCGGGATTAAGCACAACAATAACTATTACAGAAGCCTTCTTGCAAGGGGAAGCCTCGGCTGGATAGCCGGGATAGTTATGACCGGATTTTATATCCTTCTTTACTGGTGGCCAAAGTATCTTGAGGGCGGGATTAGGATGACCGACCCATTATCCGGCTTACTTACCGGCGGGCCTGCAAACCAGTGGTTCCTTTACGGACTGCTTTACACTATTGCAGTCACAGTGTTTGGAATCAGGATGTTTATGAAATACAGACACAACCGTTATCAGAAAATAAGGACTGCTTCGGTGATGTTCTTTCAGCTTGGCCTTGCGTTTATTATTCCTAATGTTTTAAAAGCATTTAACCAGCCGGAATACTATTTTAGCTATTTCTGGCCCCTCAAATATGATTACCTCTTTCCAAGTTCATTCAGCTATTTTATGCAGAGCGGCTCGGGAGTGGGCATGTTCTTTATATTCTGGGGATTAATGATGACTTTTCTTGCTACCCCCGTACTGACTTACTTTTACGGCAAAAGGTGGTACTGCTCATGGGTGTGCGGCTGCGGTGGTCTTGCAGAGACAATGGGAGACCCCTGGAGGCAGCTCTCCGACAAATCCACGAAGGCGTGGCGCATAGAGAGGGTACTCATTCATGCCGTACTTGTCTTTATAGTTATAACAACAGTACTTTTGTGGATTAATTCAAGCACAAGCGGATCTGTTTTCGGCAGCTATTCTTTTACACTTAAAAAATGGTACGGGTTTTATATCGGGGCCATATTCTCCGGTGTAATCGGAGTTGGTTTTTACCCGCTTATGGGAAGCAGGGTCTGGTGCAGGTTCGGATGCCCGATGGCAGCGATACTGGGTATTTTCCAAAAGTTTTTCTCACGTTTCAGGATTACAACAAACGGCGGCCAGTGCATGTCCTGCGGCAACTGTTCAACTTATTGTGAGATGGGAATTGATGTAAGGGCCTATGCGCAGAAAGGTGAAAATATTATAAGGTCTTCATGTGTGGGATGCGGCGTTTGTGCTGCTGTTTGCCCGCGGGGGGTCCTTAAACTCGAAAACGGCGGGACGTACAAGGACCGTTATGAACATTCTGATAAACCGGTAACTGCATTCCTGGATTCAATCAGGCATATATAAATCCAAATGCTTGAACACCAATATAAAACTGTATAGACTCTGACTCAAATGAGTGATGCAGTTGAAATAGCTATTCCCCTTCCCGGAAATCAGACTTACTACTATTCCTTTCCCCGTTCATATAAAAATTCGGTATTGCCAGGCTCAAGAGTACAGGTGCCTTTTCGAAACCGGGTGGTAATTGGTTATATAATCGGATTCGGCAAACCCCCTGAAGACATTAAGTTAAAAGAGATTATTGATGTTGTTGACGATGCTCCCCTGTTTGACGAAGGGCGGCTGGATTTTTATAAATGGCTTGCAGACTATTACAACTCGTCTATCGGAATGATACTAAAGATTGCCCACCCGGGCGGCCTTGGAACAACACTCAGGCGATATATTGTACTTACAGAGAAAGGTGTAAAAAAGCAAAATGCCGATGCAGTCGATAAGGAATCATCTCTTATCAGTACAATAGCCCAGTCAGAAAGAATTACAGTTGAAAAGCTCTTTCAGCTTGTTGAAGATACCGGTTTTAATGATTTAAACAGGCTCCTTAAAAAAGGTTTAATTGAATACAGGTATGAATTAAAAGAGTTTAGCCCGAAATACCGAAATATTGTGAATTCCGTTAAGACTGATGATGAAAAACTCAATGCATTAAAAAAGAAAATGCCCGCCAAGGGGTTAATTGCCGAATATGTATCGAATCACAAGAACATATCTGAAGAGGACCTCAGGGAAATATTCCCAAATGTAAAAAATCACCTTGCCTGGTTAAATGATAACGGCTTTATAGAACTAGTCAGGGAAGAGGTGTTCAGAGACCCTTTCAAAAATGTAATTCCGGGCAAGCCGGATATCCCGGAACTTACAATAGAGCAGGCAAATGCACTTAAGAAAATTGATGAATCAATAAACCAGGAAGAGTATTCAACTGTTTTGCTCCACGGTGTAACCGGAAGCGGTAAAACAGAGGTATACCTAAGGGCAATCTCCAATGTAATAAAGAAGGGGAAAGAAGCAATTGTACTTGTGCCTGAGATATCACTCACTCCGCTTCTTGTTAAAAGATTCAGAAACAGGTTTGGGGATAAAGTTGCAGTAATACACAGCATGCTGAGTGAAGGGGAGAGGTTTGATGCTTGGAGAAGGGCGAGGGACGGCAGGGTCAGTATTGTTATCGGCGCAAGGTCAGCAGTTTTTGCCCCTTTCAGGAACATTGGAATAATTATTCTTGATGAAGAGCATGAAACTACCTATAAACAGGATGACAGCCCGTTTTACAATGCCCGTGACGCTGCAATAATGCTTGGCAGGATGTCAGATGCAGTTGTCATACTGGGTTCCGCTACTCCTTCCGTGGAATCATATTCAAACAGCCTGAAACATAAGTACACATACCTCAGTCTGCCGCTTCGTGTCACAAACCAGTCACTACCGGACGTACATATTGTAGATATGAAAAAGAGCAAAGGTTCGATTTTCTCAAAACAGCTTGAAAGAGAGATAAAAAGTAATTTTGAGAATAAAAACCAGTCTATTATTTTTTTAAACAGAAGGGGTTTTTCATCCATGTTGATTTTTGAAGACAGCGGTGAGATTTTTACATGCCCTAACTGCAGTATCCCGTTTACTTACCACAAAGATGACAACACGATAAAATGCCATTACTGCGGCTCTGCTGAAGATTTTGATGTTATTAAGAAAAACAGTGAATCAAGACTAAAAGGTATCGGTATAGGAACCCAGCTTGTGGAACATGAGCTAAAGAAGCTTTTACCGAGGGCAAGGATCCAGAGAATGGACAGGGACACGACCGGTACAAAATCAAAACTCATGAATCTTTATTCTGACCTTGAAGGAAATAAAGTCGATATATTGATCGGCACGCAGATGGTGACCAAGGGACATGACTTGCCCGGAGTCACGCTTGTCGGGGTAGTTTCCGCAGACAATCTTCTAGGTATACCGGATTTTCGGTCAGGAGAGAGGACATTCCAGATGATAACTCAGGTAGCCGGCCGGGCCGGGCGGGGTGAACTTCCGGGCCGGGTCATAGTGCAGACCTATAACCCCTCACATCCAAGCATTAACTATGCAGTGAAACAGGACAGTATTTCATTCCTTAAGAATGAGATAAAGATGAGGGAGTATATCGGTTATCCTCCGTTTACAAGAATAGTAAACTTCCGGTTTAGCGGTACAGATGAAAGTGAAATTAAAAGTTTTATTAAAAAGTGTGAAAAACTTACCAAGAAAGCTGTTTCCAATCTAAGTCCTAACTCCATAGAGCTTCTCGGGCCCTCGGAATGCCCTATATATAAAATAAAAAACCGTTTCAGATTTCAGATGCTGATGAAGTCCGGAAATATTAAGCTTCTGCATGGCCTTTCCAAAGGACTTTATGGTGAATTTGCAAAGCAAAAAAGTAATATTAGAATTCAACTGGATATAGACCCCTACAACTTTAGTTAAAAAAGGCGATAAATTGTCAAAAAAAAATAATATTTTCCCGGATACTGTAAATGCCGACCTAGCTCTCGAGAGATACAGTGAGATAAACGGAAGGACAGGCAAAAAAGAAAAGGAAATTTTATACCTCCTTTCTTCCCACAGCAGATTTGCCGGAAGAGCTGCTTTAAGCGATCCGGGTATGATCGCCTCAATTACTTCCGTCAATTTTCTGAAAAAGAAAAAAGAGTTGAATGATTATAATCAGGATCTAATTGATATTATCAACAATTCCGAAGGTGAAGAAGATTTTGGAAGCAGACTGCGAATCTATAAGTACAGGGAGTTTGCCCGGATCCTTTATAAGGATATTTCATTAAAAACAGATTTTATTTCCATTCTTGAAGAGCTTTCTGACCTTGCTGAATCAATTATTAATGCTGTATGCGTTTATTTTGAAAAGAGCCTTGATACAAAAAAACACGGCAGTTTTTTTATACTTGCCATGGGTAAACTGGGAGGCCGCCTGCTTAACCTAAGCTCGGATGTTGACCTGATCTATGTATTTAGCCAAAAGAAAGAGACGGACTGCTTTTTTAAGCTTGCCGAAAAAATAACCAGGTCAATAAGTTCAGTTACAGACCAGGGATTTCTTTACAGAGTGGACCTTGGCCTAAGGCCGGGCGGTAATAAAAGCACCATAGCTGTTCCTTATGAAGGTGCAGTAGAGCACTACTATTACTGGGGAGATACCTGGGAACGTGCCGCACTGATACAGGCAAGGGCTATTAGCGGGGACATAGAACTTGGAAATAAATTTATTAAGGATTTGGACCAGTTTGTTTATAAAAAGTCTCTTGATTATGAGTCTATCGAAGACCTGAAGGACATGAAAGTTAAACTTGATCAGCTAAAAAAACTGGATGATGTAAAACTTGGTAAAGGCGGAATCAGGGAGATTGAATTTTTTGTGCAGGCAAACCAGCTGGTTAATGCAGGGCAGTTTGAAGAGCTTAAGGGGCTAAATCCGATGGATTGCCTGGACCCCCTTATGAAAAGAAAAATAATTACTCCTGAAGAAGTAAAAGAGTTAAGAAGTGACTATATATTCCTCAGGCGTGTAGAACACAATCTTCAGATTGTTGATGAGCTTCAAACACAAAAAATACCCTCTGATAAAGATGAACTGCTTAAGCTGGCAAAAAGACTCGGCTTAGAATCTGTTAAAACTTTTCAGAAAGAATATCTTAAGACAACAGATAATGTTTCTTCGATCTATAATAAACTGTTCCTGGAATCAACACAGAAAATTGAAGAATATGGCAATGAGTTCTGGCATTTAGCCGATTTCCTTACTGAGGGGAATATCAGTGAAGAAGAAGCTGTTGATGCGCTTAAAAAACTTGGGTTTGAAAATCCCAATCTTGCAGTTGACCTTATTTCCACATTAATAGATACAAAGAGGGGGGCACTTACACAGAAGGGAAGAATGTTTTCAAGAAGGGTAATTCCGGCTTTTCTAGGAGCGGTACTTAAATCATACAACCCGGATGTTGCCCTTCTGAACCTGGAGAGGTTTATTACTTCCATAGGCTGGAAAAGCTCCATTTACGCCGTTTTGCTTGAAAATCCGGATCTTCTGAACCTTATTTCCAGGTTCTTTTCCACAAGCGGTGTACTTTCAAATTTCCTTATACGGCACCCCGAATACCTTGATGTCCTGACCCAGCGTTATGCTCAGTCAGAATACTCGGGTATTGATGAGATGACAGATATATTGAGGGGGCTTGTTGATAGTGAGGAAGATTATGAAGGTAAGTTAAATGCACTCAGGCATTTTAAGCATGTTGAAACACTCAAGCTGTGCCTTAGGGACCTAAACCGGGAAGTAGATTCGGTCTTCGTAGCTAAATACCTCACTCTGATTGCTAACTCTGTACTTAGAGTCGCGCTGGAACTTGCTATTAGCGAGACAAAACACAAATACAAAAAAAGGAGCGGGCTCAATAAAATTTGTATTCTCGCGATGGGAAAGTTTGGGTCCTCTGAGATGAGCTACAACTCTGACCTTGATATTATTTTTATCTATGAAGGCAGTGACCATGAGTCCTATTCACGTGTGGGACAAAGGCTTATATCAATACTTTCCGTACCTACAATTGAAGGGGCCTGCTATGAGGTGGACCTTGACCTAAGGCCGTCCGGAAGGTCCGGCACTTTGGTAACTTCGTATGAATCATTTAAAAATTACCACGAAGACAGCGCACAGCTGTGGGAGAGACAGTCCCTTATAAGGGCAGTTCCCTGTGCTGGTGATAAAAAACTGTCGGATAAGGTTGCAGGGACTGTGACTGATTTTGTCTATAACAGACCACTTGATAAAGATTTTTATCTGGAAATTAACAGGCTAAGAGGAAGGATGGAGAAAGAACTTGCAAAGGAAAGTTTGAGTAAGGTTAATATAAAGACAGGAAAGGGCGGAGTAGTTGATATCGAATTTATTGTACAGATGCTTCAGCTCCGATACGGAAAAAAATACCCGTCAATCAGGCATGGAAACACACTGGATGCAATAAATGCACTTGGTGATAAGAACATTCTTGAAAAGAATGAAGTAACAGAGCTTGAAGAAGGTTACAGATTTCTAAGGAGGATGGAAAACCTGATGAGACTGCTAAACGACAAATCAATTAGTGATATTAAAGACAGCGATTTTGACAGGCTCTCAATTGAATCGAAGACCTGTAAAACAGGAAAAGAATTAAAAAACAGGTATAAAGATATGACCCATCAAATAAGGGACATCTACGGGAAATATTTTAATTTATGAGTGATAAGAGCTGTATCTTTATACTTGCAGACGGTGCAAGAGCGGACCTTTTTGAATATCTTCTGGATAAAGGCCAACTGCCCAATATCTCTGAATATATAGTAGACAGGGGCAGCTACACAAGCGGCGTCACGGTATTTCCATCCACAACAGGGCCGGCTTATACCCCGTACCTTCTCGGCAAATTCCCGGGGAGATGCAACCTGCCAGGCATAAGGTGGTTTGACCGTTACCAGTTTGCAAAGAGCAGGTTCTCGCTAAAAGGTGTCAGAAGTTACATCGGCCCTGAGACATACCTTATTAACAGCGACCTTGATACAAACGGCACACCGACCCTCTTTGAGCATATACCCAGGAGCGTAAGTATCCTCAATGAAATTACTCGCGGCATAAGTTCTAGTGGTGATAAAACAAAGCTTATTAAACTGTATCTGAAGATCAAAAGCCATTTTACCGACAGCAGCAATGAAGTAGACGAAGCCGGAGGAAGGCTTCTTATGAATTCATTGGAGGAAAACCCCAATTTCTTATTTTGTGTATTTATGGGAATTGATACATATTCTCACCAGACACACCCGTTTCATAAAAAAGTAGTTAACTCTTATAAATATATAGATAGTTATGTCGGAGAAATTGCCAGGTACCTGAAAAAGGAAAACAGCTTTGATAATACACTTATTGCCATTGGCAGTGACCACGGGCTTACACCGACACATTCACATTTTGATTCACCGCTGTTTATGGATAAATTGGGTTATAAGACACTCCATCATACAAATATCTTCAACCATATTGTTGATGCTGATGCTTCCGTAATGGTCTCCGGAAACTCTATGGCACATCTCTATATTAAGAGCAAAGACGGTTGGCAAAGAAATGCTTACATGGATGAAACGGAAAAAGTTGTAAATGAACTTCTTGGCAGAAACGAAATTGATATAGTGGCGGGTATTAGATCAGATTTAAAACTGGGGATTAAAAGCTCCAGGGGTGAAGCTCTGGCCTGGAATGAAAATGGAAACATAATGTACCAGGTTGTTGGCAGTGATCCTTTTGGATATAAAAAAGTCCCAAAAAAAATGACACAGGACTCAGCATTAAAGCATAGCCTTCAGACAAACTACCCGGACGCTGTTGTACAGCTTCTCCAGCTATTTGAATCCCGAAGGACAGGGGACTTAATAATTAGTGCAAAACCCGGAATAGACCTGAGAGCAAGGCACGAACATCCAGAACACTGTGGTTCACACGGGTCCCTTATAAAAGAACATATGATGGTGCCTATAGTATTAAGTTCGAAGATTAAGAGCCCTTACGTGAGGAGTTCAGATATATATCCCACAATACTAAATTATCTTGATATTGAAATTCCACCAGGGATTGACGGTAAATCCCTAATTTAATTTAAGAAGGTTTTCTATCTCAGTGGTGATAGATTCTTCATTCTTCTTGGTGGATATAGAGATTTCTTTTACAAGAAGGCTAAAGGCATTATCCATTATTCTTTTTTCCCCAAAAGATAATTCCTTGTCTTTCCTTAGCTTGTGAATGTCCTTAAGAACTTCGGCAACTTCGAAAATATCCCCGCTTTTAAGCTTGTCAGCATATTCCCTGTACCTCTTGTTCCAGCTTAAACTTCCATTGCCTGCGGCACTGGGAGATTTTTTGCCATTTCCAAGTATCTTAAGAATTTTTGGTACTTCTTTTTTTGGCACTACGTGTCTTAATCCAACGGTTTCTGCGTTTGCAGTAGGGACCATTAAAGTTACATCATTTTCAATAACTTTTAGAATATAGAAAGAAGCTTTGTTCCCGCCAATCTCTTTATCTTCTATCCCCTGAACTTCAACCACTCCGTAATTCGGATAAACACCAGTCTGCCCAACCTTAAACATTTTCATTTAGGGAGGTAAGGGTATCATAAAATAAAGGGCTGGTCAATTTTGCCTGGCCGGACATGCTAAATGAATAAATGTAAATACCTGATAATTGGCGCCGGAATCACGGGTCTCACTATCGCACATGAGCTCCTTTTAAGGGGCTGTAATAATATTATTCTGATTGATAAAGAAATGAATACCGGCGTCCATGCGAGCGGAAGAAACAGCGGTGTGCTGCATGCCGGGATTTATTACACACCCGATTCTCTTAAGGCAAAGTTCTGCGTTGAGGGCAACACAATGCTCACCCGTTACTGCGATAACAATGATCTGACACTTAACAAATGCGGCAAGGTTATTGTAGCCACCGGAAAGGATAAACTCCCTTCTCTTTATAAACTCCAGGAAAGGGCAGTTAAAAACGGCGTTTCTTCAAGAATAATAAACTCAGAAGAGTTACGAAAACTTGAACCCGGTGCCTATACCTTTCAGGAAGCAATCTTTTCACCGGATACATCTGTATTTAATCCAAGGGAAATATTAGATTCTCTTTATAGTAAAATTGCCGAATCCGGAAAAGTAAAAATATTGTTTAATACCGGTTTTATAAGGCCAACAGATTTCGGTGAAGTTTTAACTACTGCCGGAAAAATTAAATATGAAAAACTTATAAATGCATCAGGTGCTTTCTCGGACCGGATTGCGCACAGCTTTGGGACTGCTGAGAACTATAAAATCCTTCCTTTTCTTGGAACATATACAGAAATAAAAAAAGAATATTCTTATTTGGTAAAAGGTAATGTCTATCCCGTCCCGGATGACAGGACCCCTTTTTTAGGAGTTCATTTCACAAGGGGGCATAACGGTACGGTTTATATCGGGCCAACTGCTATTCCTGCAATTGGCAGGGAGAGTTATGATTTCACCTCGAACTACTCAATTGAAACACTTGAAATTTTATACAGGGATTTCGTGATGTTTCTTTCCAGTAATGCTTTCAGGGACAATGCCCTGTCAGAAGTCAGAAAGTATTTTAGTTCCTATCTGTTTGATGAAGCTAAAAAGATGGTCCCGTCACTTGAAAAGGGCCATGTTATACAGTCCAATAAAGCCGGTATCAGGCCGCAGCTTGTGGACTGGAATAATAAAGAACTGGTAATGGATTTTCTCGTAGTTGAAAAGGATAACACCGTACATATCCTGAATGCGATATCCCCTGCATTCAGTTCGTCTATGGCATTTGCAAAATACATAGCGGATGAATATCTGAATTAGTTTTTTTATGATGAAAATGCAAATTTGGTCCCCTGCCTTATGAGTCCTTTAATCAGGATCTTTCTTAGGTTGGGGCTTTTGAGGATGTTTATAACAGCTTCTTTGTGCCAGTCGAATTTGCCGTTTTGAGATATGTATGAAAGCAGGTCGTCTTTTTTGGCAGCGTCAAAAAGCTGGTTTATTTCATTGTCATTTAAATCTGAATAAAAACTATGAAAAAATTCTCCGAATTTCAATTCTTTGGAAAACTCATTTTTAAGCAGTTTCTCATAAACCCGGAGCATGTCAGGATGAAATGATTTATCAGATAAAGCATCGTTAACTACTCCTGATGCAATTTCTGCGCTTATAAGTCCATAGTATATGCCGCCGCCGGTAGTCGTTTTTACAAGTCCTGCAGCTTCGCCTACTGCAAGTATCCTGCTTGAGACCGGGTTTTTAATCCTTCCAAAAGATATACCCCTTCTTTGAATTTTATACTTGCCGGCATACAGATTGTTTTCAAGTCCCAAATGCCCGAGTATGTTTTCCAACCCCTCCATTGGGTTTTTCTCTGTCATAACGCCGATCTTAGCCCTGCTGTCTTCAAGGGGTATGACCCATCCAAAAAAACCTCTTGAATACTGGTTGCCCCAGAACATTTTGAGTTTTTCAATATCCTCAACTTCTATTTCTACCTGAATACCTTTAAGGATTTTCTTAGGTCGGCCCATACCGAGAGATTCCTGTAAATTGAAACTCACTCCCGTGGCAATTACAGCTGTTTTTGCCCTGTAAGTCCTGTTGGTATTTCCCCTTCTGATTTCACATTCGACAAAGTTGTCATGGTTTGAAATTGATACGACTTTAGAATCCAGAAAAACTTCTGTCCCGCTTTTTTGGGCCCTTTCTGCAAGTGCATTATCAAACTGGTGCCTGTCAACTACTACTACCGATTCTTCAGGGTGAGAGTAGTGGATATTGTTGTTAGACGGGGAATAAAGTTCTGCTTCTTTTAACCGTCCTTTTATGGCAGATGTCGGCAGGTCAAAACGCCCGAATGCTTCTTTGCTTATTACACCCGAGCAGACCACATCCATACCAATTGAGGGGTCTTTTTCAAAGAGTGCTACCTTAAGATTATTGGCGGAAAGGAAATGTGCTGTTTGAAGCCCGCTTGGGCCGCCGCCTATTATTATTGTGTCGAAATCATGCATAGTATTGATAATAAAATAATGTGTTAATATTATTCAGCATTAAATGGATAATTCAAAAGTATAGTATTTGTAAATTATTAATTAATTTACCATATGCTGGCCTTGCAAACAATACTGTTTCCCATTTAAAATAAAATGATTTTTACATAAAAATAAAAGGAATTATAAATGCCGGAAGTCAGAATTATTAGGAATTATGTAGGATTTGAAAATTCACATACTCTCGATTCATATCTTGAAAGGGGAGGGTATGCAGCCTTTAAAACGAGCCTTGCAAAAGACCCGGATGAAGTAACTGAAATTGTTAAGAAGTCCGGCCTGCGCGGAAGAGGCGGAGCGGGTTTCCCTACGGGTATGAAATGGAGTTTTATTCCCAAAGATGTTGATAAACCCGTATATCTTTGCTGCAATGCTGATGAAAGTGAACCGGGTAGTTTTAAGGACAGGGAAATCCTTGAGAAAGACCCGCACCAGATGCTGGAAGGTATAGCAATTGCGTGTTATGCGATAGGTTCTCACAAAAGTTATATATATATTCGCGGCGAGATGCCTTATGGAGCTAAGATTATCCAGGGCGCGATAGATGAAGCATACGAAAAAGGATATCTGGGCAAAAATATATTTAATACAGGATTTGACCTTGATATTTCACTCTACAGGGGCGCAGGCGCTTATATCTGCGGTGAAGAGACAGGCCTTCTCGAATCCATTGAAGGTAAGAACGGCGAACCAAGGCCAAAACCGCCATTCCCTGCACAGGTTGGACTGTTTGGTTGCCCAACCATTGTAAATAATGTCGAGACTCTGGCCTTTGTACCTCATATAATAAATAATGGCCCTGATTGGTTTGCAGCAATCGGGACCCCAAAAAATACCGGGACAAAAATCTATGGACTCAGCGGCTGTATAAATAAACCGGGTTTGTATGAACTACCACTTGGAATAACTATCAGGGAGCTTATAGACGAATACGGCGGAGGAGTAGTTAATGGAAATAAAGTAAAAGCCATATCCCCGGGTGGTTCATCTTCAGCGCTTTTAACTGCAGATGACCTTGATATGCCGCTTGACTTTGATACCATGGCAAAAGCCGGTTCCATGCTGGGTACTGCCGGAGTTACGGTAATGGATGAAACAGTATGTATGGTAAGGGTTGCTCAGAACCTTGCTCATTTTTACCGTGATGAATCCTGCGGGCAGTGTGTTCAGTGCCGGGAAGGTACGTGGTGGCTTGAAAAGATACTCAGGGGCATTGAAGAAGGCAGGGGTACAATGGAGCAAATAGATATTCTGCTTGATGCGTGTTCCCAGATGAGGGGTACTACCATCTGCGCTCTTGCTGATGGATGTGCAATGCCTGTGGATTCTATTGTCAGGAAATTCAGGCATGAATTTGAAGAACATATAAATCTTGGCAAATGTCCTCATGATAATCCGTGTATGGGCGACTGGAATTAACTAAATTCCATAATGAGTAACAGGTTAAAATTTCTAAAAATATATTACCTTCCTATATTAATTGCTTTAATCATATCCATAACTCAGTTTGTATTAAGCACCAATTTTACACTTACCAGATGGGAAGGTGGCGGTTTTGGAATGTACTCCGAACCAAATCCCAATAATGCGAGGATTGTTGGCATATCGATCAAAAATCCTGAAGGAGAAATAAACCTTCGTCTAAGTCCACCTGATGAAATGATCTTACTTTATTTTAAGAAAATGAAAGGTAAGGAAAGGGATGAATGGGATAAATTGATTAAAGATTCAGACAGGATCAGACGTTTCCCAAAGTATGCTCTTACCGATGAATATATAAGAAAAATTTCGAATGAATTATTAGATATAAATTATAGTTTAAAAACGAAGATGAGATCAAATAATAATCCAATAACTGCTAATGTTTATGTAATGCAGTTAAATATGAATAATAAAGATAATAATATTCAAACCAACGTGCTGTATTCAAAAATTTTGGATATTTAAAATATAATAATGTTTTTTTCAAATCTCCTAAAAAGATATAAGACGCAGGAATTAATTTTATTATTATTTTTTATATTCTTAATTGTTTCAACTCTAAACCCTTACAGACTTGAGTATTTTGTTAAGTTTTTAATATTGCCGATCTCAATTGTTGTACTTGTTTTTCCAACTTTATTAAAAGAATGGATTGTTTGGTTGTTAACTTCTGTCTTTCTTGTTTTGAATCTATATTTTAACTATCTTCATACTTCAAATCATCTGTTTATTGCAACATATTTTTCCTGGATTGTAACATTAATATTAATTTCCAAAGATGATTTCCACGATGCAATAAGGATTTCCTCAAAGTATCTTTTAGTGTTGGTTTTGGGGATGGCAACAATTCATAAAATTACTTCCCAGGAATTTTACAGTGGGAGTTTTATGTCCTTTGAATTTTTATTAGGATTGAGAAGTTTTTTCCCCATCATAATATTATGGCCGAATTTTAGTAGCTATATATTGGAAAACCGTTCAATTTTCTCAGGAATATTAAATAATAATTTTGATGAGGAAAATATTTATAATGTTGTCTCTCCGGGGGAAGAATTTTTTATTTTTGCAAAGATACTCTCCTTCATTACTATTTTTTATGAAGCAGTAGTAGTCTTATTTCTTCTAATTTACCCAAGATACAGAAGACTTACTCATATTCTGCTAATATCTTTTATCTGGTTTACTTATATTTATACAAATGAAAATGCTTTTTTTTCGATGCTTTGCATATTGGGTTATGCAATCTGTTATAACGATCAGAAAAGATTCAGGACACTTTATGTAATTACAATAATATTAATTCTATCAATGGATGTACTCAGCTTTAGGCCGGGATTTTTGGGATATTAAAATATTAAAAAACGCAACCTCTTTTCTTTTTTTTCATCATAAATTTAATGTATAAATTATTAATAATATTTCCGATTGTAACTTTATTGTTTTTTATGATATTAAATAATTCAAATTCTATGCAGCAGCCGGCTCCATTTGACCAGAATCACACAATATTCACAAAGTTACTGAATCAAAACGTAAAAGATTCTAAAGTAAATTACCAGGGATTTATTGATTCTCCCGAATTTGATAAGTATCTGGAATCATTAGATAATATAGAACCTGAAATTTTTAATTACTGGAATGAGCAGCAAAAAATTGCCTTCTGGATCAATGCATACAACGCCTTTACAATTAAAGCAATAATTGACCACTACCCTATAGAAAGGAGTTTTACATTGATAGGGATATTTTATGCACCAAAAAACAGTATTCTCCAGATTCCAGGTGTATGGAAAAAACTGCAGTTTCGTGCAGTGGGGCAAAAAGTAACCCTTGATCATATTGAGCACGGAATTCTTAGAAAAGAGTTTAACGAACCGCGTATACATGTTGCCATAAACTGTGCATCTATAAGCTGTCCCGATCTTAGAGACGAAGCATATGTGTCCGATAATCTGGAATATCAGCTGAATGATGCCTCACAAAAATTTGTAAGAAATACATCAAAAGGTGTGGAAATAGATAAAGAGAATAATAGAGTTAAAGTGTCTAAAATATTCAAATGGTTTGGTGAAGATTTTTACAGGAATTATAACAGGCCGGGTTTTATGCTACGGTCAGGTAAACAAAACGGTACACTGGGTTTTATTTATGATTATATAGATGACAGTAAAAAAGATTATATACTTAACAGTAAATATATATTAAAATATTTAAAATATGACTGGGGACTTAACGAAGCAAACATCCAATAGATTAATCCGGGCTGGATTAATTTTCTTTTTATTTCTTTTAATCATTATTCCATCATCAGGGTTTGCCAACTGGGGAGGCGGGGATGACAGCGAACCTAAACAGACCAATTTTGAAAAAGGTATTACGGAAATTGAAGCCAAAAATTACAAAAAGGCAGTTAAGTATCAAAAAAAGCAGCTAAAAAAGACAAGAACAATGCCGATATATATAACCTGCTTGGATACAGCTACAGGAAGATGGGAAAGTACGACGATTCACTCAAGTACTATACAAAGGCACTGGAACTTGAGCCCACGCACCTGGATGCAAATGAGTATATTGGGGAGCTATATCTCGAAACAGACAGGCCCGCAAAAGCAGATGAACACCTGCAAATACTGGCAGATACTTGTAACTCTTCATGCGAACAGTACGAACAACTGAAAAATGCTATCGAATTATACAGTAGTAATAACCCTGTCCCACAAAAGGAGATGTAGAGATGAACACACGCAGAAACTTCATTAAAACGGCAGCGGCAGCCGGCATTGCAGTAGCTGCAACAGGATATGGTGCTACAAAAACGGCCAAAGCAACAGGGGCAGCAACTATTATGACTCCTGAAAAACAGCAGGCACTTACACCGGACCAGTCACTCCAGATTTTAAAGGACGGTAACGAGAGATTTGTAAATGGTAAAGGGCTAAATACCGATCTCCTTGGCCAGGTAAAACAGACTAAGAAGGGGCAGTTCCCATTTGCAGCAATTGTTACGTGCCTTGATTCAAGGACGCAGCCTGAATATGTATTCGACATAGGTATTGGTGATGTTTTTTGTGGAAGGATCGCAGGAAACTTTGTTAACACGGACATGATGGGAAGCCTGGAGTTTGCAACAGCTGTTTCAGGAGCAAACCTCGTAGTAGTAATGGGCCATAATCACTGCGGTGCAATAGTCGGGGCCATTAGTAATGTAAAGCTCGGCAATCTCACACAGACACTTAGCAACCTTAAACCAGCTGTATATGAAGTAAAGGGATTTAAGAGCAAGAAAAAAAATGCAGAAAATGAAAAGTTTGTACAGGCAGTTGCCGTGGAGAATGTAAAACTAAATGTACAGGCAGTTACAGAAAGAAGTTCGATTATGAATGACCTTGTGGCAAAAGGTGAACTAAAAGTAGTAGGTGCAATGTATGATATTTCAACAGGAAAAGTTGTTTTTTATGAATAGACGGTATTATGGCTAAATTTTTATTTATTCATGGGGCTATGCACGGATCATGGTGCTGGGCAAAAGTGACCGATATCCTTGAAGGTGATGGAAACCGTTGCCTTGAGGTTGACCTGCCGGGTGCGGGCCTTGACCGCACTCCCCGAAAGGATATTACTTTTAATGATTATATTGAAAGGATTGACCATTTTATCGATATGAATAATTTAAAAGATATAAACCTGGTGGGGCATTCTATGGCTGGAATGCTTCTTCCAAAGGTTGCCCTTGATAAAGCAAATTGTGTTGTAAATATTATCTTTGTAGCGGCATATGTTTTAAATAAAGGCGAAAGCCTTATGGATCTTATGCCCGAGGAAAGGGCAAAGATAGTTTATGATAAAGTTGAGAAATCTGAAGATAATACTTACCTTCCCGATTATGAAATGGCCTTGAAAAGCTATTTTATGGATATTTTGGAAATGGATGAAGATGCGAGGAAAAATTACTATAATTTAATGACACCTCAGCCTTTGGCTCCTCTCACCCATAAATCGGACATTGATTTAAGACTGGTTAAACAGCCTATGAACTATGTTAAATGTACAAAGGATGTTGCTGTAACCAATGAACTTGCAGACAGTTTTATAAAAAAGATCAGCTGTGAAGTCCATGAACTGGAGGCACATCACGACGTGATGCTTTCTCACCCACACGAGCTTGCCAGGCTCCTTGAAAAAATTGCAAGGTAGTATTGCTTTCTGTAGTTAGTTATTATATTAAATACCACATAACAATAAAACATTAATATAAATATTGTATTAACACGTGAAACTAAAAATAATAAAAAAAGTTGTACGCTGGTATGGAATATCACAGATCAAAAAAAACGGGTTCTGGTTTGTTGATATTCCGAGAACTTCTTCCACCAGTATTAAGGTACAGCTTGCCAGAAAATATGGCAGAACATATGGAAAAAGAAATTTATATAATCTAACAAATCATACTAAAGGTATTTTTGGTGACCATTTAACTTCAAAACAAATGGTAAATATTTTGGGTCAGGAGGTATGGGACAATTTATTTACTTTTACAATAGTCAGAAATCCATGGGACAGGGCAGTATCGATGTATAATTATTGGTTAAAGAATGTTTACCCAAAAGAGACTTCTATTTCATTTAAGGATCACATATTACTTTTAAAAACAAAATATAAAAACGATAAATTACTGATAAATGAGTGCTATGAGTACATTTCTAATAATAACAAAATTATAGTGGATAAGGTTATACGTTTTGAAAACAGGGAAGAAGAACTCCAAAAAATATCAGAAAAATTGGGTTGTGGTGATTTAACTAAAGAACATTATGAAAAAACACTGGGACAGGAAACATACAGGGAATTTTATGACAATGAGACAAGGAGAATTATTGAAGAGGTTTGTGCAAAAGATATTGAGGAGTTTGGATATAGTTTTGAGTAATTCCTATCAAAAGGACTAAGTTCTTTAATGTTACTTTGTCATCCTGAACTGGATTCAGGATCTCTCTTTCATTTCGAACATCGAGAGAAATCTAATTCTTTAATTTGTCATTCCCAATTTGTCAGTGTTCCATAATAAAGAACTTTTACTAAAAATAATTTTTAAATACCTTTTGTAATTGTTGTTTCTGATAGGCGTAGTTATATCCGGGAATGACAAAGTTCACCCCCATCTTAATCTTCCCCCCATCAAGGGGGAAGAGATTAGGACTTAAAGTATTAGTAGTTTTTTTGTAGAAAGGCAGTTACCGCTTTCCAGTATCCGGGGCTGTCGAAGAACTTTGCCCAGAGTGCACGTGAGCCGTGATTGCCCTTTGTATCAGGCAGATAATAAGTTTTAGTATCGGTATTTATCACCCCGTATATCCCAGCCCAGTTGTTATATTCACTCTTAGCAGAAGTAATAAAGACAGGGACAGTAATATTCTTTGCCGAGTCCTGTACCCATGTGGGGCTTTTACAAAGTCTTTTAAAATACTCTCCCGGTGCAAATGATACTACTCCATCGACAAGAGTTGGATGATCTCCCGCAACTTTTAATACAAGTGCGGCCGAATAGGAGCTTCCCCAGGCAATAAGCTTGCCTTCTGCGAAGTTATTCCTCGCATATTCAAGTGATGCGATAATGTCCTGCTCTGCATCTGTGTAGTTAATGGGTTTACCTTTTTTTTGGGCAAGTGTTGAAGTTTCATTCTTTACGCCGTTAACTGTATTTCCCGACCTCTGGTCAACAGCCATACAGTTGAAGCCGAGCTTGTTTAGCTTTGGAGCGATCTCGTTGTATTCACCCCTGCTCCAACCTGCCTGGTGAAAAAGGACTATAAAAGGGGTCTTCTTATCGGGGTTTGATATATATGTATCAGCAGTAATTGTGAGTCCGTCTTTTGACGGGAATGTTATTGTTTCAGCTTGGCAATATTGTGAAGATAGAACAAAAAATAGTAAACATAAAAAAATCTGGATTCCCAATCCTTTCGACACGCTCAAGACTCCGCGAGTTGGGAATGACAAGAGATCCTGAAACGAGTTCAGGATGACAGATCTATCCCCCATCTCAGTCTTCCCCCTTAAAAGGGGAAGAGGATTAATAAGGTAAAAATTTATTTTATACATATTATTATTTCTCCATTGATCCGTAAGCTTTTGCGGATGAAAAGGCAGATACGCAGTAAGGTACCATAAAGGTCAGTACTAGTTTATAAAAAAATTTAAAATCAAAATCACCTTCTAGTATCACATCATGCTGGTTAATGATCGTAAGTATTGGCCCTATGACCAGAGCAACCTTTATTGCTCTTACAGTTGTTTCCCTTCGGAACCAGTTTTTTACAAATTTAGATTTCATAGTTGAATGTATTAGATAAACTTAATGCAAAATTTGATTCAATATAACAGTAATTATAAAATATTGGGGAAATATGGTTATGAAATTTAAAGGAGTATAAAATGGCTGGAAATGTAATGGACTGGGACTTAAGTACTTATTTCCCTGAATTTAAAGGGAAAGAAATGAATGAATTCAGATCTGAATTAGAAAAAAAGATTGGGACTACTTATGAAAAATCACTGAAATTAAAAGACAGTAACGTCGATACAGGTCCCTGGGAAGATATTCTTAATGATATTGAAGACCTGTCGAGGAAATATTCACATATTCGTTCATACATTGGATGCCTCGCATCAGCAGATGCCAATAACCAGGACTATCTTAAGGAAGAAGCTGATTTTTCACTCATCGGTTCAGAGTTTCAGAAGATAGAGGTAGTTGTATTAAGCACTCTCGAGAACATGTCTGATGATATGGTTAATAATATAACTGCCCTTAAGAGTATGGATGGGGCTTCCTATTACATAACAAGGCTTTATGAAGAATCCAAAAAACGCATGTCCAATGAAAAAGAGATCCTTGCCACTGAACTTGGCGTAGATGGTTTATCTTCGTGGGGAAGGTTGTATAACACCGTGTCGGGAAAACTGACATTTGAAATGAAATACCCCGATGGCTCAGTAAAAGAAACACCAATGTCCCAGAGAAGGTCACTTCTTGAAAATCCGGACAGGGAGATAAGGAAAGCGGCTTTTCACGGAGGAAACCGTGCATGGGAAGGGATCGAGGACGTAGCAGCAGCAAGCCTTAATGCCATTTCCGGCACAAGGATTACGTTAAATAAACACAGGGGGATTGACCATTTCCTTGATGTAGCAATGTTTCAGTCAGCTGTCTCCCGGGAAACACTTGACGCTATGTTTGGGGCCATCTATGACCAGATAGAAATACCAAAGAGTATTTTAAGGCACAAGGCAGAAACTATGGAGATTGATAAAGTATCGTGGTATGACCTTGGAGCGCCCATAGAGCTAGAAAGCAGTGAAGTAATAGACTGGGAAAAAGCCAAGTCAATGGTTTACGACTCTTTTAACGGCTCTTATCCTTCACTCGGCAGTTTTGTAAAAGGGGTTTATGATAAAAACTGGATCGACTGGAGCCCGAGGTCAGGGAAACGTCCGGGCGGGTTCTGTACAGGGTCTATGCTGACAAATGAATCAAGAATATTTATGACCTATAATGACAGCCTTGGGGATGTACTCACACTTGCACATGAAGCGGGGCATGCATTTCACAGCTACGTTATGAAAGATATAAGGCCTTTCGGTCATTACTATCCGATGACACTTGCCGAGACAGCATCTACCTTCGGTGAGATGATCCTCGCACAGGGTATTCTCAATAATGAAACTATTTCTGACGACGAAAAAGCACTTATCCTCGATACCGAGGTAAATCACGCCGCAATCTATCTTATGGATATTCCCGTAAGGTATGAGTTTGAAAAATCCCTTTACGAGGAACGGGACAGCGGAGTTCTTAATCCGACAAGGTTAAAAGAGCTTATGGTGGAAACGCAGGAAAAAGTGTTTGGAGATACGCTTGATGAAAAGGACCCTTATTTTTGGGCTTCCAAACTGCATTTTTATATTACAGGAGTTACTTTCTATAATTTTCCATACACATTTGGTTTTCTGCTTAGCAGGGCAATATTTAAAAAGTTTGCCGAACAGGGGAGTGATTTCCTGGAGCAGTATGAATATTTCCTCAAAATAAGCGGTTCATATGACTGCGAGGAAGTGGTTTCAAAATCACTTGGTGAGGATATTACATCAAAAGAGTTCTGGGCAGATTCTATAAAGACTCTTGAAGAGCCCCTGGTAAAATTAAAAGAGATACTGTCTAAATAATTACTAATAATGCCAGAATTTATATATATTAATTGCCATGCAAAAAAAGATACTCCTACTTGGATCCGGTGAACTTGGAAAAGAATTTGTAATAGCTGCACAAAGAATAGGCCAGACAGTAATTGCTGTCGATAGTTATCCCAATGCACCTGCCATGCAGGTGGCCGACGGTTATGAAGTCATTAATATGCTGGACGGAGATGCTTTGGATACGGTTGTAGCAAAGCACAAACCCGACTTTATTGTCCCTGAGGTTGAGGCCATTCGTACCGAGCGTTTTTATGATTATGAAAAGCAAGGCTATACAGTAGTACCTTCAGCAAGGGCCGCTAATTATACAATGAACAGGAAATCTATTCGCGATTTAGCAGCTAAAGAGCTGGGTATAAAGACTGCTCCATATGACTATGCTGATTCTGCAAAGTCGCTTCATGAAGCTGCTACTTCAATCGGTCTTCCCTGCGTTGTAAAGCCCCTGATGTCTTCAAGCGGGAAAGGACAGAGCGTAATTAAAACAGAAGCTGATATTCAAAAAGCATGGGACTATGCCCAGGAAGGTTCCAGGGGAGATGTAGCAGAGGTTATTGTAGAAGGGTTTATTGATTTTAATTATGAAATTACACTACTCACTGTAACCCAGAATAACGGGCCAACTCTCTTTTGCATGCCTATTGGCCACAGGCAGGAACGTGGTGATTACCAGGAAAGCTGGCAGCCCGCAATCATGCTGGATGAACATTTAAATACCGCACAAATAATGGCAGAACAGGTTACAAGTGCATTAAGCGGGGCTGGGATTTGGGGTGTGGAATTCTTCATTGCAGATGACGGTGTTTACTTCTCGGAACTGTCACCCCGCCCACATGATACCGGTATGGTTACTCTTGGGAATACGCAGAACTTTAATGAATTTGAGCTGCATATCAGGGCAGTCTTAAGTCTCCCAATTCCCGAAATTACACAGGACCGCATTGGAGCAAGCGCAGTAATCCTTGCTTCTGATCACTCGGAAAATCCTTCTTTTGAAGGTATCGACAATGTAGCATCAGCACCGCAGTCGGATTTCAGGATCTTTGGCAAACCTACTTCCAGGCCATACAGAAGAATGGGTGTTGTTGTTACATATGATGTTCTTGACGGGGATGTGGAAAAAGTTACCCAAAGAGCAAAAGAAATTGCGGGAAAAGTAAAAGTCCTGTAGTAATCATATAGTAAGACACTAATTTAATTCAAACTATAAAAGAGAAAATATGTTTTCCACAGGCAGGGTAGGGTGGAGAATTATATCTATTACAAGGGCAATCATAATAGCCAGCATATATATGATAGAAGTGGCAAAAGCCATGCCGTAGCTCTTATTGTCATATACACTTTTTACTATTGTGTATTCAAAATAAATCCCGACAATCAGTGAAAAGATCGCAAAATAAGCCGATGTGATTCCGATCATCCATAGTAAAAGCATAAGAGGTATCAGGGAAATCGAATAAAGCAGGATTAAAATGTTCGTATACTTGGTTCCGAATGCTACAGGCATTACCGGAATACCGGCTTCCTTATACTGGTCCTTGTATTTTTGTGCAAGCGCCCAGAAATGAGGGGGCTGCCAAAGCATCATAAATGTAAAAAGAATGAGCCCATCAAGCCCTATGTGCGGCTGTACTGCACTGTATCCAATAAGTACGGGCAGTGCGCCCGGAATACCACCAAGAATTGTTCCAAACGGGGAGTTTCTCTTTAAAAAGAGTGTATAAAGGATTGTATAGCTAAAAAATGCTGCCAGTATGAGAAGAGTATTAATGTAGTTTAGAAATATTAAGGAAAGTATTACTGCAACCGCTATCATTACTATTGATAAGCCTGCTGCGTTTTTGTCTCCAAGTGTTTCAAGTGCTTCAACCCTCTTGGTAAGCCTCTGCATCTGTTTGTCTATTTTTTTATCAAGGACGTTATTAAGAATTGCAGAACCTGCTGCGCTTAATAGCAGGGTTAGAATACCAAAAAAAGTTACTGACAGGCCCGGCAGGCTTCCTGCACCTAAAACCATCCCTGCAAAGCCGGTAAAGGCAACGCTCAGGATAATGCCCGGTTTAGACAAGAGTATGGCTGATACTACTATTTTGCCGGCTGTTGGTTTGGTGCTCATAAGAGTCAGTTTTGATATGAATTATTATTTGTGTACCTGAACCAGAGTAACAGGGTTATTGTTAGTATAGCAAGCCCTACAGTTAAATGCAGTGCAGTTACATAAAAGGTCAGCTGTGTAAGTACCACAAGCATGCCCAGCATTACCTGAAACACAATCAGCAGGCACGCCGTAAGAAGATAGCTGTTAGCATCTTTGAGGTTTTCCTTATAGATTGAAACTATATACAGAGTTATAAAAACAATAAAAATAAAGTAGGCAAGAACCCTGTGTGCATAATGGTTTAGTACTATCCCCGCTAGTGAAGGCGGTATCCAGAAACCAAGGCATGTTGGAAAGTCCGGGCATGCAAGCCCTGATCCGGAATGCCTTACGTATGCACCAAGAACGGCCTGTACAAAAATTAATACTGAAAGTAAAAAGAAAAGGCCGGCCTTTCCTGAAAAGGACATTTTTGGGACAAGTTTTTCACCGTCAAAATAAGCAGTGTATAAAACCAGTGCGAATATTATTATTGCATTTGCAAAGTGTATTGTAGTAAGGTCCACCGGTAGTTTGAGCAGGACTACAATACCGCCGAGGAATATCTGAATGACAAGTAGTATTACTGCAACAATCGGGATTGCCTTGAAAGCACCTTTGTATTTCTTTAATCTCCTGTAACAGAGCGTAATAATCAATACAGAGGTGATAGCACCAATTACACGGTGAATAAACTCGATATATATATCAAGTCTAAGGGGAGGGATGGCCTGGCCATGACAAAGGGGCCAGTCGGGGCAGGCAAGTCCTGCTTTAAGTCCCGCAACCATATTACCCCAGACGAGAAGGATAAATAGTGCTACCAGGGTAGCTTTTGCAAGCATATTAGTAGAGTGCCGGGTTCCTCGTGAAGGTTTCCATAATAGTTGTAGCTATTAAAAGGAAAAGTAAAAACATAGGGTATAAAGCGTAAACCCATGTCAGTTTATCTTCAAATTTTAAATGCATAAAATAGTATGCCACGATAGATGCTTTTATCGAAGCTATTGTCATCGCCCCGATGATGTTAAGTGCCCTTCCAAAATCATAAAGGGCAATATATATGGTAACAACAGTAAGTACGGTAAGGGCAAGCCATACCATTATTAACGTTTTTGGCCCTATCTCGTGATGTTCATCATGTCCGTGTGTTTGTGTATGTGTGCTCATATTATTGACCTCGCTAACCGACTAAATAAAGTAAAGGAAATAAATATATCCAGATTAAGTCAACCAAATGCCAGTAAAGCCCGCCGACTTCAACAGGCGTATAATAATCTTTTGTAAATTTACCTATATGTGCAAGATATGCTATAACACCAAGTATACAAAGGCCAACAAATACGTGAATCATGTGGAGTCCTGTCATCAGGTAATAAAGCCCGAAGAATATACTTGTGCTTGGGTAGATATGATGGTCAAGCTTTGCACTATATTCAAAATACTTTACAACACCAAATATTAAGCCGCAGATGATGGTTATAACCATAAAGATAACTACTTTTTTCTTGTCACCTTTCTGCGCTGCCCATACAGCGATAGCCATTGTCAGACTGCTGAAAATAAGCACCACGGTGTTTAATCCACCTTTAAATATGTCTAATTCTTTGTGCTGTTCACTGAACATCTCGGGGAATTTTGCCCTGAAAATTGCGTATGCGGCAAACAGGCCACCGAAAAGCAGAATCTCGGTACCCAGAAATAACCACATGCCCAGCTTTGATGAGGAATACTCTAATGCCGGGTCTAATTCATGTTCTGCATGATGTGCAGCTTGTTCCATTTTAACATTGCCTCCAATTACTATTTCTTACCATATCCATAGGTCCAGTCTGTTACAGTTGGTATATCTTTAAAATTTTCGTGCGGTGGTGGTGATGGTACAGTGAATTCAAGTGAAAGAGAGCCGTACTGGTTAACAGGGGCTTTCTCTTTACTGAACAGGCCTGCAATCAGATTTACAAACATAATTACCACACCTACTGCAAGAATCCATGAACCATAAGTTGATATTTCATGATAGGTCTGAAACTCTGCAGGGTAGGTTGCGTATCTTCTTGGCATTCCCTGTACACCCATAAAAAACTGCGGGAAGAAAGTAACATTGAACCCAACGAAGAAGAAAAACCATGCGATCTTCGCAACTAATTCATTAAACATTCTTCCAAACCATTTTGAATACCAGAAATGTATGGCACCAAAAAATCCAAATACCGTACCGCCGATCATAACGTAGTGCATATGAGCCACTACGAAGTAAGTGTCATGTAAATGAACGTCAACTGCAAGGGCACCGAGATAAACCCCGGTAAGACCGCCAATTGTAAATAAGAATAAAAATGAAAGTGCATAGAGCATCGGTGATTCAAGTGAAATAGACCCTCTATACATTGTTGCTGTCCAGTTAAATACTTTTATTGCCGTCGGTATTGCCACAAGCATTGTTAAGAATGAGAAGATTGCAGCTGCAGTTTCTGAAATACCACTTACAAACATATGGTGAAGCCACACAAAGAAACTGATAATAGCGATTGCAAAACTCGAATACGCGATAGCTTTGTATCCGAATATTGGTTTTTTTGCGAATACCGGAATAATTTCAGAGATAATACCAAATGCCGGTATTACCATAATGTATACAGCAGGGTGGGAATAGAACCAGAAGAAGTTCTGAAAGAGGATAGGGTCTCCGCCCTTTGCAGGGTCAAAGAATCCGATACCAAGTGTTCTTTCCGCTATAAGTAAAAGTAGTGTTATACCAACAACCGGTGTTGCAAGAAGCTGAAGAATTGCTGTTGCGTATGATGCCCATATAAACAGAGGCAGCCTGCTCCAGGTCATACCAGGACATCTTAGTTTATGTATCGTTACAATAAAGTTCATTCCCGTCAGGATCGATGAAAAGCCGAGGACAAATACCCCGAGCGTTATCAGGACCACATCGGTTTGTGATTGTACGCTGTATGGTGTGTAGTAGGTCCAGCCTGTGTCTGCCGGCTGAAGAAGTGCTCCAAACAAGATAGCAGTACCTGCCAGGTAAACCCAGTAACTTCCAAGGTTTAGCTTGGGAAACGCTACGTCTCGTGCGCCGATCATCAGCGGGATAAGGAAGTTCCCGAGACTTGCTGCCACCCCGGGCACAATAAAGAAAAAGACCATTAACGAACCATGCATGGTGAAAAATACGTTGTAAGTATGTGGGCTGAGAAAATCTGCTTCTGGTGTGAGAAGCTCATATCTCATAAGAAGTGCAAAAACACCGCCAACAAGAAAGAAAAATGAGATTGTCACAAGATACATTATCCCAATACGTTTATGATCTGTTGTTAACAACCATGACATAAAGCCCTTAGGTTCATAAAATGAAGGTTCGGCCATTGTATCATGTGCAGTACCGTTTGCCATGCTATGTTTCTCCTTTAAATTATTTAAGAGTTTTTATGTATTCAATTAATGCTGTTACTTCTTCGTCACTTAAAATCCCTTCAAATGCAGGCATTACAGGCTGATAGCCTTCTACAATAAGTGCCTGTGGCTGAAGGATAGATTCTCTTAAATAGTTTTCATCTACTGTTATTGTTTTACCGTTTGTCATCTTTTCGGTTATGCCAAAAAGACCTTTAAAAGTAGGACCAATAAGTGCTGTGCCGTCTATACTGTGGCATGCATTACAGCCCCTGTTTGTATAAAGCTCTGCACCCTGTTCGGCAGGCGGGAGAGTGGAAGCAACAGATGTGCCTTCGTCAATCCCAATGCCTTTTTCCCATATCGCATAAGCCTCTGGCCCGAGTACATGGACCTTTGCCAGCATCTGTGAATGACTGGTCCCGCAGTACTCTGCGCAGAAAAGTTCAAAAGTACCGGCTTTAGTTGGTGTAAACCAAAGCTGGGTGTAGTTGCCGGGAAGTATGTCCTGCTTTACCCTGAAGTCAGGTACAAAGAAGCTGTGAAGTACATCTTCAGATCTCATTACCATTCTTACAGGCCTTCCCTGCTGAACATAAAGTTCGTTTATTGTTTTTTTACCGTTGTAATAATCAAATTGCCAGAGCCACTGTCTTGCAACTACATTTACTTCGACAGCGTTATCAGGGGGAGTTCTCATTTCCCTGTATTCAATATAACCCCAGGCAAAAATAAATATTAATAATACGGAGGGGATTACGGTCCAGATAACTTCTATAAGTTCGTTACCTGTGATGTATGGTGTCTCATCATGTTCGGTTTTTCTTCTGTATTTTATGGCAAATCCAATTAAGAAAGCGGAAATAAGCAGGAAGAAAAATACTGATAGTACTGTTACAAAGAGAAGTACATTGTCTACCCCACTTGCTAAATTAGATGCATTTTCAGGAAGCCAGCTTAACATTTTTAATTTTTGAAACCTCCATCACGTTTGTTAATATGACCCTTTTCTCGTACCCAAAATATGGCTAGAAATCCGGATAAAGCTAACAGAGTAACTACTCCTCCAGCTTTTACAATATTTAAAGCTTTAAGTGCGTATCTTTTACCAATCGGGTCAAATTGATAGCAAAACAGCAGCACTTTATTAGCAAGACTTGATTTGCCAATCTTGCCGTCTGATGACTCTATTAAGGCCAGTTTGAAATCTTTTGGGTTATGCTGAAGCCCGTAAAGATAGCGTGAAACCTTGCCTTCGGGGGTAAGTACCACAAGTGCAGAAGGGTGGGCATATTCCTCCCCGTCTTTCTTAAAATTGTATCCGATGGCCTGGGTAAGTTTATTTATATTCTCAGAATCAGAAGTTAAAAAGCTCCATCCATTTTCAGGATTGATACTTTTATCTTTAAAACCGCTGTAATATTTTTTTGATTTTTCTGCGGAGATGAGATCAGTTTCTTCAGGGTTGAAACTGATTGAAAGAAATTCATAATCAGTCCCGATCTTTAAATCATTAGTCTCGTTTATTACTTCAAGTGAGCCGTCAAGAGCAAATGTGCAGATCCTTGGGCATGAAAGATAAAGCATGTTGATTACAACGGGTTTCTCATTGAAAAAACGGCTGAGTTTTACCTGCTCACCATCCTGATTTATAAAATCTACATCAAGGTCAATTGTCTCACCAAGTTTTTCATCAATTCCTATCTCTTTTAAGTCAGCAGTGTTGGAAATTGCGTATGCAGGGGCATGATAATATGAAATTACTATTATCAGTAATAATATATAAGATCTAATTGATATTAATGAGTAAATATTAAACATCGATTTTTAAAATACAATTTGCAGACAGAATCCTGCTTTTTTTGTAAACTGTTGCTAACTTATTGAAATTGTTGAATATATTTACGGAATTTTTTGTTAACAATTGTCACCTGACAAAAGCAGTTTAGATTGTATCTGATTGGATAATGCTGTCAAGTAGTGTAAAACATTCAATAATATTGCTTTTTTGGATTGATTTGGCTGTAATTAAAATAAAATGAAATGTATTACTGATATAGATGGTATAAGTGTCGGGCACAGTTCCGATTTTACTGCCGGTACGGGCTGCACTGTAGTCCTTTTTGACAGTCCGGTATTTGGTGCAGTCGAGTTAAACGGCGGAGGTACCAGTACGCGCCAGATTGATTCAATGCTTCCTCATGGGACCTACGGAAGGATCAATGCAATACTGCTTACCGGGGGAAGTACTTTTGGCCTTAATGCAACTGACGGAGTGCTTCAATATCTTGAGGAAAAATCCATAGGCCTCCAAACAAAGGCCGGAATGGTAATACCTTCTGTCCCTTCAGCCGTAATATACGATCTTGGGATTGGCAATGGAAAAATTCGCCCGGATAAGAAAATGGGTTACCAGGCCTGCCTTAATGCCGGGACCGGAATTATAGAGGAAGGATGTATAGGAGTCGGCACCGGGGCTACAATAGGAAAAATAAACGGTGTAGATAATTCAACCAAAGGTGGTGTTGCTTCATCGAGTTTCATTTTTCCAAACGGCGTCATTGTAGGTGTGCTTGTTGTTGTAAATGCATTTGGCGACATATATTCGCTTGAAAGAAATGAAATTATAGCTGGTGCCAGGAATAAGAAAGAAAAAGGTTTTCTTAATACAACCGAGTATATAAAAAAGGGTTATGTTAAACCCTACGAACCTTACTCGAGTACCACGCTATGCGTAGTCGCAACTAATGCCGGTCTAAACAAACATGAGCTGATAAGAATCTCCAAGATTGCCCACACTGGTATAAGCAGGGTAATAAGCCCGGTAAATACAATCTCCGACGGCGATATAGTCTTCGCAGTATCAGCCGGGGAAATGGATGGAGATGCTAACTCTATAGGTGTTGCAGCTTCCGATCTTATCTCACGCACGATTGAGGATGCTGTTCTTAAAGCAAGGGGTATGTTGGGAATACCTTCAGGCTCGGAACTCTAGTTGTTCTTTTCAAGTGAGATATCTTCTTTTGGTACAAGTGACTGCCTCATCTTTATACCGAGGACTATCCCGATAGCTATAAATGCGGTCAGGACAGAAGAACCACCATAACTAAAAAGATAAAGAGGCACACCGATTACAGGCAAAAGGCCAAGTACCATCCCGACATTTATCAAAGTATGCCAGAAAAAGAGCGCAGCTATCCCCAGTGCAACCAGCATTGAGAATTTATCTTTAGAAGAGCTTGCGGTATCAAGTATTGTCAGAATCAACAGGAAATATATAAGAAGCATTATAGCCGAGCCAAGAAATCCCCATTCCTCGGCAAGTACGGAAAAGGCAAAGTCTGTCTGCTGGGCCGGTATAAACCTGAGCTGTGACTGCGTCCCTGCAAGATAACCCTTTCCTATTAGTTTCCCCGAACCTACCGCAATCTGTGACTGAATGGAGTTGTAACCCATACCAAGTGGGTCAACCGATGGGTTGGCAAAAGTAAGAATCCTCTCCTTCTGATAATCCTTTAAAAAAAAGCTCCAGGCCGGAATTGATACAAGAACCAGGATGCTGAGAATAATAAGAAGAGATTTTCTTTTTATACCCATAAATAAAAGCATTGTCCCGGAAAGAAGAATTATGACTAACGCTGTTCCAAGGTCGGGCTGTAGAAGGATAAGGGAAAATATCATGATTGTGAAAATAATCGGTTTTATTATATCTTTCAGTCCAAAAGGGCCGTCTTCAAAGTCGTTGCTGTAAAACCTGGCGATGATAAGTATTAGCGAGATTTTTACAAACTCAGAGGGCTGTATTGAAATCGGGCCAAATACTATCCAGCTGCGGGACCCCGAAACTTCCCTCCCGAAGATAAAAACAAATATGAGTGTCAGCAGGGAAATGACAAAGATATGCATCGTGTATCTTTTTAATAAGTTGGAATTCATAAATGTGATAATGAGCATTGTTATGAAACCAATGCATACCCATATCAGCTGTTTTTTAAATGTACCAAGTCCGGTGTGGTATGATGCGCTGTATAAATTTATAAGTCCAAATGCAGAGAATAGCAGTGCGAGGAAAAGTATAAGCCAGCCAAAGTTTTTGATTATCCTTCTGTCAAACATTATCATTTTGAATCACACCGTTCTTTAGATCAAAATAGAGATCAATTATCTCTTTAGCCAATGGAGCTGCAACGCCGCCGCCACTGCCTCCGTTTTCGACTAATACCGTAATTGCTATCTCGGGATTTTCAGCCGGGTAGTAAGCTGTAAACCATGCATGGTCTTTATGTTTATCTTTGCTGGATTTAGTTTTAGTAGAGATAACCTGCGCTGTGCCTGTTTTCCCGGCAACTGTGCCGTGTTTAACTTTTGCCTTTTTTCCCGTGCCTGATTTTTCATTAACGGCACTTACCAGCGATTCCTGTATCATTTTTATCTGCATATCGTCAAAAGGCAGAATACTCAGTACCTCTGAACTACTGACCATTGTATTTTTCCCATCAAGGTCGGATATTCTTTTTATAAGAATAGGTTTTAGTACAGACCCTCCGTTGGCAACGGAAGCTGTCATCATTGTTATCTGGAGCGGAGTTACATTTAAGTATCCCTGGCCTATGGACGTAACCACTGTTTCTCCCTTATACCAGGGTTCCTTGAACTGCTTGTATTTCCATGACCTGCTTGGGACAAGCCCCTCCTTTTCGCTCAGCTCAATTCCCGTGTCGGAGCCAAACCCAAAGATCTTTGCATATTTAGAAATTCTGTCTATGCCGAGTTTTTCTGCGGTGTTATAAAAAAATACATCACAGGATTGTGCCATTGCACTATTTAAATTGACCCATCCGTGCCCGGAGTGTTTCCAGCATTTAAATTTCTTTTTACCTACTTTGTAGTGGCCCGGACAAAAAACAGTAGTTTCCTCGTCGATTACATTTTCTTTTAAAGCACCAAGAGCAGTGACTATTTTGAAAGTTGATCCGGGTGCGTAAGTCCCGCGGGTCGAACGGTTGAGCATAGGGTGAAGTACATTTTTAGTCAGGTCATTCCAGTCTGACTGATCAATCCCATTTACGAAAAGTACAGGGTCAAAGGACGGACTGCTAGCCATTGCAAGGATCTCGCCTGAGTTTACATTTACAACGGAAATTGACCCGGCTTTATTCTTTAGAAGCTGTTCCGATTTTTTTTGCAGTTCTATATCGATAGTCAGGTGAATGTTGTTGCCCGGCAATGTTTCCTTGTCTTCAATGTCTTTTTGAAAAAGTTTGGATTTTACCTGGCGGCCAAGAGCATCTATCACCTTGTAATTAATGCCGTTTGCCCCCCGAAGGTCGTTTTCATATGTTTCTTCAATCCCTGTTTTTCCAACAGTAATATTAAGATTTGTTAAGGGGAATTTTTTTAAATCATCTTTGTTTGGTTTCCCGAGGTACCCTACAAACAGTGATCCCAGCTTGCCCTCCGGATAATCGCGAAGATAGTTTACCTCGATTGTGATACCGCCCAGATCAGGTTTGTTGGCCTCAATTGCAGCAAGAGTGTCTCTGTCTATATCTTTAATTAAAATGAAAGGGAGATAGGCACTTTTCTTTTTGGCTTTTGTAATAGACTGCCGGATTTCTGCTTTGTCCATTTCGAGAATGCCACCCAGCATTTCAGAGACCTTTTCTATGTCTTTAAGTTCATTGGGGAACACCTTTAAATCAAATGAAGGCCTGTTTACAACTATCTTCTTATTGTTCCTGTCGAGAATTTTCCCGCGGGGAGCAGGAGAGTTAATAAGCCTGATACGGTTCTCAATAGAGAAAAGTTCAAATTCGTCGCCCTTTAATATTTGTAAATAAAACAGTCTTAACACCAGAATTAAAAACAAACTTCCAATGATTAAGGAACATATAAATAGTTTATTCTTGTACTGTGGCATAAATTTTATTTTTTATATGAAAAATTAATATTCCTACTGCAGAATTTATTATAGCCTGATAAACAATAACATTTTTAATTAATTTCAGGTCGTTTACCGATTTAAGTATAAGGATGAACCAGATAAAAAACCAGACGTATAATGTCCCGAGGAAAAGGGAAAAAAATACCGGTGTATAACTTTCGTAATCCAGGTGGTTTGAACTGCGCCTTAGTATTATATAGAGGCTAAGCCTCGAAAAAGTATTTATTCCGATCATATAACCGGACATGACATCCAGCAGGAAACCGTTTAGCAGCACAAGGGCAAGTCCAAATCTCACATCTTTGGATATTGCAATGAATATGATGAGTATCAGGTTAAGGTCGGGAAAAAAATATTCTCCTGCCGAGGGGGAAAAGATCGAAGCCTGCAGGATGTTTATTAATATGGATACAAATATTAAAATAATAAAAGTTACATATTTATTCATCAATATTATTTGTTCTTGAGCCTGGTAATAACAACCACTTCTTCAATAGAATTTATTGATACTTCAGGAATTACAACAGCCTTGAACAAACCTCCTGAAGACATAACTTTTTTTACAGTCCCTATTTTTATGCCCTTGGGATAATATCCGTCTTTACCGGAGGAAATAATTGTGTCACCATTTTCAATTTCAAAACTGTTTTCAAGGTATTCCATTAAACAGTCATTAATATTACCCTTTATAATTCCCCTTGCCCTTGTGCGCTGTACGATTGCATCTACTGCACTTATAGGGTCTGTGATAAGCATTATCTGTGAGCTGTTTTTTGAAGCAATATATACTCTGCCGACAATGCCGTTCTGGGTAGTAACGGGCATTCCTTCTTTAATCCCGTCACTTTTACCTTTGTCTATTACAAGGAATTCTGTCCGCAGTAATGACGGGCTTCCTGCAATAACATTTGCTGAAATTGTATTGTAAGGGCCTTCTTCGGCAAAATTCAGCAGTTCCCTGAATCTTTCATTCTGAAGTTTTAATTCACGAAACTCAAAATCATTTCTCTTGAGAATACTGTTTTCATTTCTGAGTTTTTCGTTTTGCTCTTTGAGTGACTTAAGGGATTTGTAGTCCTTCCAAGTATTATTAAAACCGGATTTGATACTGTTAATTGCAAGAAAAGGATAGTAGTTTATCCGCATTACTATTTTTGATACAGGATCTACATCTCTTTCGGATTCATATATGAAGGGAAAAAGCTGTATGGCAAAAAATAGAAGGATTATAGAAATTATTATGGGATGTTTTTTTATAAACCCCATCTTACTCTGTCATTATAAAAGATTTTAACTAACACTAATTTCCTTTAATATATCTAACTGGCTTAATGCGGCACCCGATCCGAGTACAACACATGTAAGGGGATCATCTGCAATTTTTACCGGCAGTCCGGTTTCTTCCTTAATAAGATTATCAAGTCCGCCGAGTAAAGCCCCGCCGCCTGCAAGCATAATGCCTGTGTCCACAATATCAGCTGAAAGCTCAGGAGGAGTCCTCTCGAGTGTCTGTTTAATTGCTTCAATTATTACACTTATGGGTTCGGACATTGCATCCTTAACTTCTTCGGAAGTGATCTCAATTGTCATTGGAATACCCGACCTTAAATCTCTTCCTTTTACCTGCATTACCGCTATATCTTTATTTGCTATTGCGTTTCCAAGCTTCTTTTTGACCTGCTCTGCTGTTCTCTCACCAACAAGCATGTTGTAATTTCTTTTAACATACTGGAGTATGGATTCATCGAGTTTGTCGCCGCCTACTTTAACGGATTTGCTTACCACAATTCCGGCAAGTGAAATTACAGCTACACCCGTTGTCCCGCCACCGATATCAACAACCATATTCCCCGCGGGTTCTGTTACCGGCATTCCGGCACCAAGTGCTGCGGACATGGTTTCTTCAATAAGGAACACTTCCCTTGCACCAGCGGCTTCTGCCGATTCCTTTACGGCTCTTTTCTCAACTTCTGTAATACCAATCGGTACGGAAACTATAATCCTGGGCCTGACAAGGCTCTTCCTGTTGTTATGAGTTTTTCTGATAAAATATTCGAGCATTTTCTGGGCAACATCAAAATCTGCAATTACACCGTCACGAAGCGGCCTGATGGCTTTGATGGAACCCGGGGTTCTGCCTACCATTTCATAGGCTTCCTTGCCTACGGCAAGTATTTTTTTCTGTCCCCTCGAATCTTCCTGGACAGCTACAACGGAAGGTTCGTTTGCAACAATCCCCTTGCTCTTAACATAAACCAAAGTATTTGCAGTGCCAAGATCTACTGCAAGATCATTTGAAAAAAGTCCTAAAATAGAATTTATTATCAATTTATATATTTATCCCTCTGAAATTAAAGTAATTATAAACCACCCAAGGCATATTATTAACTTAAGAATAATATTAGTAGGAGTCTATAAAATCAAGGCTATTTGTAATATAATGGAAAAAAAGTCTAGTTAAAGTTGTTTATGAATGGTAATTCGCAAACAGTTGCATTCAAATACGAGTTTTCCCCGGAATTTATTAATACCGACTGCCCCTGTTCCCTGAATTCACGCCTTATATAGCCAAGAGCCACTGTTTTACCAAGTGTTTTGGAGAAAGTTGTTGAAGTAATCCTTCCGATCTCTTTGTTATCATTGAATATTTTACTTCCGACAGTGATTAGAGGATTTTCAGCTATTTCTAATCCTACAAGGTGCCAGTTTACCCTGCCTCTCCATTTTATTCTTGCAATTACTTCCTGGCCTATATAACAGCCTTTTTCAAAATCAAGCGCGTCCCACAGACCGGCTTCAATTGGGATTGTGTTTTCATCCATATCTATTCCATGTACGGGAATGCCTGCCTCAATTCTCATTGAGTTAAAAGCAGTCCTGCCAAAGGGCTTGAGCTCCGCGGCTTCACCTTTGTTAAGTAATTCCCTGAAAACAGCACTTCCGAGTTCCGGTTCAGCGATCAGGTCAAACCCGGTTTCGCCTGTACGGTTTATTTTTAATATGAATAGTTCGGTGTTATTAAATTCAGCTGTTTTTGAGTCGTATTCTTTAAGTTTCTTTGTATCAAGACCGAATACCTCATTCAGTAATTCCCCGGAACCAGGGCCGCAGATATGAAAATGATTATAGTCCTGGGTAGAGTCTTTTATCTCAGCCCTATATGAAAGTTTAAATTTGTTTAAATGTTCGGCAAGAGCGGATTGTAAATCCGGCTCAGTATCAAAAAGCATAAAGTCCTTAAATTTGAATGCCCTGATATCGGCAAGCATTCTGCCTTTTACATTTAGCGCAATTGCATGATTACCGCTACCGGCTTCAAGTTTTACCATGTCATTTGTAAGCATGCCCTGGAGAAGCTTAAGATGGTCTTTTCCCGAAATTGTTAACTTTCCCCTTCCGGACAGATCTGTAATCCCGGAACTTTGCCTTGTATGTATAATTTCATTATCAGGCTGAGAGTAGTAATCCGGAGTTTGAGAGTCGTTGCCTTCCAGGAAAACTCCTCCGAGCTCTTTGTGGATTTCTGTTAAATTGGATTTTTTCATCTTATAATTTATTATAAAAATTAATGAATCTTTTTGATTATAATATCATTTAATGTATTAAATATGATAAATCAAAAAAGAATAAGTTTCATTCCGGATAATTTTCAAATTACATTGAGGTAAAGAAATGTCAAAGAATACAGAATTAAAAGACCATTATAAAGTTGTGATTATGGGTTCAGGGCCCGCAGGCCTGACAGCTGCATTATACACCGCAAGGGCTGATCTTGAACCGGTAGTATTTGAAGGGCTCGAAGCAGGAGGCCAGCTTACGCTTACGACGGATGTCGAAAATTTCCCTGGTTTTCCAAACGGTGTACTTGGCCCGGAGCTGATGGATTCCATGAAACAGCAGGCCGAGAGATTTGGTGCACATTGCCTTTTCGGGGAAATTACAAAAGTGGATTTTTCAAAAAGGCCTTTTGTTATAACATCAAACGAAAAAGAGATACTTGCAGAAACCTTTATCATCTCTTCCGGGGCATCGGCAAAAATGCTCGGGCTGGAGTCCGAAAGAGATCTTCTCGGTTACGGAGTTTCCACATGTGCAACCTGTGATGGGTTCTTTTATAAGGATAAGGAAATTGTTGTAATTGGCGGAGGTGACACTGCAGTCGAAGAAGCAATATTTCTGACAAAGTTTGGAAGTAAAGTCACACTTGTACACAGACGTGATGAACTGCGGGCTTCAAAAATTATGCAGGACCGTGCATTTGCAAATGAAAAAATAGAGTTAGTCTGGGACACTGAGGTTGAAGAGGTCCTTGGTTCAAAAGAAACAGGGGTCAGCGGTGTAAGGGTAAAGAACGTTAAAACCGGAGAAGTCTCCGAGATAAGCTGCGAAGGATTTTTTGTTGCAATCGGGCATACACCTAATACCGGTTTGTTCAAAGGCCAGCTCGATATGGATGAAAATGGATACCTGGTTACGCAAAACGGAACAACCGAGACAAATATCCCGGGAGTTTTTGCTGCAGGTGATGTCCAGGACCATCAGTACAGGCAGGCAATTACAGCTGCAGGTACAGGATGTATGGCAGCAATTGACGCTGAGAGATTCCTGAATGAAAATGAGTAGCTTCTCGACATAAGTTTAATGATTCTAATAATTTACACTTGCGAACAAAAAAAAATCCATTAACTTTATAATATAGGTTGGGTGGATTATGGAAGAGTTTTCAGTCAAAAAAGAATCAGGAAAATTTAAGCTTAACAGAAGAACTACAAAGAGAATAAAGTTTCTGAAAAAAGTGAAATTTGGGATAGGTGAAGCTGTATTCCCAGGTAGTTCCTACAATATCTCGCAAAAAGGGATTCTGATACATTCATTTAAGGCATTCTTACCCAATACAACACTAAGTATTAAAATTTACAATGATTCAGAAGTAATTGATGTAAATGCTGAAGTAAAATGGGTCACCAAAACAATTGACCATACCGGCTCTTTTATGGGACTTTATTTTACAGGGAAAAACTTTGAACTCAGCAAACTTTATCATAAAGAGCTCAAAATCTCCCAGATTCAAAATTTGAGCCATTAGTCTTTATTAAGTTCTTTTTGAATTGACATTCCAACACCCTATCGTTAATCTAATAGCCTATGTTTGGATCATTCGGAGCAACAGAATTAATAATTATACTGATTATTCTTTTACTGATTTTCGGGCCAAGCAGGCTTGGTGATCTTGGGTCTGCACTCGGGAAGAGTATCAAAGGTTTCAGAAAGTCCATAAAGGATGATGAGATTGATGTGACACCTCCAAAAGAGGATGCCGGGAAAGTGTCCGGCAGCGAACATGAAGGTTTCTCAGCCCCAAACAGTTCAAAAAAAGAAAATAATAACTAATCCGTTTCTTTGCTCACTTCCGCAAGCTCTACAAGCACACCATTCATTGCCTTTGGATGGATAAATGCAACTTTTGAGTTGTAAGCACCAATTCTGGGCTTTTCATCTATGAGTTTTACACCCTTATCTTTTAGTTCGTTTAAAGATTTTTCAATATCATCAACATAAAAACAGATATGGTGTATGCCTTCGCCTTTTTTCTCAATAAATTTTGCGATCGGCGAACTTTCGTCTATTGCTTCAAGAAGTTCTATCGCTGTGCCTGTCTTTCCGGCCGGCTGCAGCATTGTGGCCCTGACGCCCTGTTCGGGAATTTCTTCTCTGTGGGTTATTTTAAGGCCGACTACATCTTCGTAAAGCTTTTCAGCATCACTTAGATTGTTTACCGCAATGGCTATGTGGTAGAGACTTCCGTTTTCGTTTTTCTCCATTTTATAGTTTCCTTAATTTACAGTGACTGTCAGTTCCTGAAAGATCTGCCCGCCATCTCCGTCTGAGACCTCGATGCCAATTTTATATTCACCTGCGTCATCAATCCCGTATTCCCAGTTTACTTCACCTGTTTCAGAATTAATGGTCATTCCCTCCGGAGCATTGCTGAGAGTATAGGTCAGGATGTCACCATCGAGATCACTCGCATCAACAGTGTAATTAAAACTTGAACCGTTTATTGTTGCGGCTGGTGTGGATTCAATTACAGGTGGTGAATTTGGAATTGTAAAGCTTCCTTCAGATTTCCAGATGCCTTCGGTCAGATTATCATAGGGAATTATTTCAAGAGTTATTACATCACCTTTACTAAACCCTTCATTCCATTCGAGTTTCTGCTCGGTAGCACCAATAATATCAGCCCCGTTGTGTTTCCACTGGTATATGAAATTTACATCTTCATTCTCTTCATCATGCGTAGTTACAACAGCCTTGAAACCGTCTTTAAGGCTGCTTGAAACAGCCTCTACTTTTATCTGTTTGACTTTAGGAGGCCTTTCGGAGAGGCCGGAATCGCCGGAATTGTAGTTGTAATCAGTTTCATCAGATTCTACGGTTTCAGTATCTCTGTCACCGTCTGTTTCCCGGGCTGTTTCTTCTGCGGTGTTAACTTCTTCGCTATTATCTTCTATTGTTATATCGTTGCTGCAGGCAGTAAATGTGATAAACAAAACTATAAGAAACAAATTTATGTAATTCATAAATTCCTCCGATACAAAAACTATAGGTATAAGATAATTTTAATTCAAAAATAAATCTTTGTTATATTCAGTTGTTTTTAAGGCTAAATTTTTCAATGTTGTCACTTTTATTAATAAATTTAATTATTAGCCCCTTACTTTCCTGTAAAAAATTAATACTTTCTTCTTCTTTTTTAAGCAAATTGTCAATTATATCCGAGTGTGCTTCAAGAGTAATAATTTTGATTTTAGGTTTGTTGGCCAGATGCTTGATTTTTCGAAGTATCTCATAACTTACTGTATCCATGGATTTAACTCTTCCAATACCCATACATGTCTGGCAGGGGTCTGCCAGCGTGTTAAGTATACTTTCCCTTGTTCTCTGGCGCGTCAGCTGAAGGACGGAAAATTGAGAGATGTCCTGAATAACAGTCCTTGCTTTATCCTTTTGAGAGCCTACTTTAAAAGTATTAAAAAGCTTTTTTCTTAATTTAGGGTCTTTTTGATCTATAAAATCAATGACTATAATGCCCACAAGGTTTCTCAGCCTGATCTGGCGGACTATTTCTTCGGCTGCCTCAAGGTTGATATTGAGAAGTGTTTTAGTCTGGTCGGATTTTCCGATATACCTGCCGGTATTTACATCTATTACCGTAAGCCCTTCGGTCTCTTCAATAATTAAAAAACCTCCGGACTTAAGCCATACCTTTTTCTTGTAAATTTCGTTGACTTCCTTATCAATTTTATATTTTTCAAATAAAGGCTGATCGCTGTTATAGTTTGTTATCTTGATTTTTTTGTGAATGTATGTTTTTGTAAGATATTTTTTTATCTCGGAAAACAGTTTCTCATCATCAATAATTATTTCATCTATATTGTAGGTGACCAGGTCCCGAACGGCACGGATTGTCAGGCTTGGGGTCTCATATATTAGGTTGGCTCTTTTTCTTTTTTCATAAGACTTCCTGATTCTTGTCCAGATCTTTATAAGGCTCTTTATTTCTTTTGATAGTTCTTTTTCACTGACATCCTCTGAAAATGTCCTTGCAATAAATCCGAGATTCTCCGGTTTAAGGCGGGAAATAATTTCTATCAGCCTCTCCCTTTCTTTTTCATCTTCAATTTTATGTGATATACCCACAATGTTTGCGGCAGCTATAAGTACAAGGTGTTTTCCGGGTATTGAAACATTGGATGTAAGTTTTGGCCCTTTCCCATGTACGGGTTCCTTGATAACCTGTACAAGAATGTCCTGGCCCTGGATAAGTTTGTCCTGTATGGACTGTTTACTGTTTTTTAAATTCTTACGGTCTTCGTCATCCATGAAGTCCGCAAAAGAATCTTCATATACATCTTCAACAGATATAAAACCTGACTTGCCCGAACCTATATCAACAAATGCTGCCTGCATGCCGGGTACAATTTTCTCAATTTTCCCTTTGTAAATATTCCCGACCATCTGCGGGGAAAGATTGCGTTCGACATATATTTCTGCAAGATTGTTTTCTTCAATCAGGGCTACCCTTGTCTCATTGAATGTAGAATTTATTAAAATCTGGTTTCTCATTATTATTAAATGGCATTAATATTAAGTTAATTGATATATTATATTTAATGGATTTAGCATATAAAAGTTTTTCTTTACAGAAAAACCTCTTTTAAAATAAAGGTTTTAGGGTTAAAATTTGAGAAAGAGGTTGATATTTAGCATATTTTGAAGGAGGCAGGGTGGAATGATAAGAATTAGAACCTTCTTAATTCTTTTATTCTTAACAACATTTGTAATAGCACAGGGGTATCTTCCTTTCCCTAAGGGAGGGACTACCATTTATGTTGTTAAGCCTGGCGATACGCTGTCAGGAATAACTGAGAAATTTTTTGATAATTCACTTTTATGGCCAAGACTTTGGGAAATTAACCCCTATATAGATAATCCGCATCTTATCTACCCCGGGGAATCAATTAAATTAACAGATCTTCCCGTAGTCAAGTTTGACCCAAAAACAAATATCGAAGAACTAAAAAATATTGTCCCGCCCCCACCGGTTTTTTATTATTCCTGGGCACAGGCCGAAGGTTTTGTAACTTCGGGAGAGTGGGAGCATATGGGTTCGATAATATCATCTGAACCATCAAAGATTCTTCTTGGAACAGGCGACCATGTATATCTTAACGTTGGGTCTAATTTCGGGGTACAGCCGGGTGACAAGTTCACAGTATTCAGGGACACATCACCGGTAATGCATCCGATCACAGGAAAACTTGCAGGTTATAAAGTAGCAGTGGCAGGCATTATCGAAGTACAGAGAATCCTAGGAAACAACCAGTCTTACGGGATTATTACCGAATCTTACAGGGAAATAACAAGAGGTGCACAGGTAAGGCCTGTAGAACCCTTTGTAAAAGAAGTTGTAATGAGAAGAGGTAAAAAACAGACCCAGGGTTTTATCCTTGAGTCCAAAAACAAGACTGCTCTAAGTGGTAACGGGGACGTAGTTTATATAGATGTAGGAAGGGATGATCACATTGTTCCTGGAAATTCCTTTTCTATTTTTCAGTATACAAGGCATGCCTATGACCCTGACAGGAACCAGTCCGTAAAAATACCGGGAGTAAATATTGGTAAACTCGTGGTATTAAGAGTTGAAGAAAATACAGCTACCGGTGTAGTTGTAAAAAGTTCACGTCAGATTGAACCAGGTAATATAGTTGTACTAGATATTTAAAATTAAAAACAAAAATTAGAAAGGCTGGGTAAATCCCGGCTTTTTTATTTATTGGATTTGGACAAAGAAAGTATTATATCGTATTCCTTCTTTCTTATAGGCATTACAGACAACCTGCTTTGTCGAATTAAAGCGATATCTTTTAGTCTTGGTTCTTCTTTTATTGTCTTTAAAGTTACAGGATTCTCAAGTGTCTTTAGCGGTTTGAGATCGACAACTACCCACCTTTCATCATCAGTTGTAGGGTCCTGGTAGTATTCTTTAATTACTTCTGATACTCCTACAATTTCTTTTCCTTCATTGCTGTGATAATACAAAACCAGGTCTTTGCATCTCATCTCTTTCAGATTGTTGCGTGCCTGGTAATTCCTTACTCCGTCCCAGTAGGTTGATTTGTCATCCAGAAAATTCTGCCAGGAGTATTTAAATGGTTCTGATTTTACAAGCCAGTATTTCATTGATCTATGGCACAAAAAATATAATGCAGCATAACTAACCGCAAATATCTATTTAGATGTCGTTCCCCAAATTTTAACTTTAAACATTACTGATCTATGGCACAAAAGATATAATGCAGCATTACTAACCGCAAATATCTATTTAGGTGCCGTATCCCATATTTCAAATTTTTCACCAGTAATTATTATATAAATTCTTAGGTTATTTCAAATAGTCCTTTTCATAGAATGGGATTTCTGTATATTAATTCAGCTTTGAGGCAGTTTGTGTAGAATAACTCCGGTACCGGAGAAAGGATGTTGTTGAATAAACAAACAGCGAGAAAATATGATAATAATACCAGCCATTGATTTAAAAGACGGAAAGTGTGTAAGGCTCTTAAAGGGTGAAGAAGGGACAGAGACCGTGTTTTCAACCAACCCGGTTGAGACAGCCCAAAAATGGGAAAGCTGCGGCGCAAGCTGGATTCATGTTGTTGACCTTGACGGTGCGTTTGAAGGCAGTGCGGTAAATCAGGAAATAATTGTTAATATTGCAAAGAATGTAAAATGTAATGTTCAGCTCGGCGGAGGTATAAGGGATATGGAGACAGCCTACCTTTATATTTCTGCAGGAATTGATCGGCTGATTATAGGCACAAAGGCATTTAGTGACCCGGAATTTATAAGTGAATTGTGTTCAAAATACCCTGGAAAAATTTCTGTTGGCCTTGATACAAAGAACAACAAAATTGCGGTAAAGGGGTGGAAAGAGGTCATTGACCTGGAGATGGATGAGGCAATAAAGGGCCTGGAAAAAAGCGGTGCAGCAATGTTTGTTCATACCAACGTGGACAAAGACGGTACAATGGAAGGAATTAATACCGAACCTATTGAAAAATTTATCAATTACTGTTCCGTACCTGTAATAGCTTCAGGCGGTATTGCTACTATGGAAGACCTTGCAAAACTGTCGGTACTTAAAGACAAGGGCCTTTACGGTGTTATACTTGGGAAATCTATATATTCCGGTTCCATCGATCTTAAAGAAGCAGTTGAAAGGTATAAATAATGATATCAAAAAGAATCATACCATGCCTGGATGTTAAAGACGGAAGAGTAGTAAAAGGAGTGCAGTTCCTTAATCTGAAAGATGCAGGGGACCCTGTTGAAATTGCCAAAAAATACAGCAAAGACGGAGCTGACGAGATAACTTTCCTCGATATCACGGCTTCACATGAAAACAGAAATACAATGATTGATGTGGTAAAACGTACTGCAAGTGAAGTGTTTGTCCCATTAACAGTTGGGGGAGGGGTTCGGGTGCTGGAAGATGTCAGGAACCTTTTGCTTGCCGGGGCAGATAAAGTCGCCATTAATACCGCTGCGGTAAAAAATCCTGGTTTTGTAAAAGATGCAGCTGAGAAATTCGGAAGTCAGTGCATTGTTGTAGCAATTGATGCCAGGTCAAATGGTGAAGGCGGGTGGGAAGTCTATACACACGGCGGAAGAGAGCCTACAGGTATTGATGCAGTTGAATGGGCCGGTAAGATGGAAGGGCTCGGGGCCGGTGAAATTTTACTTACAAGTATGGATAAAGACGGCACAAAGGACGGGTATGATTTACTATTAACCAAAGCTGTATCAAGGAAGGTTAAAATCCCCGTTATAGCATCAGGCGGGGCCGGAAATATTGAACACCTTTTCGATGGAATTAAAGAAGGAGAAGCAGATGCAGTACTTGTGGCTTCGATATTTCATTACGGTGAATATACTATAGAAGAAACAAAGGACTACTTAATTAACAAGGGAATAATAATTAGAAAATAGGCTGCATAATTGAATATCAGGGAAAAATACCAGGAAATTGAAAAAAAGAGTCTTTCCTCTTTTGCCAAGTTGAGTTCAGAATCAAAGGGAAGGCAGATAAGTGAAGATGAATGTGCAATTAGGACACCTTTTCAGCGCGACAGGGACAGGATAATACACTGCAAATCATTCAGAAGAATGAAACACAAAACCCAGGTCTTTTTATCTCCCGCCAACGACCATTACAGGACAAGGCTTACCCATGTCATTGAAGTCTCCCAGATTGCCCGCACCATCGCCAGGGCCCTTAGCCTGAACGAAGATCTTGCCGAGGCAATTGCCCTTGGCCATGACCTCGGACATACGCCGTTTGGCCACGCAGGTGAGAATGCATTAAATGATATTTATCCCGAAGGATTTAAGCATGTTATACACAGTCTGAGAGTGGTAGACGTACTTGAGAATAACGGCAGGGGCCTTAACCTTACCTACGAGGTAAGGGACGGTATTGCAAAACATTCCAAAGGTATGGGGCCGGTTGATAATCCAAAATACAGGCCTGAAACAATGGAAGGGCAGGTGGTAAGGGTCTCGGACCTTGTTGCCTATGCTAACCACGACCTTGATGATGCAATCAGGTCCGGAATAATAACACTCAGTGATGTTCCGAAAGAGTATATAGATATTCTCGGCGAAAATAGTTCATCAAGAGTTAACAAAATGGTTACGGATATTGTTTTTAAAACACTTGATGATAATAGTGGAAAGGTTGTTATAGGCACGGAAGTCGAAGAAGCAATTTTAGGACTCAGGAAGTACTTATTTAATACGGTTTACATGAATGAAAAAATTAAAAACACTTTTGATAAGGCAAAAAAAGTAATAAAGGAACTTTATTCTTACATGTGCGAAAATGAAGAAGAGTTCTGGGAATTATATCAAAAAGAACCCTTAAAAGATGAAACTGTTGAGAGACAGATCTGTGATTTTATTGCCGGTATGACGGATTCGTATGCACTAAATCTGTATTATAAACTATTTCTTCCTGACAAATGGAAGGTTGGCTGAGGTTAGGGAGTACATATATTGTTAAAACTCGGAGATGTACCTTTTATAAATTCAAAGCCGCTGTTCTATGCCCTTGAGCTGGGCCTTGTCCCGCACCAGTTCTCTATAGAAAACCATCCACCTTATATTTTGTCCAAACTATTATCAGAAAAGAAAATAGACCTCGGGCTTATCCCTGTTGCGGAACTTGTTAAAAAAGGCGGATATAAAGTAATTCCTGATATATCCATATCCTCATTTGGTAAAGTGGACAGTGTACTTCTGATATCAAAAAAAGAGATCAGGGATATAAAAACAGTAGCCCTGGATATGAGGTCTCAAAGTTCATCAAGCCTGATCAGGGTAATTTTCAACAGTTTCTACGGTATGAAGCCTGAATATGTTATCAAGGACCATAAACAGAATTTTTTTGATGGAGTTGATGCAGGGATGATTATAGGTGATGCAGGGCTTCAGTACCTTTTTAAAAATAAAGATGGATTTATTGTTTATGACCTCGGGGAAATCTGGACAGAAAAAACAGGTCTTCCTTTTGTTTACGCGGTTCTGGCTGTTAACAGGGATGTGGATTTGAAGGAAAATGCCGGAGTATTTGCAGAATCAAAAGAAATCGGCAAACAAAAAATAGATGAAATATGTGAAAATGAGCATAAAAAAATCGGAATTGATTTTGAAATGTGTAAAAAGTATATTACCAGCCGGATAAGGTATGATCTTGGAGGCCCGGAGCAGGAGGGTATAAGAAAATTTGCATGTTACCTTAATGATGTTGGTATAACTACCGGTTTTGAAAAATTAGAATTTTACTAAAGTGAGAAAGAAAGGAGATTAAATTGAGCAAACTTAAGATGCGATTAGGCCACAGTCCTGACCCGGATGATGCCTTTATGTTTTATGCAATTGCAAAGGAAAAAATTACATCAGAACTCGTTGATTTTGAACATGTTGTTGAAGACATTCAGTCACTTAACAAAAGGGCATTAAACAAAGAGCTTGAGACAACAGCCATATCAGCTCATGGCTACCTCAAGGTGCAGGACGATTACAGGATTATGACGTGCGGCGCCAGTATGGGTGACGGATACGGTCCAATTGTTGTAGCCAATGAAAATATAGATAGTCTGAAGGGGAAAAAGATTGCTGTTCCCGGCAAGCTGACTACTGCTTACCTGCTTTTAATGCTGTATGTTGATGATTTTATACCGGTAGAAGCTGCTTTTGACGACATTATTGGCGAGGTTAAAAGCGGAAATGTAGATGCCGGCCTGTTGATTCATGAAGGCCAGCTTACCTACAAAGAGCACGATCTTGTTTTGCTTCACGACCTCGGTGTTCTATGGGCTGAGGAGACTTCACTTCCGCTACCGCTTGGATTAAATGTTATAAGAAGAGACATAAGTGAAGATCTGCAAAATGAGATACTAAGAGTCCACCAGGAAAGCATTGAATACTCCCTCGCAAATAAGGAAGAAGCACTGGAATATGCACTTGATTTCGGAAGGGGTATTGATACCGAAGTAAATGAAAAATTTGTATTAATGTATGTAAACGACCTTACTGTAGGCCTGGGTGAAAACGGAGTTGCAGCACTTAAATATCTGTTTGACAGGTCGTATGAAAAAGGCCTGATTGATAATGAGCCAAGACTTGATATTCTTGGCGGTTAAAAAATAAAATTAAATAACTCTTGCAATTTACACTCTGAAGTTATAGAATTAGTTTAGAGCTTAACCGTAAGGGCAAACCATTTGAAAGGATGGGACGCAAAGCCAACGACCTAACCCCTTCGGGGTATGGTGGCCGGGTTGCCGATTTATTGAAGGTTTACTCTCCGTACCCTCCCTTGACCCGGGGCTGGCTTTCTCATCCTTAGTTTGCCTGTTGAATTAATAGATTTATTTGACTCAGGATGGGGAATGAATATTTCAAATGATTTATTCATTCCTTTTTTTTATCATTTCCAGAAAATCCCTTAAAAATTCAATCAATATCAAAAACCTTTCAGGATCTTTATCAGGCAGTCTGTATCTTTTATTTATTTCAATTTGCATTGAGGGGATTCCAAGTTGGGTTGCAGCATATTTAGTTACTGTCTGCTGTTTGGATGCCGGAAACTTATCAAGACTTCCGCAGCTGATTCCGTATTTCTCAGCGGTATTATAAAAATCATCAAGGATATTTGTTTGCCCGAGTAAGAATTCCTTATCTCTTCCAATGCCGGGGTATATATCAAACTCCCTTTCCTCACCTGTGCCGTGAATGTCCAGCAAAAAATTGTGAGGTGTATCTTTACACATTATTCCGAGCCTTGTTTTATAATCACAGTTGTCATAGTAGTTGGGGTCAGAAATTGATACTGAATTTGTATATACGGCAGTTGAACAGGTAAGGGAATGCATCAACGCGGAAAGAGCGGCCGTATAACGTTCAAATATTTTATACTTATTCAGTCTTATATGGTTTGTTGCATGAGGTGCTGATAAAATAATGCCGCTATCACCCCTGAGTAATAATGTTTTTTCTTCGGAAAGGTGGCGATAGTAAAATTTATGTGATTTCTCAAAATTTGTTATAAACGATAACGGGTTTTCCTTTATTTTCCTGCTGAAAGTGAGCCAGCTCCCGGAGGTTATTATCAGGTTCTGATTAAAAATTTCCGGCTCTTTCAGAACATAAATAAAACTTTCAGTCCCGTTAATTGTAATACTAATTCTTTTAAAAATGCCATTTGAAGTATCTTCATAACTGTCGAGTGTTTTAAGCAGTGTGATTTTGTCCACGGGCAGTCTGTAAAGTTCGCCCCATATTACTGATGTTCCGTTTATTTCAGTGCTGGCAGCAGGAAAACCATACCCAGTGTCAAATAGTGTTCCCGGGATAGAAGTGTATTCAGTGAGGATGCAGTTTTTTAGCAGATAATTAGCAAACTCGCCTTTAAGTAAGGTGCCGTATACAAACAGATACTCAGCCATTTAAATTTTTGTATTTATCATTTCTGGACCAGATTATATTTCCCCCGACCATGTTCATTTGAAGCTGGTCTTTTGTTGATAACAGGACCTGAAGGTAAGGGTCGGCAGGTTTGGTTTTATATGAAAGAAAAATAAGGTCTGCTGCTTTCCCGGCTTCTATGCTGCCGGTCTCCTTATCGATAAACAAAGACCTTGCTCCACCAAGCGTGGCGCAGTAAACAGTCTGAAAAGAAGCTTCCTTTCCCATAAATCCGGAAAGTAAAAGATGAAGGGCCTTCATTTCTTCAAAATAATCCAGGTTGTAATTGCTGGATAACCCGTCTGTCCCCAGGCCGAGTCTTTCGAGTTTTACAAGATTCTTTAAAGGCGGGACACCTACTTTCAGAAAAAGGTTACTTCTCGGGCAAAGTATGATTCCAACAGGTTTTTTTCTTATCCTGTTTATATCTGATTTACTCAGCTGTACTCCGTGGATAATAGTTGATCTTGTGTTCAGGTCCTTGTTAAAGTTTGAAAAATATTCCACCGGGCTTTTTGCAGCAGGTCTTTTGAAATTGCTTTTTTCTATCAGGGGAAAGATTTTATTTTCAAAATTATTTTTCTTTTGCTTAATAAAGTCAGTTTCTTCAGGGCTTTCACCCAAGTGAATGCCTGTTGGGATGTCTTTTTTACGTGAATGTTTGTAAATCTCTTTTAAGAGCTTTGGCGAACAGGAATAAGGGGCATGGGGAAAGGGCCTTTTTTCGATTAATCCATCTTTGCCAAAGGGTTTTGTTTCTATAAGGCCGGTATCCTTATCAAACAGCTCCTCAAATATTATTGCTCTTAACCCTGACTTTTTAAGAAGAGGTATATCAGCTCCGCCAAATGAGGATATCTCTCCAGCTGTTGTAACCCCGCAGTTAATTAAAGAGGCAATACCGCTTTTAACCGAATCCTCGAGTACACGTTTACTGGTTTTTTGGGTTTTTTTTGCTGTTATAATCTGGCCAAGCCACTCGGTAAAACTGCTAAAGTTGCCGATATGTGGCTGTATCCATCCAAGTTCGAGGTGAATGTGACCGTTAATAAATCCCGGCATGAGAGTTCCTTTGCCGAGTTTTATGTGTTTATAATTTCTATATTTTTTAGAAAGTGCGGAGGTGTTCCCTGTTTCTACTATTTTTCCATCTGAAATGGCCACAGCTGAGTTTATAAGCGGGCCGGAGGCTACAGGCAGAACTGTCTCTGCTGAAAGAATTAAATTTTTCATGAAAAATTAATTATTAAGTTACTAAAGATCAATGGAATCTGGATTCTCAAGTCTGTAAAGCATGTCCTGACTTATTATGCCAGTCGAAACTTCCTCTACAGGCCCTTTCATTTTAATAGACCAGTCTTCCCTTACTTCAATATCAAGCTGTCCCCCGGGCATTATGACTTTTACCACGGAGTCTGTTAAACCGTTCTTTACGCAGGCCGCTGCAACAGCACAAGAGCTGCTCCCCGATGCAAGTGTGTAGCCTGCACCTCTTTCCCAGATTAATATTTCAACAGTGGAACGGGATGTTACATTGGCAAACTGTACATTGATCCTGTTGGGAAAAAGTTCATTGTTCTCAATAAGCGGCCCAACTTTCTTAATAAAATTAACATCAAGTGAATCGGTGAAAATCACACAATGAGGATTGCCCACAGACAGGGAGGTGATATTGAAAATATCCCCGTTTAATCTGAACTCTTCATTCACAACCTCTCTTTCATCACCACCAACTGGTATTTCAGTGCTGATAAAAGTAACTTTGCCCATCTCGACAGTGACATATTTAACCAGTCCGTTTTCAATTTCAAGCTCTGATTGTACTCTGCCGCCAGCCGTGTTTATGAAAAAAGATAGTTCATCAGTATGCCCGTGCTCAAAAAGATATTTTGAAAAAATTCTAAGTCCGTTCCCGCTTTTTTCAGCTTCACTGCCATCGGGGTTTAAGATTTTGAGGTCAAAGCCTTCACTTCCGGTATTTGTAAGGAGCAGAATTCCATCTGATCCTATACCGTAGTTCCTGTGGCAAATAAGTCTGATTGCTTCCGGGGTCAGGTCAAATGAAAGGTCATTACTGCTTAGGACTATATAGTCATTTCCAAGGCCGTGGGATTTTACAAATTTGTTCATGATTAAATGTATAAAAGTGATCTGAAAATACAAACCTGCATGGTGTTAAACATGCAGGTTTATTAAAGTTAAATTTTTTATATTCTTTAAGGATTATTCATCCAGGATGAAAGTAATTTTAATGTGCGCCCTGTATTCGGTAATTTTACCATTCTCTATATGGGCATTCATTTTTGTTACTTCAATCCCTGTTAATCCCCTGATTGTTTTATTCGCACGACTTAAAGCCTGCTGCACTGCATCGTCCCAGGATTTAGGTGACCCACCAACAACTTCTGTTATTCTAGCTACAGCCATTGTAACTACCTCCTAAATTATATATTTACTACTTCTTATAATACTACAACAGGGCTGTTCTTTCCAATTTTATATGAAAATAATTGATTGAAAGATCAGTTTTGTAAAAAGAAAGATTAGATATTGGTAAAATAAAGGAGAAAAAGGTTTGTCTTAGTTGCCGCTATTGGAAAGTTTGTTGTTAATAAATCTGTTTATATAGGTTCCAAACTCTTTTTCTTTGTGGCTGGTATTAATGAAAGAAAGGTTCTCCATAGGTTTTTCAATACCTGTTGAAGGAGATTTTTCTATAGATTCAAAAATCTGCTGAAAATATTTAAAATATAGTTCGTCTGTTCCGGATTTTATCGCCATTAATTCCACCCAACCAAAAGCTTGTATAAACAATAACAGGTTTTTAGGAAAAGATAAATAAAAAATAATAAACATTTTCAGTTAAGATAGTGATGATTTCTGGCGGTATTTATTAATATGAAAATTCAGATTTTATCCTTTTTAATATTAGCTTTGCTTTTACCATCTGTCTCAAGTGCGGAAACCGGTGCACGGCCTGAAACGGTAGTTGAAGATGTTCAGCCGCAACTACAGCCAACTGTTGTTTCCCGTCCATTTGGTACAATTTTACCGCTTACGGGCAAGTACTCAAAGCTGGGAGAAAGGTCACTTCGCGGGATAAGGACAGCGATCGAACAAACCGACCAGTTCGGCAGCTATCATGTCTTTGTAAAAGATTCCAAATCAACTTCGGAAGGGGCTTCTATTGCGTACAGGCAGCTCACATCCGAAATCACACCGCTATTTGTTATTGGGCCTGTTCCGAGTACTCATGTGTCAGGAATAGAAAATTCCAACCCTGTAATTAGTCAACCGGTTGCGATATTTCCCATATTTAATACTAAAGCTCACAGAAATAATATTATTAGTTTCTATCTGCCAATGGATTACCAGGTGAAAACCCTTGCCGATTTTTCGCTCCGGGATTTGAAATTAAAAAAATTTGCCGTTCTTTCACCTGATACGGTGGTTGGAGATCTTTACTCGAGTAAGTTTTCAAAATACCTGAAAAGAAACGGGGGGAAAATTGTCTACAGCGGCAGTTATAATCCTGATCTTTCCGACCTTGATACTCATATCAAGTGGCTCGAATCATATAAACTGGATGCCATTTTTATCCCTGACAGTGCAAAAAATTCGACCTTTGTGATTAAGCACATTATTTCAGACGACGATATAACAAATATTATTTTTCTTGGCCCGAATACGTGGAACAGTGAAATATTTTATAATCTTTCCAAAAACGATTTTGACGGGATAGTACATAAAATTATATTTACGGACTTTATCGATAAAAACAGCGAGGACTGGATTAACTTTTCAAATCTGTACAGGACACTCTTTAATGAAAGGCCGGGAAGTTATGAATACCAGGTGTACCTTGCCACTCTTTTTTTTCTTGAAAAGGATTTAAGACGAGAGATTGTATCGAGTAATAACTCACTTACGCCAAAAGCACATATTTTAACGATTGATGACGGCAGGATTGTAAGGCTTAAATAAAATTATGACGGGATTACATACTGTATCAGCAGTGTAAATAGAATTATACAAAAACCTATTATTGCCCCGGTCGCGGCCTTTCTTCCCTTCCAGCCTGAACTAAGCCTGAAGTTTAACAGGATTGCATAAAGCAGCCATGAAAGGATTGACCACGTCTCTTTGTTTCCCCATTGCCAGTTGTTTCCCCAAATGTGATTTGCAGCAAAAAAACCAACGGCAAGACCCAGGGTAATTATTGAAAACCCCGATAGCAGGCTAAAATGATTGACCTTATCAAGAGTATTTAATGAAGGAAGTTTAATACTTAATTTGCCAAGTTTTTTTTCTTTAATTTCTTTTTCTTCGAATATATAAAATATTCCTGCCACAAATGCTACTGCAAAGAATGCCAGTCCGAGAAATATCAGGATCACGTGAGTAAGTATCAAGGGGTTATTGAGCGTAGGGTCCGAGACAATTATTCCCGAAGGGGGTATGAGGGCAGGTGCTGTACCTATAAATGCAAGGGAAAATATAAATGCCCCAAGTGACGGGAGCCTGTAAAAATACAAAGAAATTAAAAAGACAAAGGGAATAAACCAGGCAAATAAAAAAAGTGATTTCCCCAACCCGCCAAGCAGCAGGTCGCCCCTTACAAGAAGGCTGACGAGATAGTAGCTCTGAACGATAAACCCAAGTATTCCAATATAAAGTCCTACCCTGGAATAGTTGTTGTTCTGAATCCAGAGGTTTGCAATATAAATTACTGAACAAATAAAATACAGAGCTGAAATTATAATTAAGATGTTCATTTTTATAATTAGTATGCTAGAAAAAAGGGAATTATGAAAATTTATATTAAAATCAGTTTGAGATCTCTTTTAGGGATTCAGCCTGGAAATATGTTGTAAGCAGCTGGATAAGTTCGTTTAGGTCTCCGTCAAGTATCATGTCCAGTTTATGAAGGGTGACGCCAATCCTGTGGTCAGTGACCCGCCCCTGGGGATAGTTGTACGTCCTTATTTTTTCACTCCTGTCTCCGGAGCCAACCTGGCTTTTCCTGTTGTCGGATAACTCGTTCAATTTTTTAAGTTCTTCCATCTCAAAGAGTTTTGCCCGAAGCATTTTCATGGCAGCAGCCTTGTTTTTATGTTGTGATCTTTCATCCTGGCACTGGACAACTATCCCGGTTGGAGCATGTGTAATCCTGATAGCAGAATCTGTTTTGTTGATATGCTGGCCGCCTGCGCCAGAAGCCCTGTAGGTATCTATCCTTAGGTCTTTATCTTCAATTGTAATATCTACTTCATCGGCCTCGGCAAGTATGGCAACGGTAGCGGTGGAAGTATGGATTCTCCCTCCTGTCTCGGTAGCAGGTATTCTCTGCACCCTGTGAACCCCGCTCTCATATTTGAGTTTTCTAAATACATCCCTGCCTTCGATAGATGCTGAAATTTCCTTTATCCCGCCGATCCCGGTTTCATTAAGATTAAGTGTTTCAAGTTTCCACTTGTTTTGTTCGCAGAACCTCTCATACATTCTTAGAAGGTTTGAAGCGAAAAGGGCTGCTTCCTCGCCGCCGGCACCGGCCCGGATTTCCAGGATTACGTTTTTACCGTCGTTGGGGTCTTTTGGAATAAGCAGGAGTTCAAGGCTCTTTTCAAGTCCTGATTTCAATTCTTCGAGTTCAAGGTTTTCTTCCCTGGCAAGCTGGCCCAGTTCCTTGTCACCTAAAAGCTGTTTGTTGTTTTCAATGTTTTTTACTACTTCTTTGTATTCCCTGAACTTCTCAATAATTTCTTCCAGTTCTGCCCGCTCCATTGAGAGCTTTCGTATATTGTTCGGATCGAGCCCCTCGGCATTGAGATTTTGCTCAATTTCTATATACTTTATTTCAACTTCTTCTAATTTTTTAAGCATTCCACTATTTGTCATCAGGAGTTAAACTTTACATAACTTGCAATAATATCAATAAAAGATTAAAATTCTTTGGAGAAATGAAATCGATGGACGTTCTTGAGAGCAAATTAAAAGATTATATTGTTAAAAATAATAAGTTTATTGAAGACTATGAGGAATTAAGGTCTGAAGTTATATCTTTGAAGGATAAGATGAACAGTATCGAGGATGAAAGATATAATTTAAAGAAAAAGATTGAAACAATAATAGAAAAAGTGGAGATATACCTTAGGAATTCTGGTTAGTTAGTATTATGAAAAGCGTAAACATAAACGTTTTTAATAATGATTATATAATAAAGACTGATGCAGAGGAAGATTACGTAAAGGAAATTGCCGCTTTTCTTGAAGAAAAAGTAAAAGAAGTAACAAACGAAGACCTTACCCTGGCCATTCCTCGGCCTTTTCTTTTAGCAACTCTCAAAATCACCGACGATTTCTTAAGAATGAAAAATGAATTTGAGGAATACAAGGGACGTGCTGAAGAGAAATCAAGAGAGTTGGTCGAATTGCTCGATAAATCCATTGCTCCACAGATCAGCAATTCGAATATGGAATTCGACGAAAACAGGGAATAAAAGGTCAATAACAAGTCCGAAACACAATCTTAATGACGATATTGCCCCTTTAAATAGTTGTACTGATCTCAATATACTAGCCGAATCAAAGAAATCTTTAAGAAAAGACCTATTTTCTATGCGGTCTGCTTTATCCAAAACGGAAGTAATAAACCGCAGTAAACTGGTTTGTGATAGTTTTACCAGCCTTCCGGTTTTTAAAGAATCAAAGAACATTGTAATCTATTCTCCTATTAATAATGAAGTAGATACTGCCGAGCTGTTCAAAAGTATAAAGCAAAACGGTAAAAGCAGTTTCTTTCCAAAAGTTGTTAATAACGAGCTTTATTTCCATAAAATCAGTAACCCTGAAGAGCTGGAATCCGGGTCCTTTGGAATACCGGAACCATCAGGTTCTGCAGTATTTGCTGGCATAGATGAAATTGACCTGTTTATAGTTCCCGGCCTTTGTTTTGATATTAAAGGATCAAGGCTTGGATACGGAAAAGGTTTTTATGACAGGGCATTAAAAGATGTTTCTTCATCCAGTATTTATGCATTTTGTTATTCGTTTCAAATTTTAAATGACGTTCCGACAAGTAAAAATGATAAGAGAGTCGGGTTTGTAGTGAGTGAAAGTGGAGTTGTAAGTACTAAAATCTAATATAAGGAGGGAAAAATGGACACCAGTGTAATTATATTTTCTGTAGTCTCTTTCATCGTTGGTTTTGCAATTCATTTTGCATACAAAATGGTAAAAGACGGTAAAGAAACTGAACTTGGTAAGAACAAAGCCCAGGTGATAATAAGAGATGCAGAAAAAGAAGCAGAGCAGAAAATTATTAAAAGTGAATTAAAAGCTAAAAATCTTGTTGAGAAAAAAACCTCTGAGCTTGATAAAATGGTCAGGGAAAAGCAGAAAGAACTTTCTAAAATTGAGCAGAGGCTCCAGAGTAAAGAGGAAAATGTAGACAGGAAATTTGAGACTTTTGACAAGAAAATGGCAGAGGTTGAAAAAAGAGAAAAAAACCTGGACATCCAAAAAGAAGATATCAGGGCCAGGGAAGAAGAGCTTGATGGAATCCTCGAACAGGCCAAAGGCAAGCTCGAAGAAATTGCGGGGCTTACCAGAGAGGCTGCCAGGCAGGAACTTGTAAATATAGTTGAGAATGAAGCAAAACATGAAGCTGCAAAAAGACTAAAAGCAATTGAGGAAGAGTTAAACTCCAGTGCCGAAGAAAGGGCTAAGGATATTATCTCTATTGCCATGCAGCGTTATGCAGGATCCTATACAGGCGAACGTACTGTGTCTGTAGTAAATCTTCCAAATGACGATATGAAAGGAAGGATAATCGGACGTGAAGGTAGAAACATCAGGTCACTTGAACTTAGAACAGGTGTTGACCTTATTATTGATGACACCCCTGAAACAGTTGTTGTTTCTTCCCTAAATCCAATCAGAAGGGAAGTAGCCAGGAAATCTCTTGAAAAGCTTATAGAAGACGGCAGAATTCATCCTGCCAGGATTGAAGAGATTGTCGAAGAAGTTGAAAAAGACATTAAGAAAGAGATCCAAAAAGCCGGGGAAGAGGCGGTATTTGACCTTGGAATTCCAAACATGCATCCTGAGCTTATTCACCATGTAGGAAGGCTTAAATACAGGACCAGCTATTCCCAGAACATATTAAGCCATTCAATAGAAGTTGCGTTTATATGCGGAATGCTCGCCTCTGAGATTGGATACGATTCCAAGCTTGCCAGAAGGGCAGGGCTGATGCACGATATCGGAAAGTCAGTGGACCATGAAATCGAAGGTTCACATATTGAAATTGGTACTGACCTTGTTACAAAATACGGCGAACCGGCAGAGATCATTGATGCCTGTGAAAAGGGGCATGACCCTCAGCCGCAGGGAGTATTACCTTTACTTGTGCAGGCTGCAGATGCAATTTCGGCTGCGAGGCCCGGAGCAAGAAGGGAAACCTACGAAGCTTATATTAAAAGAATCCAGGACATTGAAAATATCGCCCTTACATTTCACGGAGTTGAAAAATGCTACGCCATCCAGGCCGGAAGAGAGGTCAGGGTAATTGTGGAAAGCGGCGTAATTAATGATGAAGAAGGTGCAGTACTGTCACACGAGATAGCCAAGAAGATAGAGAAGGAAGTGGCTTATCCCGGGCAGGTAAAGGTAACCGTGATCAGGGAAGTAAGATCGATTGCCTATGCATCATAAATAATAAAAATAATTACGGGGCACTTATACTGCCCCGTTAATTTTAAAAGATGTCTACTCTCCTAAAAGGTTCATGCCTTTGCGGAAATATTCAGTTTGAGTATTCCGGAAGTCTCGGGCCAATAACACAGTGCCACTGCACTCAGTGCAGAAAGACAAGCGGTACTGCTTTTGCCGCAAACTGTTCTATAAATAAATCCCAATTCAAGATAGTTAAAGGAAATGATTTAATAAAAGAGTTCGAATCGAGTCCGGGAAAATACAGGGCATTTTGTAATAACTGCGGCTGTCCGATATACAGCAGAAGGGATTCAATACCTGATAAACTCAGAATAAGATTAGGACTCCTTGATACGGAAATTGACCGAAAGCCCGAATTCCATATTTTTGTGGATTCAAAAGCCGAGTGGCACGATATATGTGATGAGATCCCGCAGTATCCCGAGTTAGAACCGGGGAGGTAATTAATAAAAGAGAGTATATAAAAAATGGATAAATTAAAATCAATTGATAGTAAATTAAGTGCAATTCGAAAAGAACTTGATTCAATTGCTAAGGATATTTCAAATTCGAAGCTAGAATATAGTTCAGCAAATATAAGTAATGTGGGAGAAGCATTAACAGCGATATCTGATATTCAGCATTCAATATATGAACAAAGACCAGATCTTATCCCAGAAGTTTTAAAAGAGCATTCAAAATATCCAGACTTCAATCGGCAATTTAGTAGAATCTTAATTGAAAATAAAAACCTGCTTTCTATCAATGAACCATCCAGAGCCTTAGAATTATTAAACAAATTTGTTGAGAAAAATCCACCTGTTGAATTTGAAAAAATGGCAAAAAATGAAGTAAAGAGAATAACAAAGATGTTTAAAATATAGAATATCTATATCTTCGAAAAATCGGAGATGTTAAAAAAGAGTTCTTTTATCTGACTTAGAAGGGCAAGGCGGTTGTTTTTGATCTTCTCGTCCTTATCCATTACCATCACGGAATCAAAGAAATCATCAACGGGTTTTTTAAGTGTCTTTATAAGATTCAGAGCTTTTATGTAGTCCGTATCTTTTGTGATCTTTCCCGGTTTAAAATATATTTCGGTTTTCTTGTTAATGTCAGAGAAAGTTTTATAAAGATTTTTTTCTGAACTGTCTTTAAACAGTTTTGTATTCAGTTTTGCCGAGGGCTTGTCTTTTGCAATATTTACGACTCGTTTGAATGTAACAGCAAGTTCTTCAAACTCTTTTTGTTTACTGAATTTTTCAACGGCTTTTATTTTGTTTTGTGTTTCAATCAGGTTGTAAAAGCCTGTTGATATAACTGAATCTATTACTGTGTTGGTAAAACCTTCGTCTATTAAAAGGTTTTTAAACCTGTCAGCGATAAATGAAATAATCTCTTCCTGTGTTTCGTTGTTTTTCCCGGAAACAAGAGCTAATGCATTTTCAAATATCGTGTTTAAATTTATAACTAACTGCTTGTCCAGAATTATCTGTATTATTCCTATTGCCTGACGCCTGAGTGCATAGGGGTCAGCGGAGCCGGTGGGTTTAAGGCCGACGGAAAAACATGAGGTAATATTGTCAATCTTATCAGTAATACTCAGGAGTGCTCCCGTATCGGAACCAGGGAGACTGCCGTCTCTGCCTGTAGGCATATAGTGCTCTTCAATTGCAGCAGAAACATCTTTATTTTCGCCGGATTCAATTGCATAATATTTGCCTATTGTTCCCTGGAGCTCTGCAAATTCGAATACCATCTGTGAAACCAGGTCTGCTTTGCAAAGTCTTGCCGCCCTTACAAGATTTTTTGCAGTTTCACTTTTAATATTGCAGGCTGTGCCCAATTCATCCGACAGTTTCTCAAGACGTTTGGTCTTTTCGAGGTAACTTCCGACCTGTGAAAGAAACACCATGGAATCGAGTCTCGTAAGATTATTTTCAAGTGGGTGTTTAAGGTCTTCATTCCAGAAAAATTCCGCGTCGGTGAATCGTGCCCGCAGGACCCTTTCGTTACCATTTATAACTACCTTTGTGTCTTTTACATTTGTTCCGCACACAAAAATAAAATAGGGCAGAAGTTTGTTGCCTTTTGAGTAGACGGGAAAGTACTTCTGGTGCTTGTTCATCACACTTATCAGTACTTCCGGGGGCAGGTTTAAAAATCTTTTTTCAAAACTGCCGTGGATTATCACAGGATATTCAACAAGGTTTGTAACAGTTTCCAAAAGTTCTTCGTCTGTCTCTGTAAAACCTCCGAGTTTCTTTGCAAGGGCTTTAACACTGCTTTCAATAAAGTCTTTTCTGTCGTCCTGGTTTAATAAAACATTTCTCTTCTTTAGTTCCGAACTGTAACTCTTCCAGTCCTTTACAGTGAATGTTTTTGGGGCATTAAATCTGTGTCCGAAACTCTTTGAGTCACTTTTTAATTCTTCAAGTTCGAATGAAAGTTTTTTGCCGTTGTAAACGCACATTAGCCACCTGATGGGGCGGGTAAAGACAAGTGAACTGTCTCCCCATTTCATGGATTTTCTAAAATGTATGGATTGAATAATTTCCGGGAGCAGGCCACTTAGTACCTTAACGGTGGAAGTACCTTTAATCTTTTTTTTGTAGGATAAGAATTCCCCGTTGTCACGTTTTGCAATTTTGAGGTCTTTTACTTCTACTCCCTGGGATTTTGCAAATCCTGTTGCTGCCTTTGAGGGGTTTCCGTTTTCATCATAGGCAATTTTCTTTGGCGGGCCGAAATTTTCAATTAATTTATCTTCCTGCTTTGGAAGCAGTCCGGAAACTTTAACAACAAGCCTCCTTGGCGTGTAGAATGTCTCGACTTTAGAAAAAGGTAAAGAATTCTTACTGAAACTATCTTCTGTTAATTTTTTGAGATTGGAAGAAGATTCTGCCAGGAACAGTGCAGGTATTTCTTCGGTCCCGATTTCAAGTATTAGTTCATTTGCCATTATTTTTCTCTAATAAGGGGGAAACCAAGTTGTTCCCTGCTTTCAAGATAAGCTGCCGCACAGCCGTTTGCCATGGCCCTCACCCTGGCAATATAGTTTGCCCTTTCAGCCACACCAATAGCGCCGCGGGCATCAAGGAGATTAAAAGTATGAGAACATTTAAGGCAGTATTCATATGCGGGGATCGGAAGTTTCTTTTCAATCAGAGAAAGGCATTCCTTTTCAAAGCTGTCAAAAAGCCCCCTCAGCATATCAGGGTCAGATTCTTCAAAGTTGTATTTTGATGCCTGGACTTCGTTCTGGTGAAATAGTTCTCCGTAAGATATCCCATCGGTCCATTCAAGGTCATAGACGCTGTCCACTTCCTGGAGGTACATTGCAATCCTCTCAGTACCGTATGTTATTTCGCCGGAGATTGGTTTAAGGTCTATGCCGCCTGCCTGCTGAAAGTAGGTAAACTGTGTGATTTCCATACCGTTTAACCAGACTTCCCATCCAAGACCCCAGGCCCCAAGGGTTGGTGATTCCCAATCGTCCTCGACAAACCTTATATCATGCTTAAGAGGGTCTATACCAAGGGTTTTAAGGCTTTCGAGATAAAGCTCCTGGATATTGTCGGGTGATGGTTTCAGTAATACCTGAAACTGGTAATAGTGCTGCAGTCTGTTGGGATTGTCGCCGTATCTTCCGTCCGTAGGCCTTCTGGATGGTTCTACATATGCGACCTTCCACGGCTCCGGGCCAAGACATCGTAAAAAAGTTGCAGGATTAAATGTCCCCGCACCTTTTTCCACATCGTAGGGCTGTACTATAAGGCATCCATGGTTTGCCCAGAAATCCTGAAGTTTAAGTATTAGTTGCTGGAAAGTCATCGGTATAATTTGTTTGCATTATAGTATCATTAATTTTCAATATTAAAATGATTGTGAAGATAATACAGATTTATAATCATTTATAGAATCGAGTGCTTTTTTTGCAATAAGCTCCCGCTTTTTATCTTTTTTTAATTTTTGCCCGAGATCCGGATATATGCCAAAATTAATATTAATAGGCTGAAAATTTTTACCGCTAAAACCCGATATATAAGAAATCAGGCTTCCGATTGAAGATTCTGCCGGTACGGGCCTTTGCTTGAGCCCCAGGCATTTCATAGAGGCATTTATTCCGGCGATAATACCCATGGCAGCAGACTCGACGTATCCTTCGACTCCGGTAATCTGCCCGGCAAAAAATATGTTGTTATTGTTTTTTAACTGTAAAAATTCGTTAAGCAGTCCGGGTGACCTGAGATAAGTGTTTCTGTGAATACTGCCGTATCTGAAAAACTCGGCATTCTCGAGCCCAGGAATCATTCTGAATACCCTTCTTTGTTCAGGATAAGTGAGTTTTGTCTGAAACCCGACGATGTTAAACATTGTTGCCCTGCTGTTTTCCATACGAAGCTGCACGGCGGCATATGGGCTTTTACCCGTTTTTGGGTCTATAAGCCCCACAGGTTTCATCGGCCCAAACCGAAGAGTTTCCCTGCCTCTTTCACACATGACCTCCACCGGCATGCAGCTTTCAAAATACCCTGTGTCCTCAAATTCATGAAGGTCAACTTTTTCGGCTTTTATTATCTCATCTACAAGGGTGTAATACTCTTCTTTTGATAACGGGCAGTTTATGTAATCACCTTCGCCTTCATTCTCATACCTTGAAGCCCTGAAGACCTTTGAGTAATCAATTGAGTCAGAATTTAAAATAGGTGATATCGAATCATAAAAATATAGGTTCTTCTGGTCAGTAATATCCATTATATTATTAACGAGTTCGTCTGAAGTAAGCGGCCCGGTTGCAATAATATTTAATACATCATCTTCGATCTCGGTATACATCTCTCGCCTTAACTCTATTTTGCTGTTTTTTTCAATACTGTCAGTTATGTATTCAGTGAATAAATCCCTGTCGACAGCAAGAGCTTTTCCAGCCGGTACTGTTGTATTGTCCGCTGCTTCAATAACCAGGGAATTTAAAAGTCTCATCTCTTCTTTTAAAATTCCGCCTGCATTTTCGATGGAATTTGTTTTTATTGAATTAATGAAGAAAAGTTCGGCCAGATTTTCGCTCTTGTGTGCTTTAGAGAAATGAACAGGTTTCATTTCAAATAATGTTACATTTATGCCAAAATTTGTAATTTGCCGGGCTGCTTCAACCCCTGCAAGTCCCCCGCCTATGACGTTAATCCTGTTTTTTTTAAAGAAATTTATCTTATCCATTCGTATATATATTTATCCGGTAATTTAGGGGTATTATTATCCCCGTTTTTTATATAAGGCCGGTGATTTATTATTAAATTCAAGGAGTTAGACCTATATGTTAAAACCAGCTTATGAAAAAACTTAAAGTATAATATTACGTGTTAATTATATGTATTCTATATTAAAAATATATATGTTGTATAAAAATAGTATGATTATATAATTATTCATTACTTTTAACTGAATAGATGGGTGATTTATTCTAAAATGGCATGCAATTTGCACTTTATATCGACAGGTATGCTGAGGGTAATAATAAAAATATAATCCGGCAAATATTAAATGAGATTACCTGAAGAGATTATAGATCCCGACGAGGGGAAAGAAAAACAGGCCAAACCCGGCGGAAAAAAACGCATGGGAGATATTCTGATCAAGGAAGATGTAATAAACCTTGACCAGTTAAAAACGGCTATTGAACAGCAAAAGAACTCGGGCAAAAGGCTTGGGGAGACACTTCTAAATCTCGGCTATATTGATGAGAATCAGCTTGTTGCATACTTAAGCCGTCAGTACGGAGTGCCTGCTGTAAATCTGGACCAGTTTGATCTGACTTCTGAAATACTAAAGATAGTACCGCGCGAATCAGCAATAAAACATAAACTTATTCCTATAAATAAATACGATGGGACAATAGTTGTAGCAATGTCCGATCCTTCTAATATTTTTGCAGTTGATGACCTGAAGTTTGCAACAGGACAGAACATTGAAGTAGTTGTTACCTCTGAAAGGTCTATAAAGAAATCCATAGAAAAGTATTACGGCAGCCAGGAGCAATGGAACGATTCGGTTAAAGCACAGGAAAGCTCCGAAGCGGTTGACCGTCTTATGGAAGACCTTGATGAATTTGACCTGGAACTTTACAAGTCGGAAGACATTAATTTAAGTGATCTTGAAAAAGCATCCGAAGAAGCACCGGTCATTAAACTTGTCAACTTCGTTCTTACTGACGCGATCAGAAAAGGTGCAAGTGATATTCATATAGAGCCTTATGAAAAATCCCTAAGAATTCGCTACAGGATTGACGGTGTTTTATATGATATGCTCGAGCCGCCAATGAAGCTTAGAAATGCAATCTCTTCCAGAATAAAGATTATGTCTAACCTGGATATTGCCGAACGCAGGCTACCCCAGGACGGCAGGATTAAAGTGAAAGTAGAGAAAAACAAAACCATGGAATATCGTGTTTCCGTGGCCCCCACAATTTTTGGTGAAAAAGTAGTGCTGAGGATACTTGACAAAGATTCACTTCAGCTTGATTTAAGAAAACTCGGATTTGAAGAAGAGCAGTTAGAAAAATTTAGAGAAACAATACTTCAACCCTACGGAATGGTGTTAATCACCGGCCCTACCGGTAGTGGTAAAACTACAACTCTTTATTCCAGCCTGATTGAGTTAAACCAGGTAGATGTAAATATTTCGACTGCCGAAGATCCTGTTGAGTACAGCCTCGATGGAATTAACCAGGTGCAGGTACATGAAGAGATAGGCCTTTCTTTTGCTTCATGCCTGAGGACATTTTTAAGGCAGGACCCTGACATTATATTAGTTGGTGAGGTAAGGGACTATGAAACTGCAGAAATTGCCATTAAATCAGCCCTTACAGGTCACCTTGTCCTTTCTACTTTACATACAAATGATGCCCCATCTACCATTACAAGGCTGCTAAATATGGGTGTTGAACCATTCCTGGTAACTGCGTCACTTAATTCTATTGTTGCTCAAAGGCTTGTCAGGAAAAACTGCCCGGATTGTGCAGAAAAAGTTGATATTGCACCACAGGTATTAATAGACCTTGGCGTTTCTCCCAAAGAAGTAGAAGAATACGAGGTTTATAAAGGTGTTGGAGATGGCTGCAGCAATTGCTCAGGCACAGGTTACAGGGGCAGGATGGCCATATACGAAGTAATGGCAATTACAGAAGAACTAAAGGAATTTATACTTAGCGGTGCATCTGCACTTGAGATCAAAAGGGAAGCAATGAGACAGGGTATGAGGACCCTGAGGCAGAGTGCACTCGACAAATTAAAGCTGGGTATTACAACAACAGAGGAAGTTGTTAGAAACACAGCAAGTGATAATTAGAAACAGGAGCAAAATATGTCTATATCTTTTCATCAGTTATTAAAAGTTGTTGTGGAAAATGGGTCAAGTGACCTTCATATAACTGCGGGTTCTCCGCCAATGCTGAGGATTGATGGAAAGCTGGTACCTGTAAAACATCCTCCGCTTACACCACCCGAGACCAAGGACCTCTGTTACAGTGTTCTCACAGACTCCCAGAAGCACAGGTTTGAAGAGAACTGGGAGCTTGATTTTTCATTTGGTGTTGAAGGACTTGGAAGATTTCGTGGAAATATATATATGCAGCGTTCAGCAGTTTCAGGTGCATTCAGGTTGCTGCCGTTTGAAATGAGGACAATGAAAGAACTGGGACTTCCTCCTGTCGTAAGTGATCTTGCACGTAAACCGAGGGGGCTTTTACTTGTTACAGGGCCTACCGGTAGCGGAAAAACAACAACACTTGCCTCCATTGTAAACCAGATAAATGATGAACGCCATGAACATATTGTAACAATTGAGGACCCTATTGAGTACATGTTCAGGCATAAAAACTGCCTTGTAAACCAAAGGGAAGTCGGGAGTGATACAAAGAGTTTTAATAACGCCCTTAGAAGTGTTCTGAGGGAAGACCCGGATGTTGTACTGATTGGTGAGATGAGGGACCTTGAAACAATAAAAATAGCACTTGTATTGGCTGAAACAGGCCATTTAACCCTTGCAACACTACATACAAATACAGCTGTCCAGACTATAAACAGGGTAATTGATGTATTTCCGCCTCACGAGCAGTCACAGATCAGGGCGCAGCTTTCTTTTGTGCTTGAGGGTGTGCTTTGCCAGGCGCTTATACCAAAAGTTGGCGGCGGTAGAACAATGGCACTGGAAGTAATGATCCCGAACCCGGCAATAAGAAATCTTATCCGTGAGGATAAAATACACCAGATATATTCGCAGCAGCAGATCGGCCAGGAAAAATACCAGATGCAGACACTAAACCAAAGCCTTGCTGATCTTTATTTAAAGAAAATAATTACATATGAAGATGCATTAAATAAAAGCCAGGACGAAGATGAATTAAAAAGAATTATTACCCCTGGCGGTACAGGATCCACAGCAGGGCGGAGTGAAAGAAGAGTACTTGGTGGATAATAGTTTAATACTATTTTAGGAGGATTCAGTTTATGCCCGTATTTGTTTGGGAAGGAAGAGTAGGGGAACAGATAGAAAAAGGGGAGATGGAAGCCCCCAACAAATCTGCAGTTTTAGCCAGATTAAGGCAGATGCAGATTCAGCCAATTCCTACAAAAATAAAACCTAAAGGACGTCTGCTTGATTTAAATATAAATATTGGCGGGGTCCCTAATAATGATATAGTTGTATTCACAAGGCAGCTTTCAACAATGATTGATGCCGGACTGCCGCTTGTAAGGTCACTTGATGTATTGGCCGAGCAGCAAAAGAACAGTATGTTCAAAACAACAATAAACCAGGTCAAGGAAAGTGTTGAAGCAGGTTCGGCTTTTGCGGATTCTCTCAGTAAACACCCAAAAATATTTTCTAATCTTTATGTAAGCCTTGTACAGGCCGGGGAAGCAGGTGGTGTGCTTGATGTTATATTAAAAAGACTTGCGGACTATCTGGAAAAAATGGAGTCAATTAAACGAAAAATAAGGGGAGCAATGGTTTATCCTGCCATTGTTATCGGGGTTGCAGTTGCGGTACTTGCTATCGTAATTATTTTTGTTGTACCGGTATTTGCAGAGATGTTTAAAGACATGGGTACAACATTGCCTACGTTAACCCAGATGGTTGTTGATATAAGTAATTTTACCAGAAATAACATTGTTTATATTTTAATTGGTTTAGCAGTTGTTATTGTTGCAGTCCTTACAAGTTATAAAAGATCTGAAAAAGTCAGAAGGCTTTATGATGCATTTTTGTTAAAAATGTGGTTAATCGGCAATCTGATTCAAAAAACCGCAATTGCCAGGTTTTGCAGAACTCTTGCCACTCTGACATCAGGCGGTATCCCTATCCTTGACGGACTTCAGATTACGGCCAAAGCTTCCGGGAATATGATAATTGAAGACGCAATTTTGAGGGCAAGAAATGAAATCAGCCAGGGTACAACTCTTGCTGACCCTTTACGGAGAGAGCCTAAAATCTTTCCTCCCATGGTAACAAGTATGATCTCTATTGGTGAACAGACCGGTGCACTTGATGATATGTTGAACAAGATAGCAGACTTCTATGAGGATGAAGTTGATGTTGCTGTCTCATCACTTATGTCTGCTCTTGAACCCTTAATGATTGTTTTTCTTGGTGGTACTGTTGGGATAATCGTTGTTTCAATGTATCTGCCAATGTTTAAACTGGTATCATCACTTGCGGGATAAGAAATTGAGACTTTTTATAATTAAAAAAGCAGATCTTTTCACAAAATGAGTTCGTTACATCAAACGGAGACAAGTTTAAGAAAGATAATTGTTTTCCGGATTTTAATTGTTTCGTTAATACTTGTTTTTGGTGCCATAGTCTATTTTCTTGGTGATAACAGGAAAGAAGCATTCAGCCTGATTGTAATACTCTCTGTTTTTTATCTGTTTAATCTTTTATTCTTACTTTTTGAAACCCTTTTTAATTACTATAGTGATTTTTTTAAATACCTTATAGTTATCTCGGATATTGTTCTTTCATCTTTAATAATCTACTTTACTGATGGCAGATCAAGCCCATTTATTTTTCTGTTCCCTTTAATTCTGCTGTTTTCAGGAATACTTATTTCACGCTGGGCAAGTTATATCAGCCTTGTATTATGTATTACTTTATACCTTTTTATAATCATTTTTCAGTTTAAAACAGAAAACAGCATTAGCGGTTTTAATGAAATTTTTTCATCAGAACTTTTTACGGAGAAAAACAATTTAGTACCGATTTATTTTCATCTTATAGCATTTGTCCTGATTGCAATTCTCGGGGGATATCTTTCGCAAAAAATTAAGATTGCGGGTGAAAAACTGGGAAAAAGTGAAGAGTCCTTCATCATCCTAAAAAATCTGCATGAGAACATTCTTCAAAGCCTGACCAGCGGTGTAATTACACTTGATCTTGAAGAAAAGGTTATATCTATAAACCAGTGGGCGCTTAATATTTTTGAATTTAAGAGCCACGATGAAGCGATAGGAAATGAATTTAACAGGATTATAAATGATATTCATATATCCGAACTGGTAGATAAAAAGCGAAACCAGATAAATTTTAATACTCCTGGCGGTAAGAAAATAATCCTTGGACTTGCGGCATCACTACTTAAAGACGACAACGATAATACAATTGGTTATACGGTAATTTTTCAGGACCTTACGGAAATTCGTAACCTGGAAGAAAAATTGCAGTCATCAGAGAGGATGGCCCTTCTTGGACAGCTTGCAGGTGGGCTTGCTCATGAACTAAGAAACCCTCTTTCCGCAATCAGCGGTGCAGTTGAAATACTTAGTACAGAAGCACAGCAGTCGGATGTTTCATACAGGCTTTCCCGAGTTGCAACCAGGGAGATAGAAAGGCTAAACCTGATGGTTGAAGACTTTTTGCTTCTAACAAGCCCGGAAAAAGTAACTAATTCTAAGCTTGTGGATTTGGGTCAGGTAGTTAAAGATACAATCAATTCTTTTAAAAATACCGTAAAAAGAGAAGACATTGTAATAGAAATAGATGTAGATAATGGAATATTGGTAGAAGCTGATTCCTATAGATTAAAGCAGGTATTTTGGAACCTTCTCGACAATTCGATGGATTCGATGCCCTCCGGCGGTAAAATAGAAATAAAGTGTACAGTTGAAAAAGGGATTGTTAATTTGTCTTTTTCAGATGAAGGCGAGGGGATAAAAGAGGAAAATTTCTCCAGGGTCTTCGACCCTTTCTTTACAACCAAGGAAATAGGTACGGGCCTTGGCCTCGCAATTGTACAAAAAGTTGTAGAAGGTTATAATGGAAAGATTAGTATCTACAGTTCGGTAGGTAAAGGGACAAAGTTTGTTTTGTCCCTGCCTGAACCTCTTAGTTAATAGTTGAGTGGAGTGCAAACGGGAATGAATAAGAATTACAGTATCTTGGTAGTTGACGACGAACCTGGAATGAGAGAGTTCCTGGAAATCATGCTGACAAAGGAAGGCTATCTTGTTAGTATTGCAAGCAATGGAGAAGAAGCCATTGATAAAATAGGGAAAGAATCATTTGACCTGGCTATTGTTGA
>JAJCZQ010000040.1 GCA_029262335.1 Deltaproteobacteria bacterium
GGTTTTTCAAAATAGTCCTGATCATTGCATTTTTCAAGATAACCCTTAAACCTGTCTATAAACTCCCGGGTAATATAATTAATTCCAACTGCTTCACCCAGAGAATTAATAACACTCTTGGAAAGATTCTTAATATTATTATTTCCATCAAGTACGTATTTTATCTCTTCTTCTCCAACTTTTGAGTTATTTACAGAAATCATATTATGTGATTTGTTTAATATTATTTTATTTAGAATATCAGGATGAAATACGACATCTCCGTTTATAAATATAATTTCTTCATCTATTTGAGATATTCCTTTTAACAGGCTTTTAGCTGTATTAGTTGTTTCATACTCATAGTTAATTACCTGATGAATTGAAGGATACATCTCTTTTATTTTTTTGTGTTTAAATCCGGTAACTAAAACGACGTTATCTATACTGGTTATTTTATTAATATTTTCAAGCTGATAGTCTAAAATGGTGTTACCATTAATTAGTTTTACAAGGGCCTTTGGAATGTTTTTATTTAGTCTTCTTCCAAGACCGGCTGCTAAGATTATAATCTTCATAGAATTGAGTATTTTGTGGCTTGTTTAATTAAAATAACGATTGATTAAATTAAAGGAATTTAATGGATATATAATTTATATAAAAATAAAGGGTTAGCAAAAGCAATTTTAAGGTATAAGAAATGAAAATATCAATTGTTGGAGCAGGTAGTTTTGGAACATCGCTGGCAAAGGTGATTTCGGAGAATAATTGTTCAGTAAATTTATTCGCGAGAAATAAAGAAGTAATTGACTGTATAAACAATAAAAGGGTAAACAAAAATTACTTTCCATCTGTTGTTCTAAATAAGAATATTCAATGTATTAATATTCTTGAAGACTCAGCTGAATTAGTAGGTTCTGATTTTATATTCTTTGCACTCCCTTCGGGTGTAACAAGAGAGGTGGTAGAATCCGTTAATGTTAATATTAATAACATTCCGATACTTTCTACCTCAAAGGGAATTGAGTTCCCTTCTCTACTCACTATGTCCGAAGTTATTAAAGAAGTTACGGGAAACAGACGTGTCTACAGTTTTTCCGGACCTACATTTGCTGATGAAATAATGAATGGGTCTTTTACTTCTGCGACAATTGGAATAGATCATGATGAAGATCTTGAAGTATTAAAAAAAATTCTAGATCTTCCAAACTTAATATTTGACTATACAAATGATATAAGCGGTGTTGAACTGTGCGGAGTATTAAAAAACATTTACTCAATTGCTGCTGGTATATTTGATTCTTTTTCAAATAGTAATAACGAACACCATGCATTTTTAAATTTATGTTTTAAAGAGATGCACTATATATTGAGTGAATATTCTGTTGACAAAGACCTTATACTGAGATTTTGTGCATTTGGTGATTTTAGTATGACAACAAACTCCGACAAAAGCCGCAACAGAACTCTTGGATTGATGGTTGGAAAAGGAATGCTTAATCTTAATGAGTTTAATCCTTCCATTATATTTGAGGGACTAAAATCAATTAATGCAATTGAAAAAAAATGTGAAAATAAAAATATAAAAGTACCAATTGTCAGTTTTGTAAAAGAATCACTTGATGATATTGAAGGAGTAAAATTGAAACTAAATAAGTTATTACGGGAATTTTAATTTAAATATTTATTATTTCTCAAACTCTGATTCCAGGGGATAATATCTTTCTAGAAGGTTTTGTACTATACCTGTATATTTTTCAATGTTCCCTTTGCTGTAATCCACGTCATTAATACATAGAACATCAGGCTGCAAAGAAACATCCATATTTGAAAGTTTTTTTAGTAAATCAAGAGAATTGCTAATACTTATATCTATATATATCTGGTTAATATTTCCCGGTACAGCATTACCATTATGTTTTGCGTAATGATGGTATAAAGAACTGGGTAATGAAATGTCATTTATGTTTCTGAATCTGCTTTTTGAAGTATTATCAAGTTCATCTTTTAATTCATTTTCAATTTCAAATAAAATAGGTTTAATTTGGGGGTATGGGACATGACCAAACTTGAGAATCTCTACTGTTCCAAATTTATTAAATATAATATCCCTGTTGTTTTTCGCTGCGGTATCAACAGGCATGTCATTCTGATTAGCTGAATTAAGTCCTATATACGTAGAATTTGTAGGGAAAAAATAGGAAATATCTTTGCGCAGGAAAAAATCTTTGGGTGTTAATGGTCTACTTATAAAAAAATCATCATTAAAATAGAGGTAGTTATCTGAAAGTCCCTGAATGTGGTGTAAGCGTGACTCTATGGAATGTGAATTAAATGTAGGTAAGTAGTCTCCTTTGGGGAAAATATCCTTATGATTAATAATTTCTATCTTATTATTATTGGTGTCCAACCAGTCCGGAACCTGTCCGGCAGTAACGATATATATCTTTCTGAAAAAATCTGCATACATGGAAATTGACCGTAATGAGTATTTTAATTCATTGAAGCTTCGAAAGCGGCTTTCATTTGCGGATGTGCCCAGTAAATCATTTCGGCCATATTCTTTTAAAGTTGAATTAAAATTATTTCTCCATTCATTGTCATTGCTGTCTACCCATGTAAAAACTATATCAATTGGATAATCATTTTTGTAAGGAATAAAATCTAATTTGTTACTGGTTTCTTTTTCAATTATTAGGTTTTTTTCTTTAATCCAGTCGGAAGATGCAACCCTGAAAACAGTTCTTTTGTAATTCTCTTTATCTTTGTAATGAATTTCACTGTTAATCCAGTCCTCTATCCTACATCCTGATTCACTTCCAAATAAAACTCTTCCATCAGGGCTTATATAACGTTTGTATAAAACAAATGAGTTTGATGACATTAAGAGAATATAGATTAGCGGGCTGGGAATGAGGCAAAGTCTGTAATTATATCTGCCGTATTCAGAATCTATCTCAATCCATAAAAGTTTATCTCTTTTAAGAATTAAAAGTAATTTCCCAATTTCATTTTTGCTGTTTACATTGAGGCAAAGAACATTGTTTAAGTGAAATATTTTAAAATTGTTTTCAAGGATAATCTCGATTAATTCCCTGTAGTTTTTATTGTAAATGGTTTTAAAGCTATCCCCTGGTTTTGCAGGGAGATTATTGAGTCTCTCGGAAGCGCCTAAAAGTGATAATAAGTAGTTGAAAAAGAAAATTAATTTAACTGAGATTAGAACTATTATATTAAAGATTTTTATGATTGTGTACTTTAATGCCGTACCAATGTTAAAGGGAAGGTAATTGAAAAGCCTTATAAAATTGTTTTTAAAATTATCGACTGAAATCATTTAATAATCTTATATATATAACCTGTATTCTTTAAGAACCTGCAAAAAAATAAAAATGAACTTTTGTTTTTAAACATAGGAGATAAGACTACTAATAAAAGGTTAACAATAATATTATATGTTTTTAATAATAATTGCCTGCCATTGTGAAGAAAAACAGATTCATTCCTGATGTTCTTAAGTAAATACTGGTCAATGTACGAATGTGAATACCCTGCCCAGAAGAACCTTTTCATTAACCAGTATCTTGTAAGTCTGTCACTATGCACAAGATGCTTTACAATTGCACCTGGTTCGAAATATATATCATAATCACTAAGCATTATTTTTTTGTGCAGCATAGTATCTTCACTAGATACCAGGCTGTTTCCAACCCTGCTCTTTAACTGTGTATCAAACCCACCCATTTGTTTTAATACTTCTCTTGGATAAATTGCATTACCACTTCCTATCCCCTGATTTTTATTTATTTTTATTGTGTTTTCAGATAAATCGAAAATTGAAAAATAAACCGAAAGTTCATCATTTAGCCAGCCTGGGGGTTCTGTTTCCCATACCGGATCAACTCGGCCTCCAACTGCACCAATTGAGTTGTCTTTATTCTGAACAGTCTGTAGTAAACTTTCCAGCCAATGATGGTCTGCAATTTCGTCGTCATCAATATAGGCGATGTATATAGAGTCTGAATTCTGCCAACCACAATTTCTTGTAAATGATATCCCCTGTTCAATTTCATTTATACACCTGAAATTTGGGAGATGATTATAAAGTTCGGAGATAAATTCAGCTGTTCCATCTGAAGAATTATTATCTACAACTACAATTTCGTATTTTGTATTGTTTAATGACTGGTCTATTACGCTGTCAATTGTTTTAATTAATAAATCTTTTCTGTTATATGTACAGATAATTACTGAAATAAGATATTTCATAATAGTTTGTTATTAATTACTTGAAGTATAACAGGCCGTAAAGAGTTCCAAGTGATTTTGAGAATCTGAATAAATAAACCATATAATAATGTTTTGGTTTAAATAAAAATCCAGTAGGTATTAAAAATAAATTGAGAATAATATTGTATAGATTTAAATACAATTTCTTGAAATTTATTACTGACTGCCCATTTGATTCAAGTTTCTTAATTGCTTGAACTGAATATCCACCCCAAAATGATCTTTTTAGTAACCATAATCTGTTAATTCTTGATTTGTGAATATGGTGATGAATCCTTATATCAGGGATATATATAAGTTCATATCCATTTCTTATCATTTTTTTGTGAATTAGGGTTTCTTCACCCGATAAAAGATTAATTCCATTTCTTCCAAGGGTAGTGTTAAAACCTCCTAACTCGATGAGCACCTGTTTTTTGTATATTACATTTCCCCCTGCCGGAGTGTGATTCTGGTTATCTGTAAATTTAAATCTTTCCTTGGATAGTTGAAAAATTGAAAAATAAATCTCAAAAAAAGGAAACAACCAGGAAGGTTTTGGAATTTCCCAAATGGGTAATACATCCCCGGTAGCGCAGGCAAAATTTACATTGTTTTCTTTTAATACCTTTAACATTAGTTCAAGCCACTGCGGTTCAGCAATTCCGTCATCATCAAGAAAGGCAACAAAGTCGTATTTTGAGTTTGCAACTGCAGTATTCCTGCAATAAGAAAGTCCCTGATTATCTTCCTTTATATATTTTATTGAAAGATTGTTGTCGGTGTAATTGTTTTTGATTAATTCTTCGGTTCCGTCTGTAGAATTGTTGTCGATAATTAAAAGTTCAAATAAATTACAATCAATAGTTTGTTTAAGAATACTGTCAATTGCTTTTTTTAGGTATTCTTTCCTGTTGAATGTGCAAATTGCTACAGTAATCATTGTATTGAGTTAACAGTAATGGTGATATAAATATTAATAAAGTATTACAGACTATTCTGAAAGCAATTTAATCCTGGCTTTATTAGACCAAATCAGTAATTTTACCCTTTTCTATATAGTAAATTCTGTCTGTTAATTCTTTAAGCCTTTCATGCTGATGTGAAACAATAAGAAATGTTTTGTTTCTCTGGCCAATAAGATCATTGATCTTTTCTGCACATTTTTCCCTGAATTTTGTATCGCCGACTGCAAGTATTTCATCCAGCAGGAAAATGTCGGCATCACTGTGCACCGCTACGGAAAAACCAAGCCTAGTGTTCATGCCTGAAGAATAGTTTTTAACCTGCAATTCTAGGAACTTCTTATCAAGTCCTGAAAACTCAATTATTGCACTTTCTTTTTCTTTCAGGTCCTTAATACTCATGCCGAGCATTGTCCCATTTGTATATATGTTTTCTCTTCCTGTTAATTCCGGGTGGAAGCCGGCACCTACCGAAATTAAAGGGGCGATTGACCCCCTGACGGTCAGTTCACCTCTTGTGGGATAGGTGACACGTGATAATAATTTTAAGATTGTTGTTTTGCCTGAACCGTTGGGGCCGTATAGCCCGACTGATTCACCGTTATTAATTGAGATATTAATATCACTCAGAGACCAGAATTCTCCCTGTACTAATAGTTCTTTATCGAATTTATTAGAAAATATTTTTACAATATCTTCCCTTAATGTTCGGGATGTCTGCTTTTTTATTTTATATTTTTTCCATACTTTTTTTAATTCAATTATGGGATCAGATGACATCTGCAAAGTCCTTTTCAATCTTTATAAATATTTTATAAGAAACGTGGAATAAAATTAATACAAGGGCAAGGGCCAGAAGAAACTGCCACAGCACAATATCCCTTCCTTCCAATATTACTCTTCGCGTGTTTTCTACAATGAAAGTCATTGGATTCAGAAACAGCAGGAGTTTTAGCTTTAAACTAAGTTTGTCAATCGAGTATATAATTGGAGTAGCAAAAAACATCAATCTCATAAGAAAAGTTATTATTAAACCCACGTCTTTGTAGTAAACATTGATACTGGAAAACAGTAGTGATACTGATAGTGTAAAAATAATAAGTACAATAAATATAGGAATTATCCATATCACTGTGTAGTTGAGACTGATATTAAAATAAAACAGCAATACTATGTATATACTGCCGGCAATTAATAAATCTAAAAATGCAACAAAAATGCCCGATAAAGGAAGAATCTCTCTGGGAAAATATATTTTTGTAACCAATGACTGGCTGCCCGATATACTTTTTACAGAGCCATTTACAGCACCCACAAAGAAAGTCCAAGGTAAAAGGGCACTGTAATAAAATACAGGTTTAGGATAAGAACCAGTCTTAACCTGGATTATATAGGTGAATACAAAAGTCAAAAGCATCATCATGCTGATAGGCTGAATAATTGCCCACAATATTCCAAGAACACTGTTACGGTAACGTACACTAAACTGTCTCCAGATAAATACGATTAATAAATCTTTAAATGGCATTAGCCTGCTGAATATTTGCATGTTATTTAGTATATTTAGATAAATTAATAAGAATTATTTTTTATTTGTACTCAACTGTTTTGCCTTTGATTCCGTAAATAATACCCAGTAAAAATCCAGCACTAAACTTAAACTGGTATAGAAATTTTTTATTAAATGATAAAAGTCCGTAAGGAAGATACCTACAGCCATTAATTAATAAAAGTATCCAGATAAAAAAAGGATAATTATTTTTAAGATTATAATATGACAAGCCAACTGAGGCAGATTTTCTGAAGTTATGCTGAATCAATGGTGGATGAAAATACTGTAATTCACCCAGTTTGATAATGTTTTTATTTGATAATGTCAGCCGGATATTAAATTCAACGTCTTCCTGCCCGATTATGGTTGATTTGAAACCTGAAAGTTCAGCTAAAACATTTCTCGAATATGCCATGCATCTGTTTGTTGGATAATATGGGTCATGGTATTGATACTGTTGGTTTATTTCACAAAAACTTGCAATACCCAGGGACATTATTCCATCAGGGTTAAGTTCATTAAATTTTTCAATTATTTTAGAAAGGAATGTGTTTTGAAGAATAATTGTATCGTCATCAAGATATAAAATATATTTTCCCCTGGAGTGTTCAGTACCAAAATTTCGAGAATAACCCATAATACCGTGATTCTCTTTAAGAGTAATATAGTTTATATTTAGAGAGCCGGAATAATCTTCAGCCATTTTAGCACCTTCTTCAGTGCCTCCTCTGTCTTCTACCAGCACAACTTCAAAAAGCGATTTATCTATTTCCTGTTCTGCTAAACAGGAAAGTATATTCTTTAGAAGTTCCGTTCTGCTATAAAAATTAATAATACAGGAGAGTTCGTACTCTGTGTTGTTCTTTATTGTTGCGTCGCCATGAAGATCAAGAGGGCTGAGCTTGTTTATTAAATTTAATAATTTTAATCTGATGTTCATTTTATTTATTTGTCAAAACAATTATATTTATATTAAGCGTATAACAAAATAACCTAAAAAATAATTCAGACTAATATAACTTGGTAGAAAATTTTAATAAGAAATTAGAAAAATATTTTCAAAAAAGAAAAATCTGTGAGTTGTCCACCCATAATGGATACACTAAAGCATCGGTCGCGGTAATACTTAATTTTGTTAACAATAAATTATACGTTTTATTTATTAAGAGAACAGAAAACCCTCATGATTCTTACTCGGGACATGTAGCATTCCCGGGAGGTAAAATGAGTGAAGCTGATAAAAACCCACTAGATACGGCCATAAGGGAAACATACGAAGAGGTGGGAGTAGATTTAAATAAGAGCTCAACATACATGGGCAGACTCGATGATTTGAAACCACTTAATCCAAAGGGGCCAAAATTTATTGTATCCCCATTTATATTTGTTCTAAAAAACAAGATTACTTTTAATATAAATATTGATGAAGTAGAACAGTATATGTGGGTATCACATGACCATCTCTCAGACATTAATAATATGAGAATAAGATATAAAGAAAGATCCGGAGAAACTATAGAAGATTTTGTATACAGTTATCAGGAATTTCTTATCTGGGGAATGACAGGAAGAATTGTTAATTCCTTTATTAAAGAAGTTTCTGTTATTATGTAATAGTTTTGGTACATTTTTTAGTTAAGTATTTATTGTAAAATCAAATAAAACTGGAGAAGCATATGCGAGGAGTAAACAAGGTAATTTTAATTGGAAATTTAGGTAAGGACCCGGAAGTCAGATACACTCCAAGCGGTCAGGCTGTTGCAAATTTTTCACTTGCAACTACAGAGGCTGGATCAAGCAAAGACGGCAAGAAACAGGAGTACACAGAGTGGCACAGAGTAGTTGCCTGGGGAAGACTTGCGGAAATATGCGGTGAGTACCTTTCAAAAGGCAAATCAATTTATATAGAAGGTTCCCTCAGAACAAGGTCATGGCAGGATAAAGAAGGAAGTACCAGGTGGACTACAGAGGTAATAGCTAGATCAATGCAGATGCTGGGTTCTGCAGGCGATAAGCCAGCCCAGAGTTCACGGCCCAAGCAGGAAGAAGAATTTCCAAGTGATTTTACATTTGATGAAGAATCATCAGGTACTGATGACGATATCCCATTCTAGATAGTCATTGATAATAATGCACATCAACATATTAATTGTTTCAAACAAAGTATTTGAAAAACGGAGTATTTATTTATGGCCTTAAGGGTATTAATTCTTGCAGCGGGAAAGGGTACACGGATGAATTCATCAAAACCCAAAGTTGTTCATTCCCTTTTAAATAAGCCTATGATCAACTACGTACTTGATTCTGTAGAAAAGCTGAAACCTCAAAAAACTTATTTAGTAGTGGGTTATAAAAAAGATTTAATTGAAAATGCCGTTTCACCGTCGTTTAAAAATGTTGATTATATCTTTCAAAAAGAACAGCTTGGGACAGGCCATGCAATCAAAGTTTCTAAAAACGTAATTGAAAAATACAAAGGGGACGTTCTCATATTAAATGGTGATTGCCCTGGTGTGTTACCCGCAACATTAAAGAGACTTATTGATAAACATAAAAAAGAAAAATCAGCAGTTTCATTAATTACGGCTAAAGTCTCAAAACCACGTGGCTATGGAAGGATTATAAGGGACAATAAAGGTAATATATCAAAGATTGTAGAAGAAAAAGATTCAACTTCGCTGCAAAAGAAAATAGATGAAATTAACTCAGGAATATACTGCGTAAATTCGGAATTTCTCTGGACTTCACTATCTAAAATTAAATCAAATAATAAACAAAATGAATACTATCTGCCTGATATAATTGAGAATGCGGTTAACAGTAAAAAAAATGTTTCAGTCTTAAAGGTTTCGAATGCGGATGAGATACTGGGTATCAATACCCGCCAGGAACTTTCAATGCAGGAGAATATAATCAGGGAAAACACCATTAATAAGCTTCAAAGAAAAGGTATTACTGTTATAGATAGGGCAACTACATATATTGCTCCGGATGTTAAGATTGGAAAAGATACTGTAATAAGTCCAAACACCTATTTGTATGGAAACACAACTATTGGCGGGGAATGTACTATCGGGCCAAATGTGTATATTGAAAATTCTAAAATAAGTAGCAATGTTAATATCAGATTTTCCTCTTACCTCGATAATTGTAAAGTTGATCAGAATGTTACGATAGGCCCCTTTGCTCATCTTAGGCCAGAGGCGAATATTGGAAAAGATGCAAAAATAGGCAATTTTGTTGAAATTAAAAAATCTGATATCGGTACAGGAAGTAAAGTGCCCCATCTTTCTTATATAGGGGATGCTACTCTTGGAAAGGGCGTTAATATAGGTGCAGGTTCAATTACATGTAACTATGACGGGGTAAATAAACACCGTACTGATATTGGTGACGACGTGTTTATCGGAAGTGACAGTATGCTTGTTGCACCGGTTGTTATTGGTAAAGGCTCAACTACTGCTGCCGGCTCAACTATTACAAAGGATGTAGAGGAATTCTCGCTGGCTATTGAAAGGAACCAGCAAAAAATAATTAAAGGCTGGAATAAAAGAAAGAAGAAAGACTAAATATGACTGAAATGGTAGTTAACTTGAAAAACTCCCTAAATAAATATTTACGTGAACTAATACAGCGATATATAATAGGTGCAATTGATCTATGTATGGAAAAGTAGCAAACGGGGAAAACTCCCTAAATAAATATTTACGCAAGCTAATACAGCGTTATATAATAGGTGCAATTGATCTATGTGTGGAATAGTTGGCTATATAGGAAATCCTGAAAGAACCATTGGCGTACTTTTAAACGGTCTGAAATCGCTTGAATACAGGGGATACGATTCCGCAGGTATATGCGTAGTGTCTGAGGGTGAAAGAAATACTGTCAGGAGTGAAGGGAAACTTGAAAACCTTAAAATTAAGATTGAGGACAAGCAAATTACAGCACCTACTGGTATTGGCCATACAAGATGGGCAACTCACGGAAAACCGACGGAAAACAATGCTCATCCTCATAGCTGCGGTCCTGTATCAATTGTTCATAACGGTATAATCGAAAACTACTCAGATTTAAAAGAAGAACTTTCAGCCAGGGGCCATGAATTTTATTCTGATACGGATACAGAAGTACTGGCGCATTTGATTGAAGAACAGTATGAAGACGGAGTACTACTTGAAGAAGCAGTATTAAAAGGATTTGAAAGAGTTGAAGGTTCTTATGCGGTTGCAGTGCTTTCGGAAAATGAACCTGACAAAATAGTGGCATTAAGAAAATTTTCACCTCTTGTAATTGCTGAGAGCGAAAATGAAAAGTTTATAGCTTCTGATGTGCCGGCGATCCTCCCATATTCAAAAAACATTATTTTCCTTGAAGATGGAGATATTGCCGTAATCACATCTGGTTCTATAAAAATATATAATTATAGTGGCCAGGAAATTAAAAGGGACAAGAAGCTTATTAACTGGGACCCTGTAATGATAGAAAAGGCTGGTTACAGGCATTACATGCTAAAAGAGATTCATGAACAGCCAAGGGCAATACTGGACACAATTCGCGGTAGATTCAGTGAATCAGAGTTTACCGTAGAATTTGAAGAACTACTTAAGTTTAACTCTAAAGATATTTCAAAAATTTTAATACTTGGATGCGGCACCTCTTACCATGCTTCTTTGATTGGTAAATATCTGATAGAGTCCATTGCCGGAATTTCAACCGAAGTGGACCTTTCCTCGGAGTTTAGATACAGGGACAATGTTATCGATGATAAAACCCTTATCCTTTCAATCTCCCAGTCAGGAGAGACAGCGGATACTTCAGAGGCACTTATTGCTGCAAAAGAGCAGGGAGCTGTAACTATTGGCCTAACTAATGTTGAGATGAGTAAGATAGCACGGGAGGCTGATTTTACAGTTTATACAAAAGCCGGGCCCGAAATAGGTGTTGCTTCCACAAAAGCATTTACAACACAGATAATAACAATTTATATGATGGCAGTCTACCTTGCTATCAAAAGAAAAAAAATAGATAAAGACCTAAGTAAGGATTTAATCAGGTCCCTGATTTCTTTGCCCAAGTTAATGCAGGTCGCACTAGAGCTTGATTCCAGCATTAAGGTCCTTGCAAAAGAGTTTCACACATACAAAAACTTTATATATCTTGGAAGGGGTATTAATTATCCGGTTGCACTAGAGGGTTCCCTCAAATTAAAGGAGATATCCTATATTCATGCAGAGGGTTATGCTGCAGGGGAAATGAAACACGGACCTATAGCCCTTATAGATGAAAATATGCCGGTGGTATTAATTGCACCTAAACACGGTAATTATTTTCAGAAAATTATGGGAAATTTCCAGGAAATCAAGGCAAGAGGCGGCAGGATAATAGTGGTGACCTCGGACAGTTCATTTCAAAACCAGCTTGGAAAAGACGACAGGATTATATTAATCCCTGAATGCAGTGAGCTTCTTTCTCCTTTGGTTACGGTTATTCCACTTCAGTTTCTGGCTTATCATATTGCCAATCTGCTTGGTACTGATATTGATCAGCCCAGAAACTTGGCAAAAGTAGTAACTGTTGAATGATAATAAAAAAATTGTAATTTAGTCCATATTAAAAGAAGTTTGAACAAATAAATTCAAATTCAGGAAATATCATAATGAAAATACTTGTTATCGGCGGCGGGGGCAGGGAGCATGCTCTTTGCTGGAAGATTAAAAAAAGCCCCATGGTAGAAAAAGTATACTGTGCCCCGGGTAATGCAGGTATATCGAAGATTGCCACCTGCGTTGATATTAATGCAACAGATCTTGTGGGTCTTAAGGAATTTGCCCTGGAAAACAGTATTGATTTGACAGTTGTTGGACCTGAGCAGCCTTTAACAATGGGTATTGTGGATCTGTTTGAAAAAAATAATTTAAAAGTATTTGGCCCTGACAAAGCAGCTTCTGAACTTGAGGGCAGTAAAGTATTTTCAAAAGATCTAATGAAAAAATATTCTATACCTACTGCAAAATATGAAACATTTACAGATTTAGATGCTGCTGCCAGCTGGATAAAAAATATAAACGGACCTTTTGTTGTAAAGGCTGATGGCCTTGCTGCAGGCAAAGGCGTCATAATTTGTAATTCAATAGAAGAAGGCGAGAAAGCATTAAAGTCCATAATCCAGGATAAAGCATTTGGCGAAGCCGGAAATAAAGTTGTTGTAGAGGAATTTCTTAAGGGTGAAGAAGCATCAATTTTTGTACTTACAGACGGCAATAAATACATGCTTCTCGAATCTTCACAGGACCATAAAGCAATTTTTGATAATGATACAGGGCCAAATACCGGGGGTATGGGCGCATATTGTCCCGCACCCATAGTGACTAAAGAAGTATTAGAGAAAGTAGAAAAACAAATAGTTGTTCCCACAATTAAAGGACTAAATTCGGAAGGCATAAATTATAGGGGAGTACTTTATGTAGGACTCATGATAGATGAAGGGGAAGTAAAAGTCCTTGAGTACAACTGTAGATTTGGTGATCCGGAGACCCAGCCGGTACTTATGAAAATGAAATCTGACATAGTCCCTTTGTTTATGGAAATTGCCGAAGGGCAATTGGAGACATCTTTCCTTGAATGGAAAGCCGGTAGCACAATATGTGTAGTTATGTCTTCTAAGGGTTATCCCGGCAGTTATGATAAAGGGGTTGAATTATCAACTTTAGATAATCTTCAGGAATCAGAGGATGTTGTACTGTTTCATGCCGGTACTAAATTTAATGGGAATTCTATTGTTACAAACGGGGGAAGGGTACTTGGGCTTACGGTAATTGATCATTCGATTAGCAGTGCAATTGAGAAGGTTTATAATAATATTAGTAAAATAGACGAAGGTACGTTATATTACCGGACTGATATTGGGAAAAAAGCTGTTAAAAAAGGCTAATCCCGGAGGTTCAAATGGCAGAAATATGGTATGTAGGTATTACAGAGACTGAGTTTAATGAAAAAGAGCAAAAAATACATGTAATACCACTCAGGGCATGTATAGAACTCTTGGATTTAAGGCCAAGGTACCTGACCTGTAATCTGGATGAGTTTCCAAAACTGCAGACGGGCGACCCTCTGGTTGACGGCAGCGGCTATATATATGTACTTATAAAGCTAACGCAGGAAGAAATTGATTCGGAAAAAGAAGGAAGTTTCAGGGAAGGTTTTTACAAGCTGCCTAAAACAGTTGTGGAAACAGGAAATATTTTAAGAGAAGCCAACGAAAAGGAAAGAAAAAGAAGGGAAAACTAAGCATATTACTAAAGATATATGAATAGTTATTTTTTAATGATTTTTATAAAAAATATTTATTTTTTCATTTGTATTGCTTTTATCTGTAATTAATGTAAATTAACCACCTTCTTAAGTAGTTTTAATCGTTTTAATTTGTGAATCGGACCGTTTACGTATTTTGCTGATAATCTTGACAGAAAGTCATTTTTCAGCTTATACTAAACGGATTAACTTTATTTTTTGGAGATCGTCGTAAGTGCCTACAATTAGTCAATTAGTTAAAGATGGCAGGAAATTAATCAAGAAGAAAAGCAAGTCACCTGCTCTTCAAAATTGTCCTCAGAGAAGAGGGGTATGTGTAAGGGTTTATACGACTACTCCCAAGAAACCTAATTCAGCCTTAAGGAAAGTGGCAAGGATTAGATTAACAAACGGTATAGAGATAACAGGTTATATACCGGGTGAAGGGCATTCACTTCAGGAACATTCAGTTGTTCTTGTAAGGGGTGGAAGAGTCAAGGATTTGCCGGGTGTTAGATACCATATAGTAAGAGGTACTCTGGATTCTACAGGGGTTGACAGCAGACGTCAAAGCCGCTCAAAATATGGCGCTAAAAGACCTAAATAAACAGATAAATTAATTTCCAAGGAAATATTACAAAATGCCTCGAAAAGGATCAGTTTCTAAAAGAAAAATTACGCTGGATTCAAAGTACAATGATATTATAGTGTCAAAGTTTTTGAATTCACTTATGTATGACGGAAAGAAAAGCACAGCAGAAAAGATTTTGTACGCTGCAATGGATATAGTTGCAGAGAAGTCAGGTAAAGATGCCCTTGAGGTGTTTCACCAGGCTATGGACAACATCAAACCAAGTGTCGAAGTAAGGCCAAGAAGGGTTGGTGGTGCAACATACCAGGTGCCAATGGATTTAAATCCTTTCAGGAAACAGTCTCTGGCAATCAGGTGGCTGCTTGATGCAACAAGGAAAAGATCAGAAAAATCAATGGTTCAAAAACTCAGTGCAGAACTGCTTGACGCTTCGGAAAACCGCGGCGGGGCAATTAAAAAAAGAGAAGACACGCATAAAATGGCTGATGCCAACAGGGCATTTGCTCATTACAGATGGTAGTAGGTTCGGAGGATTAAAGCTCAATCATGTCTGAAAAAGTTATACCAATAGAAAAAGTTAGAAATATAGGAATTGTGGCACATATTGATGCCGGCAAAACCACTACAACTGAAAGAATACTATATTATACAGGTGTTTCTTATAAGATCGGTGAAGTTCATGAAGGAACTGCAACAATGGACTGGATGGAACAGGAAAGAGAGCGCGGAATTACAATTACTTCTGCTACAACAACCTGTTTCTGGAACGATCACAGAATTAATATTATTGATACACCTGGGCACGTTGATTTTACTATTGAAGTAGAAAGATCTTTAAAAGTGCTTGATGGAGCAGTAGTTGTATTTGACTGTGTTGGGGGCGTTGAGCCGCAGACTGAAACAGTATGGAGACAGGCCGACCGTTATGAAGTTCCAAGAATGTGTTTTGTGAACAAGATGGACAGGGTTGGTGCTGATTTTTATAAAGTTGTTGAACAGGTTAAAGAAAGACTTAATGCAAACCCTGTATGTCTTCAGATTCCATGGTTTGATGGTGATGAATTTAAAGGCATAGTCGATTTAATTAAAATGAAAATGGCACTTTGGGACGGAGAATCATTAGGTTCCAAGTATGAATTCCATGATATCCCTGAAGACCTTAAAGCAACTGCAGGCAGTTACAGAGAGCAGCTTATTGAAGGTCTTGCTGACCACAGTGAAGAAATAATGGAACTTTACCTTAATGGTGAAGACGTTCCTGAAGAAAAAATTAAAGATGAAATTAGAAAGCAGGCAATAGCAATACAGATAGTACCTGTAATGTGCGGTTCTGCATTTAAAAACAAGGGTGTACAGCTTCTGCTGGATGCAGTAGTTGATATTATGCCTGCTCCAACTGATTTGCCTCCAGTAAAGGGTTTAAACCCTGATACTGATGAAGAGGATTCAAGGGATCCCGATGAAAATGCGCCATTCTCAGCGCTGGCATTTAAAATCCTTACTGACCCATTTGTGGGCCAACTTACCTATGTAAGGCTTTATTCCGGCAAAATGTCATCCGGGTCTACGGTTTATAACTCAACCAGGAAGAAAAGAGAAAAAATCGGAAGACTTCTCAGGATGCATGCTGATAAAAGAGAAGATATTAAAGAAAACGTAGCAGGCGGTATTGTTGCTGCTGTTGGTTTAAAGAATACAATAACAGGCGATACGCTTTGTGATGAGGCTAAACCTATAGTACTTGAAAGCCTACACGTAGCAGATCCCGTAATATCGATTGCAATTGAACCTAAATCAAAAGCCGACCAGGAAAAGTTGGGTTTATCGCTCAACAAGTTAGCGCTTGAAGACCCGTCATTTAAAATCAAATATGATGATGAAACAGGGCAGACTGTAATTTCCGGTATGGGCGAGCTTCATCTTGAAATAATTGTAGACAGACTTGGAAGGGAATTTAACGTTGAATCAAACGTTGGGGCACCCCAGGTTGCATACCGTGAAACAATTACTAAAGAAGCTGATATAGAAAATAAATTTATCAGGCAGACCGGTGGTAGGGGTCAGTATGGACACGTTAAAATTAAAGTCAGGCCGCTTGAAAGGGGTGAAGGATTTAAATTTATTGACGAAATTAAAGGCGGTGTAATTCCAAAGGAATATATACCTGCTGTTGAAAAAGGCATTGTAGAAGCAATGGAAACCGGTGTTGTTTCAGGATACCCGGTAGTGGATGTAGAGGTAGTGCTTTATGACGGTTCATTTCATGAAGTTGATTCATCCGAAATAGCTTTTAAAATTTGCGGTTCACAGGCATTTAAAGAAGCAGTTAACAAATCCAAACCTGTAATACTTGAACCTGTTATGAGTCTCGAAGTTGTTGTCCCTGATGATTTTATGGGAACAGTAATAGGGGACCTTAGTTCAAGAAGGGGAAGGGTAAGCAATACCGAAATGCGCGGAAGCATGCAGGCTATCAAAGGTGAAACACCTCTTGGTGAAATGTTTGGTTACGCAACAAATTTAAGGTCTATGACTGAAGGAAGGGGTACTTTTACTATGGAATTTTCCAACTATGCCCCGTTACCTGAAAGTTTGGCCCTGGAATTAAAAGAGAAATCAAGTGCAGTATAAAATAAAACTACATGGCAATCTATTAAGGAGGAACGTATAGATGTCGAAGGCAAAATTTGAGAGGGGAAAGCCTCATTTAAACATAGGAACAATCGGTCACGTGGATCATGGAAAGACCACATTAACAGCGGCCATAACAAAAGTCCTATCAGATTCAGGACA
>JAJCZQ010000041.1 GCA_029262335.1 Deltaproteobacteria bacterium
ATTAAAATTGAAAATAAGGAAAAAGCACCCTGGCTTAAATAAATTTGATTATCACTTGTCCTGGTAAATATACTTCTCCAGTGCCTCACAAACCATCCCAAACTGTTCTTCACTCTCTGCAGAACGGTCTTTCATATCAACCAGATATTTTGTTATCTTGTTTAGCCTGGAGGCAAGTACCATTGCAAGCTGCATTGAAAGTTCGCTCGAATCAAACATTGGGTCAGTAATGCTTATTTTGTAAAACTTTGAAGCTTTAACTACTTTTACCGTTGCCATATGTGGAACGTCGAGTAGCATTGATATCTCGCCAAAAATCGAACCAGGTTCTGATAAGGTATTAAGTACATGATTGCCCTTGACTACATCAACCTTCCCTTCGATCAGTACAAATAACACACCTGCCTTTTCACCTTCAGAAAGGATTGTATCACCGGGGTTATATCCTATTGGGTCAGAACCTTCACAAATTTCCAAAATATTCTGCATGTTTATCTCTTTAATAATGTTTACTTAACTTAAATAATTTTTACCACAATTATTTTAAAAAACGCAATAATAAAAAATAAATATTTAAAGATTAATTCCTGTTTTTCTGTTATTCTGTGTAAGAACCATTATAAACTAATAAGTTTTTTGAGTAAGTAATAAATTAATAATGATAGAAAGGGAACAGACTAAAAACGAAGAAATTGCCAACAGTATCACTCACGGACTTTTTTTAATTGCAGCCATTTTTTCCATCCCCCTTCTTATTTCCAAAGCCCTCAAAACCAATGACAGCCTGGTTGTAATGGGTACTACCATTTTCGCAACCAGTGTTCTTATTGTTTACCTGATCTCAATGCTTTACCATGCGATGCCAAGAAATGAGACAAAGAAAACACTCCGTATTTTAGATCACTGCACTATATATCTTTTAATTGCAGGCACTTATACCCCATTTGCACTTAATGTAATTCAGGGGAAATTTGGATGGATACTGTTTGCCACCGAGTGGACCATGGCAATAATTGGAATTGCCATTTTGGCTGTAACCGGCCTTAAATACAGCCGCCTGTCTTTACTTTTTTATCTTATAATGGGTTGGATGATTGTGATTGCAATAAAACCGTTAATGATAAAAGTACCGGTAACGGGATTATTGCTTATTTTAATTGGCGGAATGTCATATACATTTGGGGTACTTTTTTACAGGGTAAGCCATTTAAACTTCCGTCATTTTATATGGCACCTTTTCGTTATGCTTGGTACAGCATGTCACATTGTGGCAGTCTATTATTACGCAATATAATTGTTACCTTCTACCGCCACCGCGATTACTTCCGACACGCCCTCTGCCCTTACCTTTACCCCGGCCTCTGTCGTTATTTTCCGTTCTAGGTCTTGCTTCATTAACTACCAGCTTGCGGCCTGCAAATTCGGTATCATTCAGTTCTTCAATTGCCTTTTGAGCGTCTTCTTCTTTAGCAAGCTCTATGAAACCGAACCCTCTTTCATCCATAACACTCATGCTGATGACATCTCCGTACTGGGAAAACAGCTCCCCCAGCTGTGTATCTGTGACTGAATAATCAAGATTTCCTACATATAGATTCTTTCCCATTTTAAGACTCCTTTAACAGAAATTTAAACACCTAATTAAAGTGAAAGAAACAAGCACCCTAATGGTATCAGCAGTACGAAGATCTGAACACAACCTGCATAAGAATATAAATACCAGAAAGTAACTTTTTGAGGCAGTTACACAACTTTTCTAATAGTGATACTCAATTAAACCTTATACTATCGCTAATTATAAAATATGTCAATTTAGCAAAAAAAAGTAAAAATTTATGATTTAATTTTAAACAAAATTTTAAAAATCGAGTTAATAATAGTTATAATTGATTACTTTAATACAGGAGATGATGATGAGAAGATTTAAATACTTACTACCGTTATTACTGATTATTACTTTTACAGTGAGTGCCTGCGACTCTGACAGCAGTGGCGGAGGGGACGGCCCTATGCTTGGTGAAGAACCAGTTCCGGGGCCGGGCGGACCATTGGGTGGAGCCGCTTTTAGCCTTGATACCGCGATAGAGCTTATGTTTCTAAGTATAGAGGCGTACCAGATGCTTGCCGATTCGGAAAATGATATGACATTTACACTGCCTGCACCGTACGAACTTATAATACAAATTCTCACACCTGAAAGTTTCACAAGTGAAGGTTTCAGTGAAGAAGTACCGATAGCATTCGTTGCTACAAAAGATGATAACATCTATGTTGTATTCAGGGGAACCAAAACAATAAGTGAATGGATCACTGATGCTGATTTTCCCATGGTCCCTTATGTTGACCCGGGAGGCGGAATGACAGAACAGGGATTTACCGATTTTTATGAAGATTTTAGTGAACTTATTATAAGCACTGTTAATATGCTAAAAGACCAGGGCACTTTTAATAATCTTTATATAACGGGGCACAGCCTCGGAGCAGCACTGGCAGGAGTATCCGCACCCGATCTGTTAATGAAAACAGGATTTGAAAACCCCATTGTTTATTCCTTTGCAAGTCCAAGGGTTGGTGATTCCGATTATAAAACCTATTTTGATGCATTTGGTTTAGACAGCTGGCGGGTATTTAATACAAACGACCTTGTCCCGATGCTGCCACCGGAGCTTCTTGGATATACCCACGTGGATACTGGTTTTCCTATCACATTTGGGACTCCTATCGAAGGCCCTCTGGATTTCTCAGCTATTGCGGAAGACCATGATTCATGCACATATTACAACACTCTTTGTGAAATGCTCACCACCGGAGAAACTGCAATCATGGACTGCAAGCTAAAGATTAAAGGACTTGATGACTGCAATACTGATCTTTAATAAAAATGAAAAGAAACATACTATCCCGACGCGATTTTTTAAAAGTATCCGGTAAGGGTGCTCTGGGCCTTGCAATTGCTTCACAGATTGCCTGCGACAACTTTGATGGAATACCTGAATCTGCTTGGAGGGATTTCGCAAACAGTCTACAGGGAATACTGCTAAGGCCGGGAGACCCGGCTTATCCACAGGCTAATCGTCCATGGAATCTCGATTATTCCGGGATACGCGCACAGGCAATAGCACTTGTTTCAGGCCCGGAAGATATAAAAAAATCCATATTATTTGCCCGTGAGCACAACCTCCCCTCAACTGCACGTTCAGGAAGTCACAGCTATGCGGCTTATTCATCTACACCAGGACTATTAATAGATGTAAGTAATATGAATTCAATAAACATTGATAATATGGATGGCATAGTAGACATAGGTGCTGGTGCGGCACTCGGTTCAGTTGATAATGCTACTGCCCCATTCAACCTATTAGTCCCGGCCGGCAGATGCGAATCTGTTGGAATAGCAGGACTTTTACTTGGCGGTGGTTTTGGATTTAATGGCAGAAAATTTGGATTAACAAGCGATAATCTTGTACAGACTCAGATAGTTACTGCCGACGGTGAACTGCTTAACTGTAATAAAAATGAAAATTCAGACCTTTTCTGGGCATGCCGGGGAGGTGGTGGTGGAAACTTTGGGATTAACATCGCTTTTCAGGTCCAGGGCCATGAGGTCACAACCGCTTCGGTATATCAGCTTTGCTGGAATGCAACAGCAGATCTGGAGACAGTTTGGGATACAATGCAAAACATTGCATTCAACGCTTCCGATGATTTAACAATGAGGCTTGGTATAGAGATAAGTGAAGACGGGCCGGTTACGGGTTCCGGCAATGTTTCAATAGAAGCAGTTGGCCAACTTTTTCAGGGTACAGCTTCACAGCTAAGAGAAATTCTTGAACCTGTATTCAATGCTTCAGAGCCCGAATCGTTTGTAATTGAAGAACTTAGTTTTGCGGATGCGACAAAATTTCTTGAAGAAGATGCAACCCCTGACGCCTTTCTTACTAAATCTGCTTATATAAACGGACCACTTCCGCAGGAAGGAATAAAAAAGATGATAAGCAGATTTTCAAATCAGTTTTGGCCAAATGCTTCACGAGAGGGAACATTTAAGTTTTTCTCATGGGGTGGCCAGTATAATCGGATAGCACCGGATGAAACTGCATTTGTTCACAGATCAGCAGCTTTTGTAATTGAAAGTGATGCATCATGGCACGTGGGCGATCCTCAATCCGTTATTGATGCCAGTAGAGATTGGATTCAGGACCTGTTTGATGATTTAAGGTTTTATTTTAATGGCTCAGCATACCAAAACTTTATTGACCCTACCCTCGAAGACTGGGAGCTTGCTTATTACGGGGCCAATTTCCCAAGGCTTGTAGATATTAAACGAAAATACGACCCAGATAATTTCTTCAAATTTGCACAGGGTATACCAGTCAAACTGTAATAATCCAATTTTGAAATTAATATTAATTTTGTAAACAACTACCAGTATACTAAGGTTGAAATAAGTGGGGGTACTTACAATTGAATATAAATAGAAAACCAGACTCTTCAGAATCGGGCAGTGTCTTAATAATACTGCTCGTTATTGTCCTGATACTTTTTGCCGCAGGCGGTATTTGGGTATGGCAGAATATTTATGCCAGGCCATTTGCACCGGTAGAACTGACAAAAGTCGAAAAGAAAGTCTTAAAGGTAAAGTTGTCCGCACTTGAACAATCAGCTAAAACTTCCAAAAAACATCAAAAGCCTGCTGGTGAGATTGATTATGAAAACGGCAGACTCAAACCCGAACAATACTCAGAAAAAAATGCAACCAGGGAAGTACTTTTAAACGAAAGGGAACTTAATTCCCTGATCACAGATCCCAAACTGGCCAGGAACGTAGCAATTGACCTGGCTGATGATCAGCTCAGTGTAAAGGTGCTGATGCCCCTGGATCCTGATATACCAATACTCGGAGGCAAAACCATAAAGCTCCATTTCGGAACGACTATAGCATATGCCAATAATAATCTAATAGTTGCCATGAACGGTATAAGCATAGGTGGAGTCCCGGTCCCATCGGCCTGGTGGGGTGGTATAAAAAATAAAAATCTTGTAGAACATTTCGGGGGCAAAAACGGCTTTTGGGAAACTTTAGCTGCCGGAATATCGGACGTCAGGATCACAGATGGCAGAATGTTTGTTAAATTAAAAGAATAGCAGTTAAGACTCAAATAATATTAATATTTAGAATTCACAATTCTACCGGAGCTTAATATGAATAAATTAATTCTTTTATCTGTTTTTTTATTTATTTCTTCTTCAACAGTATTTGCAGCATTCAACACTGTTACATGCAAAGTTAACAATGTAGTTGTAGAGGCAAAAGACAGGGAGGACTGTGAGAGTATAGGCGGCGAAGCACTAAAGAACTACATGTTTGTAATAAATTTTGATACCGGTTCATACAAAGACGGAAAACTCCGACTTAACGGAAACGGTACCAGTAATGTTATTTATTTTACAGACAGGCCCGACAGGGAATCCGGCCATATGAGCGTTAAAAAGTTTAAATCCATCTGGACCAAAGGAATTAACAGTTTTAAATCCGATCCCCCTAATGCAACTCTGTCAGCCATAATTAAAGGCAAAGATTCCAACAGCATTATGATCATTTCAAATCCGGTTGTTATCGACAGCTCAATTGAATTTGATGTTAAAGAAATTGAAGGAATCCCTCCGGCTTCCTTTAATACAGGTGGTTTGTTTATAGACCCTCTTGAAGCGGGCATAAGGTAATGGGTAATTATTACTGTTAAGAAATTCTCCCATGAATAATAACAAAAATGAATGGATAGATATCAGTCTCACAATAAAAACCGGGAGGATAGTCTGGCCCGGTGACCCAAAAGTGGAAGTTACAAAACTCATGCAGATTGAAAACGGTGAAATCTGCAACACAAGGCATCTTAGTTGTCCTGTTCATGTTGGCACGCATATTGACGCACCGCTTCATTTCATAAATGGTGGAGATGGCATTGAGACTCTACCGCTTTCCTCACTTGCCGGGAATGCAAAAGTTATCGAAATTAAGAACGAAGAAAAAATACCACTTGGTGAAATTGAAAATGAAGAGATTGAGGAAGGAGATATTGTATTATTCAAAACAATTAATTCATCTACCTATTTAAAAGAAACATCTTTTAATGAAAACTACGTATACCTCTCAACTGAAGCTGCCAGGTACCTTGTATCAAAAAAAATCAGTACAGTTGGTATCGACTACTACTCAATAGCAGGTATTAATGACAATATTGTTGAATGCCATGAAATACTACTTGGCACAAAAGTTACTATTATCGAAGGGCTTGACCTTTCCGGGGTCACAGCTGGTAAATATGAATTTGTATGTCTTCCATTAAAGATTGAAGGATCCGATGGGGCACCAGCAAGAGCAATAATCAGACAAATTTAAACTACATCATTAAACTACTTATAATTTCGTCAGATCGTACAGGTTGTATGATTTTAAGACACTTTATCTGCACCCTTTAATTTTTCTAAAGAATATCCGGTTTTCACTTCCAGCAATATATTCTATTATTACAGTTACTTAGGGCTATCAACTATTAAAACTTACTTTTTATCTCAAGTGGTATAAATCTTGCCAATTAATTCTTATATGAACAAAATTGCTATACGTCCAAGGTTCAAAATTGAAATCAATATGCCCAAGTATGAACTTATCACCAGGATCTCAGATGAAATAAAGAGTTGTAACGGAAAATGTGAAATCAATCTTCTACGAAATCATATTATTTTTAAAATTCCCGAACATATGCAGCATTTCTGGTCACCCGAACTTTCTATAGAGATTGAGGAATCAGAAGAAAAATCAGTCCTTCACTGCATACTTGGTCCAAGATCAGGCATTTGGACTTTATTTGCAACATTTTACGGCCTGTCTGTATTTGCAGGTTTGATCGGATTAGTAAGTGGATTTTCGCAGTGGAGTATTGGCAGCTACCCGTATGGTTTTTGGCTGGTCCCTGGCTCAATAGTATTGATTGCTCTTGCATATTTAATAGCAATCACAGGACAAAAACTCTCATATAACGAAATGCTTTTTCTACGCAGAAAACTTGAAAATGCTATTTATAAATAAATCAAAATATTTCGGGAGGTAAAAAAATGACAGAAAAAAAAGTACATAAATGTACTGTTTGCGGAAAACCAAGCACTCAGACAATTTGTGATACCTGTGAAGCACATATCCAGGCAGAAGCAGTAGGTGAAAAAAAGAAATCAGAAAAAGGAATAAAAGTCGGCGGAGATGTGCTTGCTGATAAAGCCGCAGGACACAAAACTGGCGGATAATAATAAATATTAATTATTTAATATTTATTGGCCCTGGTACTTTGTTGTTAACGGGCTGCTGCGACATTAAGTAAGCATAAATATTTGTGAGCTGTTTGTTTGACAATTTTGCATAGTCAAGCCAGGGCATTGGTTTATTTAGCTTTCTCTTCCATCCGGGGTGAATACCTGTTCTTATAGTATGTATAAAATCTTTTTCACTCCATTTTCCAATACCGGTTTCATTATCCGGCGTTATATTCGCTGAAAAAACAATTGTATTACCTGAAATCCAGACAGTTGAACCCAGTTCAGAAACAAACTCCATCCACTCCTGGGACCCAACAGGTACACCAGGTATTACAGGTATTTTTTCCTGAGACGGATGCCCAAACAATATCTTTCCAAAATTTTTATCATCAGGCGCAACGTCGGGAGTGTGGCAAAAACTACACCTGCCTTCCATAACAAGTTTTTCACCTTGATTTATTTCTTCGGGACTGAAATTTGAAGGATCATTTTTTTCCGTATCACAGGAAAGTGAAATCATTGTAACAATTGTGATTAAGGCCAATCTGGTCAAAAGATAACAAAATTTTTTCATATTTTTCAATAATATCATTTCTCTCATAATAATATAATTAAATAAACTCCTTCAACTGTAAAATAAGAAAACATATACAAAGTAAAAAACCTGTACATGGTATTAATAAGGGTACTTTAAAAATTGAACTATTAACTATAATTCCATTATTTTTCTCTCTTATTTTTATAGCAACAAGTGAAATATTAACACATGAAAAAACTACAAGAATTATTGTGCTTGTAATTTTTGCTAGTGAAACCAGCGGTAACAAAAGTGCAAATACAACAATAACTAAATATACAAAAGTAGTTGTGACCAGTGGTGTCTGAGTTTTGGAATATATATAAGAAAAAAAAGATGGCGCCATATTGACCCTGGACATTCCGTAAAGAACCCTTGATCCCATAATTATCTGAATGAGCATTCCATTCAGTACGGCAACAATACTTATTAATCCCATAAGCCATACAGGGAAATTACTGCTATTTTTTATAATGTCGGTAAATGGGGCAGAGCTATTTGATAAATATTCTAATGGGACAGAAAGAACTGCAACAAGAGAAACCAATACATAAAGAATCGTGGTTATTAAGAGAACAAGTATAATTGAGATTGGCATGTTTTTTTCAGGATTTTTTACCTCTTCTGCCATATTGACCATATCCTCAAAACCAATGTAAGCATAAAATGAAAGGAAGGCTCCAAAAATCATAGGGAAAATATAGTTTGAATCTAAAGGGGGTATAAGTTCATGCCATCTTTCTCCAATTGTCAGCAGGCTCTCAAAACCATAAAAAATTACCAGTAATACACCAAATATTTCTAAGATTGTAATAATAGCTGTTATAAGTAAAGATTCGACAACTCCCCATATAGCAACCAGGAAAAGAAGAGTAATAATACTGAGCTTTATAATCCATTGAGGGAATTCAACAAAAATAGCAACATAACCTACAATGCCATTTGCAAGTGTAGCTACAGAGACTATCCCAACAACAACTATTGCCCATCCCAAAAGGCTTGAGAGCTTTCTTAAAGAAAATGCTTTATATAAGTAGACAGCTTCCCCGGCACTTTTGGGATACCTTGAGGACAACTCAGCGTAAGAGAAGGCACTAAATCCTGCGACTATCCCTGCAATTATGAATGAAACCGGCATGTACATACCCGAAATACCGGCTATTTTACTAATCAGTACATATATACCCGCCCCCAAAATCGAACCTATTCCATAGAAAGTAATGAGCGGGAGTGATATTACTCTTCTTAGTTCTTTCATCTGAAACTATATTTATATAACTTTAAGAAAATTTTTTTTCAGTAATATCAAAATTTTAATCATATCTTGGCACATATTTTCCATAAGCAACCGGGATACTAAGGGTTGGACAGTTCGAATGCCTTAACACCTGTTCACTTGTGCTTCCAAAAACAGCATCCAAAAAACCATTTCGTCCTTCGGTCGGTATTACAATCAGATCAGCATTAATTTCATCCGCAACTCTAGAAATTTCTTCTATTATTGAACTTTTTTTAACCTCAACCCTAACAACACAGTCTTCATTCTCAGGAATAACAATTTCAGGAAAATCATCTTCTGCTGATTTATTATTCTTTTCCATGACATGCATAATATTAATTTGTGACTTACCTGCGCCATAAATATTTCCCATATTAATGCCAAACTCGACAGCCCTCTGGGGTTTGGGTTTGTGATCAATAGGGATAAGAATTGTACCGAGATTTAATTCTCCGTTTTCAGCATTTACAAAAGGTTTTGAATTGTGAGGGATAAAAAGAGTAGGTACCAGTGAGTGACGGGCAATTGATTCAGAGATAGATGAATTAAACCAGCTGGGGAACCCTTCTCTTCCATGAGTTGAAAGTACTATAAGATCAACTTTTTCTTCATGTACGATCCCTGCAACAGAATCTTTTATATTCTCTCCTTTGCCTATAATTTTTTGAACATCTACAGCCAGTTTATCATAAATTTGTTTGCGCTTTACATCTGCATCAACTAATCCCCATTTATATAATGTATCTCTTACTTTCGGAAATTTATCCCATTCCAGTAGAGCATTATCACCTTCCTGCACATACATAAGTATTAGCCTCGCTTTTTCCTCAAGTGCAAGTTTAAGAGCATGTGAAAAAGCAACCATGCTCTGTTCCGAAAAATCTGTGGGGTGAAGTATTGATTTAAAACTCATATCTATATTTTACCTGCACATTTAATACATAGACTTGTATAAGGTAATGCAAAAAGTCTTTCATCGTTAATAGACTGGCCGCAGGATGCACAAATGCTATATTCATTTTGCTCCATTCTTTTAAGAGAGTTTTCAATCTGGTCAAGCTCTTTTATTATATTCTCACCCAGTATATCAACCACGTCATCATTTTCTCTTTCGGTAGCCTGCTCTGCCCAGTCTTTATCATGTTCCTTTCGTTTACTTTTTCTGATTCTGCTTAGACGCTCATTAAGTTCTTCCTTTTTAACTTCTAATTTTATTCTTAGATTATTGTAATTATTCATTCAATCACCCCATAATTCAGTATTTTCAATCATTGATATTTTATGGCCATGATCATGTATATCATCTCCAGGGATAAAGCTGTTTAAAAGAGTAAAAAGACCAGCCATAATTAACAATACCCCTGCAATCCTTATATAATTGGCAGGCAATATCTTAAATATCCTGTTTGACACAATTGATAAAAACGTCAGGGCCGGGACAGTCCCAACCCAGAAAAAGAACATGAGAAGAGCCCCCATAATACTGCTCTTTAGTGTTATAGAAGCAATTACAAACACATACAGCCAGCCGCAGGGTATAAACCCGTTTATCATCCCAAGTATTAATGATCGAATGTAGGTATTTATACCAAAAATCCATTTAAGTGCATTTGAAAAAAGAAATGAATAAGCGTTTGGCATATGCAGTCCTGCATTCTTTCTGAAAACAAGATTCAGACCCAGGGAAATAACTACACCCGATATCAGTATTGTTGATATTAGTGAAACCAAACTGTAATGACTGTTTAAAAATTCCTTGCCAATAGTTCCGGCTATGAAACCAAGAAAAAGATATGTAATTAATCTGCCTAAATTATAGAGGTGAATATTGCCGTTGTTTTTTTTGAGCAAAATTGTTACCGGGCCGCACATTGCCACACAGTGACTGCTTCCCACAAAGCTGGCAAACATTACGGATAGTACAAGAGGATAGGAACTCCAGTTTTCTGTAAGCATATTAACCAGATTTAGGTCCGACAAGTTTTACTTCCTTTTCCACATTTATTTTATTTTTCACATCATTCAAAA
>JAJCZQ010000042.1 GCA_029262335.1 Deltaproteobacteria bacterium
ATTGTCATTGATCTCTACTGATTTTTGTAAGTAGCTGTGATTATCGGGATTAAAACTTTAGGAAATAAATCTTTTTTCTTTATTTTACTAAAGCAATTATTAAAAATATTGCCCCAATAAGTGCTGCAATTGTTCGGAAATGGTTCCAAAATGTCCACTTGGTAAGGTAAATATTATTCCAGTAAGTCGACGCTTCTTCATCTTTAGATACCATTCTTTCAAGTTCATTATTCATCGGAACGTTAAAAATAATGGTTACCAGAAAAGTTCCCACAAAATAGAAAAGAGAACCAGTCAGTAGATAATACGTACCAGGTTGACCCCAATTCCAATATGTGCTGACTGCCAGAATCAGACATATCGCGGCTGTACCCATAAAAGTACCAAGGAACCATGGGTTAAGGACTGTTATATTTATATTCTGCATTGCTTCAATTCCCTGAGATGGAATTAGTTTTGCCAGAGCCTTCATCACAAAAGTGGAGAAAGCAAAAAAGATTCCTGCAACTAGTGCACACCCAAGAATAGAAATAAATGTAAGTATATATAGAAAATCCATTAAATTTTCCTATTATAAATAATTAACTTTAATCAATAGTGTTGAACCACTTTTCTGGATTCTTCCTCAAAATACCACCAAAATATGCATCGTCCACACTCTTTAATTCATAGGAATGCCAAGTTTCTGGAGTAAGGCAGATAACTTCTTCTCCGGACACTTCAAATACAGGCCCTACAGCCGGATCGTTGATCCCTTCTTTGGTTATATATCTCTGAATAATTTTTTTATTAATCTCTTTGGATTCTTCTCCTGTAATTATCTCCACTGAACCCGAAGCACTAACTGATTTTTCATCTCCCTGCTTACGCCTACTGTCCACAACTACAGTAGCATTAGGCCGAGCTTTGCAATTTCTGGCCTTGCGAGCTGAGGAACCAGTCACAAAGTAAAAACGACCATTATCAAAAAGATACCATACTGTTGTTAGGTGTATTGATCCCTCCTCATTGTGTGTACCTAATGTTGCATAGTGTGATCCGTTGAGAAATTCAATCATTGAATCATTTAATTTGGTCATGCTTATACTCCTTTTGGATTCATTAGAGGAAATAGCCTCTAATTTATTAAAATAGAATATATTATAAATATATCTAATCTTTGTTAAGACATAAGAAAAGATGATCGATTGTACAATTTATTAAAAATCACAACTTGATTAAACTTTTTAGAGTTGAATAGTGGGATTCGGTGGTATTAATCTACATGCGGGAAAGTGAATAACGGGATAGAAACTCTACATGTAGAAAAGAAGTATTCGGGATAAATTATCGAAATAAATATTTACGTAGAGTTTGGTAGCGATAGATTTGAAGTGCAATTGATCTAATAGATATTTACGAGAGGTTCTGTTGCCTTATGTTTTATGTGCCATTGATCTAACAAATATTTACGTCGAGTTTGACAGCGTTATGTCTCAGGTGCAATTGATCAATAGCTTCATTCCTTGTTGAGATAATTTGCCATAGTTCTTTTCAATATGAGCATGATCTTAACTATAATCCAAATAAAAATTTGAAATAGCTTCTTTCTTTGTTGAGATAATTTGCATAGTTCTATTTGCTAATTAAAAGTGGATGGACTATTTTATAATCATGCGTTTTAAAATAGGGTGTGTTCTATCATATGAGGTTTATATAAGCTCAACATTTATTTTTAACATTAGTGCTGAAAAAAATGAATATCAAAATATTCTAAAAGAGAAACTGACGGTCGATCCTAATCTGCAAATTAAAGAATTTATTGCTAAAAATAACCTGACAAGATCTCATATGCTTTTTGTAGAACAGGGTAAGTTTGATATTGCATATGAAGCTGAAGTAGAGATTAGCAGTGTTGTTCACAATGTTGATGATGCAGCCGAGATCCATACAACAAAACTCCCACATAATGTAATCGAGTACCTGTATCCAAGCAGATACTGTGAATCAGATAAACTTATAAGAATAACTCAAAAAGAGTTTGCAAATATTCCTTCCGGATTTTCAAGAGTAACTGCAATCTGCAACTGGATATACGAGAATGTGGAATATTTATTTGGTACAACCGGCAACATGACTTCGGCATATGATACTGTTGCAGAACGTGCCGGAGTATGCAGGGATTTTGCACATCTTGGAATAGCACTTTGCAGGGCGCTTGGTATTCCTGCAAGATTCTGCAGTTCATATGCTTATGGCTTAAATCCCCCGGATTTCCATGCTTATTTTGAGGCTTATCTAGGCAACAGCTGGTATATTTTTGATCCTACAAGACTTGCACCTCAGACAAGTTTTGTAAAGATTGGAACAGGCCACGATGCTGCTGACCTGTCTTTTGCAACAATTATTGGAAATGCCGAAATGAAAAATATTGAAATAACCATGGATTCTATCTCTACAGATGAAAATAATAATATTATTGAACCAAAATTTACCACTAAACCAATAACATCCGGACATTTATAATGAATAACTTAACACGACGTGAACTCTTACAAATGCTTGGTATAGGGGCAGTTTCCACTGTATTAACAACCGAAAGCTCTTATTCTGAAAATAAAGTTAAAACCAACCCTGATCCTTCCTGTGTCTTAACCCCTGAACAGACTGCGGGGCCATTCTATTTTGATGTTGAACAGGTACGTGAAGATATAACCGAAGGAAAAAAAGGTACACCTTTAAAACTTGAAATCACTGTGGTTGATTCTACAAACTGCAAACCCATTAAAGACGCCATCGTTGATATATGGCAGGCCGATGCCGAAGGTGTTTACTCAGGTTATAAAAACCAGGGTGTTGATACAACAGGGCAGACCTATTTAAGAGGGGTACAGGTCACGGATTCTGAGGGTAAGGCAGTATTTAAATCAATTTATCCCGGCATCTATCCCGGAAGGGTCCCCCACATTCATTTTAAGGTATTAATTGATAACAGAAGCTTTGTAACATCCCAGTTTTATTTTTCCCCTGAACTATCAAAAAAAATATATAGCAGTGATCCGGAATATCCTGAGCATAAACTGATTAATGAATCATCAGATATTGTAGTCAGGTACTACGGCGGAGTTGATGAACTGCGTATGGATGTTGAAAAAAAAGATGGAATTTATACTGCATCCCATACAGTAGGTATAAAGAATTAAAGAGAGTACAGAATATTCTGTACCCCCTTAAAATCCATTACTCCCGAGCTTAATGTTCTAATTCAACCTTAAAAGTATCAGCAAACCTTGTAAGTACATGGAAGGTGCCCGCTACCATATTAATTTCTGCAATCTGGGCATCTGAAAAATGGTTTTTCATTGCAGCTAGTGCCTCATCGCTTGCAGCAACGTTTTGCGCAAGTTCTTTGGCGTACTGTACAACCGCTTTTTCCCTGTCATCAAGTGCTGAACTTGAAGGGTCATCGGCAGCAGCAATTTTTTCATCACTAAGGCCTGCACGTTTACCTGCACCAGTGTGGTGAGCAGTACAGTAGGTACAGCCATTTAACTTTGTTGTAGTTAATATAGCAAGTTCCTTTATTTCACCGCTTACCTGAGACGGGCCAAGAGCTGCACCAAGAAAAGGCATAAACCCTGCTAATAGCTCCGGCGCGTTTGCCATTGCTTTTATTACATTTGGAACCACTCCAAACATGTTTTGAAGATTGTCATACATACCCTGAATATTTTCAGGTGCCTGTTCCCTTTCTACATAAGGAATTTTAGCCATAATAAAGCCTCCTGTGTTTAAATAGCTCAATTGTTGAACAAATGTTCATCAATTGGTAAAAAAAAAGCTGTAAATTTATTTTTAATTTAAACTTTCAAATATTACATCAACCACGTCCTGCAGTTCTTCCTGAGATGCATTAGCTTTCCCTGTTACTAACAGTCCGTGTGTGGAGCTTGCAAAATACCGGGACAATGCTTTTATATCCTTGTTCTCCGGAATTTCACCTTTTCTCTGTGCATTTAGCAGGCAATTATAAAATGAACTTTCAATTTTTTTCATAATATTTTTGACTATAACCGCTGTCTCATCATCATGTGGTGAAAGTTCTACAACGGAATTTACAACAAGGCAGCCCCTGCATTTCTTATCTGCCGGGCGTATTACTATTTCATTAAAAAAAGATTTAAGATTCTCTAATGGGGAGCCTTCTTTTTCAAGTAATTTAAGTGTATTAGTAGTTACAACATCCCCGTAATGATTTAAAGCTTCAAGGAAAAGCGAATGTTTGTCGCCAAAAGTGTTATAGATACTTCCGGGCTGAATACCCATCTCATCAATCAGGTCTTTCATGCTGGTTGCTTTATAGCCTTTTTGCCAGAAGACCTGCATAGCCCTGTTCAGGGTCTCTTCACGGTTAAATTCGTAGTTTCTTCCCATGGTTATTAAGAGTATAGCAATTAATGAACAAATGTTCAACAATAAAAATAATTAATCCATTGTGGAAACAATTACCTTTACTATGTTGTTCATTTCATCCTTTTTTATTTTGGTTTTTCCGGAGAGTATAAGTCCGTCTGTTGCACTTGCATAAAAACTGGATAAGGCTTTTATATCTTTTTCTTTTGATATTTCACCTGTCTCCTGGCCCTTTTTCAGACATTCATAAAAATATGTTTTTAATTCCGAAAGTATATTATGCACTATGCCGAGTACATGTTTGTCCTTTGGAGCTACTTCAACAATCGTTTTTATTATTAGACACCCTTTTGATTTAAAATCCGGGATTGTGGCCATGTCGTTAAAGAATTTGGTTAAATTCTCCTTACATGTTTGGTCATTAATAAGTGTATCCCTGGAATATTCCAGCACATGACTGCCGTATAGATTCAGGGACTCAATAAATACCGAGTATTTATCGTTAAAGGTGTTATAAAAACTGCCGGGTTTAATTCCAATCTCATCTATTATATTCTGGACGCTTGTTCCATTGTATCCATTTTCCCAGAACAGACGCATTGTCTTTTCCAGTGCTTCATCTCTGTCGAAGGTTAAATTTCTTCCCATTATATTCACATAATATACATCTTTGAATAAAAGGGAAAGAAAAAATATCAACCCTTTTAAAGATGTATTCCTTAATATTTGATTTAAAACAATAAATTAAACTACAGTAGTTATTTTTTGTTACAGATAATATATATGTACTTAATATACGCTTTTTCAGCAGTTTAAGTTTTAAGGCATCTATCCTTATGATTATGGGTGTAAATTTTGTATTGCTTTATCTCTTAAATATCAAGAAGATAAGCGAATATAAGGGGAGCAACTATGGTTGCATCAGATTCAATAATAAATCTCGGAGTATCAATATCCAGCTTGCCCCAGGTGATTTTTTCATTAGGGACCGCACCGGAATAGGAGCCGTAGCTTGTAGTGGAGTCTGATATCTGGCAGAAGTAACTCCAAAGCGGTATTCCTGGTTTTTTCAAATCCTGTATGAGCATTGGTACAACACAAATTGGGAAATCCCCTGCTATTCCGCCGCCTATCTGGAAAAAACCCACACCGTCTTTTGCCATATTGTTTTCATACCAATCAGCAAGATAGATCATATATTCAATTCCCGATTTCATGGTAGTTGGTAGAATTTCGCCTTTCATGCAGTGAGAAGCATATATGTTCCCAAGTGTTGAATCCTCCCACCCGGGAACAACTATTGGTAAATTCTTCTCAGCGGCAGCAAGCAGCCAGCTGTTTTTAGGGTCTGTATCATAATATTCCTCCAATACACCGGAAAGCAGTAATTCATACATAAATTCATGAGGAAGATATCTTTCGGAATTATCTTCTGCTTTCTTCCAGAATTTATAAATTTGCCTATCGATTCTCCTGAATGCTTCTTCTTCGGGAATACACGTGTCTGTGACCCTGTTTAAGCCTTTTTCCAGCAGTTCCCATTCGTCCTGCGGACTGAGATCCCGGTATTCGGGGACTCTTTTATAATATGAATGTGCAACAAGGTTCATAACATCTTCTTCAAGGTTGGCCCCTGTACATGAAATTATATGTACTTTGTCGCGGCGGATCATTTCGGCAAGTGATATACCAAGCTCTGCTGTACTCATGGCACCGGCAAGTGTTATCATCATTTTTTTGCCATCTTCAAGATGTTTTTCATATGCCCTTGCAGCATCCAACAGCGCTGCGGAGTTGAAATGCCTGAAATGTTTTGTAATAAACTGTTTTATATTTCCCGGTTGTTTCATATTATTAGAATATTTACTATATATCTTAAAGTAAAATTATAAATTCAACTGAAAATATATATAAAATATCAGTATTAATAAACTAAAACACTAAAAGGGAATGTGAAGTCAACGCGTTTGTCGGTATCCTCAATTCTGTAAGTAATATCCAGTTCAAAGGTATTAACCTCGGGTGGTAGCTTTTTAAAAAAGACAAAACCGGATATTCTGGCATTTGGCCTGATTACACCGGGAACAAGGGATTTTGTAAAAAGGTCTGAATAGTCCTGATCATAATAGCTCGAATAATAGTTGTTGTAGTAAGCATAGTTATAAGGCCAGTAAAAAGGGCTGCGGTAGTAAGGATAGCCATATGCGTAACCTCCGTAACCAATACCGTAACTCCCGCGGTATCTTCCTCCATAATATCCACCGGACCCGAAACCGATTGAAATTGACGGGCGAAAATACCATTTGCTTCTTGATTTCTGGACAATGATATTTGATGCCATATCGGGCAGTAGTGCATTGTACTGGTTTCTAAACTGGTCAATAATCGCAATGTCATCATACTGTACCGTGATTGCTGTGTCGGAGTTGTTTTCAATTTCGATATAAAAAGCCGTTAGGTAGTTGGGTAGAGACTCTGGATTGCCGTTCCAGACATTTGAGGAAATAGTAATATTTACGTTATTGATTTCTGAAGTTGTACTTCTGACTTCAGGTGTAATAAGAGAAGTGGGCCCGGAGCCGTAGGAGGCACAGCCGGCGAGGAAAGTAAAATAAAGTAATGCCAGGTAAATGGACTTGGATGAATAATCTTTGTTTTTAAACATATGATTTTTGTTCCTAATATATAAACAAAATATAAATTAGTTTTGTTACTACAATAAGTATAATAATAAAATATATAAAGGAATTATTATTAATCATATTTTGTTGATTAAAAGACAGATTTTTTATATACTAAGATTAATAAATATCTTATATTTATTGGTTATAATGCAATTGAAATCTATTAACTATCTTTAAAGGAGGAATTTTACAATGTCTAATGGTAAACCAATGTCAAAATCTCAGCTTGCAGGGCACATAGCTGAGGAAAGCGGAATCACCAAAAAAACAGCAGCAGAAATTCTGGATCTTCTGGCTTCAACAGCTTATTCGGAAGCTAAATCAAAGGGAGAGTTTACTGTCCCCGGGTTAGGTAAATTTGTTGCCGGGATTCGTAAGGCACGTACAGGGCGTAATCCTGCCACAGGTGAAACTATCCAGATTCCTGAAAAGAAAGTTGTTAAGTTCAGGATTGCTAAGTCAGCAAAAGACAATATGATCTAATACTGTCTTTAAATTCTGGTTGTATCAGCCGGAATCAGGATAAAGAGAATACTTGAGCAAATTGAAACTGGACCTCCATCCTATTTATAACAAGGGTGACCTGATTGATAAAGCACTTGTAAATTCTTTTGCTGAAGCTGAAAAAAACAAGATTGATGAAATCGAGATAATATTTGGAAAGGGGAGCGGACAACTCAAAAAAAGAGTTCTTCGCTTTCTTGACCAGAAAGATGTACGTTCAAAATACCATCGGGTTAAAAAAGATGTTAAAAATCATGGGCGGGCATTTGTATATTTTCGATGGAAATAATGCCAAACGTCATTTTAAAGATTTACATTCCAGGATTCATACTCATTTAATATCAGTTTTTCTATTTCTACCCAGTTTTCAGCCCGAGGTGCAGGTAAAGATCTGTTCATGGAATTCACAACAACTATAGTTTTATGGCCATCATTCCTGAGTGCTTTTATATTGTCGGGGTTATCTTCAAGATAAAGGTCTGCCCCTACAGCTGATTTGTCCCTCATAAAACAAAGGTCCCAATATGGTATCCCGTAATGTTCGAGCCATTTAACGGTCTGTTGGATGGCTTCTTCGTGAAACCACTTTATAAAAAGCCTGTGTGTAATAATCCTTATTCTTATCCCTTTTGTACTTAGCCTTCTAAGAACTGCGGGGGCCCCTTCAATGGGAGGAAGGTTTTTAAAAAGGTCGCGTTCCTTCACTGCAAACCTGTGCAGGGCGTCATAACCTCCAAACTCCTTAAGGTTCCACTCAGGGAATTCGTAACTGATTTCTGTTGTCAGGCTGTTTTCTTCCACCCCGAGCCACTCTGCTGCTATTGGCCTCAGGCCGCCAATGAAATCTGCAACAACACCATCCAGGTCTACTCCAAGTACAAACTGTTTTTTCATTATATGACTAGTTTAAAGTGCAACCTGGAATGTATCAAATATTAATCGTGGTCCAGTTTTTTTATCAGCTCTTCTATTACAATGTGTGATAGCTCTTCATGATGATGAGGGGTTGGAAATTTTTCTTCTTTGTAAAGTGGATTGTTTTGCTTTTCACTGTTTATAAGAAGTTCAGCCAGATTACAGTCCTGGTTATAGATGATTTCATTTTTTATCCAGATCCCGAGACTGAAATGAAGTTCACTCTGGCTGCATTCCAAAAGAGCCTGAAGTTCATCTTTGTCAAAACGGCTGATTATATAATCAATACCTTCTTCGACACTATTGAAATTCAATTTTGAAGTTTCTCTATAATGCGGTCAATTAAAGTGCCGACAACATTATCATTATGTATATATATTTTTTCATCCTCTAAAGTGGGGTCTTCGTCACTGAGGTGCTTAATAACCAGTTCATGGATATTATAGTTATCATTTGAAACGTACTGAGTATTTGCCCAGCGGGCAAGTGCCATATGTATGCTAGCGGGATCAGCTTGTTTTATCATATCCTTTTCACTATCACGCATGTTGTTTATTATATATTCTATTGCTTCATCAAGTGTATTGAATTTCATAATACCAACTATATTAATTAAAAATAAAGGAGAACAAAATGTTTGTAACCATGAACAGGATTTTTATAAATGAAGGATATGTGGAAGCTTTTGAAGAAAGATTCAGGGAACGTGCGCATGAAGTAGATAAGATGAAAGGTTTTATAAGGAACCTTGTGCTCAGGCCTAAAAGCGATGATGATCCGTATGTAGTTATGACTTTCTGGGAGGAAGAAGAAGATTTTTCAGCATGGGTCCATTCCGATGCATTTATTAAGGGGCATGCAAAAAGCGGGACTCTCCCAAAAGAAGCATTCTCGACAGATAGTCACCTGGAAACATTTGATATGTTTCTGGATACAGAAAGTTAATTTCTATCCGTTATGTGATTAATGCTTGAGAGGTTTGAATACATCCTGTCACACTTTGGGCAGTTGCCATTTTCGTCCAGCCAGTCCGGATGTTCTTTAATTATGGTTTTTTTAAGCCATATTCTGGCTTCATAGGATATCTGCTCTATGTTCACTTTTTTATTAAATTTATTCATGCTTACCTTCGTTAAAAAAATTATTTAGGTTTAATACTGTTTATTGCAGCCCCGGTATTCTCAAATTCATAGTTTAGCTTAAGTTTCATAATATCAACATCAAAAAAAAGTACTTTTGGGTCACTTTCCGCTATTTCATTTTTATTTTTACCGTTGGGTGATAAATCTATCTGGTATGTTTCCATTAAATCAACCGCAACAAAACCACTCTTTAATTCCTTTTCGCCGCCTGTTTCTTCGGCTGAAACGCTTAATGATAATGGAATTAGCAGACTTAGGACCGATGCTATTATTAGTTTTTTCACTTAACTGTCTCCTTTTAATTCGTTGTTTATAAGTATATAGTTGCAATTGCAACAAATAAGTTTCAAATTAAATTGGTTATATTTTTATGTCTGAAGCCCTAAAGGAAAATAAACTATGTATAAACCGGGTACTAAATTTGAAGTTAAAGTAAGGATTAACCAGGGGAGCAATGTGATTGAGCCTGGTACAAAAGGTGAAATTGTAGAAGGTATAGATAAGATGGTTGGGAAGTCCTACAAAGTAAATCTTGATGATGGAAGGACCCTCCAGTTACATATTGTTATAATGAATAATCAGACAAAAGTACTGTCTGAAGATTAGCTGAAATTAAAAGTACCTTCACTTATAATTTCTGATAGTTTTTTCCTGTCCGATGGTTTTTCAACTTTTTGCAGTTTTTCCGGCAGGTCTTCTATCTTTCCCGGCTTTCCGACTGCAAACATCATTTCGACTTTATATTCCTCCGGCAGAGCAAGTCCTGCTGCAGCTTTTTCATAATCAAGGCCCGACATGCCATGTACAACAAGTCCGTTTAATGTGCCCTGGAGCGCAAGGTTTTCCCAGGCTGAACCGGTATCAAATGAGTGTGTCCTTATAAAACTTCCATTATATTCTGAAACAGTTTTTGAAATTACTACAACAACTGCTGCGGCATTTTTTACCCAGGCCTGGTTGCCTTCAACGAGAAAACTGAATAGTTTCTCCCAGTACTGGGTATCCCGTTTTGCATATACAAAACGCCACGGCTGGTTATTATGAGATGACGGAGCCCACCTGGCTGCTTCGAACAAAGCAAATAGTTCATCATCTGTTATTGGTTCGCCGGACATCGCCCTTGGCGACCACCTGTTAATGAATATATCATCGACCTTGTAATCTTTTTTCCTGAAATCTTTTGTATTCATTGCAAGCTCCCGTAGATTATGTGATAGATAAATAGTGATTCTAACCAAAAATTACATCAAGGAAAAATTAATTGAATTTATAGTTTCAAGATACATTTATATATAGTTTGGATTCATGATTTTAGACTATTCACTTTGTCTAAACAAATATTTTAATATGGTTTTGTTTACAAAATAATTATCCTTGATACATTCTAAATTATTAAACTGATACGAGTAAAGAAAATATGAGAAAAACAAAGATAATTTGCACAATTGGACCTGCTACTGATTCAGAGAATATGCTTTCGGAAATGTATAAAGCCGGGATGAATTCTGTCCGGTTAAATATGACTCACGGAACGCACGAATCACACCTTGAGATTATTAACCTGGTAAAAAGGCTAAATAAGACAGTTAGATACCCCGTACCAATAATTCTGGATACCCAGGGGCCGGAGGTAAGGACAGGGAATCTCGAATCTGATATGCAGCTTAGCAAAGGGCAGGTAATTACAATATCTGTAAGGGCAGGTGATGTAGAAGAAAGTTCTATTCATATAGATTATAAAGACCTTATTAATGCGGTGAATGAAGGTGATAAAATTACCGTTGATAATGGCCTGATTAATTTAAAAGTTTTAAAAAAGAACAAGGGCCAGCTTAAATGCAAGGTGCTTGACGGTGGGACTTTGAAAAGCAAAAGGCATGTAAACCTGCCGGGAATAAAAATTAATCTCCCTGCGATTACAAAAAAAGACGAAGCTGATATTAAGTTTGGTATAGAAAATAATATTGATTACATTGCCCTCTCTTTTGTCAGAGAAGCAAAAGATGTATTAAAGCTTAAAAAATTTCTAGGGAAACACTCAAATAAAATAAAGATTATTTCAAAGATAGAAGATCAGGAAGGCGTTAAGAATATTGAGAAAATTATTGATGTTTCTGATGCCATTATGGTCGCCAGGGGTGATTTGGGAATTGAGATTAATATAGAAGAACTGCCAAATGTACAGAGGAATATAGTCAGGTTATGCCAGGAAAAGGGAAAAAGGGTAATAGTAGCCACACATATGCTGGAATCAATGATAGAAAATCCTATTCCGACACGTGCTGAAGTTACTGATGTTGCAAATGCTATATACGAAGAGGCTGATGCGTTAATGCTTTCGGGGGAAACATCAATTGGTAAGTACCCGGTTAGTTCTATCAGGCATATACATAAGATTGCAAAAGCTTCTGAGAAACAGCCTGGACTTAATTTTAGAAAAAACCTTTTAAAAAGTGATGAGAAACAGCATATTGGAGCCACAGCAGTAGGCCTTGCAGAGGCAATATCTTCAAGAGGAGTTGTTGTCATTACAAAGAGGGGTATTATGGCACAGTATGTAACAAACAGAAGGCCAATTAAAACATATGCTTATGCCTTTACACAGGACAAAAGGGTCAGAAGGCAGCTTTCTCTTAATCGGGCCCTTGCTCCGCATTTTCTTGAGTTTGATAAAGACCCTGAAGTTACAATTAAAAATGCACTTGAAATATTAAAGCAGAAAGAAGGATTTAAATCAGGTGAGAGGGTCGTGGTAGTATCTGATATTATCACAAAAATGGATAGTGATTCAATTCAGATCAGGACAATTCACTAGACGGATTTATAATGAAGCATTCAGAAGCATGTGAAAGAAATAAAGGACCGATTTTGGATGTTCTAAAAGATGTTTTGAAAGATCACCGGCGTGTTCTTGAGATTGGAAGCGGTACCGCACAGCATGCTGTTCATTTTGGTAATAATTTAACTCACCTAATCTGGCAGACAAGTGACCTTCAGGAAAATATTCCTGATATTGCCGGAAGAGTTGAATTAGAGGGCACCGATAATGTTATAGCTCCTGTTGAACTTGATGTCACACAGCAGATATGGCCGGTTCTGGAAGTAGATGCTGTATACACCGCAAATACCCTTCATATAATGCCATGGGCCTGTGTTCCTGACTTTTTTGCAGGTACTGGCAGGATACTTAGCAGTAGGGGCCTTTTGTGCGTATATGGCCCATTTAAATACAATGGAAATTTTACATCAGAAAGTAATGCTGAGTTTGATGAATGGCTTAAGAGCCGTAATAGTCAGAGTGGAATCAGAGATTTTGAAGATGTAAATATGCTTGCCCTGGACCAGGGATTAAAACTGATAAATGATTACAGCATGCCTGCAAACAATCAGCTGATTGTTTGGGGTAGATGAACAGAAGTAAATATCATTATTAAATATTGAGTAAACCCTCCTAAAAGAGATCCTGAATCCATTCGGCAAGCTCATGACTTCGCAAGTTCAGGATGACAATATATATGTTTATATTATGGGGAGTGCCTACCTTAAGGGTGCCAGAGTCTTACTTTCTAAATAAATAGTGCAAGAGTGTTACTCTCTCGAAATAAAAATTTAAACTAAATATCCAGATTAATTATTCATCTTTCCCATAGTTCTATAAAAATTTAAATTAAATAATCAGTCTGATTAGTAATCTTTTCCGTAGTTCTAATAGAAATTTATAAAGACTCTTTTAGTGGTTATTGCGGGGTAGCGTAGTTCTGTTAGTTATTTTCAAAAATCAGTTTAAGAGTAGATTGTAAGTTTTTTGAACCGTGAAAGATTGAACCTAAGCCTAAATATATATTTAAATGGTGTCTGGCAGTAAATTGATACTATGTGCTTCAATGATTGTTTGCTAGAGATTTACAATTCCTAAATAGAAATTTGAATAAGCTACTATCTTGGATTGTTACAAATTGCTACAGTTCAAAAAAAAGGGCCGCCATTGCTGGCAGCCCTTTATCCGTTATTAACGGGGTTGTTACTAAATTAACAATTAGCCTTGGCTGTACTGAGGTAGTAAGAAACGATGTCTCATTGTGTATTTAAACGGTGTTGAATACAGAATTGAGTCAAAGTCTGCTTCGCCTCTTTCTACAGTCCTGGTCCATATTGTAGCAGCTGGTGGAATTATAAGGTTAAATGTGAAACTTATAAGACCTACAACTTCTTTAGCAGGTATCTGTCCACCCATAAAGTCGAATGGTGTACCTGACATGAACCAAGATCTGACGTCATCGCCGATAGCTGTACGAACACTGCTAGGATCTAGCTGGAATCTGTGTCCTGTACCAAATGCTGGTGGTAGTTCTGATGGCAGATAAGTAACCTCATGGATACTATTTGTTACATCAGGTCTAGTTGTGATTCTGTAGTTCATACGGCCCCAGTCAGTTTTACCATAGAATGTAGGTCTAACTGAAAGTGGTCTGTCTGAATAACGACCGTTAGCTGTATGAAGAATATAACCACGACGTTCCATCAACATGTTGAAGTAGTTATTGTTAGTTCCGTGTTCAAAAGCAGCAATGTAAGCAGCTTTTTTAGGGAAACCAAATGGCTCTTTACCAGCAAAAATTGGTGAGTCATTTGAGAGATACATGTATGGATAGTATCCAGCTTTGTAAATCTGGCCATCGCCTGAATCTACAGTAGCTGAAAAAGTTACACCAAACTCCATGTAAGGTCCTAACATTGTATTTTTGTGTATTACATACCAGAATTCGATCACGTCATCTGTGATTTCGATTGGTTCTGGTGTTATTCCCTGCATATCTTTATGATCCGCACGAATCACAAATGCCATCCAGCGGCTTTCTGTGTAAGTTAAAGGTACGATATCATAGTCAAAAACTGGGTCAGCAACACCTTGTGAAATGATGTGGATTCTGTCCCTGTCAAGTGGTAACGGTGGAACTTCACCTTCATCTAACCAAGGGTAGCTATATTCGTTTGCTTGTAAACCCATATTAAATTACCTCCTAGAAAATTTTGTATTAATTTTAAAACAAACTGCTTTTACTAAAGAACTCATCAATTATGAGCCCTGGCTGATTGGGAACTGCTGACGTAATCCATATTTATATGGCGTAGCATATCCTCTGTAGCTTGCAGGACGCTCATAAGTTTCTGTCCAAAGAACTTTAGCGGGAGGTATAATAAGGTCAAATACGAATGATATACAACCAGTAACCTCCTGGATTTTTAATTCAACTCCCATATTATCAAATGGAGTTCCCTGCTGGAACCAGTTGATTGCATCGCCAGAAGCTGTTCTTGTGTGTTCTGGTTTAATCTGGAACCTGTGTCCTTTAATGTTAAATGCTGGTGGTAACTCTGATGGTAGATAAGTTAGCTGCCATTCTGAACTGGAAACGTCAGGTCTGGTGATAACTTTCATGTTGAACTTACCCCAGTCAGTTTTTCCATAGAAAAATGGAGGCTTAACTTCTTTGTCATCGAATTTACCTGTTGCGCTGTGCAGTAGGTAACCGTTACGTGACATAGCGAAACCAAAGAAATCTGTTTCTTTTTCTCCGCCGTGAACTGAACATCTGATGTAGGACATCTTCTTTGGAAAACCAAGAACACGACCAGCATCAACTGGAGCATCACCAGTTAGATACATATATGGATAGTAACCAGCTTTCCATACGTTACCTTTAGGGTCTTTGTATGTTGCGGACATAGTTACACCGAATTCGAGGTAAGGACCAAGCATAGTGTTCTTATGGTCTACATACCAGTATTCTACTAGGTCTGCATCTTCGCCATCCCACGGCTCAAGCGGTGGGTTAGGTATAAGACGCCTTCTGGTTGCTTCGTCACATCTAACCACAAAAGCAGACCAACGTGAGTCTGTGTAGGTTAGAGGTAAAACATCAATATCCCAAAGAGGATCTGAAGGATTAGCTATGATCCAAGACTTGATGTCTCTCTCGATCGGAGGCGGTGGAACCTCTTTAGTAAGTTCCCAATACTTAGTTGGGACATTTAAATGACTAGGCATATTGAATACCCTCCTTAAATAAATTTTTAGATCCGGATTGTTGCCAATCCCCGAGGAGAAACACTTATAAAAATAGAGAAAAACCCTACTTATAATTCTTGTTAATTTCTCACCTTCCTAACTTATAGCAAAATTCTGATACTAAAGTCAAGACTTTTTTGCAATTTTTTGAAAAATTTTAAGAAAACTGCTTAATTTTCAAAAATTCACAACAATTAATATACACTGACTTTATTTTAAGCGCACTAATTATTTCTTTTATTTATAAAAAATTAATAAATTCTTCAGAAAACTCCCCAATTTTGTCTCTTATTACAATTTTTGCATCAGTATCATATGGTGTGGGCATCTCGTTCATTATCACAATCTGTGCACCGTTTTTAATTGCAAAATCAGGAAGTACGTTAGCAGGAGATACCTGGAGTGAAGAGCCGATTGTTAAAAGAAGGTCAGTATTCTTCACAAGTTCCACAGATTCTTCCCATGGGATCCTTGGTAATGCTTCGCCAAAAAATACGGTGTTGGGTTTTAAAATTCCTCCGCATTCTGTGCAGAGGGGAGGATTTTCGCCTTCAATAGCACGAGACATTGCAGAATCCATATCAGAAAGCGAAGAACATTCCATGCACACTACCTGCCTGAGTGAGCCGTGAAGCTCGTGTACATTTACAGAACCTGCTTTTATGTGAAGGCCGTCTACATTCTGTGTTATGATGCCCTTAAGCTTTCCCATCTCTTCAAGTTTGGCGAGGAGGTAATGTCCGGGGTTGGGTTTAGCACTGCTCCTTGTCTCATAAAGTTTCATCGAGTAGTCGTAATATCTGCTCGGATCTTCATGAAAACCGGATATTGAAACAACCGACATGTCGACCTTTTCCCACATTCCCTTGCCTGGTGTCCTGTAGTCCGGAATACCTGACTCGGTGCTTATACCCGCACCAGTAAGGGCCGTAATATGGTTGCTGCTGTTAATTAGTTCTAAAAGCTGGTCTCTGTTTCCCATAAAGTTAGTTCTAATTTAAGCACACTTACTTAAATAATCTTATCAACTTGTTCTGATAAAATTCAACAATAAAAAGCCGCCGTGCATAGCATTAAACTAATCGCAACGGCGGCAACCGGAAGGTGGAATAAGCTAATCATAGCTCAACTCAGATTTAAAAGTCAAGGACTTATTGATAGGAAAAAATGGAAATTAAATTTAGTTCAATATTGACGGCAGGTTTGGCAAATCAGGAATTTTTCAGGCCTTGTTTTTGCAATTTTCCCCACAAAATTTCTGATGGAGTTTTCGTAATGTATTTTTAACTAAAACTTAAGAATGGTGCTGATTCTTTTTTCAAGTTCTTTTTCATCAGGGATCTCTTCGGGATTGAATGCGGAGAAGTTGACTTCAAAAGCATTAATTAGTGTTCTTATTATAGAGTTCTTGGTAATTCTTTCCTTTTTATTCTTACTGGAACGTTTTTTCATGATCTCCCGCTCAAGGGTGGTTAAAAAATTGAGCTGATTTTCATTTAATCTGATAGTGAGTTTTACATCAAATGTTTCATATTTAGGCAGGTTGGGTTTTTCTTTTTTTCCAACAATGTCTTCTATCTTTATTGACTTGTTCTTTTCTTTTTCCGATATCCAGCTCAGGGGGTCTACGCCCAGCACTTTTTTCTTAGTAGTCAAGTTCCTGCTCCTGTTGTTAAAAATCCGTAAATACTTAAGTTTCAGGCTTAAATGCCTGTTAAATTATACATTACACGTATTCACAATAACAGGTGAAAGAAACAGACATATAAATTGAAAAATATTTATGCTTTTGCAGTACTTATACAAACATGCTATACTCCCCCTGTTTAATTTTCTATTTACGTTTTCAGATTAACATTTTAGGAGGTTATTAAGGTGGGTTTAGATTTTGATTTTACTGATGAACAGAGAATGTTCAAAGACATGATAGTGGATTTCGGTCAGAATGAGATCGAGCCATTGGTTGAAGATGCAGAAAAAAATGAACTTTTCCCCGTAGAACTTTTTCCCAAGCTGGGTGAGATGGGACTTTTAGGGATCGTTTTTCCTGAAGAGTACGGCGGAGTGGGGCTTGATAAAATAACCGACTGTATTTTTTCTGAAGAGATGGGAAAGATTAATGCCGGAATAGCAATGTGTGTAAATGCTCACACAAGCCTTTCAATGTTCCCTATATACAAGTTCGGCACAGACGCACAGAAAGAGAAATATCTGATTCCGGGTATAGAAGGAAAAATAATTGGTTCACTCGGGCTAACTGAGCCCTTCGCCGGATCTGATGCCAGGAGTATTAAAAGTACCGCGGTTAAGAAAGGTGATAAATATATTCTAAACGGCACTAAAACCTGGATCACTAACGGCACAATTTGTGATTATGCAATTGTTGCAGCGTATACGGACAAATCAAAAAAAGGTACGGGTATCAGTATCTTTATTGTAGACAGCAACACGCCGGGATTTTCAGTAAGTGCAAAGATGCACAAACTTGGCCACAGATCAGCTGATACGTCTGAGCTGATATTTGAAAACTGCGAAGTACCCGAAGAAAATATGCTTGTTGGCGAAGGCGGTTTCCAGGGAGCTATGGAAACACTGCTCGGGGCAAGGATAACACACGCAGCAAAATCTGTTGGGATTGCCCAGGCCGCTCTTGATTATGCACTTCAGTATTCAAAGGAAAGGGAAGCTTTTGGCAGGCCTATTTCCAAATTCCAGGCAATTGGTTTTAAGCTTGCTGATATGGCTGTAAAAGTAGAAACAGCAAGGCTTATGGTTTACAAAGCGGCATGGCTTTACAGCAATGGCAAGAAATGTGTTAAAGAAGCATCAATGGCAAAACTTTATGCAGCCGAGGTAGTGCAGGATGTTGCTACTGAGGGTGTACAGGTGTTAGGTGGGTATGGTTACAGTGTTGAATATTTAGCAGAACGTTACTACAGGGATGCAAAACTTGCATCATTAACTGAAGGTACTTCTGAGATTCAGCGTATTGTAATATCCAGAGAACTCGGAATCTAAATTGACTTTTGAGTATCTCAAATTATTATAACTAGCTTTGAAAAATAAATTTTTTATAAAATACACTTTATTGAGGTGAGATAAATGTCACATAATTTTCCAGGGATTAAGGAGACCCGCGAACTTCTTAAAAAGAAAAAGATTGTTATTGCGGGTGTGGGTGAAACTGAACAGGGTAAGATCCCCGATAAGAGTTCATTTCATTTTCTATCAGAAGCGTCAAAGCTTGCTATTAACGACGCTGGTATTAAAAAGACCGACGTTGACGGTCTGGTAACAGCATTTTCATTAGTTGAAAATACTTTTATGCACTGTACGACTTTTGCAGATTATTTTGGCATGAGACCAAACTTCTTTTCATCCGTTGCAGTAGGCGGAGCAACAGCTGTCTGGATGGTTGCAGAAGCAGCAATGGCAATTGCTTCGGGACAGGCAGAAACTGTTCTTTGTGTAAGAGGTGATAACACACTATCAGGAATTTCATCTTCCGGTATGGTTGCCCTTATCAGAGAGATGTGTCACGCAGAGTTTGAATTCCCATACGGGCTTACAACTCCGGGCGGATATGCACTTGCAGCACAAAGATACTTACACGATTTTAACAACAGGCCAGAGCACCTTGCAGCAGTAGCAGTAACAATGAGAGAGCATGCTGCTATGAAAGAAAACGCAATGAACAAAGATCCACTAACTGTGGAAGATGTTCTTGAATCAAGGATTATTGCAGAGCCGCTGCATAAATATGATTGTTCAATCATCTCAGATGGCGGAGCAGCATTCATCATTACAACTGAAGATAAGGCCAAAGAGCTTGGTATTGAAAAACCACTTGCCTACCTATGGGGTATGGGCCAGGGTTATTCACACCAGTACCTAACTTCCCTCCAGGATCTGAACCAGATCTATAATGCAATTGACCATTCAGGACAAAAAGCATTCCAGACTGCCGGAATCGGTGTGAAAGACGTTAACATGGCGTATCTATATGACTGTTTTACAATCACCGTACTTCTTACACTTGAAGGACTTGGATTTGTTCCTAAAGGTGACGGTGGACCATTTGCACTTGAAGGAAGAATGGGGCTTGGCAAGGACCTGCCGGTTAATACAAACGGGGGACTATTGTCACAGGCACATTTAGGTGCAATGCATCACGTTGTTGAAGCTACCCTTCAGTTAAGGGGTGAAGCCGGTCAGAGACAGGTTGAAAATAACGATGTAGCAGTTGTCCATGGAAACGGCGGAATTGTTTCTGCTCACAGTACAGTCGTACTTGGAAAAGAACCACTTTCATAACAAATAATATTAGGAGTAATTAAAATGGCTGAAGAATACAATAAACCACTTCCGGAATTCAGGCCGGAAACTAAACCATACTGGGAAGGAACCAAGAAACATGAGCTTCTTATCCCAAAATCAAAAACAACCGGTGAATCCTTCTTTTACCCAAGGGCATTATCACCTGGTGACGATATGACTGATGATATCGAATGGGTGAAGTCTGAAGGCAGGGGTAAAGTCTGGACTTTCTCCATCCATCATATGGGGCCGTCAAAAGCTTACAAAGGTGACCCACCTTATATTGTAGCTTTGATTGAAATGAATGAAGGCGTAAAAATGATGAGTAATGTTATTGATGTTGATGTATATGATGTTCATGTTGGAATGGAAGTTGAAGTTGTTTTTGATGATGTTACAGATGAAGTTACACTTCCCAAATTCAAACCAGTAAAATAATTGTTAATATAACGGGTGAGTAGTTTATTCTGCTCACCCTCATTATACTTTTATACCGACATTTAGAGGAGAAAAAATTATGTCTAAATTGTTCTATGAAGACTTAGAAGTAGATGCTGATCATAAAAGTTCAGGAAGAACAGTAACAGAGGCAGATGTTGTAAATTTTGCAGGCCTTTCAGCAGATTACAACAATATGCACATAGATGAAGAATTTGCCAAAAAGACTGTTTTTAAAACCAGAGTAGCACACGGTATGCTTGTAGCTTCCATTGCTACAGGACTATGGTTTACAATGCCTCGTCTTGCTACAGTAGCTTTTATGGGTCTTGAAGACTGGCGTTTTTCCGGAGCAGTTTTTCCAGGAGACACAATCCACATCACACGTAAACTTGTTGAGAAAAAAGAACACAAACGTCCTAACATGGGATTTTTTATCTTTGAAGTAAATGTTGTAAACCAGAAAGAAGAAGTAGTTCAGAAAGGTAAATGGGTTATTCTTGTTCAGAGAAAAGAAGAATCAGAAGCCTAAAAACAAAGAAGAATATTGATCACAAGTTCAGCACTTCAATAGTTCTGAACTTGTGGATTAACTTAAAATTTCAACCCATCTTTTCCCCTAAACAACTCCCTAATATTAAAAAAATAAAATATTTTATTTTTGTTTATTAACTTCAATCTTTGCATAATTTTTAATAATTACAGTTAGTTGTAATTATATATTTCTGCTTTTTATACTGATTATTAATTAATCTCAAGAAATATGCTTGACATCATCTCACTAAATATGCTAGAAATGCTTAAGTAATAAGTTGTATAGATCTTTAAAATTTTTATTTGTAAATAAATGGGGAAAATTTATAGAAGGAGGTATGGAGAGACATGGTCCCAGTTGAAGGATTATTAGGGTATGTCTTGCTACTAGTTGGGTTTGTGTTTTTTGCAAATGGTATGACCCTTCTAGGTAAAACAGGTGCGAAGGAAGTCGGTGTACTTAACCTCGCAGTAGCTGTATTAATACTTATAGCTGCCTGGAAATTACACGATTTAGGTTTAACAGCTGCCACAGCTTTAGTGAGTGTTTTTGCTTTGATTTACATTATGGTGTACGCCATATTTGTACATGGTCATGATGCAAAAGGACTTGGTTGGTACTGCCTATTCGCGTTTATAGTTTTTGTTTGGTATGGGTACCATTTTTATGCAATGGGACCTGCTGGTCTTTGGTTTGGTGTATTCTGCTGGGCTTGGGCCATACTAGTGCTTCTTTGCTTCTTTGCATTCGCACAGGGCAAAAACATTGGTACAACTGTAGCTTACCTCTTTTTAATAGAGGCCTTTGTTACATTATTGATTCCAGGAATGTTACTACTTACCGAAAAATGGAATCCGTTTGGCGGAACTCCGTAATAGGTAAAAAACAGAAATATATAAAAAGGGAAAGTTTAACTTTCCCTTTTTTTTTGCCCTTATTAAGCAAGCGCTTAATTCAACTCTGAATATCAGGAATTAATATCGTTTAACATCTTTATCGCTGTTTTCTTTTTTAACGGGTCAAGATGATCCGTGTTTGGCAGTTCAAGTACTTTTTGAAGATGGTATTTAACATTCTCTTCATCCCCAAGGTCAAAGTAAGTAATAGCTAACTCATAGTGGGTAAATACCCTGTCAGGTGCAAGTTCTACAGCTTTTAATAGCATCAATTTTGAGTCTTCAAGTGAACCATCCGGTAAACCGCCAAGTATTCTTTTTGCCATGAATTTAAGAAAAAAGTTAAGTTTTGCTACTTCCCTGTAGTATATTCCAAGTCCTATATAAGGCGGGGCATAATCGGGCCTTAGTGTAATCATTTTTTTGAAATTTTTTTCTACATCTCTTGCAAGTTTTACTTTGTCTTTTCCTGATGCATAGCGTGACGAGTTTCCGTATGATAATCCGAGTAAAAGGTATATGTCATCTTCATCCGGGAATTGTTTTTTTGTCAGCTCTGCATAGTTAACTGATAGTGTAAAGTATTCGCTGGCTTTTAATTCGTCTATTTCTACCTGGTCTTCGCCGCAGTCGTTTGCTGCTAATGTAAGTTTTTTTAGTATTTCAAAACTGTCCGGCTGTGATTCATATGCTTTTTGGTAGTAGTATAGTGCATCTTTGTTATTAAAAGCCCGATGATGAATATCACCCATTTGCAGATACTTATCTGTAGTATCAGCACGTGAATGGAATGGTATTAATATTAATAAAGTTAAAAAAATAAATATCTGTAATTTCATTTGTAATATAAAAATACGTGTTAAATGTGCAATAGAGATTTATAATTATTTAAAGTAATTTTAATTAATATCAAATTTTCTGAATCAACAAAATATAATATTCTTTTCAATGCGAAACTACAAAACTTTATTTTTTATTAGTGTCTTTTTTTTCACATTAATACTACAAACAGATACCTTCGCCAAAGGATGGCTGGACCAGCAGTATATGACCGGTAATTGGGGAGGGCATAGAGAAAAATTACATGACAGGGGATTTACCCCTTTTGCTAATTTTCATATGAGTGTACTGGGTAACCCTGCCGGAGGAATATCAAAAGGGCTTGAATATTCCGGTCAGCTGATTGCTGGGGTGGAGTTTGACCTTGAAAAGATTATTAAAATAAAAGGACTGTCATTTATAGCTTCCGGCACATGGATTTCAGGAAGCAGCCTTAGCCAGGAACATATTGGCAACATATTTTCTGTTTCTGATGTATTTAACCTTCCGGTAGGCCTGACGTTCAGTTCTGATTCCTTTCGACTTTACCAGCTTATGTTTCAGCAGAAGTTGTTTGAAGACCAGGTTTTATTGTCTTTCGGGCGTCTTGCCATTGGTGATTCATTTGCCACAATGGATATTCTTGATAATTTTACAAATACTGCGTTTAACGCAAACCCTGGTGCTATAAAATTTAATATACCTTCATTTACCGTTGACCCCTTTTCCAACTGGGGAGCAAGAATACGTTATACTCCAAGTGAAAAATACTACTTTATGGGCGGTGTTTATAGTGCTAATCCGGATGTTGCAAACCTTGATAACAGTGGTCTGGATTTTTCCTTTGACGGTGGTGCACTGTTCCTGGCTGAATTTGCATATAGTCCGAATCAAAAAGACACAGACACCGGGCTTCCCGGCGATTACAAGATTGGAGGTTATTTTGATTCGACGGAAATTGCCGAATTAAGTGACCCTAATGTTGAAGTATCCAACAACTACGGTATTTATGCACTTTTTCAACAGATGATTTATCTTGAAAGAAGAAGTAGTGATGAGGGGCTGTCTGTTTTTTCAACAGTTGCCTTTGCACCTAAAGAAGAGGTAAACACCTTTCCTTTCTTTTACTCGGGGGGTTTTGGTTATAAGGGCCTTCTTCCATCAAGGGGTAAGGATACAACAGTTATTGGACTCCTTGTTGGTTTTTTCAGTGACGATCTACCTGGCCAGAATTATGAAATGATAGTAGAGCTTTCCTATAATATACATGTAGCAAAGTGGCTAGCCGTACAGCCGGATATTCAGTATGTAATAAATCCAAACGGTACAGATGATATCGATAATGCCCTTGTGATGGGAGTAAGGATTGAGGCGGATTTTTAACTATTGGGAATGAAAAGTAACATGTGGGAGAGATTGCCGAAATAAATATTTACGATAAGTATTTAAGCATTATTTTATGGGGTGCTATTGATCTGTG
>JAJCZQ010000043.1 GCA_029262335.1 Deltaproteobacteria bacterium
ATAAATATCTCATAATCTGAATATATCTTTTTTCATATTTTATTATCTTGAGAAAACCCTTTCCTAGAGTATATTTAAGCTACTTTCTGACAAATTTTAATTAAGGAGTTTATCTTGGATTTAATTTTTTCCGGGAATCTTACACTTATAACTTTTTTCCCTCTGATTGGGATATTCATTGTTCTGCTCGTTTCAGCAATATTTGATAACTCCCTTAAACATTTGAAAATAGGCGTACTTATAGTTTCTATATTAGAGTTTATTATTTCGATACCTCTTTTTACAAAATTTCAAAACTCTTATGCCGGTATGCAGTTTGAACAACAGATACCATGGCTTACTGATCTGGGAGTAAGTTACCACGTCGGTGTCGACGGTATTAGCCTCTTCCTGGTATTACTTACCACCTTTATTATTCCTGTAACAATCCTCGGGACCTGGAACTCAATAGAAAAGGGTATGAAAGTCTTTATGATCTTAATACTGATGCTTGAGACTGCTCTTATTGGTACTTTCGTAGCACTTGACCTGATACTGTTCTTTATTTTCTGGGAAGCAGTTTTAATTCCAATGTATTTCATAATAGGTATATGGGGAACGGAAAGAAGGATCTATGCGGCTATCAAATTCTTTCTATATACAGCATTCGGCAGTGCACTGATGCTTATAGCTATCTTTTATTTATACTTTATGCATAAAACCCAGTTTGGATATGCTTCGATGGATATAATGGATTTATATAATGTTGCACTTCCATTTGCCGGATTATTAAGCCCGCAGGGACTTTGCTTTTTAGCTTTTCTACTGGCTTTTGCAATCAAAGTACCAATGTTTCCTTTTCACACCTGGCTACCGGACGCACACGTCGAGGCACCAACAGCCGGCAGTGTTATTCTGGCAGGTGTTCTATTAAAGATGGGGACATATGGTTTCCTTCGGTTCTTACTCCCGCTTTTCCCTGAAGCAACAGTTGCATATGTACCAATACTTTCTGTAATTGCGGTAATTGGGATCATTTACGGTGCAATGGTAGCATTTGCCCAAAAAGACCTAAAAAAACTTGTAGCTTATTCAAGTGTAAGCCATCTGGGACTTATTATGCTCGGGATATTTGTACTGAATGTGCAGGGACTTGACGGAAGTATTTATCAGATGGTAAGCCACGGACTATCAACCGGGGCATTGTTCCTTCTTGTGGGAATGATATACGACAGGAGACATACAAAAAAGATAAGTGAGTTCGGCGGCCTTGCCAAGGTAATGCCCGTATTTGCAGTTTTCTTTATGCTGGCAACCCTTGCTTCAATTGGACTTCCGTTGTTAAACGGTTTTATTGGTGAATTTTTAATTCTACTCGGAGTATTTAAATCAAGTTATATACTTGCTGCTTTCGGTGCTACGGGCCTTATACTGGGCGCTGTATACATGCTGTGGGCATACCAAAGGGTTATGTTTGGCCCTCTTGATAAAGAAAAAAACAAGGTGCTGAGTGATCTTAACCTCAGAGAAGTTTCACTTATGATACCGATTGTAATTATGATCGTTGTTATGGGCGTATACCCAAAACCATTCCTCGAAAAAATTGAACCTTCCGTAAATAAACTTTTGTCAGACAAGTTTGAAATCGCCATGGAAAATACAGACTCGCAGAATAGTTTCCTGCAGTATGTTAAATTTAAATAATGTCCTTTAAAAAACTGATTACCAAGAAAGCCGAGTTTTCTGCTTCCCACAGGTATTGGAATCCCGACTGGGATGAGGAAAAGAACAGGAAAATTTTTGGGAAAAATACGTCCCCTCTCGGACATGGGCATAACTTTCATCTCGAAGTGACTGTCGAAGGGGAGATAGATAATAATACCGGTATGGTAATAAACCTCTTTGATCTCAAATCCATACTTGCTGCTGTGCTTGAAAGGTACGACCATAAATACCTTAACGAAGACCTTGAAGTATTTAAAAAAATTATTCCAACTCCCGAAAACATAGCCAAACAACTCTGGAATGATATTGAAAAAGAGCTGGAAAACCGGGATACAGAGTGCAGTCTTTATAAAGTAAGGCTCTATGAAACGCCCGATCTATATGTTGATTACTGGAAAAGTTAGTGATGGATAAAGTTTATATGACAAGAGCGTTTAACTTTTCTGCCGGGCACAGGCTCTTTATTGAGGGGCTGTCTGAAGAAGAAAATAAAGAAATATTTGATAAATGCGCAAACCCGAGGGGGCACGGGCATGATTACAGGGTTGAAATAATGTTTAACGGGGATATATCCCCTGATACCGGTATGATCATCTCCAGGGACGAAATGGACGGATCAGTTAACGAGATAATAAATGATTTTGATTATAAAAGAATTGACCTTGAAATACCTTATTTTAAAAAATATCAATCCACAGTCGAAAATATTGCTCTATATATATGGGAGAAAATGTTTAAAAAATACAAAAACAGACTGTCATATATAAAAGTTTGGGAAAACGAGAGAAGTTATTTCGAATATCACGAGGAGGAATTAAGATGAGTGTAGAAAATGCCGTTAAAGAGATATTAAAGGAAATAGGGGAAGATCCCAAAAGAGAAGGGCTTAAGAATACTCCTGACCGTGTAATGAGACTGTATAAGGAAATTACAAGCGGATACCAGGAAGACCCAAAAGAAATTATAAATGGTGCAATTTACAATATTGACTACGACGAGATGGTGATTGTTAAGGATATTGAGTTTTACAGCCTTTGTGAGCACCATATGCTGCCTTTTTTTGGCAAGGCCCAAGTCGCATATATACCTAAAAAGAAGGTCATAGGCTTAAGTAAGATTCCAAGGATTGTAGAGGTGTATGCAAGAAGGCTTCAGGTACAGGAGAGAATGACAGTACAGATAGCCAATTTTCTTAATGAGACTTTAAAACCCAAAGGTGTTGCGGTTGTTGTAAATGGATATCATCTTTGTATGGCGATGAGAGGGGTAAGAAAATCGGATGCCAATATGCTCACAAGTTCAATGCTCGGGGCATTCCGGAATGATGAAAGGACAAGGGCAGAGTTCCTGAGCCTTATAGGTCACAACAGCCAGAGGTAGAATAATTGTTTGTTGAATATGTAAATAATGATTAAAATATTTGTAATAAATCAATAATATAGATGATATGTACCAGATAATTGTAGCCGGCCTAAGCCATAAAACAGCTCCCCTTGAAATCAGGGAAGAGTTCACTATACAGGATGATCAGTATGAATCCGTTCTCTCGGACCTCAATTCCAGAGAAAATATACTTGAAAGCCTTGTACTTTCTACCTGTAACAGGACTGAGTTTTACGTGGTAACAAACGATTATGAAAACTGTATAAACGAAATAAATGATTCCCTTCTTAATTTCCATAATATTGAAGAGAAGATAATCAAAAATCATTTTTATATATATTCTAATGAAAAGGCTGTAAACCATCTTCTCCGTGTAACATCAAGTCTTGACTCTATGGTTGTCGGAGAGCCCCAGATACTCGGGCAGGTAAAAAATTCCTATAATCTATCTACAAAGAATGATTCTGCCGGGATTATTTTAAACAGGCTTTTTCAGTATGCATTTTTTGTAGCAAAAAAAGTACGTTCCAAGACAAGCATTGGTTCACTTTCAGTATCAATCAGCTATCTTGCAGTTGAACTTTCAAAAAGAATATTTGAAGACCTTTCAAACAGGACTGTTATGCTTGTTGGAACTGGTGAAATGGCAGAACTTGCAGCTAAAAATCTTATTAACTCCGGCATAAAGAATTTAATGATTACGAGCCGTACTTATGAAAATGCTGCTGAACTATCAAAGGAACTTAATGGTACTGCAATTAAATTAGAGGAAATTTATTACAGGCTTAAAGACGTTGATATTGTAATTACCGCAACCGGTTCGAACAACTATATTTTTAAGTCCGAACATGTAAACCAGGCCCTTAAGCTCAGGAAGAACGAGCCGATGTTTTTTATCGATATTGCTGTCCCGCGTGATGTTGATCCAAAAGTTAATGATATTCCAAGTGTATATCTTTATGACATTGATGATATGCAGGGAGTACTGGACAATAATATCAGCTCAAGAAAAGAAAGTGCCAAGGATGCCGAAGCCATAGTTGATAACCACGGCGACAAGTTTATTAACTGGGTAGAAGGATTAAAGGTCCTGCCCACTATTGTTAAATTAAGAGAAAGAATGGAATCTATCAAGAGGTCTGAGCTTGACAGGATATTTGGGAAACTTGAGACTCTTGATGAAAATCAGAAGGAAAGTATTAACAACCTCGTCGACAGACTGATCGGGAAGATTCTTCATGAACCAATTACAAATCTTAAAAGAGAGAGTTCCTCGTCACTTGGAGCCCTTTATTCTGATACTATCCAAAAGCTTTATAACCTGGATAAAGAACTGGAACTGATCGAAGATATGGATGAAGATGTTACGGATCGGAACTAGGGGAAGCCAGCTTGCTCTCTGGCAGGCGAATTTTATCAGGTCAGAAATAAATTCCTTATTTCCTGATATTAAAATCAATATAGAAATAATAAAGACAGAAGGGGATATTAATATTAATTCACCCCTTGCTGAAATCGGTGGAAAAGGTGTTTTTGTAAAAGATATTGAAGCGGCCCTCCTGAGCAATAAAATTGACCTTGCTGTACACAGTATGAAGGATATGCCTTCCATACTACCCGAAGACCTTAAAATCAGTGCTGTTACCAAAAGAAAACATGCAGCTGATGCACTTGTATCAAAAGACAATGTTCAGCTAAAAGATTTAAAGCCCGGATCAAAAGTCGGCACAGGGAGCCTTAGAAGAAAAGCCCAGCTTATGCATCATTTCCCTTCGCTTGATATAGTTCCAATCAGGGGAAACGTGGATACAAGGCTAAAGAAGCTGGAAAGTGAAAACCTCGATGCGATTATTCTTGCAGTTGCCGGCCTTCAGAGAATGGGTTTTGGCGACAGGATAAGCCAGATAATAGATACTGATATTCTTATTCCTGCACCTGGTCAGGGCATTGTTGCTGTAGAATCAAGGGAAGATGATAACAATACTAATAAAATATTAAGTAATCTTAATGATTTAAATTCTTTATCTGAGTCTTTACTTGAACGTTCATTCTTAAGATCACTGGGTGGGGACTGCAATATTCCTGCGGGTTGTTATGCCAGGGTGGATGGTGAAAGCATCAATGCTATTGCCTTTTTTTCTGATGAATACGGCAACAATATGTTTACCGACAGGATTTCAGGTGAATTATCTGAAGCAGAAATCCTGGGCGCAACTCTATTTAATAATTTAAAAGAGAAAGGTGGATCGGATTAGTTAAAGATATTACTTAAGTGTTGCTTCTATCTAATTAATATCAAGACTATTTTGCAGCTTTTCCTGAATCATCATTTTTTACGCCGTAGTCTTTAATCTTAAGTTCGATTATCTCAGCATTAAGTCTGTGCTTTTCAGCAATTAGCTTTTGTTTTTCAACTTCTAAAGCCTTTATCTCTTCATGCAGGTCTTCAATAGCACTGCTTGATTCGGTCTGCTGGCCCTTAATTTTATCGAGTTCAGTCTTTACGTTATCAAATTCTTTTTTGATTTTTTCGTTTTTACAGGACGTTGTAAGAAAAGCCGATAGAGAAAGAGTTATAATAAGTACAGTGGTTAGTAGTTTCTTCATTCTGGAAATCCCTCCGAAATATTTTAAATCTGATGTTAAATAAAATTATATATAATATAGTGAAAGTCAACAAATTATAATTTTTCCAATAATGAACATGCATTAATATTGATAACTTGACATATATTCTAGGATTTACTAAACTGTTAATTCCCTAACGCGGGGTGGAGCAGCTTGGTAGCTCGTCGGGCTCATAACCCGAAGGTCATCGGTTCAAATCCGGTCCCCGCTACCATTATTTCTACTTCTACTTCACTTCCCACGATTCTTCGCTAACTTTCCATGTTCCGTCTTCAAGCAGCATTTTAACCTTACCATCAGCACTATCGATACCCCTGCTGCCTTTCAGTGTCAGGACTGAGTTATTTCCATTTGTATCAATTTCCATAACTTCTATGTCTGTCATCATTGTGTCCCTTACAAACTCAAGGCCAAGTATTATATCCTTATTGTTTTTCGGCATATACTGAAGATTTTCGGTTGGAACATATTTTTTAAACTTATCTATGTTTCCATCTAGTATAGACTGGCAATATGCCTTGTATGCATCTACCTGTGGGCCTTCTTTTCCCTTAAAAGTCAGTTTTGGTGTCTCTTTCTTAAGACTGAGAGAAAAAGATATATCGTATGAAAAATTATGGCCTTCACTTTCTTCTGCAGTTGGTGTTTTAATTGAACCTACAAGCATGTTTTCATCAAACCGGGTTATCTTAAGTTCCGGTTTCCCAATATCGATATTTCTGTCCCAGACAGGATGAAAATATATAGCCTTTCCCCTGTTGCCCATTAATTCTTTAGTTTCCCTTGAAACAGTGAATTTCAGGGCCTTTACTTTGCCCTGTTCAGAAAGCTCCGTGATACCGTATGGAACCATGTCGGGTGGAACAGGATGATCCGTTAATATGATAGTAAATTCGTTCTCATACTGATCAAAATAGATATTGCTGAGGGTTGCTGTTGTACCATCTACCATAAGGGTCCCTTTGGCAGAATTCTGGGCATACGCATATGTTGGTACAGCAATAAGAATAATTAAAACTAAAACAATAAATAAGGATTTATTGTTAAATAGTTTCATTAGTTAGTCCCCCTTAAAGAAGCTATATTTTCATGCTATCAGAAAATATACATTAATACAATTTTATATTGTGATTAAATGATGAGGGGGAAATCCATTATTTTTTGGGAGATAATATAAAAAGGAAATTTGTTTTTAGGTACCGGAACTTAAAGAAATCGTATCAATTTTTTCTATAATCTTATAGATATTATTATGGTAATCATTGATTAATTGCTTGTTGGTATAAGTTGTCCTAGTGAGATTTTCTCCAAATGCCATGTATTTATAATCAGCTTCAAGGATTTCATGCTTTATAAGCTGATCATCCTTATCGGCTAATAGTCTGTTATTTACTGAATTTTTTACTTTAGCCGATACTGATTTTTTAACATTTGCCGGACTAAAAAGTGTATCGAGCATTTCGTTGAGGTGTAATTTAATTGTCTGGTAGACAACAGTTTTATTTTGATCTGATTTTTTATGGCTATAATTTAAAAGACTGTATACAGAAGAAAATGGTAACTGTACATATTGTCTTATAAGACTATATAAAAGAATTATACATATACCTATAATTATTCCGGACAGTAACTGCCAGCTTAAAATAAAATCGATAATTTGTGTCATTATTTATTCAATAATTCCCGGATATTTTTGGACCTTACTTTGTAAGATCCAAAAACTTTTTCCAGGAGTTCTCATCCTTAAAAATGAATCCCTTAAAGTGCCAGTTATTCATCTCTGTAATATTTAGTACTCTATGATCATCCGCAGTGTAAGCACCGCAAACTTCTTTGTTAAAATTTCCTGAAATATCCTGATCATAATCAAATATAATTTCCTCAGACCTTCCAATTGGATTTAGGCTATAAATAAATTCTGAACCTTCATATGAACTATCCGGGGGATATACTACAAATACTGAATCCCTGAGTTTTATTCCCTCAATTTCCAAATAATCTATATTTGGATGATCAACAAAATGATTGTTATGTTTGTATTTGTCAGCAACATTTTGTATTGTCATTGTTATCTCCCTTAACGATTATTTCAGGCAATATTATATAGTGCAAATAACGTGCCAAAACAATAAATATCAGTAATTACAGTAAGTTAGGTTGGCAGGTAGAATAAGTGTTTTCGGCAAAAAATTAACAATTATTCAAATTATTATTTGTTTTTTATATTCGCAGCAATTTTATTTCTGTTTTTGCATTTAATACACATGATCATATGTGGCTGACCGAGTGTGAGATTGAAAAATCAATTGGTTAATGCCGCCTTTAAATAACAGCTATTATAAAATAACAATCAGGGGTACTAAAGGCAGCACGCACAGCTGACTGAGCCTGCACTGGACAGACAGTAGATTCCTCCCTGATTTTTACTCTTTAATCACATGATAGGTTAGTAAGGTAAATAAAGCAACAGGTCTATTAAATTTATCTGTAGATGGGGCTGAAAGAACTATCTTTCGTTATCTCTTGTATAAATAAGATTTATAAATGCTCCAAAGATTATCATGCTTCCTGAAAATCCTAGACCGTATTGCAGGCCTTTTATATAAGATTCCCTGATATGTGGGATTAGTTTGTTAAAGAG
>JAJCZQ010000044.1 GCA_029262335.1 Deltaproteobacteria bacterium
TTTTAATTTCTTCTTCAACCTCAACTTCATAGTCTATTGGCCCTGATAATTCCTTATAGTAGAGTTGATCGAAATTTTCTTTATACTTGGCTTTTTTCCCCTCAAAAGATTCATATCCAATGCCCTCACGGATTAAGAGTGCATTAAAAAATGTTTTATCCTGGAGGAAAACAAAGGCCGAAAGAATTCCCTTGTCTTCTCGTACTCTGTTATCCAGGCTTAACCATACGTTAGATCCGAATTTTAATATTGATTTAGCAAACTCCTTTGCCTGCTTCTCCTGGCCTTCGTATATAGTAACTCCCATTGTTTTTACTTTTAACACTGAAAGGCCTGGGGTTTCGCAGTAAAAGATATTTCCCTCTTCAATGCGCATAATAGCGCAGGACTCATATTCCGGTACGAGTGTTTCAATTGCTTTTCCCAGTTGGCTATCTTTGCTGCATCCTGTGAAAAGAATTGTAAAACATATTAATAATATTCTCATTCGTATATTAAATGATTCTCACTAAAAAGTATTATTTATTGTTTTTTAGGGTTCTTTTTGCCTGGGTAATCATCTTGCCGACATTGTCAGTAGCTGTGCCGCCGTAGGATTTTCTGCTCTCTATTGAGCCCTGGACTGATATATATTCAAAAATATCCACTTCAATCAGTTTAGAAAACTTTTTGATTTCCTTAAACTCAAGGTCTTCAAGCTCTATACCTTTGTCTTCGGCATAACCGACAATCTTCCCTGAAACTTCATGTGCGTCCCTGAAAGGTAGTCCTTTGCGTGTAAGATAGTCTGCAATATCGGTAGCTGTGATGAACCCTCCGCTAAGGGCAGATTCCATTGCGCTTTTATTAAAACGGATTTTCTTAAGCATTTCGGTGTTTAGTTCGAGGCATGCCTTTACTGTGTCAACTGCATCAAAAAGCGGCTCCTTATCTTCCTGGAGGTCGCGGTTATATGAAAGAGGAAGTCCTTTTAGTAAAGTCATTATAGAATTTAACGATCCGTATACTCTGGCAACCTTGCCCCTTGTGAGCTCAGCCATATCAGGGTTTCGTTTTTGAGGCATAATGCTTGATCCGGTTGTAAATTCATCTCCGAGGTCCGCAAAATCAAACTCCTTTGATGACCAGAGTACAAGCTCTTCGGAAAGGCGTGAAAAATGCATCATCATTGAAGAACAGCAGAATATAAACTCTGCAATAAAATCCCTGTCACTAACGGTATCGATACTGTTTTTTGAAACGCTGTTAAACCCAAGCGCTTTTGCGGTATAGTCACGGTCTATGGGGAAAGATGTCCCTGCACCTGCGCCGCTACCAAGAGGATTTACATTAATCCTTTTTAAGCAGTCTTTAAATCTTTCACTGTCCCTTTGAAACATCTCGTAGTATGCGAGCATATGGTGGGCAAGCAGAACGGGCTGGCCTCTTTGCATATGTGTGTATAGCGGCAGCGCAAGATCAATATTTTTTTCTGCCAGAGTTACAAACTGGCTGGAAAGCTTATTTATCAGTTTAATGATTTCAGATGTTTCTGTTTTAAGATAAAGCCTTATATCAACGAGGACCTGGTCGTTTCGGCTCCGGGCAGTGTGAATTTTACCACCAACCCTGCCGATCTTTTCTATTAGCCTTCTTTCAATATTGAGATGAATGTCCTCAAGTTCCTGTCTGAAGGGAAATTTCCCGGATTCGATCTCTTTTTTTATAGAGTTAAGTCCGGATACAATTTTCTCTGCGTCTTTTGAGGGGATAATTTTTTGTTTGGAAAGCATTTTTACATGGGCAATACTTCCCCTTATGTCTTCATCATAAAGGCGTTTATCAAAACTTACCGATTCGGAAAATTCTTCCGCTATTTTACTGATAGATTTTTTAAACCTTCCGCCCCATGCTTTCTTTCCCAAATCAGTTCTCCTTTGTGTTGACCTCTTCTTTATTAACCAGAAGTGTCTGAGTAGGATATGCAAATTCTATCCCCTCTTCACTGAATTTCTTAAATACAGCCAGGTTGATGCTCTGCTGGGCATCCATATAGTCACGATAATTACGGCTTAACACAAAATAAACTATCTGATAGTTCAGTGAAAAATCCCCGTATGAATGAAAGTGGGCCCTGTCAAACCTTGTTTGAGGTTCATCGGTAATTATTTGTTCTAGCAGCTCCGGTATTTTTTCCAGTTTTTCATAGGGAGTCTCGTATACAAACCCAAGTGTAAACAAGATCCTTCTTTCGTTCATTTTTTTGTAGTTTTTAATCCTGCTCTTAAGCAGGTCGTTGTTGGAAAATACAAGCTGTTCACCTGAGATACTTTTCACTCTTGTAGTCTTAAGTCCGATATCGACAACATCTCCGCTAAGATCATCTACAGCGATGAAGTCTCCGACTTCAAAAGGCTTATCAAAAATTATAGATAGGGAAGCTATTACATCCCCAAGGACATTTTGAAGTGCAAGGGCAATTGCGATACCGCCAATACCAAGTCCTGTAATAAGTGTTGTAACATTAAAACCAAGGTTGCTAATAATGAATATTACTACGACAATCCATACAAAAATCTTTACAAGCAGGCCAATTGCTTTTAACTGCGTGACCCTTGATCCCGTCTTGAATGCTTCGTCCCGGGTCTTTCTTTTAATGTAGTAGCTAATTATTCCGTCGGTCCAAAAACCCAACTGCGTGATTAAGGCAATTATGATTATGTGCTTTCTAATCCCGAGTATAAATTCATTAACGTTGAGGAAGAGTGAGGCAATTAGAAGCGAAAAAACCACAATTAAGATAAAACTCGTTTTTCGCAAAAGTTCGACAAGCAGATCGTCAAAATCGGTGTGTGTCCTGTTGGTATAACTTTTAAAATGTTTAATTAACTGCCTGTTTAATATGTTGAGAACAATGCTAAGGGCTATGGCTATACCGAATACGATGAGCCACCTCTCAACTGTATTATCTAAATACACAAGTTTTAGAATTTCATTTAAGTTGTTTGGCATAATTGTTTACTGATTGAGAAAAATATTTACTTATAAATGATTCAGGATATTTAGGATTTTTCAAGATTATCTATTACTGCGGCACCGATACTGTCGCCCCAGACGTTAATAGTAGTCCTGAAACGGTCAAGCAGCCAGTCAACTGCGAGAATAAGGCCGATGCCTTCCATCGGCAGTCCAACGGATTGCAGTACGATGACCATTGTTACAAGCCCTGCCTGCGGGATACTTGCAGCGCCAATAGCAGCGAGGGTTGCAGTTATAAAGACAACTACAAGCTCTGTACCGGCAAGGTCAATGCCATAGCTCTGGGCAATAAATATTACAGCAACTGCTTCGTAGAGTGCAGTCCCGTCCATATTGATCGTCGCACCAAGCGGCAGTACAAACCTTCCTACCTTGTTCGAGACTTTAGCTTCTTCCGTAACATTAGTGATTGTAAGAGGAAGTGTTGCAGCTGAAGATGCAGTGGAAAATGCTGTTACAAGCGCTTCACTCATATGCCTGAAATACATTAGTGGGTTTCTTTTTGTAAATATATACAAAATTGTGGGAAGGATAATAAACCCGTGAATAAAAAGCCCGACAAGGACAGTAAAAAAGTATTTACTGATTTCTGAAATCAACTGCCAAAGCTGGCTGCCTCCGCCTGCAGCACCGATGCGGTATGCAATTAATCCGAAAATACCGATAGGTGTAAGGAAAATTATCCAGTGTACTATCATCATAATTGCCTTGTCTACTACTGTGAAAAAATTAAGGATTATCTGGTTTTCCGTACCAAGTTTTCCAAATGCAATACCGAAGAGTACGGATGCGACAATTAAGGGGAGTATCTGGTAATTAGCTGCGGAGCTAAACAGGTTTGGACTTACAATGCTTGTGAGAATATCAATTACACCCATATTCTCCTTGCCTTTTATAATGTCCGGAATATTGCCCGAGATAGTAGTTAACCCATCACCCGGATGGATCATTGTCACAGCAACGATCCCGATAAATACGGCAATTGCTGTTGTTGCTGTATAGTAAAGAAGTGTTTTAAGGCCAAGTGATCCAAGGTTGCCGACTTTCATAATGCTAAGAGTCACGGAAACAACAATAAGCGGAAGCACTATCATTTTAAGTAAATCTAAAAAGAGTTTACCAACGATTTCAAATTTGATCCCGACCTCGGGCCAGAGTGATCCTACAACCCCTCCAAGAAGAGCTCCAATAATTATGGCGAATAATAAGCGGTTTTTGGATATAATGTTTTTCATTGATTAATATGTATTAACAAAATCTTCGGTAAACTATTATTTAAACCTATAATAATTAATTATATATCAAGGAAATCAAATGAAATTTAATAAATTATATCTAATTATACCATTGTTGTTTCTAATTAATTCGTGCGCAGCCTTTATTGTCGGGGGTGCAGTGGGGGTAGGGGCAGTCGTTTATGAAAAAGGCCAGCTTACAGCTCATGAAGGGACCGGATACGACGAAACCCTGGCTGCAGTATTAAAAGCAATGGAACAGCTTGGTTACACAGTAGAGAAAACTGAAAAGAGTATGGCTAAAGAAAAGGTAATTGCCAAGACACCTGAGGGAGATAAAATACATACCACCGTTAGGTACAAACAGGCAGACCATACTGAAATTACAATTAGGGTTGGTACATTTGGCAACGAAGAACTTTCAAGGAAAGTCCTTGACCAGATAAAGTCAAATCTTTATCAGAATATCTAGCTGCCGTATCTTTCTTCTTCTATATCAAACTCGGTCCTGATTCCCATATCGTTTAATATTTTTTTTGATTCCATGATGTTATCTGAATCTGCCACTGCTCTGGATAGGCTGGATACTTTCTCATACATTACTTCAACATCAATATATATCGTGCTTGTAGAAGAATAGTTAAGGTCCACGTTTACAGTCCCGCTTCTTATTGTTGTGGCTTTGAAATTACCTTCGGCATATATTACAGGAGAGCGGCTTGCCTCGGTTGGAACTACTTCTATAACACGGTTCATGAGTTCAAGAGTTTTTTGTGTAATACCCCAGCTGCCGAGAATACCTTTGTTTTGGGCAAGCAAAGCAAGAGAGGCTTCAAGTTCTTCAAGAGTAAGCTCACCGTCACTGCCAAAACCAAACATACCAAGGAATGTATCTATGTTGTTTCTAATTTTGTAAAGCGCAGCAATCATGGTGGAGTCAGCAAGCGGGCTTAATATGCCTTTCTCGTCTCCGACTGCAATTGCATCACCCCCGACATCTATGCCTATAATCAGGTCTATCCCCAGTTTTTCTGCAGCATCTATCAAATAACCGGATATTTTCTCAGCACCAATAGTTGCATCAATTAACAGCGTTTCATTATCAAATACTTTTGAGATACCTGATTCGGCAAACAATACTCCGGTATTTGAAGCTGTGTCTTTATTGCAGGTCCAGACACCTTCGTTAATTTTTTCTGAATTTACAACTTCGCTAAACTGCCTGGGCCCGGGTACGGGATCAATTACAGACCTTTCCCATGGAAGGCCTGCAAGGACGCATTCAATATCAAATAGTTCAAGTAAGCCGGCCGTGGGTAATGTTCCTACAATGTCTCCGCCTCCGCCGATACCGATGAGCATGGCCTTTTTATTTTTTCTTAATATTTCTTCAAATGATTTATTCATTGGCTTAAATTAAAATGTAATACAATTATTCTTCTGGTAAAAATTTATTTTAATATTATAAATATAATATGATTTTAATGTTAATAAAAAATGTTCTGGTATTTTTCTCGCTTTTTTACCTGACATTTTACCTGCCGTTTGTATTTGTGGCTTACAACCCTTACTGGATCAACTATAACTGTGATAACAATCAAAGATGCAGTAAAGTGAAAACAGAGTTCAGGTTAAATGCCGTTGATGAACTCACATCTTACCTTAGCCACCGCGGAGAGCTTGAGACCGGCTGGCAGAAAAATGAAAAAATACATATGTCAGAGGTAAGGTACATATTTGATATAATGTTTTTCACTGCCCTGGCTTCACTGGCCGTACTGTTATTAATACGTAAAGACAGGATGGCGCTTTATAAGTTTGCAATCATCAATATAGTTATAGCACTTGCCCTTTTTATAGTAGTTCCCAATTTCAAGACATTCTGGAGAGATGTGTTTCACCCGCTGCTCTTTAATAACGAGTTCTGGAAGATGTCGAGACAGGATATAAGTTATTACATAACCCCGAGGTCCTTTTTTAAACTTACAACGATCGTTGTATTATCATCCTGGATGATTCTGAATGTACTGATACTGTCATCAGGTCTTATATTCAGGAAAAAAAAGCCCCTTTATCTTGATTAAATACTTTAATAAAACTTGAAGGTCCGGAAGCAAACCATTTAAATTTTATTACATTTTTGCTTGGATCTTGGAGGGTGAAGATTCAAGACCGTTCATCTCTAACTTATTTAGGCACTCACTAATACTGTCATTTTCATAAACATCAAATGCTCTTTCTTTAATATGTCTGTTCCATTTAACCAGCTTTATATTGTCATGGACGATCTCGATTAAAGTGATTCCGTCATGATAAAGGGCGCAACCTGTATTGAAATAACAGGGGAGAGGATTATCCCCGAGGGAATCGAACCTTCTTCCTTTTAAGGTCTCCATATGTTTGTCGAGTTTTTTATCGGATATCTGCCTGATGAACTTAAATTTTTTAAAAATTGAAGAGGTGTTTTGCAACCTGTTTTTTAAAACTGATATTTCATTTTTCAAATTATCAATTTTTGATTTTGAACAAAAAACAGCCCGGTGTGTATGCCCGCAAATTAAAAGAGAACTATTATCCCTTGCCCACTTATACCTGTTTTTTTCAAAGGAACTGGAAATTTTTGAGCTTGGAACAGCTGCCCCTTCCTGCAGATAAAATAAAGGCTCAAGATACCTATACCATTTGACTACAGGCTTTGAAAGCCAGCTAAAGGTGTCTGCGTCGTTTGTTCCCTGGTGGCCGTGTATCAGAAGTATTTTAATATTTCCATGTATGTCTTTCAGCTTTATTGCTTCCCGGGCCAAATGGTCTTCTTCTCCACTGTTTCTTACCGGGTCAGTATTTTGCCAGTCAATATCATGATTTCCGAAAATTCTGTGTACCCTGGCCTCGCCGAATTTTCTAATTTGCCTGTAAATCGTATTGTTATATTTTTGTAGTATTTCATTGAGGCGGAATCTCCAGAGCTCTTCAATATCCCCCAGTAATATCAGCGAATAATTATTATTGAAATAATAATTTAGGGCCCTTAACGTAACCTGTTCATTTTTCTTAAATCGGTCAATAGATGAGCCATTACCTATATGCAAATCACTTATGATTGCATACTTTTTATTTTTTGTCTCAAGAGTTTTAGTCTTAGGGTCATTCCACAGTTCATTAAGCTTTTTATCAAGCTTACTCTCAACTATGGACGACAAATAGTTAAAGTAAGTTGATGAACTTATGGATATGTATATTGCATGATCTTTGAGGCTTGAATGTATCACTATCTGATTTTTTTAAATACTGAGAAATGTATTTGTTAAGTTTATCAATCCCTAATATCGTCCCCTAAGATAAAAGATATAAATGGTTTATTAATTGGCCGTTAAGAGTAATATAAATTCTAATTAAGAAGAAAGCCTGTAAAACTCAGGTGCTTTGGATATGTAGTTACCTAAAATAATTTGGAAAAAGTGGATTAATTTTCCCGATCATTAGGGGTGTGGGATCTGGTGGGGTTTTCAAGAAGTATAAATAAGATATTGTCACTAAAGGTCGGGTCCCTTGTAATACCAAGGTGGTCAGAAAAAAGAAACATTACGTTTGTCCACTTGATTGGTGACTGTATGTATGGTGTCCATTCTTCTTTGCCTTCTCTTTCATCCATCACTGCACTTGCCCTGGTGACTGTGCCGTCTCCATGTTGCGAGGCGATTTCACTTACTTCACCTGTTTCGGTGTTAATTTCGTAGGTTGCCGGCGTAGCAACGGAATCTCCTGCCATTAAGTAGAATTTTACGGAATCAGGAGGGTCGGATTTTTTATCCAGAGCATTATGAAATCTTTTGGCCCTGTCCAGGGAATTGCTAAGGTAACCATATGCAATCTCTTTTCTTTCCCCGCTACTTTCAATTTCAGGAAGAAGTATTTTTAGCATTTCTTCCTGGTCGGGGTTCATAAGCCCGAATTTATATTCTTTCCATATCTGGGGATTGAACAGATCGAGTATTTCACCGTTCTGGTCTATAACGTGTTTATGTCTTGTCCTTGTTAGAAGTTGGTAAGCAGAGGGCATGGAGCCAATAATTGAAGACTGGTAAGTTGGAAGAAAAGGGCCGATATCTTTTCCGTGCAGTAAATCATCCACTACATTTACGGAACCTGCATTTGGAGTGCCGATTAGTATTACATTTTCAATCAGTTTTGCCCCTTCCCAGGTTGGCCCCTCTGTTTCTACTATTTCGTCAAGGTCGGTTGCCCCGTACATCATATAGTATCTGGCTATAAGGCCTCCCATTGAATGGGCTACAATGTCAAATTTAATATCCCTTTTAATCCCGTATCTGCTTTCAAGTTCCTGCTCAACATACTTTTTCTTTTCAATTATAAAAGTATGCAGCCGTTTAGCGTTCTCCACGTTATCAAGGCGCCAGTCATATGCAAACTGGAAGCATGTAAAATGTTCGCTCCCGTAATCAACATCCTCAATTCCAAATGAATCGTCCCTGAATCCGCCTGCACCAAGGGTGCTTAGTATATTTACATATGCATTTAGCTGAATAGGGAGTCCAAGAAGGCTGACTTTTACCCTCTCAAGTGCACCGTCGGGGATTACATTGCCGGTCCCGCTCATATCCAGCGGAAGGGCAATTAGTCTTGCCCCTTCAGGTGTTTCGGGATTTGCAAAGTCTCTGTCAAAAGCCCCCCATACTATCTGGCCGGTATCTTTTTCTTTAAGTGTTGAGCCAAGGATCCCTGGAATTACAATCACGGGGTTACCGTATTTATGGAACTCTTTTGCTGACCTTGAATAAAGTTCGCCAAGGTTTGGGGGTTTGTACTGTTTGGTACAGCCTAAGGTCAGGGACAAGAAAAGTACTGTAAAAAATAGCTTAAACCCTATCCCTGTATTCATTTTTATAAATTATCCGCCAATACCAAGATCGTCGAGGAACCCGATAAGTCCGCAGTCTTCCGGGTCACTGCAGGCTGCAAATTCATCCTGGTTGCTATGATTGCTGAGCATTCCGTAGCGGTGTGCAACTTCGTGCTTTAATAATGGCAGGTCGCCGCAACGGCCAAAACCCTCTTCGGCTACTGCCATGGAATCAGTGCTGCTAAAATAAATTCCGGCACATATTGACCTGTCCTGTGTATCACACTCAAAATTAAACGGGACTATATAAAGCCTTAGATCTGACAGCGGTGTAATTATTTCATTATTGCTTAGCATGAAATCATCAAAACCTAAGTCTTCGCCTTCAAAAAACTGGCAGTTTAGAAAGTCTTCTATTTCCTGGTCAATCAACATAAGTATTTCATCCTGCGGCAGATCGACATCGCCATCAATTGCAACTGCAATATCGTATACTGGAGTCCTGAGATTAAAGTTTTGCTGGTTAATTTCTTCAAGTGTCAGTAAACCATCAGGGTCTACAATTTCATCATCAAATGTATCTTCTAATGAATCACATCCAGCTATACTTAAAATAAATAGAAAAAAGAACAAAAAGGTAATATTTTTCAAGATTTCTACTCCCGGAGTTTTAAAATATTTACATGATTATAACTTAAGACTTATTATATTACTTGATAATTTAAAATGAAAAAGATCTTAACAAACTGGAAGCACACCCCTGGAATTCACTGCGGCTCTGTAGCAGTTCGTGATGTGTTAAATTATTTTAAAATTGATATGACGGAAGAAATGTGCTTTGGACTTGGTTCAGGGCTTGGATTTTATTATTCCAGAGACAGTGTCAGTCCCTCAAGGTCCATACATGTAAGAGGGCCCTGGATGGAGGCAAATTTTTTTAATCACTTTGGTTACACGCTCAAGGACTGGAAATATGAAGATAATAACGAGGAAGCCCACCACATCCTGATAGATAATATTAATAATGGTATACCCTCACTTATTCAAACCGATATTTTCTTTCTGGATTATTACAGTTCCAGCACCCATTTCCCGGGGCATATAGTTGTTGTATGCGGGTACGATGATCAAAGGAAGGTTTTTTATCTTTCCGATACCTCTTTTGAAGACCTCAAGGAAGTATCGTTTGAGCAAATGATGGAAGCAAGAACCTCAAAAGTGCGGCCATACCCGCTTAGCAACAACTATATAGACATAGATTTAAAAAATAACTCAATCGATATATCCGAGGCGTCTATGAAAGCGATAGTCCTGAATGCAAAGTATATGACGGAAGGTACCGAGACGTTAAGAGGCAAAAGCGGCATTGATGTATTAAGGTCGTGGGCATTGGATATACCAGGGTGGAAAAAGCTTGATGACTGGAAGTGGGCATCAAGGTTTTCATACCAGGTTATAAGCCGAAGGGGAGTTGACGGAGCAGGATTTAGATGGATGTACCGCGATTTTCTGGAGGAAGCCGGTATGTACCTGCCAGAGGTTAAGAAACACCAGCTCCCGGAATTGATGGATGGTATAGGTTCAAAGTGGAACATGCTTTCAGCTGTCCTTAAACAGGCCAGTGAGGCTGATGAACCGGGAGATTTATTTAACGGGGCTTCACAAATTATTAATAATATCTTAAAAATGGAAAGTGAGTTTTATAATAATGTTATTATTCATCTTGATTCCAAATGAATCTATTCTTATTTGATATAGACGGTACGCTGATACAGCCGAGGGGGGTAGGCCAGAGGGCTGCGGACAGTGCATTTGAGTATCTGCACGGTATTGCGGATATAATGGACGGGATTATTACATGCGGCCAGACCGACCCGCTAATTCTGAAGAAGATGTATCAAAAAGCTTTTAAAAGGGAAAACAGCGCCGAAGAATCCAAAAAATTTTATACGGTATACCTTGAGTGTTTAAAGGCTGAACTCGAAGAGGAAAAGAGCCTTGAAGTTCTTCCGGGTGTGCTGTATTTGCTTGAGTATCTTTCCGAACGGGATGATGTTTTACTTGCACTTGGGACCGGAAATATTGAGCCAGGGGCCTGGCTTAAACTCAAATATGCAGGACTAAAGGACTATTTTCGATTAGGGGGATTCGGTTCGGATTCTGAAGACAGGGCAAAATTGTTGAAAATCGGTCTGATAAAAGCCCGGATGCGTTTTAATGATGACAGGAATTTTCAAAAAGTATTTGTAGTAGGCGATACCCCCATGGACATCATAAACGGGAAAAAAATAGGTGCTGAAACCATAGCTGTTGCCACCGGCCTTTTTCCCAAATCCCAGTTGTACGGACATGAACCATCACATCTTCTGGAAAATCTTGATAACTCCTATATCAATGATTTGATTTGATTTTTTCTTCATTTTATTTCAACCCTTAATTTCTTTGTTGCAATTTAGAATTTTTGATGCAATAATGTCTTAAATTCTTTCTGCTTTTTTTCACAATTTGGGGTGGAAGTTGAAGAAGAATGACAAAAACAATATAAGCATAGTTCTGGTTTCCAAAGGAAAAGACCCGTCAAAGCATATTGATTTGAATCTCAATGTGATAAGGTACGGCCTTGCTCTTTTTATAACACTTTTTTTCTTTTCCGCATCATCATTTTTTATATATTTTACTCAAAACCACTCCCTGTCTGCTTTTTTCATGCCCTCTTATAATGATTCAACAACTGATACAACTGCTTTAAATGAAGAGTATGAAGACCTTGAGGATAATGAAGTTCAGCAGGCCAAAGTAACAGAAGAACCGGTGCTGGACTTTGAATTTCCGATTTTTGAATTTAAATCAACTAAAACGGCTATTAACAGCTCTAATTTTGATTCCGATACCGAGCTTGAAGAAAAAATAACTGACAGATTGATTGAGGTAGAGAAAAAACTCATTGATATGCAGGAGCTTTTAAAAAAGAAAGGAATAAAAAAACAGCTTTCTATTGGCGGGGAATATGTACCTGTTAGCAGGCTTAGTGAAGACTACCTGGATGCTATTAATAATGATCTCGATGATCTTAACGAGGTGTTTTTTACTTACCCGATAGGTAAACCTACCAGGGGCAGAATATCCTCTAATTATGGTTACAGGAAAGACCCTTTTAATAAAAGAAAGGCTATGCATACGGGTGTTGATTTCAGTGCCGGAACAGGCACACCTGTGATTACCACTGCCGACGGAGTTATAAAATCTGCAGGCTGGCGTAAGGGGTATGGTAAATGCATTGTTGTACAGCATAAGAGCGGATACAAGACTCTTTACGGTCATCTTTCCAAAATCAACGTGAAGGCAGGACAGAAAGTAAAATCAGGTGATCTTATAGGTAAAGTAGGTTCAACAGGAAGATCCACCGGGCCTCACCTGCATTATGAAGTTTATAAAGATGGTAAAAGAATAAATCCTAAAAACTATTTAACTATGGGGTGAATGAAATGATCGGAAGTAAAAAGAATGATTCTGCAGGTTCCGGTGGAAAAGGAAATAAAGACCAAATTACTACTCTCGTAGGTGAAGGTGCATCCTTTGAAGGGAATATAACCACTTCATCTGCAAGGATAGACGGCACTTTTAAAGGTGAAGCTAAACTATACGGAAGCCTTATTATTGGAGAAAAGGGCCATGTTCACGGTGATGTCAGCTCTCCAAAGGTTATTGTCTATGGTAAAGTTGAAGGCAAGGTAAAGGCCAATTCACTTGAGATAAAAGAGACCGGTAATATTGAAGGTGATATTTCAGTACAGACTCTTACTGTGGACAGCGGTGGTATTTTTAACGGTAGTTCAGCAATGAAACATAATGATCATGTAAAAGAGTCTGAGAGCAAAGCTGAAGTGGCTTCTTTCCAGGAATTTAAATCACAAAAATAGTTGTTCTATATATAAATCAGGCAATAAAAAAGCGGGCTAATAGCCCGCTTTTTTTGTTACTTTATCTGTAAATATGTTTCTTTTATAGTTTATTTCTGTTTCTTTGGCTTCTCAGCTCCTACATCATGCCGCCCATGCCCATTGGCATTCCGCCGCCCGGCATCATTCCGCCTGGTGCTCCGGCTCCGCCTTCATCATCATCTCCCTTGTCTGCTATTAGGGCTTCT
>JAJCZQ010000045.1 GCA_029262335.1 Deltaproteobacteria bacterium
AAATTTCGATAAATGAAAAAAGTTGATGTAATCATTCCTGTATACAACGAGGAAGGGTCTATAGGGCTTGTAATCGGTGATATACCAAAAGATGTTGTAAATGAAATTGTTGTGGTCAATAACCTGTCTACCGATAACAGCGTAGAGGTTGCCGGAAATGCCGGGGCCACTGTTATAGACCAGGGACAGAGGGGTTACGGCAATGCCTGCCTTAAGGGGATAGAGTATATTAACTCAAAACCCGATAAACCGGATGTAGTTGTTTTTCTTGACGGTGATTACTCCGACCACCCGGAAGAGCTCCCGCTTCTGTTAAAACCAATTTTCGAAGAAAGTTATGATTTTGTTATAGGTTCCAGGGCAGCGGGTAATCAGGAAAAAGGTGCCATGCTCCCGCAGGCAGTATTTGGAAATTTCCTGGCAACATTTCTAATCTGGATGTTATACGGTTTCAGATTTACAGACCTCGGGCCTTTCAGAGCCATAAGATATGACAGTCTGATTGCACTTGGGATGGAAGACAAGACATTTGGCTGGACTGTTGAGATGCAGGTAAAAGCACTTAAGAAAGGTCTTAAATGCACTGAAGTCCCGGTCAGTTACCGAAAGAGAATAGGGGTATCTAAAATTACGGGCACACTAACGGGAACAGTAAAAGCCGGGTATAAAATTATCTGGACAATTTTTAAATATCTTTAATAAAGTTCCGATAAACAGACTATGCCTCAGAAAGCCGTATTTCTAGACCGAGATAAAACCATAATACTCCCACACGGGGACAACTATATCTACAGGATAGGGGATTTTTATATTCCCGATAGTTATAACACTGCACTTAAAGAACTATATGATAATGGCTTCAAGCTATATGTGGTCACAAACCAGGGCAGGGTGGCAAAGGGTTATATGAGTGAAGAAGATGTAACAGACCTCCATGAACATCTGAATGAAATCTATAACAGTCACGGTTTTGAGGTAGAGGAGTTTGCCTATTGTCCTCATAACCCTATGGGGCATGTCGATCCTTATAATGTAGTCTGTCCCTGCAGGAAACCAAAACAGGGCATGTTTACTTACCTAATTGAAAAATATGATATAGATATTGATAAATCATGGATGGTAGGAGATACGGAAAGAGATATTGTTGCGGGAAATCTTTGCGGATTAAAGACAATACTTTTGAGGACCGGTTACCACATAGGTTCCGAAAAGGCTGACTATGTTGAAGACGATCTCGCAGCAGCTGCAGTTCGTATATTAAAAACCAAAAAATAAACTATAAATTGATATTTCTTTAAGTAGAATAGTGCCATGTCAGAAAATGTAATGAAATCAGCAGTACGAGTTTTATATAATTTTACCGATACCACTCAGGGTGTTACCGAAGAAGATGTACTCAGGGTCTTCGGAATTTCCAAGAACCTCAAGCCCAGGGAAATAATGGGCTTACTTCTTGAAAATAAATACCTAAACCCTTCCGAAAGTGGTGACCTTTATTTCATATCAGATGAAGGCCTGAAGCTTATAAAGGCTATTTAATTGATTAATCAATCTTAAAAATCTCATTTTACAGTATGGATTTATATATGCTCTGTAATAATTAATGATGAATAATCATTAATTTAAATCCCCTTGATTGTATAATAATTAGTATGTTAAAAGCCATTAAGGAAATTAACAGATGTCCTCATTGTTCTGAATATGGGATTGATTTTATTCAAAAATTTTTCCTTGGATCAGAAACCTCGGTAAAATGCAGATATTGTAAAAAAGATGTTAGTGTTCCATACAAAGAATCCGTATTTGTTTATATCATAAGTTTGTTAATATGGCTCCTCGCCATACAAATCTTTTCCCCTGACTTAAAAACTGTTATAGCCATAATAGTCTATATACTTGCTTATATAATTCTCGGCGGGACACTCAACTGGTATTTTCTGCCTCTGGTTCCGAAATTTGATTATAATCCGGTATACAATCTGAATGATTTTTTAAATAATTTGGGAAAAAAGTAAGGAATGCGTCCCCGAGAGGATTCGAACCTCTGACCCCCAGATTAGGAATCTGGTGCTCTATCCTGCTGAGCTACGGGGACACTTACAGAAGCGTATATTCTAGCAAATATTCTATAGATGTAAAAAGATTTGAGAAAAAAGTATGAGTTAATAATTTAGGCAGGAATTATTTTGCTTGTTTATGAAGGATTTCATCAACTCTGTGTTTCACTTCACCCTTTAGATTGTTATCAAGGTAAAGCTCTACTGCTTCCCTTACGACCTCGGAAATACTTTTGCGCAGGGACCACTTTGTTTCTTCCAGTGCTTCCGCAAGCTCAGCTGAAACCCTGATATTCAGTATCTTTTCCAGGTTTTTATCGTTTTGTTTTTTTGCGGACATTTTTATATTGGGGTCACTTTTTTAAATTAAAGTCAAAGAATTATAAACCCTTTTTTGTAATACAGTAATACAAATTTACGGTATTGACATAATGCGTAATTTTGTCTATACTGATCTACTGTAATACAGTAATAATGTCCATCTGTATTATGGACATACAATATTACAATCATTAATGGAGGAATTCAACATGAATAATTTTAACAGGCAGGAATGGGAGATTGTTGCTAACGAGGTTAATGAACTTCAGGATATGCTTTGGCATAGTGCAAAGAAACTTGCAAAGTACGATCTAATGGTTGACCAGCTTTCACATTGGACAGAGGACCAGAAAGACAGATATGTGAAAGAAAGTTACGAGTTTCACCTGGCAGATGGCTGGAAAAGGATGGAAAAGATTAAGAATCTTTTAGACAAACTTGGAATGCCTGAAGACGTTAAAGTTAAAAGAGATATTGTACACAACGTAGCTTAGTTTAGTTTTATCTCGAAAAGTTTTGGCCAGAGTTTGCCGGTAACAAAAATTCTTCCGGTTTGTTTGTCATAAGCAATACCGTTTAGTACATCTATTTTATAATTACCTCCAAACAGTTTTTGAAGGCCGGACAGGTCATACCAATCCAGCACGTTACCACTTGCCGGATCAATGGCAATAATTTTGTTGGATCTCCAGATGTTTGCATATATTTTACCGTCAATGTATTCAAGTTCGTTTATAAGGCTTACCTGTTCACCTTTATCTTTTACTTTTATTTTTCTCAACTGTTTAAATGTTTCAGGATCGTAAAAATAGATAAAAGGGGATCCGTTGCTAATAATAAGTTCTTTACCGTTACTGGTTATACCCCATCCTTCAAAAGGGTAGCTGAAAGTCCCGATCTCTTTAAAATCTTCTTTATTGTATATAATCCCCGTCTTCGATCTCCAGGTCAGCTGGTATATATTTCCGTCAAGCAGTGTAATACCTTCTGCAAAATAGTTGTCAGGAAGTTTATGCAGTTTTTCAACTTTCCCGGTACCAAGGTCTACTTTTCTAAGTGTTGATTTTTTGTAAAGCCCGGTACTTTCGTAGAGTTTTCCTTCATGAAATATAAGCCCCTGTGTAAAAGCTGATGTGTCATGGGGATAAGAATTTACTACCACCACTTTGTCTGTCTTTTGCTTTTCTACTGCTGAGCTTGGATTGTCACATGAATAAAGAGTTGAAAAAAGAAGAAATAAGATTAATAAAGGAATTTTTGGGTTTTTCATTATTGTCCTGATTTATTTGTTTCTGTGATTTTTTAATATATCACGAAAAGTAAATAAATCATGGATATGGAAAGCTTTAATCTCATCTATGGCTTTTTGGTATCCATTGGATGAACGTCCACCAATTATTATGAGGAAATCATCCCCCAGGTTTTTCCTTAGGTTTATAAGTTCGTCCGAAAGATAAATATCATCGTCAGGATGGACAATGCTAAGGGCGAGGGCATCGGCATTATTCTTTTCCACAGTCGAAGTTATTTCATTGTAATCCAGGTTTGCACCCAGGTATATCACTTTCCAGCCCTCAGTTACTGCAGCTGTTGCAACTATTGCTGCGCCAACATCGTGTATCTGTCCCTTGGGGGTTGTCACTATAAGGACAGGTGCTGTAGGTACAACATTGGAACTTAGTACTATATTTTTTAGATAGTTTTTAACAATTTCACTGGCAAAGTGTTCGTTGGAAGGGTTCATCTCACCAATACGCCATTTTTCGCCCACAACGTCCATTAATGGCGAGATTAAGTTGGTTAACATCTTAAAACTTCCAAGGTCTACAGATGCTCTTCTCAGGTTTTTTTCTAATCTGTAAGAGTCGAATTCCTCAATTGCAATCAAACAGTCTGAAATATATTTTTCTGAAAGTTCCTTATCAAGTACAGGATTATTTTGCGGGGCAAATATCTCATCTTCCATAGTGTTATTGGAAGATATTTCCTTTAGCTTCTCAATACTAAGATCAGCAATTTGCCCAATTGACTGCCCGCAGGATGTAGCAGATTTTAAAAGCCTAAGTTTTTCAATGTCTTCTTGTGAATACAACCTTCTATTGCTGTTACTCCTTTCAGGTGAAATGGCAGAGTAACGTCTTTCCCAAATCCTTATTACATGTGCTGATAATCCCGTCTGTTCCGATACATATTTGATGTTAAATAACTTATCATCCATAAAATAAATTTATATCGTGTATAAGATTTGTCAAATATCTAAATAGATATTGCTGCTGAATTAGGGATTAATATAGAAATATATACGAATAATTGAAAATATAACTTGACAGCAATTAGACATACTGCTATTGTAATAAACAAAAGTTAGACAGTACAAATTAGATCCGGTACCAATTAAGATTGTTGTTTCCACCGAGGAAAACGGCTTTCTCACCAGGTACCGGGTCTTAAATTAAGGGAGATAATCATGAAAAAACTGTCATTTATATTTTTAGGAATTTTTTTACTGGGTTTTACAACTGCATGTGACGATAATGACAATATTGTTGATCTTATCGACCCGTCATTTCTTAGGGTTGTACATCTTTCACCTGACGCACCGCCTGTAGATGTGGAAGTTGACAATGAGACTGTACTTGAGAATGTAAGTTACACCGAATCATCACCATATCTTGAGGTGCCTGCTTTATTAAATGTCAAAGTTAAAGCTGCCGGGACCGACACTACAGTAATTGACCAGGACCTGGTACTGATACCTAACGATGAACAAACAGTAATTGCTGCAAACTTTCTGGCTGACTTAGAAGCATTACTTTTGTTTGATGATAATACACCGCCCGCTGAGGGAAATGTAAAAGTCAGGGCTGTACATGGAGCACCTAGTGCACCTAATGTTGATATTTACGTAACTTCGCCTGATGCAGACATAGAAGATACTGAACCAACATTAACAAATATCCCGTTTCTTGGAGTTTCTGACTATCTTGAAGTACCAGCAGCAGACTACAGGGTCAAGGTTACTCCGACAGGTACAAAAACTGTTGTTATTGATTCCGGGACAGTTTCATTATTTTCCGGCGAGATAAGAACAATTATTGCCAGGAATGCACCTGGAGATGAAGGTGAACCTTTTGGGTTCTTGATATTAGAAGATTTAAATTAATAAAAAACCATAAACAGGAGGGAACTTAATTATGTTTAAATTAACTTCCAGTGTTTTATTTTCTTTATTTTTACTTGTAGGTGCTGCGACATTTGCAGCAGCTGATAATCATGACAGCAAGGATATAGTGGATACAGCAGTTTCAGCCGGACAATTTAATACACTTGCCGCTGCATTAACAGCAGCCGGCCTGGTCGAGACATTAAAATCACCGGGGCCATTCACAGTTTTTGCGCCGACTGATGAAGCTTTTGCCAAATTGCCGGAAGGTACTGTTGAAGACCTGCTTAAACCGGAGAACAAAGATAAGTTAATTGCAATACTGACTTACCACGTTGTCCCGGGTGAAGTTGATTCTTCGAAGGTAATAACTCTTACTGAAGCAAAAACCGTAAATGGTGAAATGGTAGATATCAAAGTTATCAATGGCAAGGTAATGATTGATAACGCTACAGTCGTAAAACCAGACGTTAAAGCCTCAAACGGGGTAATACATGTAATCGATACAGTATTGATTCCATAAAAATAAATCTGCCGGGGGAATCAACCCCCGGTATTTATTAAATCTAATTCAGGAGGTTGTCAAAATGATGGACAATCAAATTGACAATGTATTTAGTGAGAATGATATAAATTTTGCAATAGATATGGATTTGGATGAAAATTCCGAAGATTTTGTAGTTCACAAGCCGGAAATTGAAATTGCTCAAAAAGTAAAGGACCAGTTTGATAACCAAAAAGATTTTTCAAAAGAAGATGAATCCAACAGGATACTTGCAGTATATTTTAATGACCTGGTAGACCAGCCACTGTTAAATGGCAGGACCGAAAAGAGAATAGCGGCACAGATTAATTATTGTCAGAAAAAAGCGATATTCCACAAGCAGTTAATTGAACAAAACAAAATAGAGCTGGAGCAGCTTCCTCATCATTTCAGGCTTCAGAATTTTTATGAAAAGAAATACGAAGAGCTCAAGAGTAAATTCATAACAGCAAATTTAAGACTGGTAATAAGTATTGCGAAAGAATTTACAGGGCAGAAACTCCAGATGCCTGATCTTGTTCAGGAAGGTAACCTCGGACTTATCAGGGCAGTAGAGAAATTTGACCATTTAAAGGGGTTTAAATTCTCGACCTATGCGGCCTGGTGGATAAGGCAGTTTATTGCCAGGGCAATTATGGTCAAAACAAGGACTGTTAAAATCCCCGTATATATTCTGGAAAGAAAGAATATGATCTTCAGGGCAATGTATGATTTGAAAGATGAACTGGGTAAAGACCCTTCAGTTGCCCAGGTAGCTGAAAGGATTGGACTTTCTGAATTTGTTGTAAAAAAAGTCTTAAACGGGACAGATAATGTTTATTCGCTTGATAGAACTGTAAAGACCGGGGAAAGCAAAACTTTTGCAGATTTCCTTGCCGACGAACAAGTAAAAACCCAGGATGAATTTATTGCACACCATACAGTTGTAAAGTTGATTAATGATTCTCTCAAGAATTTAAATATAAAAGAGTCCGATATTATTAAAATGAGATACGGCCTTGATAGTTACAATACCCATACTCTTGATGAAATTGGACTGAAGTACGGTGTCAGCAGGGAAAGAATCCGCCAGATTGAAAAAGAAGCATTTGTAAAGATTGCGAATTCGGGCAAAGGTGAAGATTTAAAGAGCCTTCTGTAAAATCCAATTAAATATATTTATTTCTACTTGCCTTAAAAATATAATTTAGGTATACCTAAATATAAATTATATAAATAGGAAAAATATATTTATGCAGATTAAAAATATCTTAGCATCCACATTTGTTTTATTACTACTTGTTGGTACACCGACCCAAAGTTTTGCAGTAGGTGGTATTTCCAATTCAAAAGTTATTGTACCGAGTACAGACACCGTACCTAAGAAAAGAATCGAAATAGAACCGTTTGCAAGCTTCCTGTTCGCAGATGATGAGAACAATACCAAAACATATGACCTTGGTTTAAGGCTCACATACGGACTTCTGGATACAGTCGAAGTCGGGGCATCATTCTTTTTTGTTACGTTTGAAGATGACGACCTGATAAATACGGATTCAAGTTTCGGTAATATCGAACCCGGAATAAAATGGAGGTTCCTTGAACAGGAAGACTATTCGTTAACCTCTTTTTCACTCGCTTATGAAGGCGGCATTACATTACCCACAAGCGGAAGTGACGAACTATGGGCTTTTGAACCACTGGGACTTATTCTTACAAAAAATTTCAGCGACCAGCTTTCAATGGACCACGATGTTGTACTCAGGATTGTTGAAGATGAACTCTGGGGCATAATTTCCAATCACGGCATAGGTTATTACCTGACCAACTGGTTTCAGCCGGTTGCTGAGCTTGGATATATATATGAAAACATAGATAACAGCCGTAATGCCCATGTACTAAACGTTACGGGGGGATTCACTGCTAATGTTACTGATTATGCAACTATAATAATTGGGGTAACCAAAGATATTGTTTCCGAGGACACAGAGGACACACTGGTTATTACCTCGGCATTAACTTTAATATTCTAAAGAGAGGAGAATAATATGCTATCACAATCAATTGAAGACTATTTAAAAGTAATTTACGACATTCAGAGCACTGATGGAAAGGTTACTACAACCTCTCTCGCCGGTAAACTTGGCATTGCTCCGGCATCGGTGACCGGAATGCTCAAGAAACTGTCAGCAAAAAAGCTCGTTACCCATAAAAAGTACCAGGGGGTTCAGCTTACGGAAAGTGGTACCAAGATAGCACTTGAGGTTATCCGTCACCACAGGCTTATAGAGCTTTACCTTAAAGAAGCCCTTGGAGTACCATGGGACAGGGTACATGAAGAAGCTGAAAAATGGGAACATGTACTCTCAGAGGACATTGAAGACAGAATAGATAAATTCCTCGGACATCCGACTTCTGACCCACATGGTTCACCCATACCAAGCAGGGACGGAAAAATAATAGAAAGAGACTGCTCCTGCCTTGCAGATATTGAACCGGGCCATAAAGCCGTAATTGCCGAAGTTAGTGACCATGATGCCAGTATGCTCAGGTATCTCGGGGAACTTGGGTTTTATCCTGAAACAAATATTGTGATTGATTCTGTTGAGCCTTTTAACGGGCCTATGAAAATTAATATAAAAAATAAAATAAAAATACTTGGAAGGGAGGTCGCTAGGTATATAGCCGTTACAGATGTTAAGAAGGTTGCCTAATTAAATATAAAAATGAAAAAATTATTACTATTACTGCCAATTTTACTTTTCTTTGCCTGCACCCAGGACGTAAGCAAAGATCAGGACCCGGATACAATTACAATTGCAACAACCACGGGGATGATAAACGATATTGTCCTCAATATTGGTAAAGATAAAGTCTCTACGCAGTCCCTGATGGGGCCGGGTGTTGACCCGCATCTCTATAAAGCAAGTGCAAGGGATGTTTCCACACTCTCAAATGCCGACATTATATTTTATAACGGTCTTAATCTTGAAGGAAAAATGACCGAGGTTTTTGAAAATATGTCCAAACGCGGTATTAAAACGGTTGCCGTTGCAGAAGGTATAGATAAATCCAAACTTCTTCAGTCGCCGACATACAAGGGGTATTACGACCCGCATGTGTGGTTTGATGCCGGTTTATGGTCAATTGCTGTTGAAAGTGTTACGGCAACACTTGTTGCTTATGATCCCGAAAATAAAGATTTTTACCTTCAGAATTCAAAGGAGTATCTATCACTGCTGAAAGGTCTTGGTACTTTCGTCCATAATAAGGTCAATACGCTGCCAGTGAATAAAAGGGTCCTGATAACTGCACATGACGCATTCGGTTACTTCGGAAAGGCGTATGACTTTGAAGTGATTGGACTGCAGGGAGTAAGCACAGATTCCGAGGCAAGTACAGCAGACCTTCAAAACCTCTCAAAAATAATAGTAGAAAGGCAAATACCTGCAATCTTTGTAGAATCTTCCGTTTCACCAAAATACATAGAAGCGGTGAAAGAGGCGGTCAATTCCAAAGGTTTTAATGTAGAAGTAGGAGGAGTGCTTTACTCTGATGCACTTGGAAACTACGGCACTCCTGAAGGCACATATCTTGGAATGTTTGAGTACAACGTAAATACAATTGTGAATTCATTAAACAAATAAAACGCTATGGATGAAAAATATACATTAGAGATTACCGACCTTACGGTTGCTTATGATAATAAGCCCGTACTTTGGGATATTGACCTTAATATTCCGGAAGGGGTGTTAATGGCCATTGTCGGGCCAAACGGTGCAGGGAAAACAACACTCATAAAAGCGATACAGGGCCTTGTGCCAACTGCTGCCGGAAGGGTATTAGTCTCGGGTAAAAAATATTCTGAAAACAGGGGGCTTGTTGGTTACGTACCCCAGAGGGGAAGTGTGGACTGGGATTTTCCGACAAGTGTTGTTGATGTGGTTAAAATGGGGACGTACGGAACACTCGGCTGGTTCAAACGGCCCGGGAAAAAAGAAGAAAATATGGCACTTGAAGCACTTGAGAAGGTTGGCATGCTTGATTTCAGGGACCGCCAGATCAGCAAACTTTCCGGGGGCCAGCAGCAAAGAGTTTTTCTTGCAAGAGCGCTTGTACAAAACGCTGAAATCTATCTCATGGATGAGCCTTTCCAGGGCGTTGATGCAACAACTGAAAAAGCAATAATTACAATCCTCAAAGATTTAAGGTCCCAGGGTAAAACACTTGTTGTAGTCCACCATGACCTTCAGACTGTAAGGGAGTATTTTGACAGCGTTGCTTTATTAAACGTGAGAATAGTTGCCAGCGGTAAAGTTGAAAATGTATTTACAACCGAAAATCTACAGGCCACATATGGCGGCAGGGTCAAATTCCTTGACCAGGACTTAAGCCAAAATGCAGTATAAAAAATGATCTTACATGAACTTATATTTGACTACACTTTAAGAAACGTTGCACTCGGATCCGCTATGCTCGGTATAGTAAGCGGATTTTTGGGGACTATAGTTGTACTAAAAAAGCAAAGTCTCCTGGGCGATGCAATGTCTCATGCGGCCCTTCCGGGTATAGCACTTGCCTTTATTGTCTTTGGTACAAAAAATATTTCAGTTCTTCTGCTGGGAGCCGGTATTACAGCGTTTATTGCAACCGGACTGATCTACCTGACTACAAAAAACTCGAAGATAAAGTTTGATTCGTCACTTGCTATATGGCTGTCTACCTTTTTTGGCCTGGGACTTGTACTGCTTACAATAATACAAAGGTATCCAAACGCCCAGCAGGCAGGGCTTGATAAGTTTCTTTTTGGCCAGGCTGCCGCCCTGACACAAAGTGATGTGACCACTATGTTTATTCTCGGTGCAGTTTCTATTTCAGTTGTGATTCTTTTTTGGAAAGAGATTAAAATTCTGATCTTTGACCCCGGATTTGGGACCAGCCTTGGCTTAAAGCTCAGGTTTATGGAAACAGTTGTTATAGCACTGATTATTGTTGCAATCCTGATCGGGCTTCAGACGGTCGGTGTAGTGCTTATGAGTTCGATGTTAATAGCACCGGCAGTTGCTGCAAGGCAGTGGACAGACAGGCTCAGCACAATGGTTATGCTTTCGGCCTTTTTTGGGATTATTGCCGGTATATGTGGTTCCGTGTTTAGCAGTAAAATTGCCAAAATGCCCACAGGCCCTGCCATAATTGTATCAATTTCATTTATTGTATTAATCTCCGTACTTTTTTCTCATAAGTACGGATTAATAACCCAGTATTTTATTGAAAGACGAAGTAACCGAAATATTAAATTAAACAGAATCCTTGAAGGCCTGCTGAATTTGTCTGTAAATCATAAAAACCCCTACCACCCTCATTCCATCAATGTACTTAGATTTATGGGATACAGCCCTGCGGCAATCAGGTCGGGTCTTGAGAATTTAAGCCAAAAAGGGCTTGTTTTGCATCACGGTGAAGAGGAATGGGCACTTACAGAAGCTGGATATAAAGAAGTAGAAAATAATATAAAGAACCTGGTCCAATGACATTACAATTTGAAATTCTGATTATAGCTATGTTTGTTTCTGCTTCCTGCGCGGTACTCGGAAGTTTCCTGATACTGCGTACAATGGCCATGATGTCTGACGCAATAAGCCACTCGGTGCTGCTGGGCATTGTCCTGGCATTCTTTATTGTGAGCAGTCTAAGTTCTCCTCTTTTAATAGTAGGGGCCGGACTGAGCGGCCTGCTTACCGTAGTCTTGGTTGATGTTGTAAACAAAAAAAAGTTTATAAAAAAAGATGCCTCAATCGGCCTCGTGTTCCCCCTTTTGTTTAGTATTGCAATAATTATTATTTCAAAATATGCGGGTAATGTTCATTTAGATATTGATTCTGTCTTACTTGGTGAGCTGGCATTTGCCCCTTTTAACAGGTTTGTCCTGGACGGGACGGATATCGGCCCTAAATCACTCTATGTCATGATCACACTATTTATCCTCAACTCTTTTTTTATTGCATTTTTTTACAAGGAACTAAAAATCACTACTTTTGATAAATCACTTTCTTCAACCCTTGGTTTCCGGCCAAATTTCTTAAACCTTTTTCTTATGGGTATGGTCTCTATTACCTGCGTTGCGGCATTTGATGTCGTAGGGTCAATACTTGTAATTGCATATATGATTATTCCTCCTGCCACGGCTTATTTACTAACAGAGAAGTTGTCATACATGATAGTTCTAAGTGTTGTAGTAGGGATACTGAGTTCAATAGCAGGTTTTGTTTTAGCCAACATTATTAATGCAAATATTGCAGGTTCCATATCCGTTGTATGCGGACTGTTCTTTTTAATTGCTCTTTTCCTTGCCCCTGAAAACGGAATAATTTCAAACTTTAGGGACAGGGTAAGAAAGAAATGGCAGTTCTCGGAAAGCCTGCTGCTTGTACACCTTTCTAATCATGAAGGCCAGCCGGACTATGATGATGAGTCAAGGATAGACCATCTGAATCAGCACATGCTCTGGGACATGAGGTTTGGTGAAAAAGTGGTTAACCTCGCATTAAAGAACGGTAACCTCCTGGTTTCAGGGCAAAATCTTGTATTGACGGAAAAGGGAAGGGAGTATGCGAATGAAATCAAAAAAGATACTGTCTAGTCGATACCGCTGTTTTTACCTGAGTTGTTCATCTTAACTTTTAATAGCATAAAGAAAAGGACAAGTAATTTGTTTTTGTCATTATCAATCATGGATTCTATGTAATCCATGTTGTCCTTTACAGACTGGTCTTCAGGTGCTATTTTCTGCGCCTCTCTAAGGACATCAAGTGCTTCTGAATACCATCCCTTTTCAGCATATGAAAATGCAAGTGAATTATATGATGGTATGAATTCAGGATCAAATCCAATAACGTCCTTATACTTTTCAATAGCCTCATCCAGCCATCCAAGGTCAAAATAACAGTTTCCAAGTGAAAGGTAAGCCCATGAATCATCGGGCACTATTTCGATATGCTTATTAAACTGTTTTATGGCATCAACGTTCCATCCCATATCAAAATAACAAAGGCCCAGCTGGTAATGGATTTCATCATAATACTGGTCGTATTCAAAATCCATACACTGTTCAAAGAGTTTAACGGCTTCTTCGTATAAGCCTGTTGCTTTATAGGCAATTGCAAGATGCCATACTGCAAGTGAGTAATCCGGATTAATTTCGATAGACCTGATAAAAATATTGATAGCTTCATCAACCCTGTTTATTCTGCACAGTGTAATACCGTACTGTGTCAGAATTTTAGGGTCATTTCCCTTTATATTCAATGCCATAGAGTAATATTTTATTGAATATTCAAACTGTTCCATCATATCAAAGGTAACAGCATACGATAGGTAAACGTAGGGGTCGTTTGGCGAAAGTTTATTGGCTTTGCTAAGTGCAGATAGTGCTTCTTTGAATTTACCGCTTTCTTTAAACTGATCAGCTTTATTTAAGAGCCGGTCAAGTTTATTCATACAGTTCTCCACTGTCGGTTGAATTTGAGTAAATCATATTTGTATAAAAGTTTGTTGTCAATAATTAATGTTGATTATATCATTCTAGAGGAATAAAAAACAGGGTGAAGAATAAGAAATATATAATGTTTTCTGAAACTTATATCTTGACAAATATTGTTAAAACAACTAAATTGGAATCATCTGTAGTATGGGTGCTAAAGTGAGGAAAAAACATGAGAAGATCTGATATTGAGAGAGAGTTATCTGAAAAATTCAATTTGCAGTCGAACCAGTCAATACAAATCCTGGACACAATTATAGAAAGCATGACCGGAGTTTTACAAGAAGACGGAAGGATTGAAATTAGAGGATTCGGAAGTTTTTTTACAAAGAGTTATGGTTCCTACGGTGGCAGAAATCCAAGAACAGGTGAGTATGTAGAGGTCTCAGAAAAGAAATTACCTCATTTCAGGCCAAGTAAGGAGTTATTAAAGAAGTTAAACGACAATGCGTCTAATGAATAATAGTTATTAGTGCCATCCGGTCCCATCGATTTTCCAATATTTTTTAGTACAAACATCCAGTACTATATTTTTATAATAATATTATGTCCCTAAGAGAGATATTAAAATATCCCGATAAAAGGCTTAGAAAAAAGTGTGAGCCTGTTGGAAAAATTGACAATAAAATCCTGAAACTGCTGGATGATCTTGCTGATACAATGTATAAAGCACCAGGTGTCGGTCTTGCAGCCCCCCAGGTAGGGGAAAATCTAAGGATTATTGTTGTCGATGTTTCAACTAAAGAAGAAGATAACAACCTCCTGGAACTCATAAATCCGGTAATATCTAAATCCGGCGGCAAGCAGGACAGTGAAGAAGGTTGTCTAAGTATTCCGGGATTTTACAGCAACATAACAAGAAAAAACAGTATTGTTGTTGAAGCACTTGACCGTAAAGGTAACGAAATTAATATTGAAGCCGATGACCTTCTTTCCCGTGTACTTCAGCATGAAATAGATCATCTTGACGGGATACTCTTTTTCGACAAAATGGCAAAACTAAAAAAAGAACTGTTTATTAAAAAAATTGATAAAGCCTTCAGGTAATAATATGCCTTCAAAACTAGTCGAAAATCTTTCCCCTTTTTACGTGATGGAAGTCCTAGAACATGCTAAGAAACTTGAAAGTGAGGGAAGGGATATTGTCCACTTTGAAGTCGGTGAACCGGACTTTGTGACTCCTGCGGAAATCTGTGAATCAGCAATTGAATCAATTAACAAAGGTGAAACGAAGTATACCTCGAGTATTGGAATTCAGAATCTTAGGGAAATAATAGCCCATAGCTATAATAAAAAATATACGCAGAATATTACATCAGAAAATATTGTTGTTACCTCAGGAAGCTCGCCCGCAATTTTTATGTCTATTTTGACTTTGATCGATCCGGGGGATGAAGTGATCATTACTGATCCGCATTATGCCTGTTACCCTCAGATTATTAAGATAGCAGGCGGAGTACCAAAAAAAGTAAGGATATACGAAGAAAATGGTTTTCAGATTGACGTTGCGGAAATAAAAAAGAATATTACTGCAAAAACCAGGGCAATAATAATTAACTCTCCGGCTAACCCAACAGGGGTTATTCTGGATAAAGAAGTATTCAGGGAAATATCCAGCCTTGGAATTCCGATAATTTCTGATGAGATTTATCACGGGCTTGAATATACCAAATCTGCAAATACTATTTACGAATTTACTGACAACGCTTTTGTCATAAATGGTTTTTCAAAGTTATATGCAATGACGGGCTGGCGGCTCGGGTATGTTATTGCTCCCGGGAAGTTTATCAGGCCAATTCAGAAACTGCAGCAAAACCTCTTTATTTCACCTAACCCTTTTGTACAGGAAGCGGGAATAACTGCAATTGAAAAAGCGGAAAATGAAACAGAATCGATGGTTAGCGAGTTTGACGTGAGAAGGAAGTTAATGTTAAATGAACTGAAAGATTCAGGTTTTAATATATTAAATGAACCTGACGGTGCCTTTTATATATTTTTAAATATTTCTAATTATACTTCTGACTCGTATAAACTTTCTTTTGATATTTTGGATAAGGCCGGTGTTGCAGTGACTCCCGGTATTGATTTTGGGGATGGCGGCGAAGGATATATCAGGTTTTCCTACGCCACTTCGAGAGAACGTATAACAGAAGGCATAAAGAGAGTTACAGATTATTTTAAAAAGTATTGATTACAGTATGAATATACCGGTCCTTGAAAATGCAGAACTAAAAGACAAAAGGGTACTCCTGCGCCTGGATTTTGATCATATTTTTGAGAAAAATTTCAAACGGGGAAAAATGGACAGGTTTAGTATAGTGGAACCTACATTAAGATATTTACTAAATGCCAAAGCTAAAATTGTAATCGCACCGAGTTTTACCAGGACCAAAAATAAAAACAAAACTGAATACAGTATAGAACCATATGCCAGGCATATATGCGATATTTTTAAATGTAATGTATACCTTACGGAATATGTTGTAGGAGGTTTACCTCAAAAGCTTTCCCAGGACATGGAGCCAGGATCAATACTTTTTTTGGAGAACCTTTTCGAAATGGAAGGTGAGACAAATGCCGAAAATGAATTTGCCGAAAAGCTTTCCCAACTCGGCGATATTTATGTTAACGAAGCATTTTCACTTTCAGGTGCGTCGTTAGCCTCCAATACAGCAATATACGATTTTTTTGACAATGAAAACATCTATGCAGGACTGAACTTCGAAAGCGAATACACAAATATGTTAATGCTCAACTCTTCTGAAAAATTATTTACTCTTTGTTTGAATGTTGATACAGATATTACAGAGGCTCTTGCAGCTGCCGAGAACCTGATAGAGAGAATTGACCGTATTTTGCTTCTCGGTGAAATATCAAGCCTCTATTCATTGGTTAAGAGCGGGGCAGATAACCATAATTTTTCCAAAAATGTAGTTAATAAAATAAAAAAAGTTGTTAACTCAGCAGAGGTAAGGGGTATTGAGATTGTTCATATGGTTGATTACTATGCCAGTGACGAAAATTCTAAAGCACAGTTAATCAGGAACGAAATATTTAATAATAAACAGGGGTATATTGATATAGGTGATGAAACCGGGAAAATATTTTCGGACGCACTTTCAGAATCAAGTCTTGTTTTGTGGCTGGGAAATAAACCAAATAAAGAAAGTGATTTAGTTTTTGGATCAGCTAAAATACTTGATACAATAAATAAAAATGCTTTATATGTAATTAGTGCTGGATCCGATAAGATTAATACTGAAATTATAAGCCAAACTGAGGATGGTTTTTTTCAATTTCAATCCAGTTGTTACAACACATTTGTAAATTCTATTGCAAGTGAAGGAATGCCTGCTATAGAAATACTTGAGGCTAAATTCGGATGAGTAAATCATTAATAATTGCTAACTGGAAAATGAACCTGCTTAGAAGCGATTCAGAACTGCTTACAAAGTCCATTCTGAATATGGTAAACCCGGGAGTTTTGCAGTTTGAAATAGTTCTGGTACCTCCATTTACAAATATGGAAATAGTACACAGGATTATAGACCATACTGACCTTTCCCTGGGAGCACAGAATGTATTCTGGGAAGATTCAGGAGCATATACGGGAGAAATATCCCCTACAATGCTAAGGGATATAGGGTGCAGCTGGGTTTTGCTCGGCCATTCGGAAAGAAGGCAGATTCTTGGAGAAACTGACTTTGAGGTCAGGAGGAAAGTATCTGCTGCCCTCGCGGCAGGACTCAAGCCGATAGTATGTGTGGGTGAAACACTTCTTCAGAGAAATAAGGGAATGGCTCCAAATGTTTTAAGACGCCAGGTAGAGAGTGCACTGCAGGATGTAAATAATGAAAATGTTCAAAATATTGTAATAGCATATGAACCTGTGTGGGCAATAGGTACAGGTAATAATGCCTCCGTGCAGGAGATTGAAGTTGCCCATGATGAAATAAGAGATAAATTAATTGGACTATTTGGAAAAGATGCGGATAATATAAGGATTATTTACGGCGGGAGTGTTAACCCCGACAATATTCAGTATGTATTATCAACCAAAAATGTAAACGGTACCCTGGTTGGCGGAGCCAGTCTGGATGCTGATGCATTTATACAATTAATAGAAAAAGCCGGAGCGAAGTAATAGTGGAAATATTAATACCATTTATAAAAGTGATTCATATTATCATATGTATATTTTTAATAGTGCTGGTCCTCCTTCAGCCTGGTAAGGGTGGAGATCTTGGTGCAGTATTCGGGGGAGGTTCCTCTGATTCTGTGTTTGGTTCAAGCGGTGCAGCACCATTTCTTACAAAATTGACAAGATTGCTGGCATTAATTTTTATAATTACATCTTTGTCTCTTGGGTATTTTTCCGTGAGGGGTATACAGTCTTCAGTTATATCAGATACTCCGGCGGTCGAACAGAATGTAACCAGTCCTGAAGCATCAGATACGGATACATCTTCTAATCCTGTAGAGAACGACAGTCCTACTAACCAGGACCTCATTGATTCTCTTTCAGCACCACAAGAAGAGCCTCAGCCAGCAAATTAATAAATTTGAAATTTTCCCGATCTTGCTGTAGTGACCGGGTGTAAGTATATTTTATCCTTTAAGGATCATTTAGGAGGTAACACAATATGACATACATAATTGCCGAGCCATGTATTACAGTTAAAGATAAGGCTTGTGTGGAAGCCTGTCCGGTTGACTGCATATATGAAGGAGATGAACAGCTGTTCATTCATCCTGATGAATGTATTGACTGCGGAGCATGTGTTGATCCTTGTCCTGTTGATGCTATCTATCATGAAGATGAGCTTCCTGAAAAATGGCAGAACTTTATTGATATGAATAAAGATTTCTTTGATGGAAAAGAAGGCCTGGAACCAGCACGTAAAGACGATTAAAAAATAATCTAATAACAAGCTCTTAAAGGGGACATTTGATTTATTCATTTGTCCCCTTTTTTCTATATATCTGTAGCACTCAAATAATAAGGCTATAAAAGCTATTTTAAAAATATTTTTAGGTTTATATTCCCAATATTTACGGACCCATCTGTAGCACTTAGAAAATAATGCAGCAAGAGATTATTTAAAAATATTTTTAGTTTTATACTCCCAATATTTATTGACCCATCTGTAGCACTTAAGTTAACTTATTACTTTTATTTAGGCCTGCAATGAATAACGTTTAGAAAATTTGATTTAAAATCGTGAAGAAACATAAAGGGGTTGTGGCAGGATTTTATGTTTTAGATTTTAAATTTAATTTTTAGAAAATTCATTGCCAAGCCTTGATTTTTGGTTCTTTGTATCAAGACAAAGAACTATAAAGAAAGAAATTGATTAGTATTATGTCTGTGATAAAACTTTCAAAAAGAAAGGAGAGATTAGATAAGATTTTATCTTTTCTAAAAAAAGAATATCCTGATGCCGGCTGCCACCTGGATTATAAAAATGCCGTGGAACTTCTCGTAGGTTCAATACTTTCTGCACAGTGCACAGACGCAAGGGTAAATGAAGTCACTAAAGACCTGTTTAAAAAATATACAAATGCATATGAATTTTCACTTGCAGATATAGAAGAACTTAAAGATGATATAAGGTCAACAGGGTTTTTTAATAATAAGGCTAAATCTATACTTGAATGTACAAAAGCACTTGTCAGGGACCATGACGGTGTAGTCCCCGACAATATGGATGAACTTACAAAGCTAAGGGGGGTTGGCCGAAAGACGGCAAACGTAATCCTTGGGAATTACTACGGGAAACCGGGGATAATAGTAGACACACATATTGGCAGGTTAAGCCGCAGGCTTGGTCTCACGGAAAATGAGGACCCTGTAAAAGTTGAATTTGATTTAAGAGAAATAGTGCCGGAAAGTGACTGTACATTTTTCTCAAATTCTCTTGGAGACCACGGAAGGACAGTATGCAAATCACGAAAACCATTATGTGGTGATTGCAAAATCTCTGACATCTGCCCCTCATTTGGAATATTTAACTAATATGGAACATCGATACAATCTTTACCACAATCATTTAAAAGAAAAATTCGGTGCAAGGGTACATAAAGTGTCCCTTGATATGGGTTTTACCTGTCCCAACCGTGATGGTAGTGTAGCCCAGGGCGGCTGCGTGTACTGTAATAATGACAGTTTTGTCCCACCATATGCAAGATCCCGCTACAATATGGACCAGCAGATTAAACACGGAATTGAGTATATGAAAAACAGGTTTAAGGCCAAAAAGTTCATTATTTACTTCCAGGCATACACAAGTACTTACGGAGAAGCGAAAGAACTTGAAAGAATGTATAAAGAAGCCCTTAAGTATGAAGGGGTAATTGGGCTGTCAGTCGGGACCCGTTCTGACTGCATCGATGAAGAAAAAATAGAGATATTTGAAAGACTTGCAAAGGATTACTATGTCTCAGTGGAATATGGAATTGAATCAATTTATGATAAGACACTTGAATTTATGAACAGGGGGCATGATTACCAGTCTGTATTAGATGCAATAGAATTGTCAAAGGGCAGGGGAATACATCTGGGTACTCATATTATTTTGGGAATGCCAACAGAGACAGAAGATGAAATGCTTGCTATGGCAGATGAAGTATCCACTCTGGGAATTGATACATTTAAAATACATAACCTGCATATAATAAAAAATACCCAGCTAGCACGTATGTACAAAGAAAATCCTTTTAAACTATTCACTTATGAAGAATACTTGAAGTTTATTGTAAAGTTTTTGGAACGTCTTTCCCCTGATATAATGCTTGAAAGACTTTTTACTGACACTCCCCAGGACCTTTTAATTGCCCCAAAATGGAAAGAACGGCACAACGAGATTATTTACGGAATCAGGCAGGAAATGAAAAATCAGGACACATGGCAGGGGAAATACTGTAAGTGAAGAATTTTATATATTTATTGCAGGGAGAAGCAGAACTTGTAAAAGAATTCTTTTATTTAAGCGAAAGGGATAATACAGATGCAATATTTCTAACTTATGATAAAGCGATTGAAAATGCAATATTTTTCCCTGATTCAACCTGGTCTGAAGGCAGAAACAAACTTTTAGAGGCAGCAAAAGACAAAGGCGAATATCTCTATTATATATTTTGTGATGATGACATTGAATTTAAGTATGGAAGTTGGGATGAGTTTGAAAGACAGCTTTTAATACACAGACCTGCTATAGGCTGCCCTGTATTCCCAAAAACCCGGAAAACACGGATAAGATTTCTTGAAACCCAGCCGTTTTTAATTAACGATGAACAACTAATGGCTTTTCACATCCATGTTATAAAAGATGGTCTTGTGATCCCTTATATTGAGGAATTAGATAAAGTAATGTTCTGGTGTTCATCTTATATTCAGGAAACTCTTATTCAAAATTTTTATGGTTCAAAATCCCTACAGTTCAACAATATTGAAATACTTAACAAGGAACATGACAGGTACGATCTTTCAAACAGGTCAGTATTTAAAGAAATTTCCGAAGATTGGTTAAATAAAGAGTTTGTATCAAAATTTATTCCCGTAGTAAATCAAAAAAAACATAAGCTTAAAATAAGATTAAAATTGTTAATTCTTACAATTATATACTTTATTAACAGAAAGCTGGGCCCTGTTAATCATAGGATTAATAAAAATAAATTACTGGGGACTCTTAATCACGATTCTAAATTATTAAAACAGTACAATGATATAAATTAGCAGGGAAATTATTAAAAGTGAAAAATTTTGTATATATGGTTCAGGGTGAATCATCATTAATAGCTAATTATCAGGATCTTATGGAGAATGATAACAGAGATATTATTTACTTAACCTTTGATCAAGAAGTTGATAATGCAATCTATTTCCCAGACTCAACCTGGTCGGAAGGCAGAAACAAACTATTAGAGGCAGCAAAAGAAAAAGACGATTATCTCTATTATATATTTTGTGATGATGATATAAAATTTACTAAAGGTAATTGGGATGAATTCCAAAACCTTCTGTTAGAACACAAACCTGCAATTGGATTTCCTGTAGTACCAGTAACCAGGAAAAAGAGAATAAGTTTTTTAGAATTTCAACTCTACGATAAACCTGACCAGCAAATGATTGCATATCACATGGACTTAATTTCTGATAATTTTATTTTACCATATCAGGAACATCTTGATGAAATATCCTGGTGGGGTTCGGGTGGTGTTATACAACAAATTATCCCTAATTTTTATAAGTCCAGTTCCATACAGTTTAACACAATCCAGATATTAAATTTAAAGCATAATAGATATGATATAAAAAATATGAAAGATAGACTTACGACATGCATCAAATGGTTTGAAAATGAATCAAGTAATAATATGAAAATTTCAATGGATCCTCAGAACTATATCGTATTGAGAAAAATTATAATTTTAATAAATACAATTAAATATTTTTTAAGCTATAAATCACAAAATTCCATTTATAAAATTGATAAAAATAAATTACAAAATCTATTTAAAGATGATTCTGTCTTTATAAAACAATATAATAGTATTAACGTTCGTTAGTATTTTGTAGAAATTTAAATATGAACTACCAGGACATACTTAACGAGATACATGAGGAAATTCAGCCATATTTAAAACTTGGTAAGGTAGCGTCCTATATACCGGAGCTTGCAAATGTCCCTTATGAAAAGTTTGGCATGTCACTTCATACTGTAGATGGTAAGACACATTCCGTTGGTAATGCCTATGAAAATTTTTCAATTCAAAGCATATCAAAACTTTTTACACTTACTCTTGCCAAACAACTTGTAGGAGAAAAGCTTTGGGCAAGGGTAGGAAGGGAACCGTCCGGTAACCCTTTTAACTCCCTTGTGCAGCTTGAATATGAAAACGGTATACCAAGAAACCCCTTTATTAATGCCGGTGCACTGGTAATCACAGACGTCCTGATATCCAATTTTGATAATCCTAAAGATAAAATACTGGATTTTATTAGACTGCTATCCGGTAATAAAGATATTAATTATGACCCTGATGTAGCTTTGTCAGAGAATAAAACCGGCTACCTTAACAAGGCACTGGCAAATTTTCTGAAAAGTTTTAAAAACCTTGATAATGAACCCGAGCAGGTGCTTGATGTGTATTTTAATCAGTGCTCACTTGCCATGAACTGCTGTGATCTTGCAAACAGTTGTATATTTCTTGCCAATGATGGAAGGTCACACCATTTTGACGAAGTTATTACAACTGAGAAACAAACTAAATATATCAATTCAATATTACTGACATGCGGTACATACGATTCTGTAGGCGATTTTGCATACAGGGTTGGACTGCCTGGTAAGAGCGGCGTAGGTGGGGGGATTGTTGCCGTAATGCCTGATAAATTCAGCATATGCGTTTGGTCTCCCGGACTAAATGAAAGCGGTAATTCACTTGCCGGTACCAAGGCACTAGAGCTTTTTACTACAATGACAGGTATATCGGTATTTTAATAAATTTAATTTGAACCTTTATTTGATAAATAAAAACTAATAATATTATAGAATATGAATACCAGGTGGCCATTAAAATCAGAAGAATTTATAAAACTGCTTGGTGTTGAAATCCCTGTAATCAAAGCCCCAATGGCAGGTGGCCCAAGCAGCCCCGAACTTGTGGCTGCTGTCTCTAATGCCGGCGGTCTGGGGTCAATCGGTGGAGGTTATCTGACTCCTGATATTCTTGAAAAACAGATTCGTGAAGTTAAATCCCAAACGAATAATCCCTTTGGAGTAAACCTATTCATTACTGACCCAGATAAAGAAATAACAGCACCTGGAACAAATATCAGCGAGAAATTGAGTAGTTATGCAACTGAACTTGGAGTCGAGCTAACAGGTCAGGTTGCCCCTTTTCCCGATTTTGAAAAGCAGTTTGAAGTTGTTCTTGATAATAAAGTGCGGGTATTCAGTTTTACATTCGGAATACCTGAAAAAAAATATACCGAAGAACTAAAAAGGAATAATATATTCGTAATCGGTACCGCAACCTCTGTTGGGGAAGCGATAGCACTCCAAAATGCAGGCTGTGATGCAGTTGTGGCCCAGGGCTACGAAGCCGGCGGCCACAGGGGAAGTTTTGATGTTGAAAACGGCTTACCCCTTGTGGGGACAATTGCCCTTGTACCCCAAATCGCAGACAGGCTTAATATCCCGGTAATTGCATCCGGCGGGATTATGGACGGCAGGGGAATATATGCATCACTATCACTCGGGGCATCGGCAGTTCAGATGGGGACGGCGTTTCTTGCATGCGAGGAAGCCAATGTTAATCAGTCGTGGGTAGAGCTGCTGCTTAGTAGTGAAGATGTAAGTACCGTTCTTACAAATGCATACACGGGTAAATTTGCTCGCGGCATTAAAACAAGATTTACATCGGAAATGCAGCAGTTTGAAAAAGAGATTCCCGAATATCCTTCACAGCACCAGCATACACGTGAACTTAGGGTAAAGGCAAAAGAGCTTAATAACAGTGAGTTTATGTCATTTTGGGCAGGTCAGGGTTCAGCGATGTCCAGGAAAACAAGTGCAAAGGGGTTAATTGAGGAACTTGTAAAAGAATATATCGAAGTTTCAAATAATATGGGACCGTAACTACTTAACAATGATTAAAAGAAAACTTGGAATAGTTGTATTCCATGATGTTGAAGTACTGGATTTTGCCGGCCCTTTCGAAGTCTTTTCTGTTACAAAAGAGCAAAATAATAATGAACTCTTTGATATTTCTCTGATTTCTGTTGGTGAGAAAAATGTTGTTGCTAAAAATGGACTAAATATAGTTGCAGATTTTTCTATTAAAGAAATTAACCATCTGGATATTTTACTCATTCCGGGCGGCCAGGGTGTAAGGCCGCTTGTGTATAATTCGGAATTTATAGAATGGGTAATGTCAGTTTCAAAAGAATCTGAACTAGTACTGTCTGTTTGTACCGGGGCATTGGTACTCGCTAAAGCCGGGCTGCTCGATGGACTTAAGGCTACAACCCACCATCAGGCGTATGGAGAATTAAGGGAATTAATTACCAATACTGAAATAGTTGAAGGCGGGCTGCGTTACGTTGATAATGGAAGAGTGATAACCTCGGGTGGGATAAGTGCCGGGATTGATATGAGTTTTCATGTAATAGACAGGCTCTTTGGAAAAGAGATTTCTGAGAAAACTGCAGACTATATGGAATATAGGAAAGTGGTTGAATAATTCTTAAATACTGTATAATAATCCAACAAATTAATTGGAGAACACTATGAAAATAGAAGATAAAACAGTAGTTTCAATACATTACAAGCTTTCTAATGACAAAGGTGATGAGCTTGATTCCTCGGAGGGGAAAGAACCTCTAGTATATATGCACGGTACCCAGAGCCTTATTGACGGCCTTGAAAAAGAACTAAAAGGTAAAAGTGCCGGTGACAAAATGGATGTTACTATACAGCCGGAGGAAGGTTACGGAGTTGTTAACCCTGATCTTGTACAGGAAGTACCTCATAGTGCATTTGAAGGCGTGGATGATATACAGCCGGGAATGCAGTTTGAAGCAAAGAGCCCTGAAGGCCACACACAGCTAATTACAATAGAAGAAATTAAAGAAGAATCAATCAGAGTAAATGCAAATCATCCGCTTGCAGGCGAAGTCCTTCATTTTAATGTATCTGTTGAAGATGTAAGGGTAGCAACAGCAGAAGAACTTGAGCACGGACATGTACATGGCCCGGGCGGACATTCACATTAATTTTTAAATACTCTGTATTATGAATGCTGTTTACCTTTTTTCCGTCCTTTCATTTATAGTTGCCTTCTTTTTGGGATGGTTATTAAACAGTTTAATTTACTCTCTTATAAAGATAATACGGCCCCGGAATAATAATTTAAAACCAACATTAAAAACCAGGGCCTCTTATGCCTTTTTTACAGGAACAATTATATTTATATTCTGGGTTGTCGTAGTTCTTCGAAATGTGAAAATGCATTAAAAAATATGAAAAATTAAAATAATAGTCTCGTATGGATGATCTGGATAAAAGCTGGAAAAGTATTTATATAATATGGATAGCAATGCTTATTGCACTTTTTGTATATATGCTTGTAGGTTTATCACTGGAAGATAAAATTAATATTCCTGTTGATAAGGGTGTACTAAACATTTTACGATATGCGTTTTATTTTATTTCGGGACTTTTAATATTTTCCATAAAATATGTAAGAAAGTTTATACTCAATTCTAAAATTTCGAATGATAGTAATACATACTCTGCTGATCCGGCAGTTTTTCAATACATAAAGGCCACCATAACTTCAATGGCAATGGCTGAATTTGTAGCAGTACTGGGACTTTTTTTATTTATTATCGGCAAGAATAAAGTTGACCTTTATCTTCTTGTTTTTATGTCTGCAGTGGCAATGATAGTTTACCGTCCGTTCAAAGAACAGATGATTAATTATGCCAAAGAGCATTGCAAATAAATTAATTATATTTTACAGGAAAACTTTTTGCATTCCCGTTCGTTATAGATATTAGGAGTTAGATGTTAGTTTTTAGTTCTTGGTTATTAGCAGCTAGATGCCAGAAAAAGTGAGCGCTCAGTGTTTGGATTCTTAAAGAAAAGTGAAATAACAGATGAGGAAGCTATGGGTAAGTTCCAAAAAGGTGATACAGGCTACTTTGATCTCCTTTTGAACCGTCACAGTAAAGGTGTGTACAGGTTTATATACCGAATGGTTGGAGGAAACTCTTCAAATGCAGAAGATATTTTGCAGGAAGTATTTATAAAAGTTGCCGAAAATAGAATGAACTACAGTAAAGATAAAAAATTTACCGCATGGCTCTACAGGATTGCAAGAAACCATACAATAGATTTTATAAGAAAAGAAAGATACAGGATGCATAGTTCACTTGATAAGAATATTGGTAATGAAGACGGTACAAACGTAACTTATCTTGAGCTTGTAAAAAGTGATGACAGATCCCAGGACGAACAGTTTCACAACACAATGATTAAAGAGCAGCTGCATTTAAAGATGAACGGCCTTAAGGAAGAATATAAAGAAGTATTTATTTTAAGGGAAATAGAAGGGCTAAAGTTTGATGAAATTGCCGTGATTACTGATTCAAATATAAATTCAGTAAAAAGCAGGCACAGGTATGCATTTAAAGAGTTAAGGGAACTGCTCCTCAGTACCGGTTTTTTTGATGAGTATAAAAAAACGGGGGAGGTATAAATATGGACATACAACAATTTGAAGAAATGATTATTGATTACCTTGACGGGACTTTGTCGGGGGATGATAAAAAAATCTTTGAAGAATCATTAAACAGTTCTGATGAGTACAGGGAAATATTTGAACAGTATCAATCCATAAGGTCCGTTTCAGAATCGGACCATGATATAGATCCTTCCCCTGAGGTGCTTGAAAGAATTAGTGAACAGGTAAAGAAAACCGTGAAACATGAAAAGAAATCAATTTACGAGAGGTGGCTTAGATTTCCTGTCTTGGCCCCCGCGCTTGCGGTTGCAATTATTGGAATGCTCTGGATTTCTACAGGAGAGGACTATCTTAAAAACAAAAACATCATTCCGGTTGCTGAAAATACTGCCAGCCGGGAATTCAGGTCTGACTATAAGGCAAGTGCCGGAAAATTAAACCAGATGGAAACTGCAGTTGAAGAAGAGGAAGTCTTGGATAAAGAAGTTGATAAGGTTGTTTCTGCGGGCAAACGTAATGCAAATGTCCCTTCATCGGAATCTATCCCTGCACCATCGGCTGAATTAAAAAAGAAACAGGAATATGCCGCAAAGCCTGCAGAGGCGGATTCAACAATTAATAATGCAAGAGCACCTATAAGGCAGAAAAGTATTAATAAAGATTTACCCAAAGGAATTAAATCCGATGACAGGGTAGCTGAAAAAAATGATGCATTTGCGGATCTAAAAGAAAATAGCCGTGATAACTTAAATGAAGACAAGACAGGTAATGAGTCTCAGTTGGCGGCTTTAGATAAAGACACACTAAAAAGTGAGACTGTTAAAAGCAGTAATACCATCGGCAGGTCAATGTCACGTACCGCTGAAATCACCAGCTCTATCAGCCCGTCAGAACGGGTAGAGATAGCAAACGGTTACCGGAATGAACTAAACGAGATTGTAACCATGCAGTATAAGGGTGACTGCGTGGAATCTATTGAAAGGTCTCAGAAACTTCTTGAAGCTGATCCCGAACCTTCTATATCAATAAAAACAGACCTATATCTGTTACAGGGTGAGTGTTATGCTAAGCTTGAGCAGTATGACAAAGCCCTTGAGATTTATGATAAGGCCAAAGAACTTACACCGCATAAATCCCACCTTTTTAACGGGAAGATAAAAGAAGTTTATCTTAAGCAGCAGAAGTAGTATATCTAATTACCTCTTCTTCAAACCTTTTAACGTAAACAATATAATAATTTGGAATTAATATCTTAGCTTTATTCTTAAATTGCTACAGTTTAAAACTAAAAGAACTTCCATTCGTATTAACAGATAAATACAGATTCGGAGGTTTAAAATGCAATCAGGTATAAAGCACATATATCTAAGTATATTCCTAACATTAGTTTCCTTTTTTCTCCTGGCTGTGCATGCAAATGCAAAGTCATTATATACCGGGCCGGTCCATATGAAACCGGAAATAAGCAATCCATATGTTGAATATAAATCGGACAGGGAAATGCTTGTTAACATGAAACTCTGGGGCGATGAGGTAAGGCCGGTACAGAGGCCCCCTGTAAATCTTGTACTTGTTATTGATGAAAGCGGGTCAATGAATGAAAGGGGTAAGATGGCCTATGCCAAAAAAGCTGCCAAGAGTATGATCAACAATCTAAACAGTTATGACAGGGTAGGGATCGTTGCATACTCTGATTATGCAAGGGTGATATCCCCGCTTCAGAAGTTGAAAAATAAGTCAAAACTAAGGCGTAAAATAGACCAGATCTATCCCACTAATGCCACTAACCTTTCATCAGGGCTTATAGAAGCCATAAGAGAGCTAAAATATGAAGATGACCATAGAAGGATAAACAAGGTGATACTGCTATCAGACGGGCTTGCAAACAGGGGAGTAACAGATCTTTATTCACTATCAAACATTGCTTCCAGGGCCTCATCAGAAGGTATGTATATAACCACAATGGGTCTTGGACTTCATTTTGACGAAGATTTGATGGCTACCGTAGCCGAATACGGGGCAGGCAATTACTACTTTATTGAATCACCTAAGCAGATTGCCTATATATTTGATAAGGAGTTCGGAAAAATGAGTTCCACTATTGCCCGTGATGCTGTACTTGAGATCGACCTAGATGATGATGTGGAGCTTGAAGAACTCTATGGATATACCTATGATAAAAAGGGTGACAAGATCCGAATAAAACTTGGTAATTATTATTCAGGCCAGGAAAGAAATATAAAAATGAGCCTTAGGGTCCCTACAGGAAAAAAAGGAAAAAACGACCTTTTTACTTCTTCACTTAAATACACAGACATTGAAAACGGAAAACCACATAATATTGATAAAACCGTAAATTATAATGTCACTAAAGACCAGAAAAAGGTGGTAAGGAACGAGAATAAAAATGTTATTGCTGATATGGAAACGGTAAAGGCATCAAAAGAGCTGGATTCTGCGACAAGGGATTACGAACAGGGTTATACCGTCAGGGCAGTGGACAAGTTAAAGAGTGCACTCCAGTCTGTAAAAAGGTTAAACAGGTCTGATTATAAGACTTCAAATTCTATGGCCCAGGAAGAGGCCCTTAATGATGCTATTGGTGAATTTGAATCTGCCCCTGCCTCACCTGCATCGGATTCCGGCAAAAGAATGATTAAAAAATATAAAGAAGAATCAAGAGTTCAACAAAAATAATAAATATTTACCCTAAACTCCAAAAAAGATTTATAATTTAGTTAAAAGTGAAGTAAACTATTATAAATCTTTTTGGAGGATCCGGTGTTATGAAAGCATCATTTACATTAACAGCAGTATTACTTTTTGGTTTATGCATAATTCCATCCATTTCTTTTGCAGACTCCGATGATTTTGACTACTCGGTCTATGAAGGGAATGCAGAAGAAGTAACAATAGAATTTTCAAATATTGGGCCAAATCCACAAAGAGAATACTGCATCTACACATGGAATGACTATTACGAGAAACATGATATTGAAATAAAAGTAAATTCCGAAGGCGAATACAATGAGATAATTGTATTTTCCTGCCCGGACTGCAGCCTTGAAGAGAATTATGTAGAACCTTTTCTTAACAGTAAGGTTGATGGAAAAACAGGTGCAGACAGAATAAGGGAATGCGGATTTTTGCATGCCAAGTTCCAGGGTTCAAAAGGTATACAGGAAATAGAAAGAGTTTTATTAACAGATGTACAATCTACAAACCCCAATGCTCCACAGGTTGAGACAGCCAGAAGATCAATTGACCCGGTAAACAGGTTTAACGAAGGGCCTTACAGGTCACTCGACCCGGTAGATGAAGCAGAACCATTTGAATCACTTGATTCTGTCTCAGAAACTGTCGGACAGGCATCTTCAGAGCCTGGTTATGTTGTACCAACAGAAGAGCCGGGTTATGAAAAACCACTTGCCGTAAGGGAAGCAGAAGGGCAGGTCATAGGGGAATAAAAGAGAAATTAAATTATGGATCTAGTAGGTTCCTTTCCATTCGGATGGGTTAGAAATTTTAAAGAACAAAACTGGCAATTAATCTGGGACTCAAAATCGAAATCCCTTATACTTAAATCCTCTTTGTCTGAAAATATTGTTACATACTGCAGTTGTGAAAACTGGCAGGAAGCTAAAATTCATGCCGATAATATCAGAAGCAATCATGAACTTTTAAACGATATAATTTAGTTCTCATAATTCCACACTGTTATTTATTTTATTTATAACCTTTTCCATATTTATATTCACGTTATAATACTGCCGTGTTATTAAGGTGAGGCCTGGTATATGAAAAATATGGAACAGGAATTGATTTCAATTCCCGTCGGAAAAAGCAAAGTAAACGCTTTATTTTATAAATCACTGCATAATAAAGATAATGGGAAGAAAGAACCCATAATAGTCCATGTACATGGATTTCTTGGTAATTTCCTTGATGGCAGCCAAAGGTTTTTGCCGCCGATACTTGCAGAGGCAGGTTATTCCTCAATTTCAATAAATACCCGAATGGCCAACTTTGGGCTGTTCTTCGGATACGGAATAATTGAGGATACAATCCCTCAGATTGACGGCGTTATGAAGTACCTGGAAGAGATAGGATACACCGATATTATAATTTCAGGTTACAGCCTGGGTGGTAGTGTACTACTCAAATATGCTGCACTTAGAGATGATATAACCAGGTACCCCTCGCTTAAAGCAGTTATTGCCCTGGCCACTCCTTATTCTATGCCCGATTCAATTAAAAGGCGTTGGAACAAGTGGGACAGTCAGCCAAGTTACGATGAAGTATACGAGGAAGCAAGGGAGATACTCAAACCAGACCCAAAGGATTCAGACCAGGACAGGACCATAATTGTATACAAAGCGAGAGGCAACACCTTTAAACCTGAACACACAGAGATCTATACCTATAAAACATGGTGGTATTTAGCAGGCCCCGAAGCTGAAGATGCAATGGGCTATAAACAGATCAAGCATATTTCCAAACCTATAATACTAATACAGGGATGGAACGATGAAGTGGTCCACTCACATGAAACACATGAGCTTGCACAGGTAGCTATTGAGGCAGGGAACGATGATGTATCTGCATTTTATCTAAACACCGGGCATTCATTATACGGAAAAGAAGAAGAACTCGGAGATATCATAGTAAGGTGGCTTGACAGAAGATTTAACAATGCAAAAGATAACTAAGCAGCGTAATTTACTTACCTTTACCACCAGGGACGGATTCGAAGTAAACGCACTACTTACAACCCCAAAGTTTGAAACAGAATCTCAACTATACGATAATCCTATTATTATTAATGTACACGGGGTGCTGGGTAATTTCCTTGCCCGTGGTACACCTCAGATTCTTCCCCCCGCGCTTCTTGCAAAAGGTGTGAGTACCTTGTCCATAAATACAAGGCTTGGTTTTCTTGGCCAGATTATGGGTGACGGTATATTTGATAAATCCGACCAGGATATAGAAGAGTCAATTAAAGTGCTGGTAGAAATGGGTTTTAAAAATATCTATATCCTTGGTTACAGCCTTGGAGCAAACCTGTCTGTTTACTACACCGTTAAATCCCAGGACAAGAATATAAAGGGGCTGATACTTGAAGGCTGTTCTTATTCCCTGCCGGAATCACAAAGAAAGAGGCTTGAAAAGAATAACAGCCTGCCGCAGTATGATGATATTTATAAAAGGGCCAAACAGATACTGGGGCCGGACCCCCGAAATGAAGCAAATGACCAGATATTTATTGTATACAGGGCGTGGGGAAATTCCTTTAACCCGGTGGATATAGAGATGTTTACCTACAGGACCTGGTGGTTTATGAGAAGCCCTGAAGCAGTCTTTGCAAAGACATGTGATCTTATTGAAGAGGTTAAAGTACCAATTCTGTTTATTCACGGTGAAATTGACGATGTTGTAGACCCTTCTGAGCCAAAAGAGTTAATGGGTATACTGAAAAAAACCGGGAACACCGATGTGAAACTTGTATATATTCCCGATGCAAAGCATGATTGCATGGAAAATCCGGAAGCCACAATTGATGCAATTACCGGATGGATAAATGATAAAAATCAGGCTAATGGGAAATAAAATTGGAATGTAAGAAATAAAATTTATTTTTATTCCATAAATTCTGTTTAATTGCTTGAAAAAATTTAAAAAATAATTTATTCTCTTGTCCTTTCCCAAGATTCTTACAACAATTTAGATTTTGCTCGGAGGTTTTAAAATGTCTTCTGTTGATGGTGTAAAGATTCTGGAACAGCATGGAATTAAAAATCCAAAAAACGTTCATTTTAACTTATCAATTCCTGAATTATATGAATTATCAGTTAAAAGAGGTGAAGGTCAGATTGTAGACGGCGGCAGCCTTGTTGCATACACAGGTGCACATACCGGCAGATCTCCCAAAGACAGATTTATTGTAAAAGAACCTTCAACAGAAAACTTTATCCACTGGGGCCCGGTAAACCAGCCTATTTCTCCGGAAGCATTTGACTCATTATACGATAAGGTCATGAACTATTTTGAAGGCAAAGAAATATTTGTAAGAGACCTTTACGTATGTGCCCATCCCGAATACAGAAAAAACGTGAGGGTAATTAATGAATACACATGGCACAACTTATTTGTAAACAATATGTTTATAAGGCCCGAATTATCCGAGATACCGCATAAGGATGTTGGGTTTACGGTTATCTCCGCACCTGGTTTTAAAGCAGACCCTGAGGTAGACGGGACCAGGACCGAGACATTCATACTTCTTAACCTCGAAAAAAAGATAGCTCTTATAGGCGGTACAGAGTATGCAGGTGAAATGAAAAAATCCGTTTTTGCCGCAATGAACTTCCTGCTTCCGAATAAAAATGTGTTTCCAATGCACTGCTCAGCAAATGTTGGAAAAGAAGGTGATGTTTCATTATTCTTCGGACTCTCAGGTACAGGCAAGACTACGCTGTCAGCCGACCCGGACAGGGCACTTATTGGTGATGACGAACACGGCTGGTACGACAAAGGCGTATTTAACTTTGAGGGCGGATGTTATGCGAAGGTCATAAAACTTAATCCTGAAACAGAACCCGAAATTTACAGCGCTACATTAAAATTTGGGTCCATAGTTGAAAATGTTGAATTTGATCCAATATCAAGAAAAATTGATTTTAATAGTGATAAATATACTGAAAATACGAGAAGTGCTTACCAGATAGATTCACTCCAGGGTATTGTGCCTGAAGGTGTGGGCGGGATTCCAAACACTATCTTTATGCTTACCTATGATGCTTTTGGTGTTCTTCCTCCTATTTCAAAACTTACTTCTGAGCAGGCAATGTACTTCTTTCTTCTTGGATACACTGCTAAAGTGGCAGGTACGGAAAGAGGTGTAAGTGAACCACAGGCAACATTCAGTTCCTGTTTTGGGGCACCGTTTCTTCCAAGGCCTCCAAAGTTTTACGGCGAGATGCTAAAGAGCAAGATGGAAGAACATAATGCAAACGTCTGGCTTTTAAACACCGGTATTTCAGGCGGGCCTTACGGAGTAGGGCAGAGAATGCCGCTTCCTTCAACACGTGCATTAGTAACTGCCGCTATTGATGGGACTTTAAACAATGGTGAATTTACAGAAGTTCCTGTATTTGGTTTACAGGTACCTGTTAAGTGCCCAGGAGTTGATTCAAACCTGCTTCAGCCAAGAAATTCATGGGCAAATACTCAAGATTATGATTCCAAGGCAAACGAACTAAAATCACTGTTTGAAGAAGAATCCAAAAAATACGCTTAAATTTTTAAGGCCTTAGATAACCGGGAGGTATTCCCTGTTTACGTGCAGCAATTCTAAGCTGTTCTTTTTCTTCTTCTATAATTTCGAGGCGTTCAAACAGAGGAGGCAGGCTTCCTTCAAGATATCTTAAATCAAGAATCATAAGATCTGCCTTGTAGCCGTTAATAAGATAATAATCGATATTACTTTTTAAAATATCTATCTTCTTTTCTATTATATAGATCTCTTCAAGCGTTCTTTCTTTTTTTAGTTCAATATTTAGTGCCAGGTTTCTCCAATACTGTCTTATCTCTTCCTGTATAAGTTCTTCTTCAACAGCGGCCACATTTTCATCAACCTTTTCTTCTACGATTACTATTTCTTTATCCGGGACAGGAATTTTCTTTTTGGTCCTGATGATTTCTATTATTTTAACATTCTCGACAGGCTTCTTATCCGTATAGTGAACTAAACCGTTCTTATCCTTCCATTTATATATGGTATAGGAAAATGTACTGACTGTGTTCAGAACAAAGAGGAAGGAGAACATTAATATTAAATAAAAAAACTGTTTCTTTTTCATAATCGTTGTTTATTATATATTATATAATCAATCAGGAGATAAAAATGAAAAAATCAATAATAAAAGTAACGGTTGCCCTTGGTTTAATACTTGGCGGGCTAATTCCTTTTTCTCACGTAATTGATATAAATACCCCGGCACAAGCCTGCGGAGATAAAGGCAGCAGCTCTGATGGCGGCAGTGATAAGGGTCAGGGTGGCCCACAGTCGAGCAAACTTTAAAGTAAATATCAATAAAAAAGTACAAGGGGTGTATGCAGATTACTGTATACACCCTTTTTTTATAAAAACAGTTAGCTGTATTAATCAAAAATAACTACAAGTAAATAATTAATAATTATGGTTTAAATCCCTCAAAACACTCATTATTCTATAAAATTATTAATCAATTTTATAGGAGGCGTTAAAATGAGGAATATTGCCATATTTTCAATTTTGGTATTCTTATTTGTTGTCGGTTTTTATGTGTCACCCACAGTATCCCAGCAGACAGGGGACACCATTACCGATAAATCACTTTACCCCCCAAATGCAAAACCAGGGGAGTGTTATGCGAGGGTAAAGGTCCCTGAAAAGTACGAGACGTACGAAGAGCAGGTGGTAAAGAAACAGGGTGGGGAGCAGATCGAGATAGTACCTCCCAAGTTTGAGATAGTGGAAGAGAAGGTTCTTGTAAAGGAAGCATCATTCCAGCTTGAGATGGTGCCTGCAACTTATGAAACGGTCGAAGAGCAGGTACTGCTGAAGCCGGCCTACGAAGTACTTGAAGACATTCCGGCCGAATATGAAACAATAGAGGAGCAGGTTCTTGTAAAGCCTGCACAGACAGTTTGGAAAAAAGGCAGGGGCCCGATTGAAAAGGTAGACGGTTCCACAGGTGAGATTCTTTGCCTTATTGAAGAGCCGGCAGAATACAAAACAGTAAGCAAGAAAGTCCTTAAGACACCTGCACAGGTTGTAAAGAAAGAAATTCCTGCGGAATACGGAATAGTTGAGAAAACCGTGATGAAAACCCCGCCTACAACTGCAAAGGTTGAAATCCCGGCAGAGTATGAAACTGTAAAAGTCAAAAAGCAGGTTTCACCGGCTCAGGAAATCAGGACGGCAATCCCCGAGGAAAAACAGACTGTTAAGAAAACCAAGAAAATTTCCGAGGGCAAGCTTGAATGGAAACCAATACTTTGTGAGACCAATATGACATCACAGGTAATTAAGGAAATCCAGGTAGCTCTTAAAACAGACGGCTACTATTTTGGCCCAGTTGATGGTGTAGTAGGCCCCGGGACTATTTCCGGCCTCAGGTCTTACCAGGATGCAAACGGACTGGCTACCGGCGGGATTACTCTTGAATCACTTAAGACACTTGGTGTGAAGATGTAGAAATTCTAAACGCATTTTACCATTTATTATAAAGGCCCGGGTAATTAACTTGTCCGGGCCTTTTTTATTATTCAAACAGATTATTATATGCCAGTCTTATATTCTTAGGATTTTCTTAAATAAAATTGCTAAAATTCATAAACAGGATTATTGTGACGCGGAAAAGAATGCGTCCCCGAGGGGATTTGAACCCCTGTTACCGGCGTGAAAGGCCGATGTCCTAGGCCCGGCTAGACGACGGGGACGTTGACAATGTGAGCCGTACAGGATTTGAACCTGTGACCCACTGCTTAAAAGGCAGTTGCTCTACCAACTGAGCTAACGGCTCAAAATTGAGTCACTAAATATATCACGACCAAGTATCTTGTCAAAATATAGTTTAAATATATTTTACTTTCAGGTTTTTACGTGCGAAAGTTAAACAGATTCAGGCAGAAAAACTATGATATCAGGTCTTGATAAAGCACAGAAAAAGAACTTCACCTTAATTACACTTTCCAATTTTTTCTTTTTTTGTAATTTCTCTGCTTTTTTTCTTTTACCTTTATACATTAAGGATTTAGGAGGTGATAGAGCAGATATTGGTTACATAATGGGGACTTTTGGAATTACCTCGCTTGCTTCTATCCCCCTTGTTACTTACATGATAGATAAATACGGCAGGAAGTATTTTATCGTACTGGGGGGCGTGCTGATGTCTGTTGCAACGCTGCTTTTTCTTTCCGTAGATCAGATTGGTATGGAAATTTATATTTTAAGGCTTCTCCAGGGCATAGGTTTTGCTTTTTCATTCACTTCTGCAAGTACATCAGTTTCTGACAATATACCGCAAAATATCCGTGCTCACGGGCTTGGAGTGTTCGGCGCATTTACCATTGCCTCTTATGCAATAGGGCCGTCTATTGGTGAGTTCATAATATTGAGGTCAGGATTTGATATGTTTTTTATGTATGCCGCGGGTTTCAGTTTCATAGCTGTATTGCTGGCACTACTTGCAGATGAAGGGCAGTTTACGAAGGCCAATGACAGGTTTGCCCTTGACCTGTTTAAACTGATTGGATCAAAAAGATACAGGCTTATACTTTTTACTAACCTTATTATAGCCTTTGGGCTTGGAAGTATTCTGCATTTCTTTTCGGTATTTTTAAGGTCAAGGGATTTTGCAGTATCGACTTTCTTTTTAACATATACCCTAACGGTAATAACAATCAGAATTCTGGGCAGTAAAGCCTCGGACAGGTTTGACAGGAAGCTGATAGCAGCGCCGAGTATGGTGATTATGGCACTGTCGTTAATATTTGTGTTTATAATCAATTCTTTTTACACAGCACTTCTGATCTCATTTCTTTTCAGTTTCGGATACGGGTTCTTATACCCTACAATAAGCGCCATAGTTATAGACCGTGCATCTTCTTCGGAAAGAGGGAAAGCTATGGGGGCTTTTAACGCGTCATTCAGCCTTGGTATAAACTACATTGCGTTCCCACTCGGGATAATTGCAAAGTACTGGGGATTTCCAATGATGTATTTTCTTACCGGTATTTTAGTGCTGGCCGGTTCGGTTATCTTTATTGTTTTTGAAAAAGGTAAATCATATGAAAATTAAACATAAAGACCTTGTACTTTTGCTTTCTGAGGACAATAAAACCTATCTTTTAAGAGTCGAAGAGGGAAAAGACTTTCACTCAAACAGGGGTATTATCAAACTGGATGATACTGTTGGACTTGAATACGGAGATTCAGTCTCTTCAAGCCTTGATAACAAGTTTATTCTTCTTGAACCAACAATTGAAGACAGGATGATGAAGGTAAAGAGGCAGACCCAGATTATTTATCCAAAGGACGCCTCCATGATACTGTTAAAAGCAAGTATCGGTGCCGGAAGCAGGGTCATAGAAACCGGACTTGGCTCAGGTGCACTGTCCATAGCCCTCGCAAATGCAGTTGCACCTACTGGAAAACTGTATACATATGAAAGAAGGGAAGATTTTATTGAGAATGCCAGGAAAAACATTGAAGAAGCGGGACTTGGGGATTGTGTGGAGTATAACCTGAGTGATGCAAAGGACGGATTCAAGGAAGAAGGTGTAGACGCAGTGATGCTTGATCTTCCTTCGCCCTGGGACGGTATTAAATCCGCATATAAAGCCCTCAGGGGAGGCGGAAGGCTGATAAGCCTGTCACCAACAGTAAACCAGATAGAAGAAGCTGTAGACCACCTGGAAAATGAGGGTTTTGTATTTATAGAAACATTTGAAACTATCCAGAGACATTATCTTGTAAGGAGAGGAAAAACCCGTCCGATTGACAGAATTATAGGACATACCGGGTTTCTTACAATTGCCAGAAAAGCTAATAAATAGCCTTAATGTATAATAATATGTCAATAATTACAGCAAGATACACGTTATTCTTAATACTACTTCTATTGTTAGTAGTTTCCTGCACAGATTCTAAGGATCCGGATACATACCGTGTACTTGAAGTAATAGACGGAGATACGATTATCATTGACCACCATAAAGCTGACAGGGTCAGGTATCTTGGAATTAACACTCCTGAGATGCTTAGGGACGATTCACCTGGTGATCCCTTTAGCATTGAATCAACACTTTTTAACAAAAAACTTGTACTGGGAAAAGATGTCACCCTTGAAATCGATGAAGAAAAATATGACCCCTATGGACGACTACTGGCCTATGTGTTTGTTGACGGAAAATTTGTAAATGAAGAACTTGTAAGAGAAGGGTTTGCAAGGTCATTTTTTATAGGGCCAAACAGGAAATATGAAAACAGGATAAACAAAGCCCAGCAGGAAGCGCAAAAAGATAAAATAGGCATCTGGGGAAGCCCTGAAAGTTTTAAAACACCAAAAGATAATAGAGATTTCTTAATAAAACCATTCCAGGCAGGAGAGTATATAAATGACAGGGTTGTTGTAAGGGGAAAGATTGACAGGATAAAAAAGAACAGCTCCAAAGTTATGGTACTAAGTATAGAAAATAATCTTGATCTTGTATTTTTTAAAGACAGCCTTTCAAATTTCAGATTTTTTAAAATAGATCCTGCATATGACTACGTAGGAAAGCCGGTTGAAGTCATCGGAAGGGTCACTATGCACAGGGGGGCACCCCAGATAGTTGTATCCCATCCAAGTGTTATACGAGTATTAAATTGAGTTTAAATAATCTGCTTGAGAAAGGCTGCCGTAAATTAGGAATCGATCTTGATTCGGAACAGACTGCCAGGTTTTTAAAATACCTTGAATTAATCAATATTTGGAACAGTAAAATCAATCTTACTTCAATCAGCGATGAGAGTGAAATTGTTATCAAACATTTCCTGGATTCACTTACCGTATCTGAATTTGTTAAAGACGGCACAAACGTACTTGATATTGGCACGGGGGCAGGTTTTCCGGGTGTTCCGCTTGCAATAGTTAATGAAAAATCCAAGTTCACTCTCCTTGATTCAAGGGAGAAGAGAATTTTTTTCATTAATGAAGTAATACGGGATCTTAAACTAGAAAATATAGAAACAGTTGCAGCAAGGGCTGAGGACAGTAATAACGGTATTCAAAGAAACAGGTTTGATTGTGTATTAACTAGGGCCGTGAGTGACATAGGGGAAGTCTTAAATTTATCAGCCCCTTATCTGAGTGAAAACGGGCAGATTGTTTTGATGAGAGGAAAAGAAGGCAGGCTTGAATGGGAAAGTTTTAAAAACAATGAATTCAAACTGCAGCATATAAGAGAATTAAAAGTGCCTGAAAGTAATTTTTTAAGGGTCCTGATAATTCTTTCCAGAAAATAAAAAGGGGAGGGTAAGTACCCTCCCCGGAAAAAAGGTTTACTATCCTGCTTATTCGTCAAAATCATCAGAAGGCAATCCGCAGTCTACATCGATCTCTGCATTACCTTTTGAACTGGTTCCCGGAATAATCTCACAGCTGAATCCCCTTACTTCCATTTCAGAATTACCAACTGCAATTATACCGTTGTCACCACCTTCAATGATAACATTTCCGCCTTCGCCATCTCTGGTAAATATTGGAAGGTCATTGTTGTCATCATCGTCATCATCATCGTCGCCAGTGCCATCATCTGATCCGTCATCTGAACCATCGTCTTCACCATCATCATTGTTATCATCATTATCGTCATCGTCATCATCAGCGTCATCTTCACCGCCGCCGTCATCATCGCCGTCGCCATCTTCTTCAAATATAGCGGCCATAAGTTCGATTTTGGTATTACCCCTCAGGTCAACTCCGTCTTCTCCTGCGTTGATCAGGATATCTCCACTGCCGGAACCTACAACTGATTCATCTTCGAGTAGTTGAAGTAATGGGGCCATATCTGATGGTATTGGTGTATCATCAACAATTTCAGAAAGAGCCAGTACGTCGATTTCAACCTCTGATGATCCAACAGACCTTATTCCGTCCTCGGCAGCATCACACTCGTACTCAGTTGTTTTTATTTCAACATTTGAGTTTCCGCGGGTATCAATACAGGTGCTGCAGTTAATCATTTTTACAGAAGCTGCAAATATTTCGAGATTACAGTTTCCAGCAGCTATAACACATGCGCCGCCTTCGCCATCAATAATGAGCTCGTTTTCGACCATTGTCTGCTGGTCGCCGCCGAGACAGCTAATCTGCGCATTGTTAACTTCTTCCTGTTCATCAGTATCATCATTACTACCGTCACCATCGATGAAATTAATTGAAAAAGTCATAGTCAATACACCAGTTTCCGTACCGTCAGGGCAGGGAGCTATAACACCTTCAGCCAGGCTTACACTTACATCTTCATGTGTGAATACGAGCCTGAGCGGTGTATCACAGGGAACATCCAAAAGTGTAAATTCCCCGTTTTCATCTGTTGTATCCGAAGAAATTGGATTTTCAGCATCTGTAGCATCATCGAATGCTTCTACTAATATCCCTTCCAGTACAGTTGTTGTCTGTGCATGCGCAATCTTAGTAATTATATTTTCAAAGAATGCTATAAATTTTGAACTGTTTTTTGAGTCAGCACCTGCAACTACAACATCAGACAAGGCGCCCTGTATAGTCACTCCTTCTCTTTGGATTGCACCGTCATTTCCACCATCCCCTCCGCTGTCACAAGAAGATGTAACAAGTGCCATAATAAATATCGGCACAAGTAATATGTATAAAAATTTCCTGTTAATCATAAATGTCTCCTTTATTATTATCTGGACAATATTTAAGAGCTCTTATGATTAATCCAGGCTATTAAGGCTAAATATTCGGGATCCCATCCACCATAATTTATGCCAGTTTAATCTCCCCCTCAGGGGTTGTCCTTTTACATAGTCTAGGAGAAAATTATTCGATTGCAACAACTATTTTTTAATAAAAATTCGCTTTTAATGATTAAATATTAGGTTTAAGATATAGTTGTAACTACTATTAATTAATAAAAATATTATTTTTTGATTATGTGAAAATTTATACCAGCAATCAGGCTGATAAGCGGGACTCAATTGATCATAATATGATCAGGATATTATGGATATTTTTGCTATCAAAAACATAGTGAAAATAATGAAAGGTGCTCATTTAATTAATTCCGGATGATTTAACTATTGGTTTTATTCTGGCAATTAATATAAAAAATTTCATTAAAATAAAATATTCATGATGATATACTTATCCTTCTGGTGTAAAAAAGAACATATTTCCTAAATAATTCACTAATTATCATTGAATTTTGATACACTAGAGGTAAAACTTAATAAATAACTTTAACGGGAATGATTAATGTTTAGAATAGGAGTGATCGGAGGAAGTGGTTTATACGAGATGGAAGGGCTCCATGATGTGGAAACAGTAGAACTGTCCACTCCATGGGGGAAGCCTTCTGACAGTTTTGTAAAAGGCACTTTAAACAATACAGAACTAATATTTCTTCCAAGGCACGGGAAAGGTCATAAAATAACTCCTTCTGAAATCAACTACAGGGCAAATATATATGCAATGAAGATGATGGAGGTAGACTGGATAATATCGGTAAGTGCTGTAGGAAGTATGAAAACCGAGATTGCACCCGGGCACATTGTTATACCTTCCCAGTTTATTGATCATACAAAAAAACGTGAATCCACTTTTTTTGGCGACGGGGTAGTTGCCCACGTCTCAATGGCACATCCGGTTTGCAGCCAGTTATCACAGGTATTATTTAATGCATCCTTTGATTCCGGGGCCACCGTGCACATGGGCGGTACCTACATTTGTATAGAAGGGCCTCAGTTTTCAACAAAGGCTGAGAGCGAATTATACAGGTCATGGAATGTGGATGTAATAGGCATGACAAATATGCCGGAAGCAAAACTTGCACGTGAAGCCGAGATCTGCTATTCCACGCTCGCTCTTTCGACTGACTATGACTGCTGGCATGAAGAGCACGATGATGTGACAGTGGAAGATATTATTGCGACACTTATGAAAAATGTGGAAATGGCTAAAACAGTAATTAAAAATGTAGTTGGTCTAATTCCAGAGGCAAAGAAGTGCGGCTGTTCAACTGCACTCAGCAATGCCTTAATTACCAGCAAAGATGAAATAAACAAATCTGATAATGAAAAAATCAAACTATTAATTGAGAGGTATATCTGATGAGCGTACTGGTTGTTGGTTCCATGGCACTTGATACTGTTGAAACTCCGTTTGGAAAAGTTGAAAATATCCTGGGTGGTTCTGCATCTTATTTTTCACTTGCCGCGAGTAATTTTACCGATGTAAATGTGGTAGCGGTTGTAGGAAATGATTTTCCTGAAGAACATATTCAGCTGCTTGAAAGCCATGATATTAAGCTTGACGGTGTAAAAAGGGAAGAAGGTGAAACATTCAGATGGGTAGGGCATTATGGTTATGACCTGTCTGAGGCCAAAACACTTGAAACACACCTTAATGTTTTTGAAACATTTAATCCCGTATTACCTGATCATTATAAAGATATAGATATTGTGTTCCTGGCTAACATAGACCCTGAAATTCAGTATGAAGTGCTTCAGCAGGTAAAAAAACCAAAATTAGTAGCATGTGATACAATGAATTTCTGGATAGAAAGTAAACCGGAACAATTAAAGAAATTACTTGGCCATGTTGATATACTAATGATTAACGATGCCGAGACACGAGAACTTTCAGGAGAACCAATTATTGTAAAAGCAGCAAGGAAGATAATGGATCTTGGCCCAAAAATTCTGATCGTTAAAAGGGGTGAGTACGGTGCACTTATGTTTAGTAAAGATGGTATTTTCTATGCACCTAGCTATCCGCTTGAAGAGGTTTTTGACCCGACCGGAGCAGGTGATACATTTGCCGGTGGTTTTATGGGGTATGTGGCAAGCCATGATATTAATAACGTAAATGATTACAAGAGGGCCGTTATTTACGGCAGTGTACTTGCTTCATTTACGGTAGAGGATTTCAGTGTAAACAGGCTGGCAAAATTAACGAAAGATGAAATAGAGGCAAGATATCTTGCATTTATGAACCTTTCGAATATAGAATAGAATATTATGAAGAAAATATTATTTGTATTACTGCTTTGTGTAGTTTCTTTATCATGTTATACATCCACCAACAGCTCCAAGAGCGGCGCCAGCCCAGGAGTGAAGGACAAGGATACGGAGTTTACAAACTCCAAAGCACTTGCAATAGCTTCGGTAAGGAGAGGCAATTTTCAACAGGCCCTTATTGACCTTGAGCCGGCTGAAAGAATAAATAAAAAAGACCCCGAGGTCTACCTGATAAAGGGGATAATATATTACGGCTTAAAAGACAATACACTTGCCGAAGAGTATTATCTCAAGTCTATTAAACTTGACCCAAAATATACCGAGGCCCATTACAATCTTTGCGGGCTTTATCTTTTTGAAGAGAAAAATGATAAAGCTATCGAGGAGTGTTCCATTGCGGCTTCTGACCCTACATACAGGGCAAGGGCAAGTGCACTTACGAATCTTGGTATTGCATATTTCAGGAAAGGGGATGTAAATAAAGCCAAGCAGTATTACGACAAGGCCCTTGAGATTAACCCGGCCTATGTTTATACACATAACGAACTTGGCAAACTTTACACCTCAATAGGCAAGGAGCAGGACGCTATTCAGGAGTTTAAACAGGCAATATCGGGCTTTCCTGAATATGCTGAAGCTCATTTTAATCTTGGCGTTGTTTATTTAAAAGAAGGAAACAAGGGACAGGCCTGTTATTCATTTAGAAAAGTTGTCGAACTCTCACCTAACTCGAAACTGGGAGTAAATTCCAACAGGTATCTCAACTCGGTTTGTACAGCCCAGTAACCCAGTTAGTTTTTACTAATATTTTTTATCAGTTTTGAAGTTGAATGATTTTTTAATAATGGAATTGTTACTACACTTCCGCCCAGGCTTTTTACATAATCCGAACCGACAATATCACTTTCCTTGTAGTCCCCACCCTTGGTAATAGTCTCAGGTTTAAGTTCCTTTATAATTTTAAGAGGTGTGAGTTCATTAAATATTATTACAAAATCCACTTCATCCATTAATGCCAGCAGGTGTGCTCTTTCCGCAGCTTTTACAACAGGCCTGCCGGGGCCTTTCAGTTTTTTTACGGAACTGTCACTGTTGATAGCTACGATTAATGTATTTCCCAGTTTTTTTGATTCTTTGATAATTTTTATATGGCCCGGATGCAGCAGGTCAAAGCATCCGTTGGTAAATACTATTTTGTCCCCACTTTTTTTCGAAGCCGAAACGATTTTTTTTAAATCAGTTAGTTTCATAACTTTACTGTTTTCATCTTTAACAGTAGTTGCTTTAAAAAGTTCGTCACCTGTTGTATAAGTAGTGCCGACGGTGCTTACCACAAGTGAAGAAGCAAGGTTTGCAAGGTATGCAGAATCATCCCATGAATCAGAAATAATAAATGAAAGTGTAAATACGGAAATGAATGTATCACCGGCACCGGTAACATCATATACATTTACCTCTTGTGCGGGGACTGTCTTATAACTATTTGATGTATTTAAATAACTGATCCCGTCTTTACCACGTGTAATAATTGAAGACTTTGTTTTAGACAATAATCGTAGTTTTTTTAAAGCTGCTTTAACAACTTTTTCATTCTTTAAACTAATGCCTGTAACGATCTCAGCCTCTTTTTTATTTGGTGTTATAAGATCAGCGCCGTTGTATTTGGAGAAATTATCACCCTTAGGGTCAACTGAAATAAATATCTTGTATTTGCGGGCCAGTTTAATAATTTCTTTGCATAGCTTTCGTGTTATTAAGCCCTTGTTGTAATCAGAGATTATAACAGCATCGGGTTTTTGCATTCTTATAACTTTTGAGACACGGTTTAGAACCTGGTTCTGAATATTAACAGAAATGTCACATACTTCTTCCTGGTCTATCCGGGCTATTTGCTGGCCGTTTGAAATAATCCTTGTTTTAACTGTTGTTGGTTTTAGGCTGTCTTGTATTATGTTTTTTAAATCAAGACCCTCACTTCTTAATAAGCCCATTATCTCTTTGCCGCTTAGATCATTTCCCACGGAACCAACCAGAAAAGTTTTAACACCGAGCTGTTTAAGATTGTTAGCAACATTTGCCGAACCGCCGGGGGAAAGTAATTTGTCAGATTTATTTATTACGGGGACTGGAGCTTCAGGTGAGATTCGTGTTGATGTCCCAAATATATATTCATCAAGCATAATGTCACCTACTACCAAAATTTTTTTGTTCTTAAACTGGTGAATTATTGATGAATAGTTCATTTGATCCGGAGGTTATTTAGCATGGTTATTTTATCAGAGAGAGAAATATCAGTTTTTTAGAAATTTTAATCTTAAGTCGTATAGCACATCTTCCAGGAGTTTGTTTTCTTCTTCGGAAAGGTTCCCCCTGGTTTTTTCACTTAGGATTTCAAGGATATCGATTGTATGTTTGACAGCAGGTCGGTTAACCATTCTTTCTCTTGACTGGGGGTCAGGTATTTCGCCAAGATGAATAAGTGCAGATGTATTTAGAGATAATATAAAACCTGAAAAATCCATTTTAAAGCTGTCGTTAGGCGGTGGTGCTTCGGTCATTTATTTATCTCCCGGAAGGTTTAAGTATATTTTTCTAATTCTATTCTTGGATTATAAGGACTGGAATTTTTTATTTCTTCAAGTTTCTCCAGAACATTTTTATCGGCTTTATCAGGCATTACAACTTTAATAATAACATATTGATCGCCATTATTGCCTGTTTTTAAATTCTTCACACCTTTATTCTTGAGCCTTAATTTGGAGCCATTCTGCACTCCAGGCGGAATTACCATCTGTGCTTTACCGTCGATTGTCGGGACGTCTACTTTAGTCCCCAGTGCAGCTTCATAAAAAGTTATGGGAAGGTCAACAACAATATTATTCTTGTCTCTTCTGAATATTTTATGGGGCTGTACTTTTACCATTAAAATAAGATCACCGCGTTTATTTCCAAGCTGCTCGCCTTTGCCCTGTACCCTGATTTTAGAGCCTGTATCTACTCCGGGAGGAATTTTAATAGATAATTTTTCACTCTTTTGTTTTCCCCTTGCATCACGGCTGTTTATTGTAAGGTCTTTCGTACCGCCTTTTATTGCGGTATCAAAGTCTACGGTAATTTCATGCTGGGTGTTTTTGGGTTTTTGTTCGGAAAAACCGGCGCCTCTGCCGAAATTTCCAAACAGGTCATTAATATTTCCTGTCCTTCCCCTGGTCTGCTGCCTTGGGCCACCCTGGCCGCCGGAAAAGTTGAATATGTCTTTAAATATTTCATCAAAACTCGGAATATCACCGGAATATGTATAGCTGCCTGAAAATCCAGGCCCTCCGCCAGCCTGAGAATTAAACCCCGTACTTCCGAAGGCATCGTACTGCTGCCTTTTCTGGTCATCGTAAAGAACTTCGTATGCTTCCTGAATTTCTTTGAATTTATCTTCGGCATTTTTATTGTCTGGATTAAGGTCGGGATGATATTTTCTTGCAAGATCCCTGTAGGCTTTCTTAATTTCATCTTTTGAAGCCGATTTAGTAATGCCTAAAGAATTATAATAATCTTTAACTTTGCTCATCTTATTTCAAAAATTATACTACAGTTTTAAGATAATCACTGATTTAATATGGTCAATAAGGATAGGGGTAAGGACTCTTATTCAACAAATTCCAGAACTTTGTCTGCAATTTCCATAAATGCCTTTGCAGCTTTACTATCTGGTTTAGATTCTATAATGGGTTTACCGGAATCTCCGCCGATCCTGATGTCCGGATCAAGTGGTATTTCCCCAAGGAATGGCACATCAAATTTTTCTGCCATTTTTTTGCCGCCGCCCCTGCCGAAAATATCTATTGGAGTGTTACTGTCCGGGAGGTCCAGGTAACTCATATTCTCAACAATTCCGATTACGGGAATATTTAGCTTTTGAAACATGAGTATTCCCCTTTTTACATCTATAAGAGCAACGTCCTGGGGTGTTGTCACTATTACTCCGCCGCTAAGAGGTGCTGTCTGAGCAAGTGAAAGCTGAGCATCCCCGGTGCCGGGAGGTAGATCTATTACAAGGTAATCCGTGCCCTTCCATTCAACATCTTCTATAAACTGTTTTATCGCACCATGGACCATAGGGCCTCGCCAGATTACGGCGTCTTCTTCATTTACGAGGAAACCGATAGACATTAATTTAATTCCTAACTTATCAATCGGGAGTATCTTTTGATTGCCGGTGGCAACGGGCCTCTCGTTTACAGCATCCATCATTATAGGTGCACTTGGGCCCCATATGTCCGCATCCATCAGGCCTACATTTTCTCTTTTCTTAGATATGGCCAGTGCCAGGTTAACTGCAACGGTTGATTTCCCAACTCCACCCTTACCACTTGCAACGGCAATATAATGCTTGATGTCGGGGAGTTTTTTACTTGGCTCTGTGGTAGCCTGGGATTTCCCGGACTGTTCTCTTATTCCAATATCAATCTGGACGTCAGAAACCCCGGATACATCACTAAGGCTTTTATTAACACTTTCAGATATTTCCGCCTCAATTTTCTTGTCTTCTTTGGGGAGTTGAAGGGATACAAACACTGTTGATCCGTCGACCTTTAAGTCTTTTACAATTCCAAAGGATACAATATCGCGGCTGAAACCCGGGTAATTAACTTTTTTTAATATATTTAACAGCTCATCCTGCGTCAGGGGCATATACTATCCAACTCCAAGTTTTTCTTTGGCGGCATCGCTCATCATGTCAGGGTTCCATGGCGGGTCCCAAATAACCTCAATAAGTACGTTATCAGCACCAATCTCTTTTAAAGCCATCTCGGCCTGCCCGGCTATCATTGATCCCATACTGCATCCGGGTGTGGTGAGTGTCATTTTAAGGTTTACATTATTGCCCGAAATTTTAGTGTCGTAGATTAATCCAAGGTCAACGATACTGACCGGCAGTTCCGGGTCGTAAACTTCGCTAAGTGCTGCTTTTACACGCTCTTCAGTGAGTTCAACTGTTTCTGTTTTGTCTTTTTTATCAAACTTCTTAAATGTAACACCTTTATTTTCTGAAGCAGGTGTTGAAGTATTAATTTTAATAAGTTTTTTCATGCCGATATTCCTCCCGCATTTTTATTTGATAATATATTAAACTATAATGACTGTGGTGATTAATACAAAACTGCGGTTATAATTATTTTAAGTCGAAAGAGTTTAACTCAACCTTTATCGCAGTCAAATATATTAGAATATGAAACAGTGGTTAAGGATTCTTGAAACTAAAAATAAACTTATATAACCTATTAGGTTCAAATGACCAGGGAATCAAGACAGATAAGTGTTGGCAATGTAAAAGTCGGTGGAGGTGCACCAATATCGGTGCAGTCAATGACAATTACTGATACAAGAGACGTAGAAGCCACAGTAAATGAAATTAAAAGGCTTGAAGAAGCAGGCTGTGATATTGTAAGGGTTGCCGTACCGGATATGGAAGCGGCAAAAGCCCTGGGCAGTATCAAAAAAGCAATAAAGATTCCGCTCGTATCAGATATACATTTTGATTATAAACTTGCCCTTGAAGCCGTAGAACAGGGCGTTGACGGCATGAGGCTGAATCCGGGCAACATTGGAGCAAAATACAGGATTCAGGCTGTTGTTAATGCTGTTAAAGAAAGAAACATACCAATAAGAATCGGGGTAAATTCCGGCTCCCTTGAAAAAGATATATTAAAGAAACATGGTAGTCCTACTGCAGAAGCACTTGTGGAGAGTGCACTCAGGCATGTCATGATACTTGAAGACTTTGATTTTTTTGATATAAAAATTTCCGTAAAATCCACAGATGTCAGAAAAATGATAAAAGCCTACAAGCTTTTATCAGAACAGACTGAATACCCGTTACACCTTGGTGTAACAGAAGCCGGTACACCCAAGATGGGTACTATCAAATCTTCCATAGGTATCGGAAGCCTTCTTGCCGAAGGTATTGGAGATACTATAAGGGTTTCTCTTACCGGTGATCCGGTAAAT
>JAJCZQ010000046.1 GCA_029262335.1 Deltaproteobacteria bacterium
AAAAAACAGGTGGTTTACTTTCAACCTTTTATTCAGGAATAACCATATATTATGGAAGGGGAATGAAGCCGAGGGAACTTCTTGAAGACCTTAAGTACGTAAAACCAACAATTTGGATTAACACGCCCCTGCTTCTGGAAAAACTTATATCCAGAGTTAATAAAGAGTTAGAGTCTCAAAAAGGAATTAAGAAATATTTTGTTAAAATATTACCAAAATCCGTCTTAGCAAAAAGTATTAAAAACAAACTGGGTTTAAATGAGATCAGGCTTCTTGTAAGCGGAGGAGCCAGTCTTCCAGAATGGGTATTTGAAGGTTTCAGGAGTCTTGGTATTACAATTATAGAGGGCTACGGCATGTCAGAAACATCACCCCTTATCAGCGCAAACCCGGTATCAGGAGAAAGAAAAGGAAGTGTTGGACAGGTAATTGAAAGTGATGATGTTGAGATCAGGGACACTGACAATGAAAATAATGGAGAAATAGTAGTTAGAGGTCCCAATGTTATGCATGGGTACTTTAAAAACAAAGAAGAAACAGATTCAATTATAACACCCGATGGATGGTTAAAGACTGGGGATATAGGTTATTTTGATCAGGACGGATATCTTTATATTACCGGCAGAAAGAAATTTATAATTGTAACAAGTGGCGGAAAAAACATTTTTCCTGAAGAAATTGAAGAAAAACTTACTAAATTACCAATTATTGAAGAAGCACTTGTATTAAGTCCCGATGACAAAGAAATACAGGCAATTGTCTACCCAAGTATTGACGAATACAAAAATATAAGTGATAAAGATCGTGTTGATTATAAGGACAAAGAGCTATATAACCTTATTGAAAAAGAGATCAGAATATTAAACAGGGAACTTGAACCATACAAAAGAATATCCAGATTTACTGTAAAGGTAGAAGAATTTCCGAAAACTACTACAAGAAAAATAAAAAGGTTCCATTTTAAAAATTTAGACCTGAAAGACGTAAATACTTATTTATAGAACAACATTATGTGTTATCTTTATATGAATATCATGAACAAAAAATATATTACTATATCCTGTTTATTCTATCTGATCTTTATTGTTTCATGTATGGCACAGCCAAATGCCGTACTTACTGAACCCAAAGAAAAGAAAGAAGAGGTTAAAACCGAAAAGAAGATAGAAACATCGATTATAAACCGCACCGTAAAAATTGCAGCACAGGAAAATTTTATTATTATAAATAATAAAAAGTATCCTGCTTCAAAATTATTGAATTCATTTTATAAATCCAGGAAATTCAACCTGGCCTGGTTTAAAAGTAATTTAGAACCCAGAAAAGCTTTTTTTACTTACTTAAAACTGCTTAAAAATGCTGATTACGAAGGATTGAATCCTGACTTTTACTATTTTCAGGAAATTGAAGACAATATACTTGAACTCGAAAAATTATCCGGAAATGATCTCATTTTAAGGGTAATACAGATAGATCTTCTTGTATCAAATTCAAATCTTCAGTATTTCTCCGATTTATTATTTGGAAGATACGAACTTGGACCAAACTTTAGTGAATTATCTTACTCTGAGCCATACATAAATCTTGTAAGCATCATCAATAAATCCATTAAGACTAATAATTTCAATAGTGCTTTAAAAATAATTCTTCCGGAATCAAGAGTATATTATTCTCTTAGGGAAGCATTAAAGGGATACGAAACAATAAGTGCAAATGGAGGATGGCAGCCTGTACCTCCGGGGCCAACATTAAAAAAAGGTGCAAGAAATGCAAGAATTGTTTTCCTTAAACACAGACTTTATGCATCAGGTGATTTAAGACTTTACGCAAACCAGAATCCTGAACAGTATCTGAATAATAATTTATATGACGACCAGTTATTTACAGCAGTTTCTGAATTCCAGAAAAGACACGGATTAAAGCAGGATGGTGAAGTTGGAACTAATACTCTAAAAGCTTTGAACGTACCATTAGATTACAAAATAACTTCTATTAAAATAAATCTGGATTTGTGGAGGAAACTACCTAAAAATCTTGGAGAGAAATATATTCTTGTAAACGTTCCTGCATTTAAGTTGTATGGTGTGGAAAATAATCAAAAAACACTCGATATGAGAGTGATTGTAGGTAGACTGGACTGGAATACACCGGTATTCAGTGAATATATGGAGTATGTTGTAATTAATCCATTCTGGAACATACCTTCCAGTATATTTGTAGATGAAGTTCTACCTGAAATAAAAAAAGACCCGGACTATCTGAAAAAGAAAAATATTGAAATTGTATCATTAAGTGATGCTGCCGTAGAAAGTTCAGAGTATGTAAACTGGTACGAGGTTGACCCAAAAAACTTTAATTACAGGTTAAGACAAAAGCCCGGTGCTGCCAATCCCCTGGGCAAATTAAAGTTTATGCTTCCAAATAAACACAGCGTATATCTTCATGATACACCTACTAAAAGTCTCTTTAACAGGTCAAACAGAAGATTTAGCCATGGTTGTATAAGAGTTGAACACCCTCTTGATCTTGCGGATTTTGTTTTTAATGATGACAACAACTGGGATGCTCAAAAAGTGCAGAATGCAATAAATTCAGGGGTATCAAATAATGTATATTTAAAACAGCCGATACCTGTCCATATACTCTACTTTACTGTATGGGTAGAAGATGACGGCTCTATTCACTTTAGGGATGATGTTTACAACTTCTTTGGTGGTAATTCCAGTTCAGGTGCAAATACAATTTAGAAATTCATTAATGGGGTTTGAGTTTTGTCTTTAATATATCTTTTAATCTTTGTCTAATATCCGGTGTTACAAACTTTTGATTTTTTAAATCACCACTTAAGCTTAGCATTCTTTTATATGTATCCACAAACGATTTACACTCGGGGCACAACTCTAAATGCTTTTCAAGTGTAAATAGTGTAGTTTGATCGAGTTCTTGGTCGATGTATCCCATAATGTTTTCAACCATGTCTTTACACTTTATATCAGACATCTAATTGCCGCTCCATTCGTTAAAATATTCTGACAAATCTTCTCTAAGAACAAGTCGTGCTCTGTGTATTCTTGATTTAACAGCCTGCGTTGAAATATTCAGAATATTTGCAATCTGACTATATGAGAAACCATCAATATCTTTTAGATGTATTACCAGCCTATAAGTCTCAGGTAATTTATTTAAAGCGTTATTAAAGGTCTGTTCTGCTTCTTTTTTAAGAATATAATCATCAGGTCTTTTGCTTGAATCTTTGGCAACATAGACAAACTTTTTTTTATTACCGTTATCAAAAATAATATCTTCTGATATTTCTTCGTTGATATGTCTTTTTTCTTTTCTTATTTTCATTAAAGCAGCATTGGTGGATATTCTGTATAACCAGGTTGAAAAACTTGATTCTGCTCTGAATGTATGTAATTTCTGTGAAAGGGTTACAAATATTTCCTGTACAACATCTTCAGTAATCTCTTTATTCTTTGTAATTCTGAAACATAGTGCATAAATCCGGTCTATATACCTGTTTACAAGTTCATCAAAAGCACATTCATCTTTACTTTCTAAATATATATTTATTAATTTCTTATCGCTGTGAAAAGAATAAAGGTTCCCGCATCTGACAAGTACTGATTGTAAAAGTTTTTTGAAGATATTCATTTTAATCACATTCTACAATTTTTGATAACTTATAATCATTTTCAATTTCTTTATTCCATTTACCTGATTTGTGGTCTCTGGACTTTATTCTCACTATATCTTCTCCACAAATGAATTCCAGGATTCTGGACTGTGAATGCTTAAGTCCCAAAAATTCAGGCCTGATTGAAGAAATATGTACAAATAATGTATTATCAAATTTATTATTTCTGTTTATTGTATTAGTAAATTCATTTGGTAAGTGTAAATGACCCGATAGCCATAAATCAACTTTATATTCTTTTAACACTTTCTGAAACCTTTCAGATTCAACAATCTTTCTGTCTTCGTGATCTGAAAATGGAATCTTACTGCCTTCAAGTGGCGCATGAGATACAACAGTGATAATCTTTTCCTGGTTTTCAATTACAAGCTTTTTCCACCATTCAAATACTTCATCTGTAACATCAGTAGGTTTACCTCTTAACTCATCAGACAGAAATATAAAAAGCATATTTCCGTAACAAACGTTGTAATTAAGGTCTTCACGTAATTTTTCCTTAAACAGTTTGCCCCTGTCACTCTTTAGGTCATGATTACCTATTATTTCGTACCAGGTTTTTATATATGATTTATTTTTCTCTGTTACATACCAGTCAAAAGTTTCTTCATCAGTTGTATTGACAATATCACCTGCGACAATTGAGAACTGTATATCTTTAATATTTTTATTAATATCTTCAACTGCTGTGGTAAATGCTTTTCTTTCTTTAGAGTTTCGTGGCTGTATATCTGCAAGTGCCCAAACTTTAAAAACTTTATGGTTATTATCTGCATTTTCCGAGCCAACAGATTTTGTACAGGATACTTCAAAAGTTAAAGCTATCAGGATTGATATGAATAATAATATATGTTTGTTGATCATGATTAAATGAAGAATTTATGCAACGGCATGTTCGCCTTCAATTCTTTTAATTCTTAATTTTACTATATCACCGGTCTGGAAAATATCTGATTCTAATTTTATATTTATATAGTTGTTTGTAGTTCCTCTGGAATTGTTTTCAATCATAGTTTCCAGATCTTTACCAATGAATTTGGAATAAAAATTTATTTTTTTGATAGTACTCAATTCCCTTAAAACTTTACTTCTTTCTTTTTTAATTCCCGGGTCAACCTGGTTAGCCATAGTTTCGGCAGGTGTGTGCTTTCTTTTTGAATATGGAAATACATGGAAATATGTTAATTCTGATTCTTTTAATAATCTATATGAATTATTAAAACTATCTTCATTTTCATTTGGAAATCCAACCATAATGTCGGTGCCTATGGATGCATCCGGCATTTTTGTTCTTATATAGTTTGTACAATTTAAAAAACTCTTAGGATCATATCGTCTTCTCATGAGTTTTAATATATCTTTATCACCGCTTTGAAGTGCAATATGAAAACTCGGGCAGATAATTTCGGAATTAGCACAAAGATCTACTAAATCATTTTTTAGATCTGCAGGGTCAAGAGAACTTAGTCTTATTCTGTTAATAATATTTTCTTTATCAAGTTTATATAAAAGTTTATATAGATCAGTTCCGATATCTTTACCATAACTAGCAAGATGTATTCCAGTAAGTACTACTTCTTTGTAACCGTTGTCTTTAAAATTAATTATTCTTGATTTTATATCCTCTATATCAAGGCTTCTTGATCGCCCTCTTGCTCTCGGGATAATGCAAAATGTACAGGCGTAATTACATCCGTCCTGAACTTTTAGAAATGCCCTGGTCCTGTCGGGGAAATAATCAATTCGGGGTGTGTCAAATTTTTTCTTTTTTTCTTTAAATATATCAGAAATTAATACGGTAGGTGTTTCCTGTCTCCGCCCTTCCCTGATCACTTTTAATAAGGATAATGACTTATGGGAATTGCCAACAATGTAGTCTACTTCACCCAGTTGTGATAACTCTTCGGATGATACCTGTGCATAGCACCCGGTAACAACTACTAAAGCTTCCGGATTATTTCTTTTTGCTCTGTATATATAATTTCTTGCTTCAGAATCAGCTTTGTGAGTTACTGTGCAGGTATCTATTACATAAATATCCGCTTTTTCATCAAAATGTTTATTTTTTGTATATTTACTTTTTGGGAGCTGGTTCAGGAGTACGGCAGTATCGTACTGGTTTACTTTACAGCCTAAAGTAACGACAGAAATTCTTTTCATTTTTACAATGCCTCTTTTATCCATCCGCCGCCAAGTACTTTATCCTTTTGATAAAATACAACAGCCTGGCCGGGTGTTATAGCTTTTTGAGGTTCATCAAAATGAACAACTGCTTTACCGTCTTTTAAAGTTAACAAAGCTTTTTGCTCTGGTGACCTGTAACGAATTTTTGCATTTACTTCTATCTCCCCATCCGGTTCTTTACTGGTCCAGGAAAGATTTTCTGCTAAAAGACTTTTCATGTACAGGTCTTTTTCCCTTCCGACAATAACTTTGTTGGCTGTATTGTCGAGGCTTACCACATACATAGGTTCACCATTTGCAAAACCAAGGCCCCTTCTCTGTCCGACAGTATATGAAGAAATTCCATTATGTTCTCCTACAAGATTTCCTTCTGTATCTATCATTTCACCTTTTTCTTTGCCTCTTTTAAGATAAGGTTCGAGGAATTCCCTGTAATTGCCTCCGGTTATAAAACAAACACCCATACTTTCAGCTTTTTCCGCAATCTTCAGATTCATATCCCTTGCTATATCCCTTACCACGGGTTTTGTTTTGTCACCTAGTGGAAATTCAAGTCTGGACAGTTCTTTTTGCGTAAGTGTAAAAAGAAAATATGACTGGTCTTTATTAGAATCAGTACTTTTTTTAAGTTCGTATTCACCTGTTTTATCATTAAAATTAATTATGGCGTAATGCCCTGTCGCAAGTTTATCAGCACCCAGCTCAAGGGATCTTTTAAGTAAAAAATTAAATTTCATAAACTGGTTACATAAAACGCATGGAATTGGTGTAAAACCCTCTTCATATTTTGAAACAAAATCACTTACAATATATTTTTTAAACTGCTCCATATAATTAACTACATAATGGGGAATACCTATATCATATGCGACTTTTCTGGCATCACATACTTCATCCGCAGAGCAACATCCGCCTTCAGCTTCGCCGTAATCCCATAGTTGCATGGTTACTCCAACAACATCGTATCCCCTGCTCTTGAGAAGTGCTGCTGTCGTACCGCTGTCGACGCCTCCGCTCATTGCTACTACTATCTTTTTATTCATATTTTTTCCATTTGAAAAGTACAAAAATATACATTATATAGAGATAAAAAATATATTTTTTTTACAGAACTTAATTAATAAAAAATAACAGGTAAAATACCTATCATTATTACCTTCCTGTTTTTAAAAAGAATTTAAAATTGAATAAATTATAATTTTCTAAAAAAGAAACAATTTAATGCAAAACACAGACATAAAAACTTTTGCTTTTAACCATGGTTTAACAGAAGAAGAATACGATCTTATTGTTAATACTCTCAACAGAGAGCCTAACCACACTGAAGTAGGAATACTCGGTGCAATGTGGTCAGAACACTGTTCTTATAAAAGTTCAAAAATTCATTTAAAAAAATTACCTACCACGGGAAAGCAGGTAATTCAGGGACCTGGTGAAAATGCAGGGATTGTAGACCTGGGTGAAGACTTATGTGCAGTATTTAAAATGGAAAGCCATAATCACCCATCATATATAGAACCCTATCAGGGTGCAGCCACAGGTGTAGGCGGCATTATAAGAGATATTTTTACAATGGGGGCAAGGCCTGTAGCGCTCCTTGATTCACTAAGGTTTGGAAACCCCGACTTACCAAAAACAAAATTTTTAATTGAAGGTGTTGTTTCAGGTATAGCAGATTATGGAAACTGTATTGGTATACCAACTGTTGGCGGTGAAGTGTATTTTGATGACTGTTACAATGGAAATCCTCTCGTAAATGTTTTCTGCCTTGGTATTACAAAAAAAGATAAAATTTTTAAAGGTTATGCTTCAGGTATAGGAAATCCAGTTATATACGTTGGTTCTAAAACCGGCAGAGACGGAATACAGGGTGCAATTATGGCATCTGACAGTTTTACAGCCGAATCTGAGCAAAAAAGGCCGGCAGTTCAGGTAGGTGACCCTTTTACGGAAAAACTGCTTCTTGAGGCCTGTCTTGAACTGTTTGAAACAGATTGTGTTGTAGGTATTCAGGACATGGGAGCGGCCGGTTTAATATCATCTTCTACTGAAATGGCAGACAGGGGACAGACAGGACTTGATTTATGGATGGAAAAAGTTCCCCACCGTGAAAAAAATATGACCCCATACGAAGTACTTCTTTCAGAATCACAGGAAAGAATGCTTATGGTATTGAAAAAAGGGAAAGAGGATATAGCAAAAGCAATTTTTAAAAAATGGGAACTGGATTTTTCAGTAATTGGCGAAGTTACAGATTCAAAAATATTAAGAATATTTGATAATAAAGAACTTGTTGCCAGCCTTCCAATAGACTTTATAACAAATTCTGCCCCTTGTTATGACCGCCCCTATACGGAACCTGAAAAAAACACCAAAAACACAGAAAAGATAAAAAACAGTCTATCCATAGAGGACACTTTTTTAAAGATTTTAACATCCCCTACAATAACCAGTAAAAGATGGATATTTGAACAGTACGACTACATGGTAAGAACAAACACTATGTTTATTCCACTGAATGACAGTGCTGTTTTAAATATAAAAAAATCCAACAAGGGAATTGCTATCACTTCTAACTGCAACTCAAGATACTGTTACCTGGACCCGAGAGAAGGAACTAAAATCGCAGTTGCCGAATCAGCAAGAAACCTCGCATGTTCAGGGGCTTTACCCCTTGCAATTACTGACTGTCTTAATTTTGGAAATCCGCAAAAACCTGAGATTATGTGGCAGTTTAAGGAAAGCATTGAAGGAATGAAAGAGGCCTGTTTAAAGTTAAATACCCCTGTTGTAAGCGGCAATGTTAGTTTTTACAATGAAACTGAAGGTGAGTCAGTGTACCCTACCCCAACTGTTGGAATGGTAGGCCTTATAAGCGATTTAAGAAAAACCGTTAACCAGTGGTTTAAGAATGAAGGTGATTTGATCACAATACTTGGTAACACCTATGATGAACTTGACGGTTCTGAATATCAAAAAATATTTAAAGGCAGTATTTCTGGAATTCCCCCAAAGATTGACCTGGACAAGGAGAAAAACTTAATTGCAACATTGATAGAACTTGCAAATGAAAGTATAATTAATTCTGCCCACGACCTTTCAGAAGGCGGTATTGCAGTTGCAATTGCGGAATGCTGTTTTTCTAAAAATACAAATTTTGGGTTCATTATTAATCTTGATAATATAAATGAACATAAATTAGACATTCCTACTCTACTTTTTTCTGAATCTCAGTCCAGATGCATCGTATCTATAAATAAAAACAATTTAAAAAAACTAAGGGAAATCACTTCAAAGAACAGCATAGATTTAAATCTTATCGGCGTAGTCGGTGGAAACAGAATGATAATCGAAGATATATTAGACCTAAGTGTTAGTGATGTTTTTCAAAAGTGGGACACTGCATTCGAGGAATTACTTAAATAATGTCTACTTTAAAAGAAGAATGCGGTGTATTTGGTATTTACGGCCATCCTGAAGCTTCTAATCTTACATATCTGGGTTTGTATTCGTTGCAGCACAGGGGACAGGAAAGCGCAGGCATTGTGACAGCAGATGGTTATGCACTGCATGCTCATCGCCAGATGGGCCTTGTTACTGACATATTCAACGAAGAAATCATTAATAAATTAAAAGGTAAGAATGCAATTGGCCATGTCAGATACTCAACTGCCGGCTCAAGTGATAATAAAAATACGCAGCCAATACTTGTAACATTTGATAAAGGTGAACTTGCAATTGCCCATAATGGCAACCTTACAAATGCCAGAACTCTAAGGAACGAACTTGAACAACAGGGTTCTATATTTCAGTCAACAACTGATACGGAAGTAATAATTCACTTAATTGCAAAAAGCCAGGAAGAAAAACTGGTTAACAGGATTATATATGCATTAAACAGGTGTAAGGGAGCATATTCACTCCTCTTTCTGACACCTGAAAATCTCGTGGCTGCAAGGGATCCTAATGGCTTCAGGCCACTAGTAATAGGAAAACTTGGCAACAGTTTTGTTGTTGCTTCAGAATCATGTGCCTTTGAACTGATAGGCGCAGAATACCTGAGAGAAGTAGAACCAGGAGAAATAATAGTTATAAATGAGAACGGTTTACAGTCTTTTAAACCATTCCCCGAAGTAAAACAGTCATCATGTGTTTTTGAATTAATATATTTTGCCAGACCAGACAGCTATTTAAACAATAAAAGTGTTTACCAGGTAAGGAAACAGCTTGGAAAACAGCTTGCAAGAGAACATCCCGTGGAAGCTGATGTGATTGTAGCTGTTCCAGATTCAGGTGTACCTGCTGCTATGGGATTTTCTGAAGAGTTAAATATTCCAAATGAAATGGGACTTCTTAGAAGCCATTATATAGGAAGAACATTTATAGAGCCGCAGCAATCCATACGGGATTTTGGTGTAAAACTGAAACTGAATGCAATAAAAGAAGTTATTAAGGATAAAAGAGTAGTAATAGTTGATGATTCCATTGTCAGAGGGACGACAAGCAGAAAAATTGTTAAGATGGTCCGAGAAGCTGGTGCAAAAGAGGTACATATGAGAATAAGTTCTCCGCCAATGAAGTTTTCATGCTTTTACGGCATTGATACACCTTCACGTGAAGAATTAATTGCCAATTCTCTGAGTCTGGATGAAATAAACCATTATATAACTTCTGACAGTCTGGGTTATCTGAGTATTGAGGGAATACAGATTGCTATTGAAAACCATAAAAAATATGATGAAGGTGAATCATACTGTAACGCGTGTTTTACAGGAAACTACACTGTAGAAATTACCGATTCAAAACTTAATTTAAAACAGCTAAATCTTTTCCAAAGAAAAAATATATAGAAATTAAACTATATACCCTTTAATTTCTGTAATATATCGTTGATCTTCTTAATTTGAAATTCAAACTCTTCCTGCTTACTTTTTTCTTTATTAATTACCTCTGCAGGTGCTTTTTCGAGAAAGTTACTGCTTTTTAACTTATTTGCTGTTTTACTTAAATCTCCTTTTAACTTACCTAAATCTTTTTCGAGTCTTTTTACTTCCAGCTCCACGTCTATTACCCCTTCTACTGGCAGGTTTACTTCAAGCCCCTGAATTACGGAAGATATAGATTTAGTGTTTGAAGAATCACTTACAATCTTTATGTCCTTAGTGCTGGACATTACCTGTATTGGTGTCTTATTGTTTAAAATAATTTTTTCTATTGCCTGGTTTTCCGGAATTAGTTCTATATCTATTTTGTCCGATGGATGAATACCAACATTAGCCCTTATATTTCTAATTGCAACAACAATCTCTTTAATATATTCAATCTCATTGTATTCATTTTCAAAGTTATATTCATCAATGGTATCAGGAGCATCTTCAAGTAAAATACTGTCCTTCTGAGTTCCTTTATACCCCTTTCCGGCTAATATCTGGTAAAGTTCTTCTGAAATAAACGGTGAAATGGGATGAAGAAGTTTAAGAGAATCAGTTAATACTTTTAGAAGCATTTCTAATTTTATAGTTTTTTTCTTTGAATCATCCCCGTAAAGTTCTTTCTTCGATAACTCAATATACCAGTCACAATACTCGTTCCAGATAAAATGATAAATACTGCTGGCAACTTTATCATATTCATAGTTTTCATAATGAGTATTAACACTTTTTATTGTTATGTTTAACTTGGTTAAAATCCATTTATCTATTGTATCCAGTGAAGCAGTATCTATTTTATCATTGTAATCACTATCTTCTTCTAAGTTTAATATTACAAACCTGGATGCATTCCAGATTTTATTCATAAAGTTCCTATACCCTTCAATAACAGGGAATGAAAGTTTTATGTCCCTGCCCTGAGAAGCTAGGGCTGTAAGGCTAAACCTGAGTGAATCAGCGCCGTATTCTTTTGCAACATCAAGAGGGTCTATTACGTTACCCTTCGTTTTACTCATCTTCTGGCCGTTTTCATCTCTTATAAGGCCATGAATATAGATATCTCGAAAAGGTGGTTTAGAAGTAAATTTCAGTCCCAGCATTATCATTCGCGCTACCCAGAAGAATATAATATCAAATCCGGTAATAAGGGTCTGTGTTGGATAGTATTTTTTAAGATCTGCTGAATTTTCCGGCCATCCCATTGTACTAAACGGCCATAACCCGGAAGAAAACCAAGTATCTAAAACATCTGTATCCCTTGTTAATTCAGTATCTTTGTTATAGTGTTTTTTTGCGGTATTTTTAGCTTCTGTTTCATTTTCTTCGACAAATACTGTTCCATCAGGTCCGTACCATGCCGGTATTTGATGTCCCCACCATATTTGGCGCGAAATACACCATGGTTCAATATTGTTCATCCATTCAAAATAAGTATTTTCCCAGTATTTAGGATAAAATATTATATCTTCATTTTTTACGGCTTTTATTGCTTCTACTGCAAGTACTTTGGTATCAACATACCATTGATCAGTTAGAAATGGTTCGATTATCTCACCTGACCTGTCTCCATAAGGTACCGCATGAACTGTTTCTTCTACTTTAACAATTAATCCTAACTCTACTAAATCGTTAACAATAATGTTTCTTGCTTTAAATCTGTCTAATCCTGCATATTTTTCAGGTGCATTATTACTTATTTTTCCTTCAGTATCCAAAATATTTATCTGTTCAAGGTTATGTCTTTTTCCTACTTCAAAATCATTAAAATCATGAGCAGGAGTAATTTTTACTGCACCGGTACCTTTTTCCGGATCACTATACTCATCCGTTATAATTGGTATCTCTTTATCTACAAGAGGTAAAATTACTTTTTTATTAACAAATTCCTTATATCTTTCATCTTCAGGATGTACTGCTACTGCTGTATCACCCAGCATGGTTTCAGGTCTTGTTGTTGCAACAACTATATATTTGCTTTTATCATCTGCCAGATGATATTTAATATGCCAGTACTTGCCGTTTTGTTCCTTTTGTTCGACTTCTAGGTCTGAAATTGCTGTTTTTAATTTTGGGTCCCAGTTTACAAGTCTTTTATCTTTAAAAATCAGTCCTTCTTTGTAAAGATCAACAAAGACTTTTCTAACTGCAGCAGAAAGTCCTTCATCCATTGTAAATCTTTCACGGCTCCAGTCTGGTAACGCTCCCAGTTTTTTAAGCTGGTGTATAATCTGGCCGCCCGATTCATCTTTCCACTGCCAGATTTTATCAATGAATTTATCTCTACCTAAATCGTGCTTATTTTTTCCGTCTTTTAACAGTTCTTTTTCGACCATCATTTGTGTTGCTATGCCTGCATGATCGGTACCCGGTACCCACAATACATCAAAACCGGACATTTTTTTATATCTTACAAGAATGTCCTGAAGCGTGTTATTAAGAGCATGCCCTATATGCAGAGAACCAGTAACATTGGGAGGTGGAATTACAATAGAAAATGGTATTTTTTGATTTTCAGGATCAGCTTTATAATACTTGTTATCAATCCAAAGATTGTAATTTTTATCCTCTATTGAAGTAGGATTATAGCTTTTATCCATTTTATAAAGAAAGGATACCGAAGAGTATTTATTTACTCTCCGGTATATAGTTTTTTAAATTTCTGCAGTTTCTTCTACAGTAGGTGTTGGGACCAGGATTTCAGAAAGTGATACTTCAACCTCTATATTCCTGTACATAGGCAGACCTGTACCTGCAGGAATCAGTCTTCCCATTATAACATTTTCTTTTAAGCCTCTTAATTTGTCTTCCTTTCCTTCACATGCGGCTTCGGTAAGGACTCTTGTAGTTTCCTGGAATGAAGCTGCTGAAAGCCAGCTGTCAGTACTTAAGGAAGCTCTTGTAATACCAAGCAGTAATGGTTCTGCTGAAGCAGGTGTTCCGCCATTTGCCTGGATTCTTTCATTTTCTTCAAAGAATATGTGTTTTTCAATAGCTTCACCAACAAGAAATGTAGTATCTCCTGGTTCTTTAATTCTTACTCTGCGAAGCATCTGTTTTACAATAGTTTCAATATGTTTATCGTTAAGTTTTACACCCTGAAGCCTGTAGACTTCCTGTATTTCATCAACAAGGTATCTTGTCAGTGCCTTTTCACCTCTAATGCCAAGTACATCGTGTGGATTAACTGAACCATCTACTAGTTGATCTCCGGAATTTACAGCTTCACCTTCTCTTACAAGAATATGTTTACCTCTTGGTACAAGATACTCTTTTGCATCACCCAGCTCAGGTGTTACAACCAGTCTTCTTTTACCTTTAAGGTCTTTACCGTAACTTACCATGCCGTCAATTTCACTAACAACAGCAGGGTCTTTCGGTATTCTTGCTTCAAACAGTTCTGCTACACGTGGAAGACCACCAGTAATATCTTTTGTTTTAGCAGTAGCCCTAGGTATTTTGGCAATAATATCTCCGGCTTCTACATGATCATTTTCATTTGCTTCAATAATTGCCCCGATTGGAAGCGCATATTTAATATCTGCACCTTTATCAGGTTTTATAATTAGAGTAGGATGGTTGTCCAGTATTTTAGACTCTATTACTACTTTCTTGAAAATACCGGTAACTTCATCAACCTGTTCTTTAAGTGTTACACCTACTTCAAGGTCTTTAAATTTAATTTTTCCTGATACTTCTGAAATAAATGGTGTTGTATATGGGTCCCATTCTGACAGAAGTGTGCCTTTTTTGACTTTATCACCATCGTTGATAGTTAATCTGGCTCCTAACACCACCTGATATTTTTCTCTTTCATATCCCTTGTCATCAACAATTATAATCGAGCCTGTCCTGTTAATAACAATAAGATTTCCTTCACTGTTTCTTACCGTTTTGATGTTTTGAAATTTAACATTTCCAGTATGTTGACTCTCAAGTGTACTCTCTGCTGCTCTTGCACTTGCAGCACCACCAATGTGGAAAGTTCTCATCGTAAGCTGCGTACCAGGTTCACCAATTGACTGTGCGGCTACAATACCAACAGCCTCACCAATATTTACAATTTTACCTGTAGAAAGATTTCTACCGTAACATAACTTACAAACACCGATCTTAGTGTCGCAGGTCAGTACGGACCTTACTCTTATTTCCGTAATATTTCCTGCTTCATCTATTCTTCCTGCAGCTGTTTCATCAATTTCTTCGTTAGCTCTAACTATAACTTCACCATTTACGGGATCTTTTATTTCTTCAATTGAAACACGGCCAAGCACTCTCTGGCTAACCCTTTCAATTATTTCTCCGCCTTCTACAAGGTCACCAACGTAAATACCTTCATTAGTACCACAGTCAAATTCATTGATCATTACTTCCTGGGCTACATCTATTAAACGCCTTGTCAGATAACCCGCATTGGCTGTTTTAAGTGCCGTATCCGCTAAACCCTTTCTTGCTCCATGCGTAGAAATAAAGTACTGAAGTACAGTCAACCCTTCTCTGAAGTTTGATGTAATTGGAGTCTCAATAATTTCTCCAGAAGGCTTGGCCATCAGGCCACGCATACCGGCCAGCTGCCTAACCTGCGTCTGACTTCCTCTGGCACCTGAGTCAATCATCATATAAATAGGATTAGAACTTGCCCCATTATATGTATTACCCTTATCATCATTTATTTCCTCAAAGGAAATATTTTTCATCATTACATTTGCAAGTTCATCACTTGTTCTTGCCCAAATATCAATTACCTTGTTGTACCTTTCGCCATCAGTAATAAGTCCCTGGGAATACTGATTTTGTACCTTCATTACTTCATCCTGTGCGTTATCAAGCATTTCTTTCTTATTCTCTGGTATTTCCATATCATGAATAGATATTGAAATACCTGCTTTTGTAGAATATTTGAAACCAAGTGTTCTCATTGTGTCAGCAAGTAATACAGTGCTCTTACCACCTGCAATCCTGAAACAGGTATCAACAAGTTCTTCTGTTGCTCTTTTGGTCATAACTTTATTAACAAGTTCAAAAGGTATGTTTTCCGGCATAACTTCATATAAAAGGATTCTACCAACAGTAGAATCACGCAAAACACCATCAATTCTGATTTTTATTTTTGCATGGATCCCAACTTCTCCGGTTTCATAAGCCATTGAAAGCTCATTTATGCTGGAAAATATTTTTCCGTTACCTTTATCATATGCCGAATCACGGGTCATATAATAAATACCAAGAACGATATCCTGGGTTGGAAGAATAATAGGTTTCCCGGAAGCTGGTGAAAGTATATTATTAGTTGACATCACAAGCGACCTGCATTCGGTCTGTGCTTCAATTGATAAAGGCACATGTACTGCCATCTGGTCACCATCAAAGTCAGCATTGTATGCCGGGCATACCAGCGGATGTATCTGTATAGCCTTATCTTCTACAAGTATTGGTTCAAATGCCTGTATACTCAGTCTATGTAGAGTTGGTGCTCTGTTTAACAGTACCGGATGTTCTTTAATAACTTCATCAAGTGCATCCCAAACTATAGGTGCTTCCTGTTCTACAAGTTTTTTTGCTATTTTAATTGTTGCAGCTGCACCCCACTGTTCTAACCTTTGATAAATAAAAGGCCTGAAAAGTTCAAGTGCCATCTGTTTAGGAAGTCCGCACTGGTGAAGTCTGAGTTCCGGTCCTACCGTAATTACTGACCTTCCGGAATAATCTACTCTTTTTCCAAGCAGGTTTTGTCTGAATCTTCCCTGTTTGCCTTTTATAATATCACTTAGACTTTTTAATGGTCTGTGATTATGGCCTAAAACAGGTCTTCCTCTTCTTCCATTTTCCAATAATGCATCTACTGATTCCTGGAGCATTCTTTTTTCATTTCTGACAATAATATCCGGAGCTCCAAGCTCGAGCAGTTTTTTTAATCTGTTATTTCTGTTTATTACCCTTCTATATAGATCATTGAGGTCAGATGTTGCAAATCTGCCACCGTCCAAAGGAACAAGTGGTCTCAAATCAGGTGGTAATACTGGTATTCTAGTAAGAATCATCCACTCAGGTCTGTTTTTTGATTTCCTGAATGCTTCACAAATTCTTAGTCTTTTGGCAATTCTCGCACGTTTTATGGGAGAATTAGTTTCTTTAATTTCAATTCTTAATTGTTCCGATAATGCAACAAGGTCGATCTTTTTCAACATCTCCCTTACAGACTCTGCTCCCATACCTACTTTAAATGCAGAACCATACTCATCAAGAAGTCTTCTGTGTTTTTCTTCACTTATAACTTCAGCAAATTTTAAAGATGTGTTTCCCGGATCAACTACGATATAAGATTCGTAATAAAGTGTTTTTTCAAGGTCTTTTAATGTCATATCCAAAAGCATTCCAATCCTGGTTGGTATGCTTCTTAGGAACCAGATATGCACTACGGGAGATGCAAGTTCAATATGTGCCATGCGGTCACGTCTAACTTTTGATGCAATTACTTCAACACCGCATTTCTCACATGTTATCCCTCTGTGTTTTAGTCTTTTATATTTACCACAAGTACATTCGTAGTCCTTAACAGGACCAAATATTTTTGCACAAAACAAACCATTTCTTTCAGGTTTAAATGTTCTGTAATTTATTGTTTCCGGTTTTCTAACTTCACCAAAAGACCATTCCTTGATTTTTTCCGGTGCTGCAATTGAAATCTTTACTCCGGAATAGTCTGATGGATTTTTTGGCTTTTCAAAAAGGGTATCTATATCCACTAGTTTGATCCTCCAAATTTAATTTATTCTACGTTTTCTTCCATAAGTTCAATATCTAGTGCCAATGCCTGAAGCTCGTTCTTTAACACTTTAAATGACTCAGGAAGACCTGGATCAAAATTCATGTCGCCTTTAACTATAGAATCAAATATTCTTGTACGTCCTATAACATCATCTGATTTTACAGTCAGGAACTCCTGCAGCGTATAAGCAGCACCATAAGCCTCAAGGGCCCATACTTCCATCTCACCGAGCCTCTGGCCTCCGAAATGCGCCTTACCACCAAGTGGCTGCTGCGTAACAAGTGAATAGGGACCGATTGCCCTTGCATGAATTTTTTCTTCTACAAGATGATGAAGTTTTAACATATACATAATTCCAACAGATACTTTCTGGTCAAATGGTTCTCCGGTGTGTCCGTTGAACAGTATGGTTTTTCCATCATTTTGAAGATTGGCTTCTTTGTAAAATTTTAAAAAGTCAGTTTCTTTTGCGCTGTCAAATACAGGTACTTTTATAGCAATACCATCTTTCATATTCTTGACAACATCTATCAGCTCTTCATCGCTGAATTTCTCAAGTAAATCTAAGAATTTATTTGATCCATCATAGTAATTTCTGAGTTTATCTTTAAGTTCATTAATGTCATACTCAGTATCAATATATTCGTTTAACTGGCGCCCAATCTCTTTAACTGCCCATCCAAGATGAGTTTCCAGTATCTGACCAACATTCATACGTGAAGGTACACCCAGTGGGTTAAGTACCATATCAACAGGTCTGCCGTCTGGTAGATAAGGCATATCTTCAGCAGCAAGCACCCTTGATACAACACCTTTGTTTCCGTGCCTACCAGCCATCTTGTCACCTACTGACAGCTTTCTCTTTACAGCAAGATAAACTTTTACTACTTTTAGTACACCAGGTGGTAGTTCGTCAGGTTTTACTAATTTTGATAATCTTTGATCATAAACAATTTTTATAAGTTCAATCTGTTCTAAGGTTTTTTCAACAATATTTTTTAGTTCTTTACCTATATCCTGATTCTTTTCGACACTTACATCAGGAAGTTTTTCAAGAGGAATTGAGTCGAGTATCTCTGAAGTAATCTTGTCCCCTTTTTTGAGGATAGTTTTACGGTTTAGAGTAAGTTTTCCATCAGATACTTTATCGAGAAGAAGTTCTTTAATTCTGTCAAAACCGTCCTGTTTAAGGATTTCAATTTCATCATCCTTATCCTGTTTGAGTTTTGTAACTTCAATATCTTCTATCTTTTTTGATCTGTCATCTTTTTCAATTGCCCTTGAAACCAGGACTTTTACATCTATTACAGTTCCGTGCAGACCAGGCGAAGCTCTAAGAGAAGTATCTTTAACATCTCCTGCTTTATCTCCAAAAATAGCTCTTAACAGTCTTTCTTCCGGGGAAAGCTGAGTTTCACCTTTTGGAGAAATTTTACCAACCAGAATATCTCCGGGTTTAACAACAGCTCCAACCCTTATGATTCCGCTTTCATCCAGATTTCTTAATGATTCTTCTCCAACATTGGGAATATCCCTGGTGATTTCTTCTCTGCCTAATTTTGTCTCTCTTGCTATACATTCAGCTTCTTCAATATGAATTGATGTAAAAGAATCTTCTTTTACAAGCCTTTCGCAGATAAGAATCGCATCTTCAAAGTTGTATCCGCCCCAGGGCATAAATGCTACTGTAATATTTTGCCCAAGCGCCAGTTCTCCTTCGTCTGTAGAAGGTCCGTCTGCAATTACCTGCCCTTTTATGATTGATTGTCCTTTAGAAACAATAGGTTTTTGGTTCCAGCAGGTGCTTTGATTTGATTTCTGAAATTTTAACAGATTATAAATATCAACTCCTCCATCAGAGTCGTTAATATTATTTGATTTTACAACTATTTTGTTTGCATCTACGTATTCAATAACACCTTCATTTTTTGCAACAACTGTAACTCCCGAATCTTTTGCAACTCTGCTTTCGAGTCCGGTACCCACAAGCGGGGCATCAGTCTTAATAAGCGGAACAGCCTGACGTTGCATGTTTGACCCCATAAGTGCCCTGTTAGCATCATCATGTTCTAGAAATGGAATTAATGAAGCAGAAACAGATACCAGCTGCGTAGGAGATACATCCATCATCTGCACCTTTTCAGGCTCTACCATGAGGAATTCACCTCTATGTCTGGTTGAAATAAGTTTTGCCTGAAAAAGGCCGTCCTGATCAACCGGGGCATTAGCCTGTGCAATAATATACTGCTCTTCTTCGAGTGCATTTAAATATACTATCTCAGCTGTTACTTTAGAGTCTTTTACGACCCTGTATGGTGTTTGTATAAAGCCAAAATTATTAATTTTTGCATAAGTACTTAAACTTGAAATAAGACCAATGTTTGGCCCTTCCGGTGTTTCAATCGGACATATTCTTCCATAATGGGAAGAATGAACATCCCTTACTTCAAAACCGGCTCTTTCTCTTGTCAGACCACCTGGTCCGAGTGCACTTAATCTTCTTTTATGAGTAATTTCTGATAGAGGATTAGTCTGGTCCATAAACTGTGAAAGCTGTCCAGTTGTAAAGAACTCTTTCACTACCGAAGTTACAGTTTTTGGAATCAGTATTTCACTAGGCATCATATTTTCAATTGTCTGATAACCCATTTTCTCTTTTACTGATCTGGCAAGTCTTTCAAAGCCATGATAAAAACGGTCTTCAATTAACTCTCCGACTGTCCTTACTCTTCTGTTGCCTAAATGGTCAATATCATCTGTAAGGCCCCTTCCCCCTCTTAAATCAAGCAAATACTTTATTGTTAATAAAATATCTTCTTTGCTGAGAGTTAAATGATCGTCAGGTAATTTTTGACCTAGTTTATAATTTATTTTAATTCTTCCAACTTTGGACAACCTGTATGTATCCGGATTGAAAAACATGTTTTCAAAAAAAGTTACGGCAATATTTAAGGTTGGCGGGTCAGTAGGTCTAAACTTTTTATATATCTCAGTAATTGCATTTTCGTTTGTCTCTGTTTTATCTGCGAGCAGAGTATTTCTTAGAGAAGGTATAACGGCAATGTTGTCGATATAGTACAACTTAATTTTCTTAATTTTATTTTCTTTAATTATTTTTAATAAATCTTCGGTAATTGTTTCATTAAAATTAATTAAGATTTCGCCTGTTTTGGGGTCTATGATATCTTCAGCAGAAATTTTATCGAGGATTTCTGTTTCATCTACAGGGATTTTCTTTATTTTTGCATTTTCCAGTCTGTTTAAAAGTCCTTTTACAAACCTTCTGCCTTTTCTGATAAGCACATCACCGGATTTGGGATCAAGAATGTCTACTGTAGTTTTTTGATAAGTTATGGTATCAGGATTAATCTCTTTTAAATATTCATCAGCTGTAATATCAACTGATTCAACAGAGTAATAATAATCCATTATCTCTTTTGCTGAATAACCCATAGCTTTCAGGAGAACAGTTACATGGAACTTCTTTTTCCTGTCGATTCGTACATGAAGCATGTCTTTAGAATCGAATTCGAAATCAAGCCATCTGCCGTCCTGAGGTACTATTCTTGCAGAGAAAGATCCCCTTCCCAGTGCATCTTTGCTCTTTACCTGGTCAAAGAAAACTCCGGGTGATCTGTGAAGCTGATTGACGATAACCCTTTCGGTACCGTTTACAATAAAAGAACCGTTTTTTGTCATCATAGGAACTTCACCAAAAAATACTTCCTGTTCCTTAATGTCGCGTACGGACTTCTCCTGTTCGGGATCTTCAGGGATATCCCATACAATTAGTCTGAATGTTACATATAAAGGTGATACGTAAGTATAACCTTTGAGTCTGCATTCACTTTCTTCGTATTTTGGAACATCTATACGATACTTTATATACTCTAACGAGGCTTTCCCGTTATAGTCCTCAATAGGAAAGACAGCGCTAAGTGCGCCATTCAAGCCCTTTGGAATCCTGTCTTCGTGTTTTACATGTTCCTGTAAAAACTCTTTATATGACTCAACCTGTACCTCTAATAAATGAGGTATTTCAAGCACAGTCGGTATTTTTGAAAAATCCTTTCTAAAAATATGGTTTTCATGCTTCACAAGGCTCAAATTTATTACCCCCGGGCTTAATTTTTAAAAACAACAAAAAGGAATTAACTAAGTTCTATAGTTGCGCCAGTTTCTTCAAGCTTCTTTTTAATTTCTTCAGCTTCTTCTTTGGCTACACCTTCTTTTATACTTTTAGGTGCACTTTCAACTAATTCCTTTGCTTCTTTAAGTCCGAGCGAGGTAATTTCTCTTACTGCTTTAATTACCTGAATCTTGTTGTCACCAATTTCTTTTAAAACAACATCGAAGTCGGTTTTTTCTGCTGCTGCAGGAGCATCAGCTCCTCCGGCTGCACCGGGTGCTGCAGCTACTGCTACCTGTGCAGGTGCTGCCTGAATATCAAATTTTTCTTCAATCTCTTTAATTAATTCTGAGATCTCAATCATACTTGCTTTTTCCAAGTAGTTCACAACATCGGCTTTGCTTATATCAGCCATGGATAATACCTCCTAGATGCTTATCTAATATTATTTTTCTTTCTTTTCTTTTAATGCTTCTAAAGCATACAAGAATTTTGTTTGCATATTTGTTAATGAATATAAAACATTTGTCATTGGGGCATTCAGCAGTCCCATAAACTGAGCTATTAACTCAACCCTTGAAGGAAGTTTAGAAATAGTTTCTATCTCATCTGCTCCAACGAACTTACCTTCAAGTAAACCACCTTTAATGCTTAGCAGTTCATACTCTTTTGCTGATTTTACAAATACTTTTGCGGCAGCAGCAGAATCATCATCACAAAAGGCAACCGCAGTAGAACCAACAAATAGATCATTTAAGAGTGCTGCATCTGTATCTTCAGCAGCTTTTTTAAGTAAAGTATTTTTTACTATCTTAAGTTCACTGTTTGTCTGTTTTAATTCTTTACGTACATTTTCCAGTTCTTTTACTGTTAAACCTTTGTATTCAACAACAAATACCGAAGGATTCGTTTTCAACCTTTCGCTTATCTGATTAATAACTTCCTGTTTTGTTTCTTTTGATAACATATAAATCTCCCTAATATAGCTTAAGCATTAAGCTGCTGCATTAAACCCCTTTAAAGATTCTCTTAAATCCCCTGTATCAACATTAATTCCAGGTCCCATCGTATTTGATACTGTTATTTTTCTTAAATAAATTCCTTTTGATGAGGAGGGTTTAGATTTATTTATTACATCAATTACCGACAGGAAATTTTCTTTTAACTTTTCTATTCCAAAAGAAACTTTACCAATTGGTGCGTGCACTACTCCGCCCTTATCATTTTTTACTTCAATCCTTCCGGCTTTTGAAAGTTTTACTGCTTCTGATATATCATTCGTAACCGTTCCCACTTTAGGATTAGGCATTAATCCTCTGGGTCCTAAAAATTTACCAAGTTTACCAACTTTGCTCATAACATCAGGGGTTGATATTACTACATCAAATCCTAGCCAGTTTTCACCTGTTATTTTTTCAATAAATTCGTCAAGTCCTGCAAAATCGGCTCCGGCTTCTTTTGCCTCAGCTGCTTTTTCTTCATTGGAAAAAACAAGTACTTTTACATCTTTACCTGTTCCATGCGGCAAATTTACGGCCATTCTCAACTGCTGATCAGCCTGTTTTGGGTCTATCCCAAGTTTTATGGCTATATCTACAGTTTCGTCAAATTTTGCTCTTTTAGTTTTGTCGATCAGTTCAATTGTTTCATCAACTGTGTACTGTTTTTCTTTATCAACCAAATCTAAAACTTCTAAGAATTTTTTTCCTTTTTTCATTTAAAACCTCTTCAGTATATTTATACTATATCAATTCCCATACTTTTTGCAGTTCCTTCGACAATCTTAAGTGCTGCATCAAGATCATCTGTGTTAAGGTCTTCAAGTTTAGTATTGGCAATTTCTTTTATTTTATCAGCAGACACCCTTCCAGCTTTAACCCTGGGTACCTGCCCCGAACCTTTCTCTATACCGGCTGCTTTCTTAAGCAGGTAAGAAACAGGTGGAGTTTTAACTTCGAAAGTAAACGATCTGTCTGCAAAAACCGTTACTACTACAGGTAACAGCCCTTCTTTATTTGAAGTCTGAGCATTAAATGCTTTGCAGAACTCCATAATGTTTATCCCTTTCTGACCAAGTGCCGGTCCAACGGGAGGTGAAGGTGATGCTTTTCCTGCATCGATTAAAAGTTTTAAATATCCGTCTATTTTCTTCATTAAATCTTCTCCACTTGATTAAAATCCAACTCTATAGGTGTCGTTCTTCCAAAAATTGTTACAGAAACCTGAATTCTGCCTTTATCAGGTTTAATTTCTTCAATAACTCCTGAAAAATTAGCAAATGGGCCTTCTATAACTTTTACTGTTTCACCCTTTTCAAAAGCAATTTTCGGTATTGGTTTTAATTTGCCTTCCTTTATTTTTGTTTTAATACCCGCTACTTCTTTTTCATCTACACTTGGTACTGAATTTGGATCTATTTTTCCATCAATTATTTTTCCGCCAACAAAACCAATTACTTTTGGAATATTTCTTATAAAATGCCATGTATGTTCGTCAAGGCTCATTTTAACCAGTATATAGCCTGGGAAGAATTTCCTTACAGATGTTTTTTTCTTTCCGCCCTTTTGAGCTTCAACCACGGTTTCTGTTGGTAAAAGAACCTCTTCTACGCTTATATTACTTCTGTTACTTTCAATGTTATCATCAATTATAACCTTGATTTTGTTCTCGAAACCCGTATTAACATGAACTACATACCATTTTTTTTCCATTGTTTATATTCTTAACTTAATATTGCTCCAAAAATCATAGAAAACACATAATCACAAGCTGATAGAAATAGTGCAAATATTCCTGATATAGTAAGAACAGCTATTGTAGATTTTATGGTTTCAGCTCTATTTGGCCATGAAATCCTTCCAAGTTCAATCTTAATTTCCTTTACAAAGGTAATAACCGTCTCTTTATGTTCGCTAAAATTTTTCATATCTACATTTTCAGGGCAGGAGGGAATCGAACCCGCAACCTCTGGTTTTGGAGACCAGCGCTCTGCCTAATTGAGCTACTGCCCTATACCCTGTTTTATATCCGTTTATTCAATAATACTGGTAACAACACCAGCACCAACTGTTCTTCCGCCTTCCCTTATGGCAAACCTTAACTGCTCATCCATTGCCACCGGGCTCATTAGCTCTACTACCATGTTTATGTTATCTCCGGGCATTACCATCTCTACTCCTTCCGGTAGTTCGATGCTTCCCGTAACATCTGTTGTCCTGAAGTAAAACTGCGGACGATAACCTGGAAAAAATGGTGTGTGTCTTCCGCCCTCTTCTTTTTTTAGTACATACACTTCTGCATTGAATTTCTTATGCGGGGTAATAGCTCCCGGTGCTGCAAGAACCTGGCCTCTTTCAACTTCGTCTTTGCCTGTTCCCCTTAGAAGCACTCCTACGTTATCTCCGGCCTGCGCATCGTCAAGTATCTTTCTAAACATCTCAAGACTTGTTGCTACCGTTTTCTGCGTGTCTTTAAATCCTACTATTTCTATTTCATCACCTGCTACGATCTTTCCTCTTTCTACTCTTCCCGTTACAACTGTTCCTCTTCCGGATATTGTAAACACATCTTCAATTGCCATTAGAAAAGGCCTGTCTAGATCTCTTTCAGGCTCAGGGATATATGAATCTACTGATGCCATAAGCTCATTTATCTGCGCCGCTGCATCTGCATCCCCTTCAAGTGCTTTTACCGCACTTACCTTTACTATCGGGATATCATCCCCGGGGAACCCGTACTGGGTCAGAAGCTCTCTTATTTCCAAATCCACAAGGTCTAGAAGCTCTTCATCATCAAGCATATCTATTTTATTTAGTGCTACCACTATGTAAGGCACTCCTACCTGACGGGCTAAAAGAATATGCTCTCTTGTCTGAGGCATTGGGCCGTCCGGCGCACTTACCACCAGTATTGCTCCGTCCATCTGGGCTGCACCTGTTATCATGTTCTTTACGTAGTCTGCGTGTCCGGGACAATCCACATGAGCATAGTGCCTGTTGTCTGTCTCGTACTCTACGTGCGCAATACTTATTGTTATTCCCCTTTCTCTTTCTTCCGGGGCTTTGTCTATGTTTTCAAACTCTACATACTCTGCCTGTCCTGAATCTGATAGGACTTTTGTTATGGCCGCTGTTAATGTGGTCTTTCCATGATCCACGTGACCGATTGTTCCTATGTTTAAATGAGGCTTTCCCCTCTCAAATTTTGCCTTCGACATCTATACGTTCCTCCTTAAT
>JAJCZQ010000047.1 GCA_029262335.1 Deltaproteobacteria bacterium
TAATGAATTGTTATATACTATTTCGTACCTTGTCTTCTCAATTCTTTTGCTTTCTGTAAGCGGCCATAATAATTCAAACTGTCCGCGTTGTATTTCAATTTCATATTCTCCGCGGTTCAGGCCTTCACCGGTTTTTATGGTCTGGAAATATTTATCTGATTTTTTACGTAGTCTTATTTCCATACTTTCAGATATAAGAACATATCCCTGTAGTATTTCATACCTCATAATATTTTCTGTAATTTCCGGGACTTTATTAACAAGGAATTTTCTTTCTATTTCCTGCGGCATGATATTCCTGGTCAAAGATTTTTTACTTCTTCCCAAAGAGAAAAATAAGATTCAGCGGCTGGTGAGTTTTGTGCATATTCGGGTACCGGCTTTCTTTCGATTCCCATTTTTTCAATATCTGACCTGTAAGGGACTTGTGAAGTTAGAAAATTATTTTTCTTTTTGCCGATCCTTTTAATTGTATCTAAATGGAGTGATTTTCTTTTTTCCACCATTGAAAAAAATGGATATATTTTGCTTATATCCATCTTGTTCTTTTTAAAAAACTTTAGAAGTTTAATGTATGTCCTAACAGATAAAGTAGTTGGAATTAGTGGTACGAGAATAATGTCCGAAGCATTAAAAACATTTTCAGATACCAGGGAAATCCCCGGCGGGCAGTCGAGGAAAAGGTAATCATAATCATTTTCAACTTCACTGAATATACTGTTTAGTTTATTTGTAGAATTTTTAAGTGCATCAAGAGCAATGTCAAAGTTCCTGTAAGAAAGTTTAGAAGGAAGGAGGTCGAGGTTAAAATAATCGGTCCCCTTAATGTTCTTATCGATGTTTTTTCCGCCCTTTATAAACTTATTGGCATTGAAATTTTTCGAGGCCTTTATTCTGAAATAATATGTTGATGCTGCCTGCGGGTCGAGGTCGCAAATAAGGGTAAACTTACCGTCCTTGGCTGAGCAGTAAGCAAGGTTTACCGCCGTGGCTGTTTTCCCAACCCCTCCTTTCATGCTGTAAATTGCAATAGTTTTCATATTTATTGTCCGCTGTTATGTAAATAGTTTACCGTATAGTTCCTGGTTTTCTTTACGGGCAAATTCCGAGAACCTTTTATTAAACTCCTTTCTTGCCTCGTTTTGCTTACTGCTGAGTATTGCTATAAGCCCGCCGACCGACATTGTGATATCAGAATATTCGGGGTCCTTTTGGTTTAACCCTTTAAGCATATCACCCAGACTTTCCTGCTGCACAAAATAGTCGTTAAAGTCCCCGAGGTTGTCCTGGAGTTTTTTTAACTGGGGTATTAAAACGGCCATTTTCTCGCTGGGAAACAGGGTAGTGAAGAATTCCAGCAGGTATCTCAGCTTTTTACACTCTATCCTCAGCTCATGCAGTTTTTCATCAGGGGTGCTGTCGTCGATAAGAAGGCCGGAAGATATGATTTTCCTGTATTTCTTCCAAATAAATTTTTTTGCAAGAGGTAGTATGAGCCTGGACGAGTTCCTTGCACTTTCACTATCTGTATAGTCAGTTTCAAGGCACTTAAGGGCATCTTCAAGTGAAGACCTGTAGACTTTGCCGCTGAGAGCTGTTTTTATTTTTCTCTGTTCCCTGACCCTTTCTTTTTCCAGTCTGCTGAAAACCGGGTCAATACCCTTTTTAAGTTTATTGGGGAGCATATTTATATATTCGCCTTTCATCAGGAGGTAGACATCGAGATCACGAAGCCGGTTTGTCATTTTTCCTATTTTTGAAAAATCATTTTTGAGTTTTAATGTAATATTTTCCGGAAAAACGTATTTGATCTGCGACAACGCAGACCGTGCCCTTCTCACAGCGACCCTGAAATCGTGAAGGAACTCTATATCGATATCTTCACTGATCCCTTTCTCGTTTGCTTTCATTGTGCTGATAAGGTGGAGTAGAATCTGCCGAAGTGCCTCTGCCGAACTTATAGCCGGGTCAATTTCAAGCCTGAACTTTGAACTGTATTCCCCGGGTTTCCTGCCGGATGACATGAGGATCCCTAGATAAGGGTCCTCTGCGGTGGTGTTAAGTCCCTCATCCCGGAGATGGGAATCAAGTGTATTAAATTCATCATCATAACCCCTTACAGAACGAAGGGTGAGGTAATAAAAAATTTCCTTTTCCCTGTTTCCAAAGGTGATAATTTTATATTCCAGCCTGGCAACGGTTTTATCGTCGTTATTTAAGACACTGTAATCGGTGTTTTGCTCTTTGTATTCTGCAGCGGGCACCAGGGCCCTTATACTTATGTGCCTGGATAGTTCTTTTCTTAACTGCCCTTCGGGAAAATCCTTTAGAAATAAAGGCCTTTTGGATGCACGAAACCGGTCCGAGGCTGTTACTCCGGATGATTTAAGACTATACAGTTCAAAACTGATGTTTAGTTGTTTAAGGGTAAGGCCGTTTTTGAAAAGTATCCAGTCAAAGGTGTCCAGGAGTTTCACAGAGGTTGAAGATAGCTTCCCGGAAGGCGATATAATTAGGTTGAGGCCTTCAAAGAAACTTTTATTAACCAGACTCTCAAGCCTGTACCTTTTAATTTTCTCTTTTCTGATTCTCATATAGAACGTGAATTATACCGTCAGAAAGTCCTACCTGCGGCACATATAAATTTTTTATTTTTGCCCAGTTCATAACAGAAATAAATATTTTGGCCGCGGGTATAATTACGTCAGCCCTGTCCGGCCTCAGGCCAAGTATTGTAATCCTTTCCTGTAAGGAGAAAGAATCGAGTTCGTTATAGATCTTTTTAATATTTTTCAGCTGCAGGGGTTTTCCTTCTTTTAAATCGGACATTTTAAAAATTTTGTTTATATTTCCGCCGGAGCCTATTCCTGAAACTGAAGGATAGAGGCATACATTTTCTTTTAGCCATTTTTCCATCTTCGTCCATTCTGATTTGAGCTCTTTCATCTTTAAAAACCTCACCGTTCCTATGTTGAAGGACTGGGAACTTATAATCCTTGATTTAGAGATCAGTGTAAGCTCCGTACTCCCACCCCCTACATCTATGTAAAGATAGTTTCCTTTCTTATCCAGGGTCTCGGCGATCTGGTTGGAATATATAATGTCAGCTTCTTTTTTGCCGTCTATAATTTCCAGGTTAATACCAGACTTTTTCTTTATAAGGTTAACAACATCGTCCCTGTTTTCTGCTTCACGCATGGCCGAGGTCGCACACGCCATATAGCTTTCCGGCTTATAAGCTTTGATAAGGTGTTTAAAAGCGATCATCGTATCGACGAGTTCCGATGTTTTTTCTTTAGAGATTTTATTGTTTACAAAAACGTCTTCACCAAGCCTTAGCGGTACACGAAAAAGGGCATCTTTTTTAAAAGTGCTTGTTTTTTTATCTTCAAATACCTGGCTGAAAAGGAGCCTGACAGCATTTGATCCGATATCTATGGCGGCAAATTTCAATAATAACTCCAGTTAATATATTACAAAATGTAATTTAGTTGTTGAAGTTTAACTTAAAGACAATTTATTATAAATCTTTTATAGATAAATTGTTTAAAAGGTATTTTCAAATTTCTTAATAAGATATTAATATTTAGATGTTAATCTAATACTCTTCTTTCAAATTATGAAAAATTTAGATGAACCAGTTATTGGCGAATATAAAAAAATAGATAATCCCTACACAGGTACGAGCGTAAAGGATTACAATGTTGAAAAAAGAAGGCTCCAAATCGAACTTCTCAATATTCAGCGTGATGTTGTAAAAAATAAAAGAAAGCTTTGTATAACTTTTGACGGAAGAGACGCTGCCGGCAAAGGGTCAACAATACTGAGGTTTACAGAAAATTTAATGCCCCAGCACTACAGGGTGGTAGCTCTAGGGATACCGACTAAACAGGAATCAAAGTACTGGTTTAAGCGCTATGAAAAGCAGCTTCCCAAAAAAGGTGAAATAGTTTTTTTTGACCGCTCCTGGTATAACCGGGCCACCATCGAACCCACAATGGGATACTGCTCGGAAAAACAGTACAAGTCCTTTATGGACAAGGTGCTCGACTGGGAACACGGCTTAATTTCAAACGGACTTGAATTTATTAAGTTTTATCTATCCGTTGACCGGGAACACCAGCTGGGACGTTTCCAGGAAAGATTGTCCGACCCGCTTAAGTTCTGGAAGTTCTCACAAAATGACCTTCATGCAAGAAAACTGTGGGAGACCTATACAAAATATAAAAACCAGATGTTCACACATACGTCATCAAAGAATTCTCCATGGTACAACGTGGATGCCAACTCCAAGACAGAGGCGAGGCTGAACTGCATGCTCCGCGTGGTTAAGAAATTCGGGAATAAAAACTTTGTGCCCCTTACCGGGGTTGATGTAGTTGATAAATACAGTTTAGAAATAAATGGTGTTGTGTTTGCCAATTTAAATTCTTTGCAATATTCTACTCTTAAAGAACTTAAAACATTAAAGTCCAATAAATAGAATTATGAGCCTTATAAAAACACTCGGTTTACCCGTGATACAGTCAGCAGGCGGTTTGGTTTACAATGATGATTACCATGTCCTCCTTATATTTAAAAAAGGCAAATGGGACCTTCCAAAAGGCGGCCTTAGTTCCAAGGAAAATTCGCATACAAAGACAGCTGTGAGGGAAGTAAACGAAGAAACGGGCCTTTCCAAAGACAAGCTTGATGTAAAGGGAAAGATTGTGTCTACATGGCATTCAACCAGGAATAAAAAAGGGCAGGTGCTTAAGAAAACCCACTGGTACCTTATGCACTATAACGGCAAAGATGCCGATGTAACGCCCCATCTTGAAGAGGGTATTATTGAGTGCCGCTGGGTCCACCTTAGCGACCTCGACAGTTACAGGCCTCTGATTTTAACCCGAATTCAGTATGTAATAGATTTTTGGCTCGATAACCTGGCCTACGAAACTGATATCTGACCGTTCTAATTATTTACTTCAATAATTTTTAGCTTATATCTGGGGTCAAATTTTTTACTGCAAATATTGCAGGAATATACTTTACTTATTTTTCTGTAAAAATTAGTTTTATTACTGCAGCAGGGGCAAATTCCAATGTATTTGGCTGCTGGCAAATTAACTTCACTCAGATCAGCACACCTTCTTGGACTGCAGCCAACGGTGGATGCAATTTTTTTCCATTCCCGCCCGTGATTTGTTTTCCCTGTTTTTTCAAACTGCAGTGCATGTGCAATTTCATGAAGCAGCGTGTCTTTCATTACTTCAAAGGGATTTGATTTCATGTAGGCATCTGAAATAGAAATTAATTTTTTTCTGCAGTTGCAATGCCCAAGTGTTCTTTTTGCATATGAGAAATTAATTTTCCACCCGGTAAGGCCCCAATTTTCTTTTTGTAACTCCCATTCGGATAATATCTGGTCTTTAGTGGTCATTTTTTTGAGAAACTATTATACCACTGTAAAAAAATAAGATAGACTTTCCCTGATTTAAATTATGGCACTTATAAGCATACAGGAATTAACACATTCATATGGTGACCCGCTTCTTCTTGATAAAATTAATTATCAGCTGGAAAAGAACGAACGCGTAGCTCTTATAGGAAGAAACGGAGAGGGTAAAACCACTTTGTTAAACCTTATGGCAAATACCCTGAAGCCGGACAGCGGAAAAGTTGTATATGAAAAAGGTGTGAAGGTCGGGTACCTGCCGCAGCAGATCGCATCTGAACTTGATGGAAGAGTATTTGATATTGTCCTTGCCGGACTTGGCACCAGGGCTGAAATTTTCAATGAATACCAGAAAATCAGCCGGAAGCTGGAAACGAATTATTCAGAAGAATTATTAAAAAAACTAAATGATCTGCAGTTAAACCTTGAACAGACCGACTCATGGAAGATCTATAACGAAGTCAGTTTTATACTGAGCAAATTAAAAATGGATCCTGATAAAGAATTCAGTGAAATGTCCGGCGGTCAAAAAAGAAGAGTTTTACTGGCAAGGGCATTAGTCCGGCACCCGGATGTGCTTTTGCTCGATGAACCTACGAACCACCTTGATATCGATTCCATAAACTGGCTTGAAGGATTTTTAAAGGACTACAGGGGAACTCTTTTCTTCATAACCCATGACAGGGCATTTATGGACAAAATAGCCAATAAGATTGTTGAGCTCGACCGGGGAAGGCTTCTTAACTGGAAATGTGATTACAAAAACTACCTTGTGCATAAAGAAGAACAGATAAGGTCAGAAGACAAGGAAAGGCATCTGTTTGATAAAAAACTTGCCGAAGAAGAAGTATGGATAAGGAGGGGAATAAGGGCCAGAAGGACCAGGAATGAGGGAAGGGTAAGGGCGCTAAAAAAACTTAGAGAAGAAAAAAGATCTCAACGGCAAAGAGTAGGAAAGGTGCGTTTTAAAACTCCGGATACTTATCTGTCAGGAAGGCTAATAGCAGAAACTACCGAAGTATCACATAAGTATGACAATGATTATCTTATCAGGGATTTTTCCACCCAGGTCATGAGGGGAGACAAGATTGGCCTTATAGGGCCAAACGGTGCGGGTAAAACAACACTTCTGAAAATACTGCTCGGAAAGTTAACGCCCTCATCCGGTAAGGTTGAAGTTGGTACTAATCTCGAAGTAGCTTACTTTGACCAGCACCGCGCCGAACTGGATGAAACAAAAACAGTGATGGAAAATCTAAGTGGTGGTTCTACATCACTGAATATCAACGGTAAGACAGTCCACATAGTAAGCTATCTGCAGGATTTTCTTTTTTCCGCAGACCGTGCCCGTTCATCAGTTAAATCCTTGTCCGGTGGTGAGCGCAACAGGCTTTTGCTGGCGCTTTTATTTTCAAAGCCCTCGAACCTCCTTGTAATGGACGAACCGACAAATGACCTTGATATTGAGACCCTTGAACTACTTGAAGAGCTGTTAATTGATTATCAAGGTACCATCTTGATTGTAAGCCATGACAGAGTTTTTCTCGATAATGTAGTCACATCTACAATGGTGTTTGAAGGCAACGGCCTGGTAATGGAGTATCCGGGTGGATACGAAGACTGGTTAAACCAGCAGGTAAACGAAAAACAGGAAACAAATTCCGAAAGAAGGCCCAGGAATAAAAAAGTTAAGACAGAAAAGGCTAAAAAACTTTCATTTAAAGATAAAAAAGACCTGGATGAAATGCCGCTATTAATTGAGAAACTCGAAAAAGAACTGAGTGAACTTTATACACTGATGTCTGACCCAGAATATTTTAAAAAATCCCCTGAAGATATGAAACTCAACGATGACAGATCAGATCAGATAAAGCAGGAGTTAGCTACTGCTTACGACAGGTGGGAGTATCTTGATCAGCTTAATAAAGAAATAGAAAATCAAAGCTAATTCTAACCCTCTGTCTTACTTTTCTTTTTAGCAATTGCCCTCTTAACCGCATCCAGCTCCATTTTACGAAGCCTTTTTGATGTAGGTGTAATCTCGACAAGTTCATCTTCTGCAATAAACTCTATGGCCTGGTCAAGTGAGAGCGGCCTGGGCGGCCTTAGCACAACAGTTGCTTCGGATGTAGAACTTCTCATATTGGTAAGTTTTTTTTCCCTTACGATATTAATATCCAGATCGCCGCTCCTGTTTCTTTCTCCAACGATCATACCCGCATAAACTTTAGTCCCAACGTCTACAAAAAGCTCTCCCCTGTCCACCATCGAAAGGCTTGCATAAGTTGTCGTTTTACCCGGCCTGTCAGAAACAAGCGCCCCTGACTGTCTTTGTGGGATTGACCCATACCATGGTTCATAACCTTCAAAAAGTGTATTCATTACACCGGAACCTTTTGTTTCTATCTGGAATGTTGACCTGAAACCGATAAGTCCCCTGGATGTAATGAGAAATTCAATGTCTACCCTTCCGTTGCCCAGATTCTGTAGATTTACCATCTTACCTTTTCTTTCTGCAACAATTTCCGTAATTACTCCTACGTGCTCTTCAACAACATCGGCAAAAAGGCGTTCAACAGGTTCCATAAGTACGCCGTCTATTGTTTTTGTTATTACCTGAGGTTTTGAGACCATAAATTCAAAACCCTCCCTTCTCATTGTTTCAATAAGGACAGCCATCTGGAGTTCTCCCCTTCCGGCAACTTCATATGCATCTGCCCTGTCGGTTGCTTTTACCTTTATTGCAACATTACCCAGGACTTCTTTTTCAAGTCTTTCCTTAATATGTCTTGAAGTGAGAAATTTTCCCTCAGTTCCGGCAAAGGGACCGTTATTCACATAAAAAATCATGGAAATAGTCGGCTCGTCTACCTTTATTCGTGGCAGTGGCACGGGGTTGTCTGCAACAGAGACTGTATCACCTATCTTTAGATCATCCACACCTGCAATTGCAGCAATATCGCCGGCTTCCATTGATTCAACAGCTGTTTTCTGGAGTCCCTGGAACGAATAAAGGACTGATATCTTCATGTTTGTAGTTGATCCGTCTTCATTGCAAAGTGCATAATTTTTATTTGATTCAAGTTTGCCGTTAAATATACGTCCTATGGCAATCCTTCCAACATAGTTGTCATAATCAAGGTTTGTGATCAGAAACTGGGTCAGTTCTTCATCCTCAACCTCAGGGCCGGGGATAGACTCTACTATTGTATTAAACAGCGGCTCTAAATCCTCGTTGCTGTCATCAAGTGACAGCTTGGAAAGGCCAAGTTTTGCATTCGTATAAATAATTGGAAAATCAATCTGCTTATCATCGGCATCGAGTTCGATAAACAGGTCATATACCTCATTAATCACTTCATCAGGTCTTGCATCGGCACGGTCGATTTTATTTATAACAAGAATAACGGGGAGTTTTTTCTCAAGGGCCTTCTTTACCACAAACCTTGTCTGAGGCAACGGGCCTTCACTGGAGTCTACAAGTAAAAGTGCGCCGTCTACCATGTTGAGGCTTCTTTCGACTTCGCCGCCAAAATCAGCATGGCCTGGGGTGTCCACAATGTTTATTTTTTTGTCTTTATA
>JAJCZQ010000048.1 GCA_029262335.1 Deltaproteobacteria bacterium
ACTGCTGCAAATATCAGGAAAATAAGAAAACCTGATGCTTACAAAGGAAAAGGCGTAAGATATAAAGGTGAAGAATTAAGATTGAAACCTGGTAAAGCAGGAGCTAAAAAATGATAAAGAAAACATCAAGAAAAATTAAAAAAAACCTGAGACATAAAAGAATCAGAAAAAAAATATTTGGAACAGAACAGATACCAAGAGTTGCTGTGTTTAAATCCACAAAAAACATTTATGCACAGATTATAGATGATGTTAATAATAAAACATTGCTTGGAGTATCTACTTTGTCACCTAAGGTCATTGAAGTTATCAAAGGAACAGAAAAAAATGTATCAACAAAAGTTGATGCAGCTGGATGTGTTGGAAAAGTATTGGCAGAAATTGCAAGTGAGGCAGGTATCAAAACAGTTCGTTTTGACAGAGGCGGTTTTCCATATCATGGAAGAGTAAAAGCTCTGGCCGATGCACTAAAAGAAGGCGGTATAGTTTTTTAGGAGGAATTTTATTTGCAGAATAAACATATTGACCCAGCCGGTCTTGAATTAAACGAAAAAGTAGTGCATATCAGGCGTGTAGCCAAAGTTACCAAAGGTGGTAAAAGATTTGGTTTTACAGCGTTAGCTGTTGTTGGCAACGGAGATGGTATTGTTGGGTCAGGCTTAGGAAAGTCCAACGAAGTGCCTGATGCAATCAGAAAAGCAATTGAAAAAGCTAAAAGGAGTCTTATTGAAGTGCCTAGGCACGGTACAACTATTCCTCATGAAATTGTTGCAACACATATTTCAAGTAAAGTTAAACTTATGCCAGCAGCCCCTGGTACCGGTGTAATAGCAGGCGGAGCAGTCAGGGCGGTAATTGAACTTGCAGGAATTCATGATGTGCTTTCAAAAGTACTTGGATCAAGGAATCCAATGAATGTTGTCTTAGCCGTTATAAAAGGATTATCAGAATTAAGAGTGCCGGATCAGGTTGCATTGGCAAGGGATAAAGAGGTTGCAGACCTGGATCTTCCAAAACATTATTTGAATAATTAAGTTAAGGGTAAATAAATGCTTGAAAAACTATCACCAAAAAACGGTTCAACAAAAAATTCAAAAAGAGTAGGCCGTGGTCACGGATCACAGGGCAAGACCTGTGGTAAAGGCCATAAGGGGCAACGTGCCAGATCAGGAAGAAGTGTTTCCAGGTGGTTTGAAGGCGGACAGACACCACTTAAGTTAAGAGCACCAAAAAGAGGGTTTACAAATCTTTTTAGAAAAGTATACGACATTGTTAATATTAAAGATCTAAACAAATTTGATGACGGTCAGACAATCTCTATAGAAGATTTAATTTCCAGTGGCTTAGTTTCAGGCAAACAGAAAATTAAACTGTTAGGAAATGGGGATTTAGATAAGAAATTAGTTCTCCAGGTCAATGCTGCTACAAAATCAGCTATTGAAAAAGTGGAGAAGTCTGGCGGTAAAATTGAAATCTTATGAGCACTAATGTTTCTTCAATACCAAAGATTCCTGAATTAAATAAGAAATTATTATTCACTGCATTCATGCTTGTCTGTTACAGGCTTGGTGTATTTGTACCAATTCCCGGAATTGACCCTGAACAGATATCAAGACTATTTGAACAAACAAGTGGTACCATCTTTGATATTCTTAATATGTTTTCAGGCGGAGCTCTTGAACAGGCTTCGATTTTTGCGCTTGGTGTAATGCCCTATATTACATCATCCATCATAATGTCACTTCTTGTAAAAGCTTTTCCTTCACTGGAAGCAATGCAGAAAGAGGGTGAAGCAGGAAGAAGGAAGATAAACCAGTATTCAAGATACGGAACTATCCTTATTTGTCTTGTGCAGGGTTTTATGCTTGCAATTACACTTGAAAGTGGTGGATTTGGTGAGGCTGGAATAGGTTCCTCGGTAGCGACTGACCCTGGATGGGCTTTTAGGTTTACAACAGTAGTAACACTTACAGCAGGTGCAATGCTTGTTATGTGGATAGGAGAGCAGATAACCGAACACGGTATTGGAAATGGTATATCACTTATTATTGCCATATCAATCCTGGCAGGTATTCCCGGTGGTTTCTGGAATATGATCAGACTTATCAGGACTGATGAACTGACCGTGCTTGGACTTTTACTTATTATGCTGTTTCTGGTTCTTATTGTAGCTTTGATAGTTTTTGTTGAAAGATCATACAGGAAAATACCTGTACAATATCCGCGAAGAGTAATAGGAAGAAAGGTTTACGGTGGACAGACTTCTCATCTGCCTTTAAAAACAAACCCTGCGGGAGTTATACCGCCAATATTTGCTTCTTCTTTGTTAATTTTTCCTGCTACTATATTAGCCTTTATTGACATACCTGTACTACGAAATGTATCTGAAGCACTTTTTTCAAATGTTATATTTTATAATGCTATCTTTGCGGGGCTGATAATTTTCTTTACATATTTTTATACTGCTATTATTTATGATCCTGATGATCTTGCAGAAAATTTGAGAAAAAATGGCGGTAATATTCCGGGTATAAGGCCTGGGAAGAAAACATCAGAATATATAGGTGTAATACTTGGAAGAATTACTTTTATCGGAGCAATTTATGTAGCAGCAGTTTGTGTTCTCCCCGCATTTTTGGAAAGAGAACCTTTTAATCTGCCATTTTATTTTGGTGGTACATCACTGCTGATTGTTGTAGGTGTAACTCTTGATTTCCTTCAACAGATTGAATCATTTCTGATTACTCACAGTTATGAAGGATTTGTCAAAAAGAAAGGTATGAAGGGACCTAAAAGATTCAATGTATGACAATGAGGCTTATTGATAAATGAAATTAATATTATTTGGTCCTCCTGGGGCAGGTAAAGGAACACAGGCTACTTTTATTGCAGAGAAGTATAATGTAGCTCATATTTCAACTGGAGATGTATTAAGAGAAGCCGTTAAAAACCAGACTGAAGTCGGTCTGCATGCAAAATCATTTATGGATAAAGGCGAACTGGTACCTGATAGCGTAGTAATAGAGATTATTAAACAAAAATTAAGTTCACTTGATAGCATGAAATTTATGCTTGATGGATTTCCAAGAACGGTACCTCAGGCTGAAGCACTTGATACAATGTTAGGTGAACTTGGAGTTAACCTTGATGTTGTTGTGTTTTTAGATGTTGATGATGAAGAAGTTGTACAAAGAATTATGAAAAGACAGGAACTTGAAAACAGGCAGGACGATACTGAAGATGTAGTAAGAAACAGGTTAAATGTATATAGAGAACAGACATCACCACTTGGTGAATTTTACGATAATAAAGGAATACTAAAGAAAATAAACGGAATAGGTTCAGTTGATGATATTTCAGAAAGAATTAACGAAGTCTTATTAGCAATTGTCTGATGATATATATTAAGTCAAAAGAAGAATTAAAAAAAATGAAAAAAGCTGCACTTGCAGTTGCAGAAGTCCTGCAGACTTTAAAAGAGAATGTAAAAGAAGGTGTTTCAACCTGGGAATTAAATAAAATGGCTGAAGAAATAGCTGAGAAGAAATCATTTATAGCAGCATTCAAAGGATATTCAAACTATCCTGCTTCAGTATGTTTTGCTTTAAATGAAGAAGTTGTACACGGAATTCCTTCAAAAGATGCTGTATTAAAAGAAGGTGATATAATTGGAATTGATTTTGGTGCAATTGTAGATGGTTATTATGGTGATTCAGCTATTACAGTACCAGTGGGGAAAATTTCAAAAATTGCACAAAAACTTTTAGATGTCACGGAAGCATCTTTGTTTAACGGAATAGACCAGGCAAAACCAAAGAACAGAATAAAAGATATTTCAAAATCAATACAGGATTACGTTGAAGATAACGGTTTTAGTGTTGTTAAATCATTTGTTGGTCACGGAATCGGTAAAAATCTTCATGAAGAACCACAGGTGCCAAATTTTGTTTCAGAAATGTCCCAGCTGGGTACAAGCCTCAAAAGCGGGATGGTACTGGCAATAGAACCAATGGTAAACCTGGGTGTTGCAGAAGTAAAAATTTTAAATGATGGCTGGACTGCTGTAACAGCAGATGGTAAACTTTCAGCTCATTTTGAACATACGGTGGCTATTACGGATAATGGCCCCGAAGTTTTAACAAGGTTAAATTAATAATTTTTGGGGTGTAAATGCCAAAGGAAGAAAGACTAGAATTTGAAGGAACAATATTAGAAGCACTGCCTAATGCTATGTTCAGGGTAGAAATTGATAATGGTCATGTAATATTGGCATATGTATCCGGTAAAATGAGGACAAGATTTATTAGAATACTTCCTGGAGATAAGGTTCAACTAGAACTTTCTCCTTATGATTTAACAAAAGGAAGAATAACGTACAGACTAAAAAAATAGTAGGCTGGAGAATGTTGTGAAGGTTAGAGCATCTGTTAAAAAGATTTGTGATAAATGTAAGATTATTAAGAGAAAAGGTGTAATCAGAGTGATTTGTGTTATTAAAAAACACAAACAAAGGCAAGGGTAGTATAAGGAGGATTTTAATTTATGCCTAGGATTGCTGGAGTTGACATACCGCTAAATAAAAGAATTGAAGTAGGCCTCACCTATATTTATGGTGTTGGGCGTAAAACTTCGATTGATATTCTAAATTCAGCTGCAATTGATGTTAGTAAGAGGTCAAAAGACCTTGATGATAATGAAGTTGCAAAATTAAGAGAAGTTATAGAAAACCAATACACTGTAGAAGGTGATTTAAGAAAAGAGATACAGGGTAATATTAGAAGACTTGTTGAAATTGGGTGTTACAGAGGAGTTAGACACAGAATGGGATTACCTGTCAGGGGTCAATGTTCAAAATCCAATGCAAGAACAAGGAAAGGCCCAAGAGGCACTGCAATAGCAAAGAAAAAGAAAGTAGGTAAGTAGAGCGGAGTTATAATGGCTAAGAAAAAAGTAAGTCGTAAAAAAGTTAAGAAATTTGTTGAAGAAGGTGTCGTAAATATAAGGGCAACCTTCAATAATACAATAGTTTCTGTTAGTGATACTAATGGTAATGTATTATCGTGGTCAAGTGGTGGTGTTAAAGGGTTTAAAGGTACAAGGAAAGGAACCCCTTTTGCTGCACAGATAGCGGCCGAAGATGCTGCAAAGAAAGCAGCTACAATGGGCATGAAAACTGTAAAGGTTTTTGTTAAAGGGCCAGGGCCGGGAAGAGAACCAGCTATTCGTTCGCTTCAGGCTTCAGGACTAAAAATATCATTTATAAGAGATATTACACCTATACCCCATAATGGTTGCAGGCCACCAGGAAGAAGGAGAGTTTAGTTAATAATGATTACTAAAATGTTTATTTACGATTGCATCAAGTATCAGGAGGATGTTTTATAAATGGGAAGATATACAGGACCTACAGACAGGCTGTCTAAGAGAGAAGGTACTAACCTTTTTCTTAAAGGTGAGCGCAGCTATAATGGTAAATCATCGATTGATGCAAAAGCAAATCAACCACCCGGTGTTCACGGACAGAGAAGATCTAAATTCTCTGAATATGGACTTAGACTCAGGGAAAAACAAAAAGTAAAAAGAAGTTATGGTTTAAGAGAAAATCAGTTTAAAAGATATTTTGAAAAAGCATCTAGAATGAAAGGCGTTACGGGCTCACTTCTTATTGTTTTACTTGAAAGAAGACTTGATAACGTAGTTTACAGACTTGGTTTTGGAAGTTCTCGCAGTGATTCAAGACAACTTGTTGGACATAAACATATACTTGTCAACGGAAGTGTATTAAATATACCTTCTTACCAGGTTGAAGCAGGAGATGTAATTGAAATCAGAGAAAAAAGCAAAAAACTAGGCAGAATTAATCAGGCCCTTCAGCTACTTGAAAGAAAACCAGTGCCGGATTGGTTGCAACATGATATTGATAACTATAAAGGTGTAGTCAGCAGGTTACCCGAAAGAGAGGATGTAACATTTCCTATCGAAGAGCAATTAATCGTTGAGTTTTATTCAAGAGTATAATTTATTTTAGGGGATTAATAATATGGAACAGCAGATTGAAGAAAATATAGAAGAAGTAATTACAAAAGAATTTCAGAAGAACTGGAAAGACCTTATACATCCAAGAAGGCTTGAAAAAGATGAAAGAGTCTCGAATGATTTGTATGGAAAATTCGTTTGTGAACCACTGGAAAGAGGTTATGGGGTTACTTTAGGTAATGCTCTTAGAAGAGTATTACTTTCTTCAATTCAGGGGCCGGCAATAACATCTGTAAAAATTGATGGTGTACTTCACGAATTTTCAACAATTCCCGGTGTTAAAGAAGATGTAACGGAAATTATATTAAATCTAAAAAGTTTAAATCTTGAAATGCATACATTTCAGCCCCAGACATTAACTCTTAAATTTGATGGACCGGGCTCAGTTACAGCTGCAAATATTGAAGAAAATCATCAGGTTACTGTCATCAATACAGATCAGCATATAGCTACAGTTGCAGAAGGCGGAAAAGTTGAAATGGAAATGACTGTAGAAATGGGAAGCGGATATGAATCTGTTGAAAGACGTGGTGATCAACAAAAAAGTATAGGCACAATACCTATTGATGCTTTGTTTTCACCTATCAGAAAAGTTAATTATACAATAACAAATTCAAGGGTAGGAAGAAGAACTGATTATGAGAAGCTTACACTTGAAATCTGGACAAACGGTACAATATTGACAGAAGATGCACTGGCTTACAGTGCTAAAATTATTAAACAACAACTAAGTATTTTTATAAATTTTGATGAATCATTATTTGAAGAAGAAGAAATTATTGAAGAAAATCAGGATATAAAAGGTAATGAAGATGTACTTTTCACACATGTAGAAGATATAGATCTGTCTGCAAGGTCATTGAATTGCCTTAGAAGAGCAAATATTGTTTATTTTGGTGAACTTATACAGAATACTGAAGAAGAACTGTTAAACCTGGAAAATTTTGGTAAAAGGTCGTTAGTTGAAATAAGGGAAAAGCTTGTTGAAATGCAGTTTGAGCTTGGAACTGACATCAATTCAGAAGTATTCGAAAAAGAAAAAGAAAGAAGATCTACTGCTAAGATTAGTGAAGAAGAGGAATCAGAGTAGTAAAGTTTTAGGAGATATCAGATGAGACATAAGAGGGTAGGAAGAAAATTAGGTGTAGTTTCTAAACACAGAAGAGCAATGTTCAGAAACATGGCAACAGACCTGTTCAGACATGAAAGCATAACTACTACTGATGCACGTGCAAAAGAGATTAGAAGAGTTGCCGAAAAGATGATTACACTGGCCAAAAAAGGAACTTTACAGGCAAGACGTCAGGCAGCAGCATTTATTAAAGATAAAGATGTATTAAAAAAACTTTTCAGTGAAATAGCTGAAAAATGTAAAGACAGACCTGGTGGATATACCAGAATTATAAAAATGGGTTACAGAAGAGGCGATAATGCAGCCCTTTCCATGATTGAAATAGTTCAGGAAGAATATAAAGCTAAAAAGAAAAAGAAGAAACCAGCAAAAAAGAGTACCGAAACTAAATCAACAGAGAGCAGCAGTAAAAAAAGTACAAAAAAAGAGTCTGCTGAAGAGCTTGGTCTTATTGAAGATGCAGCTAAAGGTGCAGTTGCAACTGAAGCTGTTGCAGAAGGTGTAGATGAAGTAACTCCTGAAACAGAAGCAGAAGCAAAAACAGATTCTCCCGAAGCTAAAGAAGAAATTAAAGCAGATGAAATTCAGGATAAAACTGAAGCCAAAACAGAAACTGATACACAAGAAACAGAAGAGATAAAAGCTGAGGCTGAAACAAAACCAGAAGAAGAGCCTGAAGCTAAATCTGAATCTAAAGAAGAAAGTGTAACCGAGCAACCCGAAGCTAAAACTGAAGAAAGTTCTAACAGCGATGAAGTTGCACCTGCTGATGAAAAAAAAGAAGATAAAAGTAAAGAATAATTTTAAAATTTCTTTAATTTACTTCTCAAATCTAATCAAAATTACTAAGATCAATGCATAATACCGGACTTATACTGGATGCAGAATATTTAGTTGATCTTAAAAAACTTTCCATTGATGCTGAAAATGCCGGTTTCCATTCAATATGGTCCACAGAACTTTACCGAACAGCGTTTCAGCAAATCTCAGCTACCATTCATGATACTAGTAAAATTAATCTTGGTACTGCCGTATCACTGGCATTTACACGTTCCCCGCTTATTACTGCACTCAATTCCCTAGATATAGACGAATTATCCAATGGAAGGTTTATACTGGGTCTTGGTACGGGTGCAAAATATACTAATGAAAAATATCATGGAGTAAGCTACGGTAAACCTGTAAAAAGAATTAAGGAATGTATTCAAATAATAAGACATTTTATTTCTTCTGCACATAAAGATACAGATTATGAATTTAATGGTGAATACTACAAGATTAAAACAAAAGGTTATAAAAGGGCTTTTGTACCTGTAAAAAATAGTATTGAAATTTATCTTGCAGGTATTGGTGAAAAGATGATCCAGACATCAGCAGAAATTGCTGATGGATATATTGGACATGTTGTTTGCAGTAAAGAATATCTTAAGGATGTAGTTATCCCTTCGCTTAATAAAGGATTTAGTATTTCGAACAGATATGATGATTTTGTTGTATCATCTATAATTACCTGTGCTGTTTCAGATGATATAGAAAAAGCTGTTAACGATGCAAAAGCAACTATAGGTTTTTATGCAACTGTCAAAACATATAAAGACCCTTTTCTGTTACACGGGTTTGAAGAAAATCTCTCTAAAATAAGATCAGCATATTTTGATAATGATATAAGAGCCATGATCGCTTCAGTCCCCGACAGAATGGTAGATATTTTTGCAATAGTTGGCAGCAGTCAGCACTGTGCTGAACAGATAGACATATACAGAGAAATAATTGATTTGCCGATTCTTAGTGTGCCACATTATTTTATCAATTATCAGGATGTGTCACTATATCAAAAAAAATTAATCGAACTATTTAATAGATAAGATAAAATAATATAATGAAAATACTTATTACTGGTTCCAGCGGATTTATAGGCTCTAACTTAACAGATTATTTAAAAAAACAGGGCTGTCAGATTATAAAAGTTGTAAGAAAAAAAAATACTAATGCTGATGAAGTAAGCTGGAATATTGAAACTAATGAATATTTAACCAAACATTTTGAAGGTTTTGATGTATTTATAAATCTTTCAGGTGAAAATATTTTTGGATACTGGACTAAAGAAAAAAAGAAAAGAATAGTTGAAAGCAGAATTAGAACTACAAAATTATTAACTGATATTATATCAAAATTAGATTCACCTCCACATACTTTTATTTCAGCTTCAGCAATTGGATATTATGGAAACAGAGGCAATGAAATATTAAACGAAAACAGCAATAAAGGTACTGGTTTTTTTCCTGATTTAGCGCATAATTGGGAACACACAGCTAATATATTAAATAGTAAAAATGTAAGGGTTGTTAATTTAAGAATTGGACTTGTATTGTCTGAAAAAGGAGGTGCCCTTACTAAGATGCTTACTCCTTTTAGAATGGGTGTTGGAGGAAATATCGGTGATGGTGAGATGTATTGGAGCTGGATAAGCCTTCAAGACCTGCTGTCAGCAGTTCTTTTTATTATAAAAAATAATAAAATAAAAGGACCGGTAAATATAGTCTCAACAAATTCATTAAAAAATAAAGAATTTACAAAAATTCTTGGCAAAGTATTATCAAGGCCTACATTGCTTCCTGTCCCTTCATTTTTTATAAAAACCTTACTTGGGGAATTTGGAAGAGAAGCATTACTTGCCAGTACAAGGGTTGTTCCCGAGAAATTACTTAATTCCGGATATGAATTTACACATACGGATTTACAATCAACTTTATATGAAATTTTAAATTAACAATGGGAATTGATAAACAGTTTAAGTTAATGCAGTTGAGCGAAGATGATCTGATAGCTGATCCAATAAAACAGTTCGATTTATGGTACAAAGATGCGATCCGCTCAGATGTTCCATTTCCTAATTCATTTGTTTTATCTACTTCCGGTAAAAACAACGTTATCTCATCAAGAGTGCTTTTATTAAAGGACCATAGCAGTGAAGGTTTTAAATTTTATACAAATGAAAATAGTAGAAAAGGTAAGGATTTAACAGATAATAATAATGCTTCAATCTGTTTTTGGTGGGACAGGCTTGAAAGGCAGGTAAGGATAAGTGGTCCTGTAAAGATTTTAAGCAGCAAAGAATCAGATGAATATTTCAATTCAAGGCCTCGTGGTAGTCAGCTGGGAGCATGGGCATCTGATCAAAGCGAAGAAATATCAAGCAGAAAAGTCCTGGAAGACAGCTATAAAAAGTATGATTTAAAATATAAAAATAAAATAATACCCAGGCCTGAGTACTGGAAAGGTTATATATTGGTACCGATAAATATTGAATTCTGGCAGGGAAGGGATAACAGGCTTCATGACAGGTTTCTTTATTCACTAGTAAATAAAAAATGGAGAATAAGCAGGTTAGCACCATAAAAATATATTATGCCGGATGATAATAAACATCATGTTGTAATTGTAGGTGGAGGTTTTGGAGGGCTGTATGCAGCAAAAGAACTGGGCAAAAGAAAAGAAATCAAAGTTACACTTATTGATAAACGTAATTTTCACCTCTTTCAGCCACTCCTTTACCAGGTAGCAACAGGCGGACTATCCCCCGGAGATATTGCATCTCCGTTACGTGCTATACTAAAAAAAAATAAAAATACAAATGTCCTAAGAGGTAAAGTAGTTGATATTGATCCCGATAATAAACAGGTAATTATGTTTAACGGGGAAAGGATACATTTTGACAGCCTTATTATAGCAACCGGAGTTATTTATAACTATTATGGCAATGAAAAATGGCTTGGTGAATCACCTCCGCTTAAGACCATGGAAGATTCACTTGGAATAAGACACAGGATATTTCATGCCTTCGAAGAAGCAGAACGCGAAAAAAATATAGAAAAAAAGAACGAATGGAAACGATTTATTATAATCGGCGGCGGACCTACAGGTGTGGAACTTGCAGGAGCACTAGCCGAGCTTGCACATTTTACACTAAAAAATAATTTCAGAAATTTTGACCCAACTAAAACAGAGATAATACTTGTCGAGGCAACTGACAGGATACTGCCATCTTACCCTGAGAAACTTTCCAAAAGTGCAGAAAATTCCTTAATTGGACTTGGAGTTACCATAAGGAAGAACTGTTTTGTTAATGAGATTAATAAAGATAATGTGATTATAGAAAACAAAGGGCAAACAGAATCCATTAGTGCACAAACAGTTCTATGGGCTGCAGGGGTAAAGGCCACTAAGATAGGCAAAGTTTTAAAAGACAGGTTTAATGTTGAAAATGATAAAGTAGGGAGAGTATATGTAAACGAGGACATGACCATAAATAAAAGAAATGATGTTTATGTTTTGGGCGACCTCGCAATTTATACACACTTTGACGGTAAACCCCTCCCGGGTGTGGCTCCGGTGGCAATGCAGCAGGGTAAATATATCGCAAGAAAAATTTATAATGATATTCTTAATAAAAATACCGGACCATTTATATACAAGGAAAAAGGCAGTTTAGCTGTAATAGGGAGAAATAAAGCAGTTGCCCACCTTGGACCTTTACAGTTTAGTGGTTTTTTTGCATGGCTTATATGGATATTTATTCATATAAGATATCTGATCGAATACGATAATAAGATAATGGTTATGCTACAGTGGGGATGGTATTACTTTACTATGAAACGCGGTGCAAGGTTAATTACGGGTGACGACCCGTTCCCTTATGTTGATAAGGACTACTATAACCAGACTAAAGATAATTAGCCCGTTTCAGCATTGTCCAGCTTGCTATTTGATTCCGCAATTATTTTTTCTGATATATGTGGCGGTACTTCTTCATAATGGGAAAATTCCATTGTAAAACTTCCCTCGCCGCTTGTTAATGATCTTAATTCAGGTGCGTAGGTTAAGATTTCTGACATTGGTACAAGTGCATTAATACTGTGGCCTGCAGGTGAAGAATCAACACCTGCTACTCTTCCTCTTCTTGAATTAATATCTCCTATAACATCTCCCATACTGTTATCGGGTATAAAGATGTTCATATTCATAAGAGGTTCCAGTAAATATGGCTTTGCCGATTCCATTGCACTTCTGAATCCCAATGATGCTGCAATCTGGAATGCAATATCTGATGAATCTACAGGATGATGTTTACCGTCAAATACTGTAGTTTTAACATTTATTACGGGAAAACCTGCAAGAGTCCCCTTTTTTAAAGCATCCTGTACTCCTTTTTCTACAGATGGAATAAAGTTCTTTGGTATTACCCCACCTACAATCTTATTTTCAAACTGGTAAGTCTCTCCGTCTTTAATAGGTTGAATTCTTAGCTTGGCAACACCATACTGACCCCTTCCGCCAGTCTGTTTTACATATTTACCTTCTGCTTCAGATGATAATTTGATACTTTCTTTGTAGGGGACTTTAGGTGTATGTAGGTCTACATTTACTCCATAGTTGTTTTTTAATTTATCCACAATTACTTCAATGTGCGTCTGCCCTGATCCTGATAGTAAAAATTCATTGGTCTCTTCATCCCTGTGAAAATCAATTGTTGGATCTTCTTCTATTACCTTGGCAAGAGATATATTCAGTTTGTCTTCATCTGATCTGCTATGCGGATCAATTGCAAAAGACAATACGGGTTGTGGTATTTCTAAAGGCTTAATAATTAATGGCTGATTAATATCAGAAAGAGTATCAGTGGTATTTACATCTTTTAATTTACTTAGTGCTATTATGTCCCCGGTCTGAGCTTCTTTTATAGGGAATTCCTGCTTGCCGATAAGCCTGTTTATATTATTTATTTTGATTTTAGATTTATTTCCTGATGACAGCAATACCTGGTCAGGTTTTACAGTCCCTGATATGACTCTTGCTATACTTAATTTTCCGGCAAAAGGATCACAAATTGTTTTAAAAACATAAACAGATACCGGTGTATCATTTGATTGTTTGATTGTAATTGGATTGTTCTCATGATCAATGGCTTTAATGTCTGAAGTATCAAGCGGTGAGGGCATTAGTTCGGTTATCTCCATAAGAAGTGAATATAAACCAAGCATTTTTTGGGATGAACCAATTAGTACAGGGTAGATTGTGGAATCTTTTACACCCTTTTTGTACATTTCTATAATTTTATCGTGATCAATATCTTCCCCGTTCAGGTATTTGACAAGGATTTCGTCATCCTGTTCTGCTATGGTTTCGAGTACCTTGTCCTTGTAGTTATTGGCAGTTTCAATCATCTCTTCCGGTATTGGTATTTCATCAAAGTTATTTCCGCCTTTATAAATAAAGGCTTTCATTTCAAAAAGGTTAATAACTCCGGTAAAATCAGGGCCCTGTCCAAGTGGTATTGTGATGGGGACAGTCTTTATTTTAAGATGATCTTCAATTCTTGCCAAAGCAGATTCAAAATTGGCTCTTTCTTTATCAATATTGTTCATAAAGATAATTCTTGGAATGTTAGCACTTGAAGCCATACTCCAGTACCTGTCAATCTGGTCTTTTGAGTCCTCTATACCATCAACAACTATAATGACACCATCCGAAACCTGAATTGCCAATTCAGCATCAAATAAGAAATTGGAGTAACCGGGTGTATCTATAAGATTTATTAGGTGACCGTTATGTTTCAGGAAAGAAACATGTGAATTAGTGGACATTTTCCTTTGTTTTTCTTCTTCCTGGTAATCTAGATTTGAAGAACCTTTGTTTACATCACCCATACTTTTGGTAGTACCCGAAATGTAAAGGAGTGCATCAGCCAAAGTTGTTTTACCGACACCATGAGGACCTACTACTGAAATGTTCCTTACTTTACTTCTTGGAAATTCAGACATATGCCACCTCGCTCACTATGTTCTATTTTCATTATAAAGTTAATTGGGGTTTGAAGTAAAGGAATATTTTTAAATTATATGTTATTATTATAAAAATTCTTTAAAGATTCTAATGACCAATTAAAAATAATTTCTTAATGTACAACTTTAAATATGATATATAACTACCAGAACTTATATGTAATAATATTTATAATACTTATTGCATTCACTACACCATCCTTAGCATTAAATAAAGCAGAATTTAATATTAATGGTGCTGTACTATCCCATATTCATAAAGAAGGGAGTGGTTATGGGTCTAAAAAATCTGGTGAAATGCGTAAACATCTTAAAAAAACAGGATATAACTCTGTACAGATTAATACTTTCTGTTATATGCGTGATATCTCAATTCCAGCGGTTTATTATGGATTTGATCCAACATTAGACAATAAATATCTTAGAAAAGAGATAAAAAAGCTTCATAAAAAAGGGTTTACAGTAATGTTAAAGCCCCATGTATGGGTTGGTGATAATGAATTCAAACCAGATAACTGGAGAAATAAGATTGATTATACAAATCCAGGTGAAAGAGCTTCCTGGTTTCACAACTATGGAAAATATATATTAACCCAGGCTGAATTTGCTGAGAAAAACGGGGTTGAAATTTTTGTAATTGGAACTGAACTTGTAAGAATGACAAAATATGACAAGGAATGGAAGAAGTTAATCAGTGATGTAAGAGAAGTTTATAAAGGCAAATTAACATATGCTGCCGAAGGTAGTAATGCATTTAATATTATGTTCTGGGAACAGCTGGACTTTATTGGCCTTGATGTTTATTTTCAGCTTACGGATAAACTCAAACCAGAGTTGAGCGATCTTGAACAAGGCTGGAAAAAACATGAAGAAAAATTAAAAATACTTTCTGATAAATTTAAGAAAAAAATTATTTTCACCGAGATTGGCTATAAATCTGTAGAAGGTACAGCAGTAAGACCCTGGGAATGGAATAACAAAGAAAATAATGTCAGCCAGCTGCAACAGGCCCAGGCATTTGAAGCTATGTTTAGAACATTTTCAGATAAAGAATATATAGAAGGTATCTATATATGGAAATACTTTACGGATAATGACAGCTATGAAAAAGGAAATATTGAAAAAGGTTTTACCCCGTACGGTAAGATAGCGGATGGTGTGATATCCAACTGGATTAAATAATCTATTTTATACCTGTATATATAACCGCTATTCCAAAACTTAGTTCTGAAAATTCACAGTTTTTAAATCCACATTCAGACATTATATTTTTAAATACTTCTCTTTGGGGAAATTGAGAAGTTGAGTCTGAAAGATATTTGTACTCCTTACGGCTACCAAACAATGAACCGATAAAAGGCATAATATATTTAAAATAAAAAAGATAAAGTGAAGTAAATATAGATATCCTTGGGATTGCAAATTCAAGTATTGCGACTTTGCCGTCTTTTTTCAGAACCCTGTGCATCTCTTTTAATGAACGGCTGTGGTCTATGGTATTTCTGATACCGAAAGCGATTGTTATGCCATCAAAAAGATTGTCCTTAAAGGGCAGGTCTTCTCCGGCAGACTGAATTAATGACGATCTCTTAGATAATGATTTTTTATCTAATTTATCCTTTCCTATCTTAAGCATTTCAATGCTTGGATCTACACCAAATCCTGTATCAATTTTTGAAAGCTTAAATCCTTCTATTAATACTTCAGCCGTGCCCGTAGCTACATCAAGAATAAATGAGTTGTCATCGAATATTCTTACGAGTTTTTTTCTCCATATCTTATCAATACCTGCACTAAACAGGCTGTTTAGCAGGTCGTAATGACTGGAAATCTTATCAAAAAGGGCTTTAGTATCAGGCATTGATGTTTATTGTACTAAAATAGAGTTTAATATTCGTTTAATATGTGCTGATTTGTTAAGAACATAAAAATGTATTCCCGGTGCACCGTTTTGAAGCAGGTCTTTAGCCTGTGCTATACATTGCTTTATTCCCAGCTCTTCTGCATAAGCATCATTGTCAGCAGAAATTTTAAGTTCGTTTTTTAAATTCTCAGGGAAATTAGCTCCGCACATTGTTGAGATTTTCATAATCTGTTTTGATGATAGTATAGGCATTAACCCGGGTACAATTGGTATATCTATACCGATGTTACGTACTTTTCTAACAAAATCGTAATAATGATTATTATCAAAGAATAGCTGTGTAATGATAATATCTGCACCAGCCTCTACTTTTTTCTTTAAATTCTCAAGGTCGGTATTCAAATCGGGTGCTTCAAGGTGTTTTTCAGGATAACCTGCAATTGCAATCCCGAATTTAACATTAAACTTGGTATTTCTTTTTTCAAAACCCCTTATGTGATGAACAAGTTCATTTGCATATGTGTATCCGTCATCCGGAGGGATAAAGTTTTTTTCTCCGGCAGGAGGGTCTCCCCTTAGAGCTACTATGTTATCAATTTCATGGGTCATTACTTTTGTCAGGAAAAGATCAATCTCTTTCCTGTTAGCGCCTACACATGTGAGATGGCAGGCAGTTTCTATTTTGAGCTGATTTTTTATATAGTTAGCAATGTCTATGGTTTTGTCCCTTGTAGTACCCATGGCACCATATGTAACAGTAATATAATCAGGAGAAAGCGTTGCCAGTTCGGAAAGGACAGTCTTTAGCTTTTCAATACCATTTGCTGTTTTTGGGGGAAATATTTCAAATGATATGACCGGTTTGTCGGATTTTATATATATTTCTGAAAACTTCATAATATTATTCAACTTTTTTGGTTAACATTCTTTCATAATCACTAATTAAGTCAACTATGTATATGAGGCAGTAAGTTAATGCTAAATCAAATAAAAAAGGTTTAGGTGGTAATCAAATCATGGTTTTTTGCAGCTCTTCTCTTAATTTATTTACTTCGTAGTATGGTTCACCTGCTTTTTTTGCATCTTCATAAAGTAACTCTAGTTCAATTAATACAGATTCAAGTTTCTTTCTGCTATCCGGATTTAAAAGGGCTTTTCTAGGAGTGAGTCCATCAAGTTGTTTAAGCGGTGTGTCAATCCACTTGCTGTAATATTGATCCAGTTCACTGTTAAACTGTTTACGGCTCCTGACCCCCTTTGGCAGTTTAACGGATTTGGATTCATTCTTAACTGACAATTCGTTGAAATTTTTAGAACTGTCTTTCTTATGTTTTAGGAAACCCTTAAGTAATGTTTCAAGGTAGAATTTTGCACTGGCAAGAGTATTTAATGAGTTGCAGTTTACAATCATTTTATTGCCTTCTATTTCAATATGAATATCTGCCTCATTACCATCAAGGTTATTTAATCTGAATATTATCAGATCATCGGATGTGTTGTTCAGTAGTGAAAAGTTTTTATTTTTACTGATAATTTCTATTATTTTTGATCTTTTAGTTAAGCTGTATTCAGATTTAGCTATTACAAAATCCTCTCCCTCCGGAGTCAGATAACGCGGGTGTTTAATAACATCATCAATATGGTTGCCAATAAGGTATCCAAAATCTTTTAAAAAGTTTAACTGGCTTTCTTGTTCACCATTTTCTATTTTGTACGCATTAAAATTAATCTTGAAATATTCCACAATTAAAGGTTTAAATACCAGGGGATAAATTGAAACAAGGCTGAAGAAAAAGTTTTTGTCCTGAGTTCTTACAGGCCTGGCACATATAATATCTGTCAGGTTCAGATTGCTAGACACAATAGCATCATGAACAACTGTTTCCTCACCTGAAAATATGTCAGACAAGATACAGAACTCACCTGGTTTTATGTCTTTAATTTCAAAATAACTGCGTGAACTATTTTTCCATTCTTTTAAGACATGTAATTCTTCAATGCTGATATTATCAACCGAATCTTTAACATACAGATCAATTACTCTTGAGTTATTATCAAAAGTTTTGAAATCAAAAATAAACCAGTCTAAAAATCTGGCAAACAGTTTGTCATCAATATCGTCTTCTTCATTGTATACAATAATAGAATCGGGATTATCCTGCCAGATATAAAAGGCTTCTGCCGTTTGTGAATGAATATGAGGCTGATCTACATATTCTGTGAGTTTGAGTCTGAGACTGCTTTCTATTTGATCGCTATTATCCATTTTTTAATAAAAAATTATTTATTACCTTTTGTATTAAATATCTTGTTAAGGGCTTCATTTCTGTAGTTGAATATAGTATCAAGATTATTGCGAATATATATACTGTTTAACAAATTACCAAGTAATCCATAAGGTACGGCATAATTTATTAAATCTTTTGCAATTATTCCCTTGTCAATTTCACTGAAAAAATGCTGATGATGCCAGAGCCTGTATGGTCCTATTCTTTGTTCGTCTATAAAATAATAGGGTTTATTAATATGTGTAATTTCAGTTACCCAGGTTGTTGTGAAACCGCGAAAAGGAGTTACCTCGTAAGTAATTATCATTCCTTCGTAAAGTTCTTTTTCAATTTCAGATTTTATTTCTAATCCAAGACTGGGAGGAGTTATTAATTTCAGATTGTTGGGATCAGAAAAAAAATCCCAGGATTCTTCAATTGTAATTGGTAAAAACTGCTCTCTATTAAGTGTAAATATAGACATTTTTAGTAATATAAGTATAACAAACTATTGGGCCGTTATGATATTAAAGTATTATTCCATATCTTTTTTGTCAGGCTGCCTTGGAAGGCCAATAAATATCCATAAAACCAATACAAACAGGGATATAATCAAAGGCAAATTTATATTTATACTATAAAGAAAACCTGACAGCATTCCACCAAAAGAAGCACCCAGGAAGTTTGCAAGATTATAAACACCTGAGGAAATCCCCCTGTTTTCACTTGAAATTCTTTGTGTTAGAAATGCAGGCATAATTGACTGAAATATCATATGTCCAAGGAAAAACAGAATCCCGGTTGCAATCAGGACTACTCTGCCTTTATTTCCCAATAAATACACAATAAAACCAGTTATAAGAAATATAAAAGCAATTTTTATAGTTCTTTTAAGCTGGTTCTTTTTTTGCGAGCGTTTGATATAAGGGTACGTAAATAGCCCGCTTGGTAAAATAATAATGAGGTAAATCAACCAGAATTTAGAAGTAGAAATATTAAGGGACGTCCAGCTTAATGGATAAATGAATAGGAATAAGTTTAAGATAAATGACAAAATAAATGCTGCAAACAGCAAAAGTTTAATGTCCCAGTTTGCAATGATATTAAGTATTTTTCTTGCACTCTGGGGCTGAGTATCTTCTTTTTTAATTACGGGGAAAAGAAAATAAGTAACGATAATTGCTACTAAACCCAGAAGGCCAAGGATATAAAAAAGTGAATTAAAACCTATCTCAATTGCAAGTAGGGGGCCTACAACTAATGAAAAGATAAAAGCCACACCTATTACAATTCCTGTAACGGTAAATGCCTGTGCCCTGACCTGCGGCCTTGTAGTATCTCCCAGTGATGCAATGGCTACAGAGCCTACTGCTCCGCTTCCCTGCAGGGCCCTTGCTAAAATAAGTTCATATATGTTCCCGGCAAGTGCACAGACAATGCTTCCCACTGAAAACAGTATTAACCCTATGATAAGCATTCTTTTTCTTCCGTATCTGTCGCTTGCCCATCCAAAGGGGATCTGAAAAAGACTTTGAGTAAGTGCATAAATCCCAAATGCAATACCGGCCAGTGTTAGAGTGGACCCGGGATAATCCGATGTGTATACACTAAACACCGGGAGTATAAGGAATATGCCAAGCAGCCTTAGTGATATTATTAATGCAATTGTAAAAGTAGATCTTTTTTCGTTACTGTTTAATTTCATAAAATTATTAATATTTTTAAAGAAAATTGGTCATCTAGTTTAACACAGTTAAAATTAATTTTTCTAATATTATTAATAATTTTTCCATGTTTATATATTCTCGAGGAGTGAAATTATCAAATTTCAGTAAAATTGTATAAATGAGACCGACCTGGGTAGAAATTGACCTTAATTCAATCAAAACAAATCTTGAAACCGTAAAATCTATTGTTGGTGATAATGTATCTGTCCTTGCTATTGTAAAGGCTGATGCATATGGGCATGGGGCAGTTACAGTTTCAAAAACACTAATAAATTCCGGAGTAGAAAAACTTGGTGTTGCAACCCTGGAAGAGGCTATGGAACTCAGGGAGTCAGGAATTAATCATCCTATTATTATACTTGGCGGTATTCAGAAAGAAGAACTTGATGATGTAATAAAACATGGCATTATCCCGACTATATACGATCTTAAAATACTGGAAGAGCTTTCAAATGCTGCTAAGAAGATAAATAAAAATTACAGTTATCATCTGAAGATTGATACAGGCATGAGCAGACTGGGCATTAAACATCAGGACCTGGACCTGTTTTTTGAAAAACATGCAAAGTACAACAATCTCAGACTTGTAGGGCTATTTTCACATCTTTCAATGGCCGATGACATAAGCAGTGACTATACAGAAATGCAAATAACCCTCTTTCATGAATCTTTAAAAAGATTTATAGAACTAAATATAGAGCCTGAGTATCACCACCTGGCTAACAGTGCTGCAATTCAAAACTACCCGCTCTCACATGGCAATATGGTAAGGCCGGGGATTATGATCTATGGTGCTGGTGCATTTAATGGTTTTAAACTGTTGCCGGTAATGAAACTCAAAAGTAAGATCATACAATTAAAATTACATGAAAAAGGTACATCTGTAAGTTACGGAGGTACGTATATAACGGATAAGAAGTCGTTAATTGCTACAATACCGATCGGATATGCCGATGGTTATTTAAGAAGGTTGTCAAATAAAGCTTTTGTTTCCGTAAATGGTGAACGTGCCCCGGTAGTAGGCCGTGTTTGTATGGATTTTATTATGGTTGATGTAACAGAAATAAATAATGTAAATGTCGGGGATGTTGTTACACTATTTGGGGATGGAAATGTATCTCTGGATGATGTTGCTGACTGGGCAGAGACTATACCCTATGAAATAATGACTCTTGTCGGGAAAAGGGTCCACAGACTATTTTTATAATGGCTTAACTTTGCGTATATATATAATATTAATAACCCTCTTACTTGTTACCATTTCAGATGCCTATTCCGGTGGCATAAATCTTGGCCCTCTTTACCATTCACCAGTTAATTCAAAATACGATAAAGAATTTACTGCATTAGGCCCCTTTATAATTTATAAAAAGGATAAAGACTATAAGGAATTTGGTTTTAGACCTCTTTTCCATGATACGGTAAATAAGGAAAACAGGTCTAAGGAGCTTGAGTTTTTCTATCCTCTTACTTCCTACAAAAAAAAGGAAAACTTTTCATGGTTCCAGTACCAGTTTTTCTTTTTTGTATATAATACGGAAATTACACAGTCAGGTTATAAGAACAAGCGGATTAATCTCTTTCCCCTGATATTTTATAACAACGAAGAAAATAGTGAAAATAACTATTTTGCTTTTTTCCCTGTTTATGGTGATATGAAAAACAAATTTACCAAGGACAGGATCAAGTTTTTTATGTTCCCGTTATATATGAAAACTGAAGCGGAAGGAGAGATAACGGATAGTTTTATGTGGCCGTTCATCAGCAACTACAGCGGGGAACTCGAAGGAGGAAGGTTTTGGCCAATCTGGGGAAACAGGGTTAATAATGTTAAACAGAGCAAGCAGGAATTTCTCTTTTGGCCTTTATATGTAAATAAGGAAAGGGATTTTTACGGGGAAAAATTTTATTTCCGTTCATTCTTCCCGGTATATTCTGAGGCTTATGTCCATGGGGTATCCAATAGAGGCTATATATGGCCTTTTATTCAGCACACTGTGAACCATAATACCGGCAATGAACGCTGGGACGCTCCCTGGCCTTTTCTAAGTTTTACAAAAGGAGGAGTAGTTAATCAGAAGAGAATATTCCCATTTTATGCCAGAGCTGAACGAGAAGACAATGACACTGATGGTTATATTTTGTGGCCAATTTACAGATACAAAAATATAAAACTTGAAAGTTACCAGAGAAATAAAAAATCAGTATTACTTATACTTTATAAAGATGTAAGTTATGAACCTATAGTTGAAGGTGTTAAACCAAAACGAAAAATAGACCTATGGCCTCTTTTTACTTATGAAAAAAATGCAGACGGAAAGAGCAATTTTCATATCTTTACGATATTTGAGCCTTTTATCCATTCTAATGACAGACTTTACAGGAACTATGCTTCATTCTGGAGACTGTTTGTCTGGGAAAAAGACGAAGATGATGTTACACGAACATCATTTTTGTGGAATCTTGTAAGTTCTTACGATAGTGAAGACCTTTTCGTTTTTGATGTAAGGCCTATAATACCACTTTTTAACGTTACAAAGTCAGAGAACTATAAGTCATGGACAGTTCTTGGCGGACTTTTTGGATATAAGAAAAAGAATGAAAAAGATATTGTTAAATTTTTGTACATACCCATAGGTGTTTAGTTAAAATAAGAATATGTCAGAACTGTTTATAACAACCGGCGGAATTATCAAACTCCTTTTTCAGGCCATCTACTGGTGCAGGGACGCTTACTGGAATATGGATAAAATCCTATACCAGATAACTGAGATCGGAAACAACACGCTGCCTGTTGCAACTCTGATTGCACTTTCCAGCGGAGCCGTGCTTTCACTCCAGTCAGGCCCTACCTTGGCAAGTTTTGGTATTGAGGAAAACCTTGGCGGCATAGTCGGGCTTTCCATGGTCAAGGAAATCGGCCCTGTCATGGCATCAATACTAATTGCAGGAAGAATGGGGTCCGCTATGTCAGCAGAAATTGGTTCTATGAGTGTTTATGATGAAATTGACGCACTAAAAACGATGAACATTAACCCAGTACGTTTTCTCGTTATGCCAAGGTTCCTCGCAATGATCCTGGCACTTCCCGTGCTTGTACTATTTATGGATGTTGTAGGATGGTTTGGCGGGGCATTAGTAGCATCTGCTAATCCGGAAATTGGCCTTTCTTACCAGGTCTATTTCAGAAACCTTGCCGATTTCGTAACTGTAAAGGCAGTCTTTAATGGCCTTATAAAAGCATTTATTTTTGGAATTATTATCTCTATAGTTTCCTGTTATGTCGGCCTTCGTACAAAGGGAGGCCCAAGGGAAATCGGAAGATCAGTTACAAAAGCAGTTGTATTATCATTTATACTTGTACTTGTGTCTGATTATTTTATTACAAGAATATTGTTATTTATGAATATTGATTAAAATATGAGCAATAACGGAAATTCACTTTTAAACTATCTTGAGAGCACCCCAATGGATCTAAGGGTCTCAAACCTTTACAAAAGCTTTCCGGATAAAGAGGTTCTTAAGGGGCTTGACCTTCATGTAGGCCCATCTGAGACACACGTAATACTTGGTAAGAGCGGTGTTGGAAAATCGTTGCTTTTAAAATGTATATGCGGCCTTGAGCCTTATAACAGCGGATCAGTTTTTTTGAATGGAGAGCAGGTTCTTTCAGATAAAGATCTTGCAAAATACAAAATAGGCTTTGTATTTCAGTCATCTGCTCTTTTTAATTCTATGAGTGTAAGTGACAACGTGGGAATATATCTTCGTGAACACAGGCTTGTAAAGGATGAGGACCAATACCGAAGCCTTGTATCAGGAGCTCTTGAGCTTGTTGGACTCAGCGGTGTAGAAGAACAGTTTCCCTCTGAGCTAAGCGGCGGTATGAAAAGAAGAGTTGCAACAGCCAGGGTACTTGTCATGAGCCCCGATCTGATTCTGTTTGATGAACCTACAACAGGGCTTGACCCAATGATGACGAAGACAATCGGTGAACTTATAGTCACATTAAAAGAAACTATTAATACAACTCAGGTTGTTGTTACACATGATATTGAGTTTGGTAAATATATCGCCGACAGGATTTCTATTATAAGTGAAGGTAAAATAATAGATGTAGGCGATCCAGGTAATCTTGAAAACAGCTGTAATGAAGTTGTAAAAAGTTTTATTTCTAAAAAATTTGATGAAAGAGAGGGAAAATATGAAGAACGAATATAGGGTAGGCCTGTTTTTTATGGTGGGCATAGTGGTCTTGGTATTTGTTATGGATTTCCTTGGGGACATTCCATTTTACTCAAACGATAAAACTGTTTTTACATATTTTGATTCACTTGGAGAGCTTAGAGAAGGAAACCCCGTAAAGATGGAAGGGCTTATTATTGGAAAGGTATCTTCTATATCACTTGAAGACCGGCAGCTTAAAGTGTCAATGGATGTGGAAAAAGACGCACCGATAAAAACAGATTCAATAGCATCTATTCAGATCGCAAGTCTCCTGGGTACGAGTTATGTGAATCTTACTTTCGGTTCTGCTGATACACCACTTAACAATGGTGATTTCCCTCTTGCAAGTATTGACCCTACTGATTTAAATAAAATTCTGACAAAACTTGATTCAGCCATTGGTTCACTTGATTCAGCGCTTGGAGCCTTTAGCGGGTTTGGCGATAATGAAGATGGATTAAACAATATTGTTACAAATCTGGACACAGTGCTTGAAGACCTTGCAGAAGGCAAGGGTACGCTCGGTAAATTAATCAAAGACGATACTCTTTATAATGAAACGACTGTTGCAATGAAGAATATTAAAAATATTTCAGCAAAACTTAGTGATTCAAAAGGGACTTTCGGAAAATTAATTAACGACGATACACTTTATGTTGAAGCAACCGAAGCAGCTACAAACCTCAACGAGGTGCTTAAGAAAGTAAATGACGGGCAGGGGACTCTCGGTAAACTCGTAAATGATGATACTTTGTACTACGATACTAAGAATGCAGTTATAAAAGTTGAAAAAGGCGTTGATACACTTGAAGACCTTGCACCCCTGGGTACTCTCGGTGCAATTTTTGGTGTGCTGACTGTATTCTAAATGCTGACAACTGAAGTTACACTTGCTGATATAGATTTTAATAACAGGGAGTATGAGTTATTTAGTTCCGAGCCCGGCTCAAACTTAGAGCAGTCTATCTCTTCTGTTGGCTTATTAAATCCTGTAAAACTGATAAAGAACACTAAAAATTATATTGTTTTAACGGGCTGGAAAAGATTAAATGTTTTAAAGAAATTGAATTATCCTTCAGTAGCCTCTCTGATTTATAAAGAGGATGAACTCTCACCTTTACAACTATTTACTTATATCTATATCGACAATAAAGACAGGTTTACTGAATTAGAAAAAGCCGAACTTCTCTCTAAATTAATAAACTCAGACACATTAACTGAAGAAAAAATTAAAAGTGAATTTTTACCCATTCTTGGACTAAACCCTTCTTTAAATAATCTCAATAAATACAGATCTGTAGCACTTTTGGAAAAGGAGTTGAAAGAAGCATGTTTTAATGAACTTGTTACATTTGAACAGCTGCATCTCCTTAGTGAAATAGATGATCCGAAATTCAGAACAGGGTTTTACAATCATTTCATTAAAAATAATAGATTCAATAACAATGAAACAAGGGACCTTTTAAAAGATGTGCAGGCAATTTGCATCAGAAGTTCACTGTCCATAGATAATTTGGCAAAACAAATACTAAAAGAAAAACAGGATAAAAATATAATACGGAAATTAGTAAAAGTGTTATGTTATCCAAGACTTACCGAAACCGAGCAGAAATATAATGACATAGTAAAGGAACTTAACCTTGGCACTTCATCAAGACTGGTAAACCATCCTTATTTTGAATTAAATGATCTTGAACTCAGAATTAAGTTTAATAATCAAAATGATTTAATATCTGAGCTGGAATCTTTAAAGAAATCTATTGATGAAGGTAAAATAGAAAAATTACTAAAACTGATAAAAGAAGGTATTTAGCTCTATGCGGGCATTAATCCAGAGAGTAAATGGTGCCGGGGCGGAAGTGGAAGGCAGGTTAGTTGGTGAGATAAAAGGGAAGGGCCTCTTAATTCTGCTTGGTGTTTCAAAAGAAGATACAGAACAGGATATTGACTATCTTGTAAGAAAAATTCTTAATTTAAGAATTTTTAATGATGAAAATGATAAAATGAACCTTAGTATCCAGGACATTAAAGGTGAGTTGCTTGTAATATCGCAGTTTACACTTTATGCGGACTGCAGGAAGGGCAACCGTCCATCCTATGATAAGGCCGCAGGTCCTGAACCTGCAAAAGAACTCTACGAGTTGTTTCTATCGAAAATTAAGAAGTCCGGATTAAAAGTAGAAAAAGGTGTCTTCGGGGCTAATATGCAGGTTAATCTTACAAACTCAGGCCCTGTTACTTTAATGCTTGAGAGTAAATAATTTTGTTATTTTTTAATTTGATGAGAATCCATATAATTCATTGAATTAAGCCTAATAGATATTATATTAAACAAATGAAAGTAGTTGCAAAGCATCCTACTGTCCGAAGGGACTATTTAATAGAGGAAGTTTTTGAAGCAGGTATTGTCCTCAAAGGCTCTGAAGTTAAATCCCTAAGGGCAAGTAATGTGAGTATAAAAGAGAGTTTCGCGATGTTAAGAGACGGTGAGGTCTTTTTGATGAACAGTTATATTGCGCCGTATCTACAGGCAAATGTACACAATCACGATACCACAAGGGAAAGGAAACTACTTTTAAATAGAAGAGAAATAAATAAATTAATAGGTAAGACCCATCAGAAGGGATACACGTTGATTCCTACAAGGCTGTACTTTAAAAACGGAATGGCTAAGCTTGAACTGGGCCTGGCAAAAGGTAAAAAAACGCAGGACAAAAGAGACGATATAAAACGTAAAGAAGCAAAAAGAGAAATGGACAAGGCAATAAAACGAAATTCAAGGTATTAAAAACTAAACAAAAGGGGGCGTACTGGCTTCGACGGGAAATGAGATAGCTTATGCTGCATGTCGAGCTTATTAACTCGTAAAACTGATTAACGCACAATAAGTGCCGAACCAATTAACGCACTCGCAGCCTAAATAGAGCTGTGACGACTGATGAGACTCTGTCTGTAGGTTTTATTAAGTCGCAATAAATACGGACTGGCCATGAAGTTTTTCCAGGTTGGCGGATTGGCGAGATTTTAGACCAGGATAGCAGTGCATGACCCGCCTGTAGGTATTTGCACTGTGAAACTTAAAAGCAGGATAAACATGTAGAGGCTGAGTAAGGCTCTTTCGCGGACCTGGGTTCGATTCCCAGCGCCTCCACCATTCCTATAATTAACTATGAGAACTGATAAAAGAAATCCCGATGATCTTAGGGATGTAAAAATAGAGATTGATACAAACCTTTACGCCGAAGGATCAACCATTATACATATGGGAGAGACCAAAGTATTGTGTACCGCAACGGTAGAAGATTCAGTACCTCCATTTCTTAGAGATACGGGGACCGGCTGGGTTACGGCCGAATACTCAATGCTTCCAAGATCTACAAAGGAAAGAATGAGAAGGGACAGCGTAAGGGGTAAAATCGGCGGCAGGTCGCATGAAATACAAAGACTTATTGGCAGAGTGCTCAGGTCTGTGGTTGATTTTAATTTACTTGGAGAGAAATCAATAGTTATTGACTGCGATGTTCTGCAGGCAGACGGGGGAACAAGGACAGCTTCTATTACAGGGGCCTTTGTAGCTCTAAAACTTGCTGTTAATAAGCTTATAGAAGAAGGTCTTGTTGAAAAGGATCCTTTGCTTGATTATGTAGCTGCCGTGAGCGTTGGTGTTGTCAAAGGGGAACTTTTACTCGATCTAAACTATGAAGAAGATTCAAGTGCTGATGTGGATATGAATATAGCCATGACAGGTGCCGGCAAATTTGTAGAAATACAGGGTACTGCTGAAGAAAACCCATTTGATAAGAATGAACTCCAGGGACTTCTTGGTATTGCCGAGAAGGGAATTGGGGAATTAATTACAGCACAGGCTGAAATATTCAATAAATAGAGTTATGGATTTTAAAAATATTATAATTGCAACCAAAAACCGTGGAAAAGTAGACGAGTTTAAGCTGCTTTTCAAGGACTATTTTGACAATATATATTCTTTACTCGATTTTGATTCAACTCCTGAAATCGTTGAAGATCAGCCCACATTTGCAGGAAATGCCTTAAAGAAGGCAGAAATCATTGGTAATTACTTCGATAAGATCACTCTTTCAGATGACTCAGGGCTTGTAGTAGATGCTTTAAACGGCGAGCCCGGGACATATTCAGCCCGGTATGCAGGTGAAAATGCCACAGATGCAGACAACCTGAATAAACTTTTGAGTGAAATGAAGTCTGTATCTAACAGGAAAGCAAGGTTTGTATGTGCCCTTGCTTTAGTATTTCCCGATGGGAAAAAAGAAGTGTTTGAAGGTGAATGCGAGGGTTTAATAACAGAAATTAAAAGAGGGGCTAACGGTTTTGGTTATGATCCGGTATTCTATATATCCCAATATGAAAAAACCATGGCTGAACTTGATCCGAAAACAAAAAATATGATCAGCCACAGGTCAAATGCTGTAAAGAAACTGATTAATTTTCTAAAAGTTACTAAATAATCAGTATTCCTATTGCAAGAACTTACATATTAAATATATTAGTAAAAGTAAATCTTAAAACAGATTTTATATGAATAATACTAAGTTTATTTTTGTTACAGGCGGTGTTATGTCTTCCCTTGGGAAAGGTATTGCAGCTGCTTCAATTGGCACATTGCTGGAGTGCCGCGGACTAACTGTCACCCTTCAAAAATTAGACCCTTATATAAATGTAGACCCTGGAACAATGAACCCGTTTGAACATGGTGAGGTTTACGTTACTGATGACGGTGCTGAAACGGACCTGGACCTCGGACATTATCAGAGATTTACAAAATCACTTCTATCCAGGAAAAACAACCTTACAACCGGTCAGGTTTATAACACCGTAATATCAAAGGAGAGGGAAGGGGAGTTCCTTGGTAAGACAGTCCAGGTAATTCCTCATATTACAGATGAAATTAAAAGAAATATTTTATTACTTGAAGAAGGAAACGATGTTGTAATAGTAGAGATTGGGGGAACAGTCGGAGATATTGAGAGTCTTCCGTTCCTAGAAGCTGTAAGGCAGCTCCGTACTGATCTTGGTAGAGAAAACACCCTTTTTGTTCACCTTACCTATGTTCCGTACATAGCTGCAGCCGGTGAACTTAAAACAAAACCCACGCAGCACAGTGTAAAAGACCTGCTTCAGATAGGTATTCAGCCTGATATCCTGTTGTGCCGTACCGACAGATTTCTTGAAGATGAAATTAAACGCAAGATTGCACTGTTTTGTAACTTAAAGATTGAAGCAGTTATTACAGCAAAAGATGTAGACAATATTTACGAAATACCAGTTGTGTTATTTAAAGAAAAACTTGACCAGATAATTATTGAAAGCCTTAATATGTGGACAAAGAAACCGGACATTTCCAACTGGGAAAAAGTGGTTAAGAAGATAAGTAAGATAAATAATGAAGTTACTATAGCCGTTGTTGGTAAATATGTAGCTCATAAGGATGCGTATAAAAGTCTTCATGAAGCACTTGAACACAGCGGACTTCATAATAATTCAAATGTAAATATTAAATATGTAGATTCTGAAGAAATTGAAGAAAAAGGTGCAGAAGAATTTCTAAGTGATGTTGACGGAGTCCTTGTACCCGGAGGTTTTGGAAGCAGGGGATTTGAAGGAAAAATACAGGCTGTTAATTATGCAAGGGTCAATAAAATTCCTTTTTTTGGAATATGTCTTGGTATGCAGATGGCGGTAATAGAATATTCAAGGAATGTATGCGGGATTGATAGTGCAAATACAAGTGAAATTGGCAATGGGATAAAAGACCCTGTGATTCATCTTATGGAATCACAGAAAAACGTCAATGGATTGGGCGGAACTATGAGACTTGGTGCATACCCCTGTAAATTAGAAAAAGGCAGTCTTGCATATAAAGCTTATGATATGAGCAATATATCAGAAAGACACCGACACAGATTTGAGTTTAATAACGACTACAGGGAAAAACTCGAAAGCAATGGAATGATATTATGTGGTGTTTCTCCTGATGATCATTTAGTTGAAATTGTCGAACTTAAGGACCATCCATGGTTTTTGGGTTGTCAGTTTCATCCTGAATTTAAATCAACCCCTTTAAACCCTCATCCTCTTTTCAGGGAATTTGTAAAAAATTCTCTAAACCATAAAAATTCAGCAGCAAACAACTGATATCAATATGACTATTAGCTTCGGTATTGGCGAACTAATTGTATTTAAAAAAAATGAGAAACCCGTACTCGGAATCATTTCGTCCGGAACTGATGATTCTTTAATTATTGTTACCGAAGACGGGAAGGAAAAAGAATTAAATTCTGATGAAGTAGATTTAACTACTGGTTTAATAGTCGATATTAATAACGACAGTGATCAAAGAATTCATACGCTTAGACAGTATCGAAAAGAACTTAACCAGGCCCGCGAATCAGTTGATCTTGAATCACTTTGGGATTCAGTCGCAGGTTCTGTAGAAAAACTTCCCTACAAAGATATCCTGGACATATATTCAGGGGATAAAACTATAGCTGATGATGAAGCACTAAAGTTTTACTGGGCACTAAACAAGACAGATATATATTTTAATACTGAAGATGGTTTCTATTTTCCTGCTGCAGAATCAGAAGTGAAATCAAAACTTCTTCAAAAAGAGCAGGATCAGAAAAAAATTGCAGAAACGTCCCTTGCCGTCCAGTGGGCGATGAATTTTATAGATCCTGAAAATAAATACGAAGTTAATAATGATTTTGATATTAAGTATTTCATCCAGCTTATAAGGGATTATATTGTTAACAAATCCAGCCAGGACAGAAGAAGGGAAGCAAAGGCTTTCTTAAATCAGCTTGGTATTAACCGCCCTGATGATGCTACTAAATTTCTTATTAAAATAGGTGAATGTTCACCTGATGCTGATCCGGACCTTATAAGGCTTGAATCATTTAACTACCTTTCAAAAAAATCTGAAAATGAAGTACAGGAAGTTTTAACCAAGGTATTTGATCCGGATAATTTCACAGACCTGAGAGGGAAGGAAATTATTACAATAGATGATTCAGATACTGAGGATATTGATGATGCCATATCACTTGAAAAAAGTGAAAACAATCTGGAGTTGGGGATTCATATATCAAATGTATCATATTTTATTGATAAAGGTTCGAGTCTTGATCAGGATGCCTTAAGGAAAGGAGATACTGTCTATATACCGGATACTCGTATAGATATTTTTCCTGATGTTCTTATCAAAAAGAAATTCAGCCTCTTTGAAGGAAAGGATAAATTAGCTCTCAGCCTGTTAATTACCCTGGATAAAAAAACCTATGACATTAAAGAATATAAATTTGTACAGTCGGTAATAAATATTTCAAAGAACTATTCCTATATTGAAGCTCAGACAACACTGTTAAAGGAAAAGAAGGGTAAAGAACTTGTGAACATTGCTCTTACATTAAGACAGAAAAGAATACAAAAAGGCGCATTTCTATTACAGCTTCCCGAACTTAAATTTGATATTGATGAAGATGGCGGGGTAGAAAAAAGAATTAACAGAATGAACTCAATTCCGCATATGATAATTGCGGAGCTTATGATACTTACTAATAACCTGACAGCTAAATACCTCAATGAAAATAATCTGCCCTCGATATTCAGGGTACAAAAAGATGAAGTACCCCAGGAAGCCAGGGACTATGATATTAATGATCCTTTGTTCTCAATACGGGTTGTAAAACACTTAAGGCCATCTGTTATCAGCACAAATCCGGGAAGGCATAAATCACTTGGCCTTGATGGTTATGTTCAGTCCACTTCTCCAATACGAAGGTACTCAGATCTTGTGGTACAAAGGCAGCTTATAGGAATTCTTACCGGAAATGAATGGGTTTATGACGGCAAAGAACTATCTGATATAATAACAAGGATTGGAAATGGTTTTGGAGAAAGAAGACTGCTTCAAAAGAACAGGAAAAAATACTGGCTTTACAAATATTTTAAAGAGAATGTTAAGGAAGAGATAATAGGCATTGTAAGCGGTGTTAATGATCCAAATGTTTATGTTTACCTGCCTGATTATTTTATTGAATTGCCAATTAAGAACTATTCGGGTCCACAGGTGAACGAATATGACGAAGTTTTGCTCAATGTAGATGAAGCTGACCCATTGAGAAAAAAACTTAAACTAAAAATAGTTTCAGTAAACCATCCGGGTAATTAATTAACCCGGTACATTAATATCTTGAAATATAGTTAATATGTATTAGTTATATATCAATCGGAGGCAGAAATGAAAAAAGTAAACAATCCATTGTCAGGTTTTAGTTTTAAATACCCACTAATTATTGTTATTGTAATTTTTCTTGTAACAAGTGCTTTTGTTATAGTTGAAAGCGGGCATGTAGGTGTTATCCGTACACTCGGTGCAGTACAGCCGATAGCATTGCCAGAAGGTATACATTTTAAAAAACCTTTTATAGATAAAATAGAACAGATGGACATAAGGCTTACTAAAGCAAATGCCAAGTCCCAGGCAGCTTCAAAAGATTTACAGACTGTATCAACACAGGTTACTGTCCAGTATTCACTAGTTGGTGAGGTTGCTCCGCTAACTTATCAAAGAATTGGAGACAGGGACGTTGTCTCAGCCACTCTAATTGAGCCAGCTATTCAGGAATCTGTTAAGGCAATTACTGCCCAGTACACAGCCGAGCAACTTGTTACCCAAAGAGCAGAAGTAAAACTCCAGATACAGCAGGCAATTAATAACTTTATTGATATAACCCTAAAGGAAAAAGGAGTTAACAATTCACTCAGGATTGCAAACGTTGCAATTACCGACTTTGATTTTTCAGAGGAGTTTAACCGTGCGATTGAACTCAAGGTAAAAGCTGAGCAGGAAGCACTCCAGGCACTAAATGAAAAAACCAGAAGGGTAACACAGGCAGAGGCAGCTGCAGCAGAAAAAGAACTTGCGGCTGATGCAACTGCTTATGAAATAGAAGCAGCTTCAAAGGCAAGGGCTGACGCTATTGAAAGAGAGGCCCGTGCTCTTAAGAACAATCCACAGCTTATCCAGCTAAGGATTGCTGAAAAATGGGACGGTAAACTGCCAAAATTCTCAGGTTCTGAAACTGTGCCTCTAATTAATCTTGATACAATATTAAAAGATTGAAATTCGGGATAACTCTTCCCAATTACGGGAAATTTGCTGAAAGGGAATCAATACTGGAAATCAGCATTGCTGCTGAAGAGCTGGGATTTGATTCTCTTTGGGCAAGTGACCATATAGTATTACCAACAGATCATAAAGGTTTTGGAAATGTTTTTTATGAACCTCTTCTTACACTTTCTTATATTGCCCAAAAAACAAAAACAATAAAACTTGGTACCAGTGTAATAGTCCTTCCTTACAGGAACCCGGTTGTCTTTGCCAAATCAATATCCACTCTTGATGTATTGTCAGGAGGAAGAGTAATTCTTGGTATAGGCTCAGGCTGGCTTAAGGAAGAATTCAAAGCTCTAGGGGTTAACTATGAAGAGCGTGGCAGAATAACGGATGAATACCTGGAAATAATGAAGGAGCTGTATACTAGTGAATCTCCATCATTTTCAGGTAATTATTTTAATTTCAAAGATATAATTTTTGATCCTAAACCATTTCAAAAACCTTTTCCTCCTGTTTGGATTGGAGGAAGCAGCCGGAATTCCTTAATAAGAGCCGTTAAGTACGGAAGCGGCTGGCATGCAGTAGGGTCTACTCCTAAAGAAATAAAAGCAGGAAAAGAATTCTTAAACACACAATTTGAAGAATGTAATATAAATTCAGATGGTTTTATTATATCGGTCCGAAAGAATTTACAGATTACAGACCGAAAAATTAAAGATGAAACAGAACTGCTTAGAGGCGATCTTGATAAGATATCAGCAGGATTTGATCAATATAGGGAGGAAGGTGTAAATTACCTGGTACTTCAGATTCTAAGTTCAGATTTTAAAGGTGTATTAAACACTATGAAATCAGTAAGTCAGCTATACATCAACTAAGAATCATTTAAATGTTTCTTAATATCTTCAATATTTGTAAATTTAACTCTCGGCCTTCCTTCTTTTTCACCTTTTGCTATTTCTTCCTTATCAATTTGGAGCCAGTCTTCGTAATCGATATATTCAGGGTTCCTTTCTTTTATTAATACAGCAATCTTCTCTGAAGTAGGGTTTTCAGGCTGAAATATGTTGTTATTACTAATATCCTCTAACATTAGGGCTACTGTCTCTGCTGAGTCAGTCTTATTAGTCCCAATAACGCCTGTAGGGCCTCTTTTTATCCATCCTGTACAATAGAGGCCAGTTAAAGTATTTTCTTCGCTTATATCGGTTATTCGACCGTCTTTATTGGGAATTATGCCCCAACTTTCTTTAAAAGGTATTTCGGGAAGTGGAATACCGTGATAGCCAATTGAGCGAAACACCATATCAACATCCAAAATTTCATGATTTTCTGTACCTTTTGGTCTTAAAGAACCATCATCAGATCTGGATAAAGAGTTTTTTACAAGTTTTATGGCTTTAACTTTGCCATTTTCATCAGAAATAATTTCTGTAGGCGACAGTAAAAATCTGATGGTAAGCGCTTTTTCCTTTGTTTTTGTGTGGTTTGAATACTCACTTATCATTTCTACCTTTTTATCAACTGATCTTTCCGGATTATCTGAAAGATATCTGACAGTTAAGTCATCAAGTTGAGCTTCTGCATTAGGTATCAGGCAGTCTGCAATTTCAAGGTTTCCAAGCTCTTTTAATTCAGGATTTGTAAATGCTGCCTGTGCAGGGCCGCGCCTTCCTATCATGTAGACCTCTTTTACATTACTGTTTACTAATTTTTCAAATGCATAATCAGCTATATCAGTTTTTGATAGTTCTTCTTTGGATCGGCATAAGATTCTTGCAACATCTACTGCTACATTACCCATTCCAATAATTGCTATTTTCTCTACAGAAAGGTCGAATTCCAGGTCTGCGAACTCAGGATGTCCGTTATACCATGCCACAAATTCCGTTGCGGTGTGGCTTCTGCCAAGGTCTTCCCCTGGGATATTCATTCTTCTATCTGTCTGAGCACCTGTAGCAAATAGTATTTGATGATAATGCTGTTTCAAATCATCAAGCGTAATATGATTTCCATACTCAATTAAACCATAGAAATTAAACTTAGGATTTGCCGCAATCTTATCGTAAACCTTTGTAACTGTTTTAATTTTTTGATGGTCAGGAGCAACACCCGACCTTACAAGGCCAAATGGTGTTGGGAGTTTGTCGTACATATCTATTTCAATATTTAGGTCACTTTTTTTTAAAAGATGGTCTGCTGCAAAAAATCCAGCGGGCCCGGACCCTATTATTGCAATTCTGTACAGTTTGTTTTCAGTATTACTCACGTTTGTTATTTATCCTTTCTTTTTTTATTTAGTATTTGTTAATATATATAAGTTATATTTCATTATAATTATAACAATGCTATTCTGCTCCTTTTATTAAAAGGTTGGGAATAAAAGGAAAATTATTTTACTTTAAACTTTCGTATTTCATAGCGAAAAAGGAAATTAATTGTTTGAAATGAATGTAAACGTAACGAGTCTTATAGATAAAGAACATCTGCATCTCAAAATTGTTCATGAAATAAGTGACATAATAAACCAGTCCAGTGGTCTCGAGACCATACTTAACAGTGTGGTAAACAAGATTGGTGATTCACTTAAATTTGATGTTGTTTCCATCTATATATTAAATGAAAAAAAGAAACATCTTCACCTGAAAGCAACTAGAGGTCTGCAGGTAGACAAGAAGAGTAAGATTACTCTTTTACCAGAAGAAGGGCTTACCGGTCTTGTTTATACTTCAATGCGTACATTGAATGTAACTCCTGCATCAACACACCCAAACTATAAATATTTTCCTGAGATAGGTGAAGAAAAATATGAAAGTTATATTGGCATACCGATTCTGCTTCATAATAAATGTGTTGGAGTATTAATCGGCCAGACTATTGAATCAAGGCATATAAACCCGGCTGAGGAGACGCTTTTTAAAATTATTGCTTCAAGGCTTGCAGGCCTTCTGGAAGTGGCCGATACACTTGAAAGACTAAAATCACCTTCAATCATCAAACATGAAACAAAGACATACCAGGGGAAGGGTGTTTCGCCCGGACTAGCTATTGGTGATGCATTCGTGATGAAGGGGCTTTTCAGAGAGATAAGGGCAGAAAATATATCAAGGCCGGGGACCAAGAAAGCAGAAGAAAAAAGATTGTTAAAATCTTTTAAAGTTGTTGAAGCAGAACTTAATGAACTAATTGAAAACCTTAGTAAGGAAAAAGTCCTCTCTGAGAGTGAGATTGATATATTTCAGACCCACTTAATGATTATTGAAAGTGAGTCTCTTCAGATTCCATTACTTAATGCTGTAAACGAATCCGAGATTACGGCTGAACAGGCTGTTGTAGACGGAGTAGAGTCGATTGCCGAACATTTTGAAAAACTTGAAGACAGGTATTTCAGGGAGAAAGCCCAGGACTTCAGGGACATTGGTGAAAGGCTTCTTCATGAACTGATTGGATCGAGCAAGAAAAAGCCAATACCAAAAAATGGAAATACAACGATCATAGTTGCGGATGATATTGGCCCTTCATTTGTTTCAATGCTGAGTAAAGATAATGTGTCGGCCATTATTACCGAGAAGGGAGGGGAGACATCCCATGCTGTAATTATTGCTAAATCACTTGGTATCCCTGTGATTATAGGCATTGATCATATAACACAGCTAATAAGGTCAGGAGAAAAGCTGATTGTCGACGGGCGTACTGGATTTATTTTTGTTAATCCGGATAAACCTCTTATTGATGAATATGAGAACACTAATAAAAAAATTCTTTCATTAAAAGAAAAAATTGAAAAAGAAGGAATGATCTCCGGCTATAACAAACTCAATCTTAATATTACTGCCAATATTGGTTTCCCAATCGATATTGAATTTGCCAAGCAGCACAATATTGAAAATGTAGGGCTATTCAGAACAGAGTTTGCGTTTACCCAGTTTGATAAATGGCCGGGTGTTAGGGAACAGGTACAGATTTATAAAGATATATCCAAGGATTTTGATGGATATATCACTGTGAGAACACTTGATATAGGTGCGGATAAAATTCTTCCTTATTTTAATATTCCCGAAGAAGAAAATCCGCTTCTTGGACTTCGTGCAATAAGATTTTCAATGGAATACCTTGACCTGTTTAAAGACCAGGTAAAAGCAATCCTGCTTGGAATAAGAAAGGGCTGCAAGTTTAAGATCCTCCTTCCTATGGTTTCATATGTATGGGAAGCAGAAACTGCGAGACAGATAATTGAAGACACTGCAATGGAGATAGGGCTTCGGAGTAATGATATTCCGTCTCTCGGACTTATGATAGAGGTCCCCGCCCTTGTTTACCAGCTCGAAGATTATAAAGACGTTGCGGACTTCTTTTCAATTGGTACAAATGATTTAATTCAGTATCTGCTTGCAGTTGACAGAAACTCAAATGTTGTTGGCCACCTTTATTCATCGTTTCATCCGGCTGTACTTAGAATGCTTAACGATATTAATAAGAAATCACAGGACCTTGGCAAGGAAGTATCTATATGCGGGGAGATGGCAGGTTCACCTTCAGGTGCCTTGATGCTTATGGCACTGGGTTATAAGAACCTTAGTGTCGCACCATCACGAGCTGCACTTGTAAGATATATGGCAAATAAGCTGGATAATAATATACTTAACAAAATCCGCTCAGAGATTATCACACAAAGAAAAGAAGCTGAAATTGAAAGGTATATCTATGAAATACTTGAAGATATTGACCCGTCTCTTGTTGAAATTGAGTAATTAATATTCTATCTTTACTGTTCACTTATTCATTCCTGTTCAATTATAAAATATGCAATTAACTAAAACACACATTGCCCTATTTGTTGCAACGCTTATAACTACATTCCTTGCAGGCTACCTTCAGGGCGGAACTGTAGTCAGTGGTTTGTCATTCTCAATATCTTTGCTTTTTATATTAGGGTCTCACGAGATGGGACATTACTACTACGGAAGAAAATACGGAATACTTATAACTCCTCCATATTTTATTCCTGTACCCCCTCCATTTATTGCAGGGACTATGGGTGCATTTATAAGAATAAAATCTCAGATTACCTCAAAAAAAGCACTGTTTGATATAGGTGTTGCCGGGCCAATTGCAGGAATAATTGCGGCAATTCCCGTACTCATTATAGGTATAAAGTTGTCAGAAATCGTACCATTGCAAGACATTGGAGAAGTTGAAGCAATTTATCTTGGGGACTCATTAATTTTTTCATTCTTTGTTGCTATGATTTACGGCTCTATTGAAGAAGGATATGATATATTTCTTCATCCTGCAGCATTTGCAGGCTGGATTGGGCTATTTGTAACAGCGTTAAATCTTATACCTTCTGGACAGCTTGATGGCGGGCATCTTGTTTATTCTCTTTTGAATAAAAAATTTCATTCTATTATTTCACACATTTCAATATTTATAATTATAGTTCTGGGTTTGGGTACTGAACCAATAGTTAATCTTTTGTCTTCGTTTAATATTAATTTAAATATTCCAGATTATTTGTTGTTTCAGGGATGGTTCGGGTGGATTATATGGGCATTTTTACTAGTTATTATGGGCACAAGACATCCACCTACAATGTACGAAGAATCGGATATTGGGCCAAAAAGGAAAATAATAGCGGTGATTACACTGTTGATATTCATAGGTTCTTTTATGCCTGTACCTTTTAGTCTCAAGTAAAAATTATTAATATATTCTTAATATTTATGATGTATAATTAAAAAAAATTAAAGGAACATTGAAAAAAGATATTAAATCTGGTATTTTCATGCGTGGGAAAAAAATAGATAGTATCTAAAATTGTTTGTATTTCCCTGCTTACACCCTTTATTTTTATAATTAAAGCATAGTAAGATTAATAACAAAAGACTTAGTTCTTAAGGAGGTAATATTATGTCTAACGACACATTATCCATCACAGATAACAGAACCGGAAGTACTTATGAAATTCCAATCGAGAACGACACAATCAAAGCCACTGATCTCAGGCAGATAAAGGTTAATGATGAAGATTTTGGAATGATGAGTTATGATCCAGCATTTGGTAACACTGCATCTTGTAAAAGTAAAGTAACTTTCATTGATGGTGAAAAAGGTATTTTACGCTACAGGGGATACCCTATAGAGCAGCTTGCAGAGAAGAGCACTTTTCTTGAGGTTTCATCTTTATTACTAAATGGTGAACTACCAAATAAAAAAGAGCTTGAAGCTTTCTCCCATGATATAACACACCACACTTATCTTCATGAAAATATTAAAAAGATCATTGACAGTTTCAGGTACGATGCTCACCCAATGGGTATGCTCATGGGTACGGTAGCTGCACTCTCTACTTTTTATCCTGAAGCTAAAGATATTTTCGATACAGAAAATAATGAATTACAGATCAAAAGACTGATTGCAAAAATGCCAACTATTGCAGGTTTCTCATACAGGCATATAATGGGTCTTCCATACATCTATCCTGACAACGAACTAAGTTATGCCGGAAACTTTTTAAACATGATGTTTAAAATGGCAGAAGCTAAGTACGTTCCAAACAAGGTAATTGAAAAAGCTATTGACGTATTGTTCATTCTTCATGCTGACCACGAACAGAACTGCAGCGCAAGCGCAATGAGAAGTGTAGGTAGCTCGCAGCCTGATCCATATTCAGCAGCAGCAGCAGGAGTAGGTGCTCTTTACGGGCCACTTCATGGCGGTGCAAATGAAGCAGTACTTGAGATGCTTGCTGAGATAGGTTCTAAAGACAGGATCCCTGAATTTATTGAAAGAGCTAAAAAAGGCGAATTCAGACTTATGGGATTTGGACACAGGGTTTACAAAGCGTATGACCCAAGAGCCAAGATAATAAAAGACGCAGCTCACGAAGTGTTCGAAGAAACCGGTAAGAACCCACTTCTAGACATAGCACTTGAACTTGAAAGAATTGCACTTGAAGATGATTATTTCGTAAAAAGAAAACTTTATCCAAATGTTGATTTTTATTCAGGTCTTATCTACCAGAGTATGGGACTTCCAACCAGTATGTTTACAGTACTCTTTGCTATTGCAAGGACACCAGGATGGCTTGCTCAGTGGAAAGAAATGCTTGAAGACCCTGAAACAAGGATCGCAAGACCTCGTCAGGTCTATACCGGGTATGACGAAAGGGACTATGTTCCAATGAGTAAAAGAAAATAAAAGTTTATAAAGGATTATGGAGTGATATAAAAAGGGGCCTTTGGCCCCTTTTTTATTTTCCGGAAAACTGTTTGCTTATAATATCGTTGTAAAAGTAGTCAATTGAGTGTTCTACAGATTTTATAAAAAGATTTATTACAGAAGTTTTACTGTCCTCATCTTTAAAAAATATTATTCTTTCTTCTCCGTCCGGAATAGCAGATCCCAGCAATTCGAGGAATGATTCAGAAAACGATTCAATATCTTCATTAAGAATTCTTTCAATTATAGTTTGGTCCTGAAGGTCATACTTTTTCTTTTCTATCTTGTTTTGAAGATTACTTAATATTTCCTGCGAAGTAAGTTCAGGATAACTATCCTTTGTAATATTTTCAAAAGTTGTCAGAAGGTCTTCTATATACATATTAATATTTTAGTCTGTTAATATTTTCTATTAGTTTGTAAATAAGATTAATAGTACTGTTTATGTCATTTTTATAAGCAATAGAACTTGGGCTGTGTAAATATCTTGTGGGAACAGATATTACAGCAGCTCTGCTTCCTTTGCCGGTAACCTGCATTGCTGTTGCATTAGTACCGCCTGCGAGCTTTACAGTTACCTGGGTTGGTATTTTATTCTTTTTCCCAATATCAATAATAAATCTGCTGAACTTTCTGTCAGCTACAAGATACCTGTCTGATAGTCTTATCTCCGGGCCTTTGTTTGTATTTGCAAGCGATTTGTGGTCTGGTACACTTGGGATATCCATAGCAACAGTTCCCTCTATTGCAACAACAAAGTCTGGTTCTATGACAGGTGTTATTAAACGTGCTCCCCTAAGGCCTGCTTCCTCCTGTACGGTAGAAGTTACGTACAGGTCACAGTTTATTTTAGGTTTTTTTCTTAGCGCTTCAATAATTACAAAAAGCCCCATTCTGTCATCAAGGGCCTTGGAAATAAATGAATCTTCTGTTTCAACAAGTTCGGAATCAAATGAAACAAAGTCCCCAATATTTACAAGTTTATTTACTTTTGCTGGTGAGAGCCCGACATCAATTACGCAGTCTTCAATCTCGGGCACTTCTTTGTTGTTTCCTGATTTACTTATGTGAGGGGGGATTGATGCTACAGTCCCAATAAGAGGTTTTTTGCCCCATACAACAAGTCTCTGGGCATAAAATACCCTTGGGTCCATTCCACCCATTGGTGTTACCCTGATAAATCCGTTCTTATCTATGTGATGTACCATAAAACCAACTTCATCCATATGGGCATCAATAACGAGTTTTGGGCCTTTACCGCCAATATGAGCAATCACATTTCCCATTGCATCGATAGTAATATCTTTAGTAAATTTATTGTATTCTTTTAGTATAATTTCGCGGATCAGTTCTTCACCGCCGGGCATTCCGTGAGTGTCACAAAGTTTTTTAAGTAATTTAGAGTCCATAGTGGGTTTGATTATAACTCAACATAGTTCATTTTCCAGTTAAAGAATTGATTTAATAGTCTAAAAAAACTAATATCTTATATATATGAGTAAGAATTATGACCTAAGCGATGACTCCTTGCTGTTTAAACAGCCGGAATCAACTAAACCTCTTGCAGAAAGAATGCGTCCAAAAGAAATTGAAGATGTTGTTGGACAGGACCACCTGCTTGGCAATGATGGTGTTGTAAAGAAAATGATAGACAGTGGTTCGCTCAGGCCCATGATCTTCTGGGGCCCTCCCGGTACGGGAAAGACTACACTCGCTCAGATTATTGCCAGAAAAGTAAAAGCAAGATTCTTCCAGTTAAATGCAATCTCATCAGGTGTAAAGGATATTAGAGAGGTTATTGAAAAGGCAAATGAATCAATAATGTCCGGAAGCAAGACCATTCTTTTTATTGATGAAATTCACAGGTTTAACAAATCCCAGCAGGCTGCTCTTCTTAAAAGTGTAGAAGACGGTACTGTCATATTAATAGGTGCTACTACGGAAAACCCATCTTTTGAAGTAATAACTCCGCTTCTTTCTAGGTGCCAGGTTTATACTCTCAATTCACTTTCCGAAGACGACCTTAAGTTAATCCTCGAAACAACGATTAAAAAAGATGAGTTTCTGACCGATTTAAAAATAGATGATGAAGCTAAATCAGAATATGTAAGACTTAGCGGCGGTGATGCAAGGGTAATGCTAAATGCTATAGAAGTTACGGATTCTTTGCTTGTAAATGAGAAAAATAAGAAAGTTGGCATTGAGAAAGTAAAAGAAGCGTTCCAGACCCAGCATTTCAGATACGACCAGACTGGAGAGGAGCATTACAATACAATCTCAGCTTATATTAAAAGCGTAAGGGGAAGTGACCCTGATGCGGCTGTCTATTATCTGTCGCGAATGCTGGAGGCCGGTGAAGATGTGAAATTTGTAGCAAGAAGGTTGATAGTCCTCGCATCCGAAGACATTGGTAATGCCGAACCTTATGCACTGACCTTAGCAACAAGCTGCTTTACTGCTGTTACTTATGTCGGACTGCCGGAAGCTGCTTTAATATTAGCTCAGACCACAACATATCTTGCAAGCTGTCCTAAAAGTAATGCAGCTTATAAAGCACTTCAAAAAGCCGGGGAAGATGTAAGGTCTAAACCTAATCTCAAAATACCCATGCATCTTCGAAATGCCCCTACAAAACTTATGAAAGATATGGGTTACGGCAAGCACTACAAGTATTCCCATGATTATGAGGAACATTTTATAGAACAGGACTTTTTGCCTGAAGAACTTGTTAGCAATATATACTACGAACCTACTGAGATAGGCCGTGAGGCTGCGTTAAAAAAATACCTTGATGTAAAGTGGAAGAAACGGCAGAAAGATGCAGATAATGAATAGTTATTTTCTTTCAATTAACTCAACTTTATAACCATCAGGGTCTTCAAAGAAAGCTATAACAGTAGTTCCGTGCATCATGGGGCCGGGAGGCCTTGTGATTTTACCGCCAAGTGATTCTATTTTTTCACAGGTTGCATAAATATCCTCAACACCGAATGCCATATGGCCATATGCATTACCTATTTCATATTCAGAAGTGTTCCAGTTGTGAGTAAGTTCAAGAAAAGGTTCCGTATCGCCGCCATAACCCAGAAATGCCAATGAAAATTTTCCATCCGGGTACTCAGTAGTCCTGTGGTGTTTTAATCCGATTACCTGAGTGTAGAAATTGATTGATTTATCCAGGTCCCCAACTCTTATCATTGTGTGTAAATATTTCATAGATATCCTCAAATTAGATTTATAATTTATAACAATATATTAAAATAGTTATTATATCTATCTGAAATTTAATTCTTATTAGAGGTATGAAATGAAAGTAGGCATAACAGGAGCCACAGGTTTTATTGGCGGCAGATTATTAAAGCGCATGCTGAGTGACGGTTATGAGGTAAAGTGCCTAGTAAGAGATAAGGCTAAAGCAAACGTACTTCAGAAATTAGGTGCTGAAACTTACATGGGAAATTTGTCAGATCCGGACACTCTTAAAGATTTTCCACATGGGTGTGAATATATATTTCATATCGCTGCTTTTGTATCAGACTGGGGTAAAAAATATGAATTTTATAAAAGCAATGTCCAGGCAACAAAAGTATTACTAGAGGCTTCAAAAAAACATGAAGTAAAACGTTTTATATTTATGAGTTCATCTACGGTTGTCTGGAACTCAAGTTTCTGGAAAATACACAACCTGGAAAATATTAATGAAACGTTCCCGTGCCCAAATAAACACAGCGACCATTACAACCACTCCAAGTACCTTGCGGAAAGGGCTGTAATAGATTTCTCAAAAAACAATAACCTTGAAACAGTAGTTATCAGGCCTTCGAATGTTTGGGGTGCAGGAGATACTGTAATCCTTCCAAGAATTGCAAAGGCCGCTAAAAAGAAGTTCCTGATACCAATGGGCAATGGCAAAAATGAAACCACTCCCTGCCATGTTGATAACCTCGTAGAGAGTATGATAATTGCTTCCACAAATGAAAATGCTCCGGGGAAAGTATATTTTATAAACGATGGGAAAAAGATTAACTATTACAAATTTCTTCAGGACCAGCTATACGCAGCTGGCATAAGCTGGACACCAACATTTAAGATTCCATATAAATTAGGTTATCTTTTAGCTACTTCTATGGAAGTAATCTTTACTATAATAAGGTCTTCAAAACCACCTGTGCTCACAAGGTTTGCTGTTGCCGCACTTTCAGGAAACAGGAGTTACAGTATCTCAAGAGCAAAAAAGGATCTTGATTATAATCCGGTAATTACCTATGAAGAGGGGATGAAAAGACTTCGCGAATGGGTTATTAACATTGGTGGTAAAGAAAAACTGCTTGAAGACTAGTTGGTTAAATTATTGAATAACAGCTATATAAAGATAGATACTCTTTCAAAATCCTTTGGCTTTAAAAAAGTATTAGACGGTATTAATTTACAGTTTGAAAAAGGTGATTTTGTAACTTTATTTGGCCCTAACGGGGCCGGTAAAACTACGTTAATAAGAATATTATCTACTATTTTAAAAAGTGATGAAGGAAATATTACAATATCTGATTATGACATTAAAAAAAATGTGTCGGATATAAGAAAGATTATTGGCCTACTATCTCATGAAAATTTTCTTTATCAAAATCTTACAGTTACCGAAAATCTCATATTTTTTGCAAAGCTGTATAACGTTAAAAATTCTGAAGAATCCATATCCTATAAACTCAATAAGATTGGTATATATTCAAAAAGAAATGAACTGATAAGAAATTTATCAAGTGGCATGAAACAAAGGGTCTCTATTGTGAGATCTTTAGTGCATGATCCCGAAATAATATTTCTTGATGAACCATTTGTAGGATTGGACATTGAAGGGTCCGAATATCTCCTTGAATTGTTTAGCGAATTTAAAAAAGAAAATAAAACAGCTTTAGTTACAACACATGATCTTAGACTTGGGCTACATGAATGTACAAAAGTTGTTGTAATAAATAAAGGACAGATAAGATTTAATGAAATTATTGAAAATGTAGATGTTAATAGTTTCGAATCTACATATAAATCTTTGATTGCCTGATAGCGAATCCTAAATTTAAATATTTATTATTTCGCTTTCATTCCAAAGAATTTATTTTATAATAAACCACTTAAAAATGAACACCCTTGCAGCCGTTCTCTGGAAAGATATAATTAATGAACTTCGTACTAAAGAGATAGTCCTTTCTATGGCTGCATTCTCTGTAGTACTTGTTGTAATATTTAACTTCAGTCTTGTTATCAATAGAGACAATATCGGACACCTTGTACCGTCGTTTCTCTGGATTTCAATTATTTTTGTCGGAACACTGGGGCTTAGCAGGACTTTTGCCATTGAAAAAGAAAACAGTGCAATAACGGGTATTTTAATCAGCCCTATCGACAGAAGTATGCTGTATTTTGCAAAAGTCCTTAGTAATTTGCTTTACGTGTTAATTGTGCAGTTTTTACTGCTGTTTTTATTTCTTTTTATGTTTAATATAAATTTGACCGGCAATATACTGATGCTGATTATTGTAATGGTATTGGGAGCTGTTGGATTTTCAACACTTGGTACACTTTTTTCAACAATGGCAATAAATACAAAGCTCAGAGAGCTTTTGCTTCCGGTAATACTTTTTCCTGTAATTATTCCGGTAATAATAAATGCGGTAAAAGCAACATCTTTAATATTCAGCGGCGGCGGGTATACGGAAATTAAACCATTTCTGAACATTTTAATAGCTTTTGATATCATATTTCTTGTAACATCAGCTCTGGTATATGAGTTTGTTGTAGAGGAGTCTTAAAAGTTTTATGAAACTATTATTTTATATAATTACTTTGATATTGATGCTCGTTTCTACATATGCAGCATTTATTTATGCCCCAACTGAAGTAATTATGGGACATATACAAAGGATATTCTATTTTCATATGGGGACGGTATGGGTAGCAACAATAGCTTTTATTATTGTTTTTGTTGCTAGTATTTTATATCTGATCAATGGTAAAAGAAAGTGGGATGTGCTTGCATATACTTCTGCTGAATTAGGCGTTTTTTTTATAACATTAACTATTATCACGGGAAGTATCTGGGCAAAACCCGTATGGGGTACATGGTGGACATGGGACCCTCAGCTAACTACTACATTTATACTCTGGATACTGTATATTGTTTATCTGTTAATCAGGGCAAATTCTGGTTACGATGAAAAGAAAGCTAAATACTCAGCGGTATTTGCAATAATTGCTTTTATTGATCTTCCTCTTGTATATATATCTGCAAGGGTAATGAGGGGCATTTCTCCGGTAGTTTTCGGACCTGGTGGTGGTGGAATAGAACCAAAAATGTTAAATGCACTTTTAATAACACTTGTTTCCTTTACATTACTATTTATTTTATTATTAGTCGAAAGAATAAAAATTGAGAATCTAAAGTATCAGATTAATAAACTAATATATACGGAGAACAATTAGTGGAATATCTATTCTGGGGACATGTATCAGTCTGGCTTTTTATTGCTGTATACGCCCTTTATTTAAAAAATACTTCAGACAATTTGAGCCGGAAACTAAAAGAACTAAATAACAAGGATTAATATACAGATATGCTTAAGGGAAAATTAAAATTTATTATAGCTATTATTATAATTGCCGGAACCATTAGTTACCTGGTATTTTCCGGAGTAAAAGACACGATGGTTTATTACCTGACTATCGACGAACTCCAGGCAAAAGTCCCGGAGGTTTACGGCGAAAGGGTAAGGGTTTCCGGTATTGTAGTTCCGGGGACTATAATAAAAGATAAAAACGGCAATATTGAATTCCGAATTACAGATGGTGAGAACAACATTGATGTAAAATACAGTGGTATTATTCCTGATATCTTTGCAGATGATGTTGAAGCAGTGGTTGAGGGAAATTATTCTCAACAGAATGTTTTTAATGCCGATGTACTCCTGGCCAAATGTCCTACTAAGTATGAGTCTGATGAGAAGTTGTATGAGTCGCATAAGGAAAGCAGTTAATGTATCAAATAGGTAATGTCTGTGTCTATTTTGCATTTTTCCTGTCACTCTATACCGTAGCAGCTTCTCTGATAGGTGCCAGATACAGGAACAGAGATTTAATAGAGAGCGGAAGAAATTCTGCTTTATCCATATTTATACTATTAATTATAGTTTCAGCATCTTTGGTCTATGAGCTTATTAATACAAATTTTAATCTCAGATACGTTGCCTTAAATACAAGTACCGACCTTCCGACAATATACAGGTTTACCGCATTATGGGCAGGGCAGGCAGGATCGCTTCTTTTATGGTGTCTAGTCCTTTCACTCTTTTCTTCTATAGTTGTAATGTTTTCAAATAAAAGGGACATTGATTATCAGCCATGGGTGGTTGTAGTTTTATATACAGTACTGGCATTTTTCCTATACCTGATAACATTTGTTGAAAATCCTTTTGATCTATTACCATTTACACCAAACGAGGGCAGGGGCCTTAACCCAATACTTCAAAATGGCTACATGGCAATTCATCCTGTCACTTTGTATCTGGGTTATGTCGGCCTTACAATACCTTTTGCTTTTGGTATGGCCGCATTAATTAGCGGAAGATTAAATGATTCATGGATAAGACAATCAAGAAGGTGGACAATTCTTGCCTGGACATTTCTTAGCGTCGGGCTTTTACTTGGTGCAAGATGGGCATATCTTGAACTTGGCTGGGGCGGTTATTGGGCATGGGACCCTGTTGAAAATGCAGCTTTTATGCCATGGCTTACAGCAACAGCATTCGTACATTCCGTGATGATCCAGGAAAGGAACGGTATGCTTCGCAAATGGAACATTATTTTACTTATAACCACATTCTTCCTTACTTTACTTGGTACTTTTATTACACGTAGCGGCATAATTTCCTCTGTTCATTCATTTGCACAGTCAGATATTGGGCCATTATTCCTTGGATTTATTGCCTTTGTATTAATTTTTTCATTTGGGATATTCCTTTACAGAATTAAAGAGCTTGAAAGTGAAGAAAATTTTGATTCAATTATATCGAGGGAAAGTGCATTTATTTTTAATAACCTGCTATTTCTCGGTGCAGCATTTGCTGTTTTTCTCGGAACTATATTCCCGATTATATCTGAAGCCGTTACTGGTGAGAAGATACTTGTCGGCCCCCCATTCTTTAACAAGGTAAATGTTCCAATTGGGCTGGTCCTTATATTCCTTATGGGTGTAGGCCCGCTTATTTCATGGAGAAAAGCATCACCTGAAAATCTTAAAAAGAATTTTCTACTTCCCATGATAGTGGCAGTATGTGTAGGGATTGTGCTATTTATTTTAAATATAAGAGATATTACAGCGCTACTCAGCTTCTCATTATGCGGGTTTGTAGTTGCAACAATTGTCACTGAATTTTACAAAGGCGTTTCCGTACGTTCATCCAGGGGTGAGAATATTGTTGTATCGTTAACTACTATGATATCCCGAAATAAAAGGCGTTACGGCGGTTATATAGTCCATTTAGGGGTTGTCCTTATTGTTATAGGTATAACAGCATCATCAACTTTTAATTCTGAAGTAGAAGCTACTTTAAATACAGGTGAATCTTTTAAAATCGGTGAATATGAATTAACTTTTGAAAAACTGGAAACCTATAAAAACGATGCAAAAAATGGAACAAAAGCAGTACTGCTTCTCTCAGCCGGCGGCAGAACTATTGACACCGTATATCCTGAGAAAAATATATACAGGTACGAGGGCAACAGAGAAATAAACCAGGAAACAGAAGTATCTTTGAGGTCAACATATAAAGACGACCTTTATATAATACTCTCGAACGTAAACAGCAATACAAATGCAACATTCAGGGCAATGATCAACCCAATGGTTAGCTGGATATGGGCAGGTGGTATAGTTGTTCTTTTTGGAGCATTGATTACCATGATGCCAAAGTTCGCTAAAAGAAGATCAAGCGTTACCGAAGAAATTGGTTTAAATGCTGAAAAAGCATAATCTTAACTTTTATCAAAAAACATTATGAATCTGATTGTAATAGTAGTACTAATTTCAATATCAATCTCTATCTATATTTTATTCCCGATAATAAAGAAATATTTGATAAACACTGAAGTAGAGATTGATAATTCAGGCACAGACCCTGAATATAAAAATTTAATAAGAGAAAAAGACCAGCTCCTTAACGAAATAATGGATATAGACCTGGACTATGGATTAGAAAAACTCGGAGATAAAGATTATAAGGAATTAAGGCAGAAATACCGTTTAAAAGCCGCAGGGGTTATAAAGAAAATAGAAAATTATGAAAAGCTTCATAACACTGAAATTGATATGGTTCTAAGTAAAAAAATTGATGACGAGATTGAGAATTTAAAAAGAAAATAAAAAAGTAAATCATTTTTCATGTTAATACAAAAATATAATTCATATTTTATATGCCTTTTACTTTTATTCAGTTTGCTTAACGTCTTGCCGGCTTTTTCACAGACTGGCAGTGAACTGTTTATGGAAAACAGGTGTTCAAGGTGCCATACAATAGGAAGGGGGCGTTTTGTTGGGCCTGACCTTTATAATATTTCAAAAAAATACAATAAAGAACAGGTAAATGCCTGGATACTTAACCCGGATATAATTTACAGCCAGACAAATAAAAAACCCTTTAATCCCGGATACCCTCCTATGCCTCAGCTTGGCATAACTGAACACAATGCCGAGCTTATAACAAACTTTCTTTTTAATAACAAAATACAGCAACAGAAAGAAAATGCCGGGGTAATTGAAGGTGTACTTGTTAATGAATCATCCGGTAAAGGTACAGAGGGTAATGATATTTATTTAAAATCCTTCATAGGGGACAGGCTGACTGATGAAAAACTTCAGATAACTGACGAAGAAGGAAAATTTAGATTTAAAGACTTAAGCTGGGTAAACAGTTATTCCATCAAGATTAAACATGAAGGGCTTGAGTATGAAACAGCTAAAATGGTATTCCCTCCCGACCAGGGTTCTATAGATTTAAAACTGCCGTTATTTGAAACGACCGATAATGATTCAGAAATATTCCTAAATTTAAATCATCAAATTGTAAGTGTAGCTGAAAAGACCGTATCTATTGCAGAGATTTATGATTATGAAAACCGGGGTAATAGTATCTATATAGGCAAACCTGGTGATGACAATCTTAGACGTACATTAAAATTTTATGTTCCTGAAAATGCTATTAATCTAAAGTTTGTAGAAGGGCTTGATAATGATGAAATTCAAAGAGAGAAAACTACTGTTTATGATAGTTCAGGATTTCCGCCCGGAAGAAAAAGAGTCGTATTAACTTATGAAATCCCTCTTGAATTTGGAAAAAATCTTATAAATAAAGATGTACTAACTAATGTTTCTACGCTTCTTTTACTTGTTGATGACCAAAACGGGATGGTGGATGTCAGTACTCTTAGTGAACTGGAACCGGTAACAATTGAAAATAAAAAATATAAAAGATGGTCCGGGAATAATTTAAAATCAGGCAGCAATTACGTTATTACAGTAACGAACAGGTCACTTTCCATAAAATATATTGATCTTTTCCCCGTTATTATCTTTGCTGTATTGTTTCTGTCCGTCTTTATCATTGGGCTTATTACACGTACTGAGAATAAAAATAATGTAAAGAACTTGCTGCTCAGGAGAGATGAAATAGTAAAGACAATAATCACTCTTGATGAAGAGTATAAGAAAAACTCTGTTAATGAATCCACTTATAAAGAAAAAAGATATAGATTAAAAAATTCAATTATTGAAATTGATAAAAAGATAAACGAAGATTAAAGATCACCAAATTGGTACTGAATAGCAGTTACAGCTGCAATTGATGCAGTTTCTACTCTTAATATCCTGGGGCCAAGCCCTACAATACTTATACTGTTTTTCGTCGCATATTCTATTTCACTGTCTGTAAAACCACCTTCTGGGCCGATTATTATATTAATTGTATTATAATTGGAATTTTGATTGTTTAGATATTTATGGAGATTGTTCACTTCATTCTCATAAAATAACAGAGATAAGTGATCAGTTGATAGGAATTCGTTGATATTTCTAAAATCGATAAAGTCATTTATTTCTGTTGGTTTTGGCCTGCCGCACTGTTTGCATGATTCAATAGCAATTTTTTTCCATCTTTCTGATTTCCTTGAGTCCTGGACAATGCCTCTTTGCGTTCTTATAGGAGTTATTGATGTAACACCAAGTTCAGTTGTTTTTTGCACTATAAGGTCCATCTTTGAGCCTTTAGGGATTGATTGAAAGAGGTGTATGTTAATATTTGATTCTTTTATATTCTTATTAGTCTTCAAAATAATAACTTCGAGTTCATTCCTGTCTACAGAAACAATTTTTCCTGTATGTTCATTATATAGCTCATCAAACAGAGTTAGTTGGTCGTCTATCGTTAATCTCAGCACTTTTGAGATATGTTTAAAGCTGTCACCAGTAATTATTGCTTTATTATCAGTTATTTGTGAGCTATTTATTGGAAATCTAGGCATTTTATTTTTACTTTAAGTTTAGTACTTTAACTTTAATAATAATAGTTAATGTCCTTTTTTTAAAGATATTTAAAGCTTTTTTCTTTAATTTAAGCATATAACCATTATTTATTATTAACTTATTGTAAAATTGATAGTTTAAGTAATTTCTAGCTTCTAATTGATTCAAATTAATAAAATTTTTGTATTAATATATCACTTTAACTTTGCGTAATAATTTAAGGAAATTATTAACTTTAAGTATTCTGAATTTAAATATTGTGTGATTATAATGTGTTATACTGAACAATTAATTCCGAGATCATATATTTTAAAGTATTACTTTAACTATTTAGTAATTTTTATTTAATATTCAGTTTATCTGCGGATTTAAAATAGCTGATAATTGCAACGATTAACCCCTCAACGGTATGTTTTCCTGCCTGTATATCCGCCCTAAATCCATTGTCTTTAATTGTCATTGAAGTTATTGGGCCAATAGAAGATATTATTGTGTTATTTAGGAGAGTTATATCATTTCCAAGCATCTTTTTAAGGTTGGTAAAAGTTGATGAACTGGTAAAAGTAATAAGATCAATATCACCTGATTTTAATTTGTGAATTATATCCTTTTTAACTGAAATTGAGGTAGGTGGTATTACTGTTTCATAACATTCTGCAACTGTTACTATGGCTTTTAACTCTTTAAGTGTTTCCGGAAGAATGTCTCGTGCGATTTTGGCTCTTGGTATTAATACGTTTTTGTTTTTTAAATTATGAGCTTTTAATGCTGTCAAAATACCTTCGGCAGTGTACTTTCGCGGGGTCAAGTCAGAATTAAGCCCATGCCTGGATAATTCTGCAGATGTTTTTTCACCTATGGTAATAATGGTTTTATTATTAAAAATCCTTGAATCATGTTTGTTTTTCTTAATTCTTTCAAAAAAGAATTTTACCCCGTTTACACTTGTAAATATGACATAATCATATTTTGAGAAGTTCTTTATTGAACTATCTACATTTTTCCAGGATTTAACCGGGACAGTTTTTATTGTTGGAAGCTCTATTACATTTGCTCCATAAGAATAAAGTGTGTCTCTTAGTCCAGTGGACTGTTCACTTGCCCTTGTAATTATTATGTTCTTGCCGAATAAAGGCTTTTTCTCAAACCAGTTGATGTTTTTTCTTAAATTAACAATTTCTCCAATAAGTATTACAGCAGGTGTTGTTATAGTTTTGTCCTTTTTTACCCTGTCTGCAATATCTGATAAATTCCCAACTACTGAATTCTGCGTTGGGAGGGTACCCCAGGATGTGATTATTACAGGTGTATCTGGGGGCATACTGTTTTTCATTAATTTTCTGGTAATCGATGAAAGGTTCTTTAACGACATTAGAAATACGAGAGTATCAAGTGAAGATATGGCTTTCCAGTTGATGCTGGATTTTATCTTGTCTGGATTTTCATGACCTGTGATTACTGCAAATGATGAGTTGTATTTGCGGTGAGTAAGTGGAACACCAGAATAGCCGGGAACAGCACTGATGGAGCTGACACCCGGTACTATTTCTACTAATATCCCGGCTTTTGTAAGTGCTTCAGCTTCTTCACCCCCACGACCAAACAGAAAAGGGTCTCCGCCTTTTAGCCTGATAACAACTCTGTTTCTTTTTGAACTGCTGATCAGAATGTCGTTTATTTCTTTTTGGGTAATTGATTTTTTATTAGATTTTTTACCAACAAAAATAAGTTTTGTCTTCTTATTGCAATGATTAAGGAGCTTGGTATTTATTAATGAATCGTATACAACGACATCGGCTGTTTCCAAGAGGGCTTTGCCCTTTTCAGTTATTAACCCGGGATCACCAGGCCCGGCACCTACAAGATAAACCATTGTGTTCATATTAAATAAAATTGAAACCGAACAGTGCATGAATTGTCAAGGGAGTTGATTTCTCGTAAATAACAATTATAGATATTATTAACCTTTTAAATATGGATGGTGTATTAAATATTATTATTTTATTTCTTCAAACGTGTTGTAACATTTTATTAAAATATAAAGTTTAATATTTATAACTACTTAGTATGCATACAGAAAGTGATCATGAACTTGCTCTAAGGGCGAAGTCCGGAGACGAAAGTGCGTTTAACGAATTAATGAGGAGGCATTATAAGGGAATTCTGAATTTCGTTTACAAATTTACTTATAAAGCTGATTTATGCGAAGACCTTACGCAGGAAGTATTTTTGAGAGTGTATAAATCTATTCATACATACGAACCGCAGGCAAAATTTTCAACCTGGTTGTACAAGATAGCAACAAACTTATGTCTTACACATTTGAAAAAGAAAAATTTAAATATTAGTCTGGATGAGATAAGGGAAAACATCGGTGAACTTGAAGACGTAAAGAGCGAGGATGCCCATAATCTAATGCAGAGAAAAGAGTTGAACGACAGGGTTATGAAAGCAATCAGTACTCTTCCTGAAAAAGAAAGACTCGCAATTACACTTTGTAAATATCAGGGACTTTCATACCTCGAAGTATCAGAAGCTCTGGAATGCAGTGTCGGAGCAGTTAAAACACATATATTCAGGGGAAGGTCCAAACTGATAGATATCCTTAAACCACATATAGACGAGATAAATTAAAATGATTGATGAAAAAACATATCAGGAAATAGAAGATTATTTTTCAGGAGAACTTAACGAAGAAGAGAGTAAAAGCCTTTTGTTAAAAGTTAAGGAATCTGAAGAACTCAGGGTTCATTTCGAGGAATCGGAAAAACTATGGGACTATATGTCTTCGCTGGAGACTATTGAGCCCGGCCCTGATTATATCCAAAAATTCTGGAAAGCTGTTTCGGAAGATGAAGAAAAGAAAAACAGATCATTCTTCAATTTTAATTTTATGAACAAAAAGTGGGCCTTTGTTTCTTCACTTGCAGTATTATTATTGCTGAGCACAATAATAATTAATAACTTCGTAGTTGATGAAGAAAAGAGCGGTTACGTGTATGATGCTGATGATGAATTGCTTGTAAATAATCTTGATGAAGCGTTAAGTAAAAATAGTCCTGAAGGGCTGAATGTGTATGGCCCCTGGGACGATCTTGAAAATTAATATTGGGAGATTTAGTGTTGAAATATAACAGAATATTCACTTTAATATTTTTAATTACTCTTTTATTCACAAGTTCCGTGTTCGCTGGCAAAAACAATGAAAAAAAACTTTGGTGGAGAAACGGACAGGTTGTTGAAGAACTGGAGCTGACTCCCGCACAGGTTAAGAGTATAGAATCTATTTTTCAAAGGTATAAGGGTGAAATAAAATATTTCAATAAAGAACTTAACAAAAAGGAAAACAAACTCCAGAAACTTATTCAAAATCCAGATTCAACAAGAGAAGATGTTCTTAAAACAACTGATGAAATAAATATACTGAAAGCTGACGGGCATAAACTTAAGGTGAATATGTTTTGGGAAATAAGGGAATTACTGACTCCCAAGCAAAGAACCCAGCTTCGTTTAATAAAAGAAAGATATATGAAAGGAAAACCTAAGAATATCCTGTATTTCCCTGAAGACTGCATTTCAAATGATTATAAGTATTATTAATCATTTGATCCTTATTTTTACCTAAGAATGAATTAAACTAATTGATGTGTCAAACTTTGTTTTAACAAGCGATTATAAACCTATGGGCGACCAACCCAACGCTATAAACAGCTTAATACAGGGTGTAAATGACGGTATAACTGACCAGGTGCTTCTTGGGGTAACCGGAAGCGGCAAAACATTTACAATAGCCAATGTTATTAATTCTGTTCAGAGACCAACATTAATACTGGCACACAATAAAACCCTTGCAGCCCAGCTTTATTCTGAGTTAAAAGACTTTTTTACTGAAAACGAAGTGCACTACTTTGTAAGCTACTACGATTACTATCAACCCGAAGCCTATATACCCGCAACTGATACATATATTGAAAAAGATTCTTCAATTAATGAAGTGATTGACAGACTGAGACATTCTGCAACAACTGCATTGTTTGAAAGAAGGGATGTTGTAATTGTTGCAAGTGTATCTTCAATTTATGGTATTGGTTCCCCATCTGATTACTACGGTATGTTAACAATTCTCAAAAAAGGTGAAAACTACGGACGTGAAAGACTTATACAAAGATTAACAGAAGTACAGTACAACAGGAAGTTAAGTGACCTGGAAAGAGGATGTTTCAGGGTAAAAGGCGAAGTTGTCGATATTTACCCATCCGACAAGGATTCTGTCGCCTACAGGACTGAATTCTTTGGTAATGAAGTCGAGAAAATAACTGAGATTGATCCAGTTAGCGGAAAAAAAATTAAAGAGGTAAACAAAATAACAATTTTTCCCGGTTCCCATTATGTAGCACCTAAAGAAAAATTAAAAAAAGCTATAAAAACGATAAAAGAGGAACTGGATGAAAGGCTTGAATATTTTAAGTCAGAAGGGATGGAAATTGAGAGGACAAGGATAAATGAAAGGACAAATTACGACCTCGAACTTCTGAAGACTATGGGATTCTGCCCAGGCATTGAAAATTATTCAAGGCATATATCAGGAAGAAAACCGGGTGAATCTCCTTATACTTTGCTTGACTATTTCCCTGATGATTTTCTTTGTATAGTAGATGAAAGCCACCAAATGGTTCCGCAGCTAAGGGCTATGTATAACGGAGACAGAAGCAGGAAAATGACACTTGTGGAAAATGGTTTCAGGCTTCCATCTGCACTCGATAACAGGCCCCTTAATTTTGAAGAATTTACGCAGCGTGTAGGACAGGTTATTTATGTATCGGCAACACCCGGGACTTATGAGTTAGATAAATCGAATGAATACATCGTAGAACAAATTATCCGTCCTACAGGATTAAGAGACCCGGAAATAATTATTAAGAGTGCGGAAAACCAGGTAGATGACCTTCTTGATGAAATAAAAGACAGGATTAAGAACAAGGAAAGGGTACTAGTAACAACACTTACAAAAAAGATGGCTGAAGATCTTGCATCGTATTATAAAGAGATAGGACTTAAAGTCAGGTATCTCCATTCAGATATTGATACACTTGAGAGAATAAAAATTGTACGTGACTTAAGGCTTGGGGAATATGACGTACTTGTAGGCATAAACCTGTTAAGGGAAGGGCTTGATATCCCGGAAGTATCGCTGGTTGCAATTACAGATGCGGATAAGGAGGGGTTTCTCCGATCTGAAACTTCGCTTATACAGACCTTCGGCAGAGCTGCGAGAAATCTAAACGGTAAAGTGATTCTTTATGCTGACAGGATTACCAACTCAATGAAAAATGCTATTGCAGAGACGAACAGAAGACAAAAAATACAGGACATTTATAACAGGGAAAACAATATTACTCCTTTTTCCATTAAAAAGGATATTTCAAATATTCTGGAATCAATTTACGAATCGGATTATCTAACTATTAATAAGGAAGAAGAAGATGAACTGTATAAAATTCCTCCCGAAAAGATACCCAAAGAGATTGAAACACTTTTCAGGGAGATGAAGAAATCATCAGGTAAACATGAATATGAAAAAGCAGCTGATATAAAAAAGAAAATAAAAAAACTCAAGGAAATGGAAATAAAGTATTTACTCAGCTGAAATGGATATAAGAAAGACCCTTTCACTATTTACGCATCTTCTCGCTTTAACAGGATATTTGTCCCTGATTTTAAGCAGCAGTTCCGATACAGCCCTAATATTAATCTATTTAACCGTACTTTTTGGAAGTTTGTATTTTGACTTTTTTAAGAATAAGTATCTGTTAAACAAATTCTATTGTAATGCTCTGGCAGTTCTTCTTCTTATTTTTCTTGGAGTAAGAGTCTTTCTCTTTAATGAAGAATTAATTGTCGTACTTATTTATTTTATCGTATACATACAGCTGATTAAGTTTCTGGGGAAAAAAGAATCTAAAGACTATGAACAGATAGTCCTTATCAGTTTTTTTCAGTTACTGGCAGGAGCAGTGACTACGACAAAACTATTTTATGGAATATTCCTTGTTGTTTTCATATTATTCTCTGTAATAACAATCTTTTTATTCAATATTTATAACGAACAATACGGTATAAAAGATGGCGTAAAAAAAGACCCAAAATTTAATTACAGGACCCTGTTTAGCTCCGGAACCGTGATTTGGTTAAGTGTTGTTGTCCTGAGTCTTTCCGTATTTCTTTTGATGCCAAGATTTAAAGGCAATTTCCTAACAAGTTCACTTCTAAACAAACAAAAATTGAGTACCGGTTTTAATGATGAAATCGAACTTGGCCAGGTGGGAGAAATAAAAAAAGACAGCTCTCCCGTAATGAGGGTCAAATTCCTGAATAAATCAAAAGCAGAGTTGCCCGAGATAATTTACTGGAGAGGTGTGGCACTGGATTATTTTGACGGAAAATTATGGACCCAGAGATTCAAAAACCAGAAATCAAGGATCGCAAAGAACTATGACGGACTATTTATTATCGACAAAAGTAAAAAGGATGATATTGCAATACAGGAAATAGTTGCAGAGCCAATCGATACAGACGTGCTTTTTGCAGCTAATTCACCGGTTGCTTTTGGTGAACTTCCATTCAGAAGCCTTTATACGGTAAACAACTCTTATTATCACAGCGGCCACTTTACAAACAATATAAAATACCTGGCATTTTCAGATATTAATTACCCGGACAGTAGTGAATTGGAGAAAAATAATAAAAATTACCCGGATGATATAATTCTAAAGTATGCAGGTCCTTTCGCAGTAAGCCCTGATATTGAAGAGTTTTCATACAGCTTCCACGATGAAAATCTAAATCAATATCAGATTGTTAAAAGTGTAGAACAATATTTAAAAAATAATCTTAGTTATACGAGGGTACTTGAAAATAGTGGTGATAGTCCTCCACTTGACCAGTTTCTCTTTGAGGGAAAACAGGGACACTGTGAATATTTTGCAACTGCAATGACAGTAATTCTGAGAAAAATGGAGATACCTTCCAGGCTCGTAACCGGATTTATTGGCGGAGAATACAACCGAATCGGAGAGTACTATTTAATAAGGGAGAGCGATGCACATGCGTGGGTTGAAGTATTTTTCCCTGGCAGCGGCTGGGTAACATTTGATCCGACACCGGGAAACGATACAGATTTTTATACAGGTTTTAATGTTCTTACCGGGTCACTTGAATATCTTAGATACAGATGGAACAGGTACGTAGTTGACTATGGTGTTAATGATCAAAGAAGATTGTTGAAAAATATCAGCAACAGGTCAGCAAAATTTAATTTTAATTTGTCTTCAAAATTAAAATTAAATAATCCACGATTATATTTCGCGGTTATGGCATTAATCCTGTTGTTAATAATTATCTACTACAGTTTTAAGAATAAAATACCTTCACTAATTAAAAGAGAAGCAAATAGTTCTCAGGCATCAGCTACCTATAAAAAATCTGTTAAATTAATGAAAAAAAAGGGTTTTATAAAAGGCCCTGGTATTACTTCAAAAGAGTTTGCTGAATATATTGAATCAAATGATACCGGAAAATATAAAGAGTTTTCAATAATAACAAATATTTATAACAGAATTAAATTCAGCGGTGTTGAAGATAAAAAATTATACGAAAAATTAAAAGCTTCATATAATCGCCTTAAAAGACAGTTACAGAAGGAACAGTAAACTTCTAAACAGGATATAGGGGATAAAACTTAGAAGAGATATTAGAAATGCTCTTTCTGCAGAGATTTCAAGGGCATGTTTTAGAGCATATATAAATGAAATTATTGTCCAAATTGATGTAATTGCAAGTAGCGGGATTGAAATAAAATGTAATAATCCAAATATGTTAAGGACTCCGGGTGAATAAGCCAGACCAAGCGTCCTTGCAAGCTGCGAAAAGGTTGCACTGTTTTTCATGACCTTTACACCAATCAAAAATATAATTAATGTCCATATAAGCCAACCAATGATGGATGATAATAAATCCCTGATAATAGAACTGTCATTTGTCAGATTAATTGTACCAATACCCGTGCATAAACTCACAAGTAATACAATTAAAAGAGAACTTCTTAGAAATCCCGGATTATTTTTGGCCTGGAGGTAAACCTGTTTATCAAATTTTAGGGATTTTATGATTATTTTTAGTAATTGCATAAATTTATCTATCGGAAAATATTAAATAAAAATAGTCTTCTTGCTCAAATTATATCGCTTATGTATTATATTACACAAATTATTATTTGAAAGCGGGTTGTAGCCCGCTTTTTTTATTGTAAAAATATGGAAAACGAAACTGAAAATAGTGTAAATGATAATATATTGAATATGGCTAACCCCCTGTTAAGCGGCAAAAATATGGAGTTGGTTGATTTAGAGTTTAGAAAAGAAGGTGTTGGAAAAGTATTAAGGCTTTTTATTGACAAGCCGGATGGTGTAACTGTTGAAGATTGCGCAGTTGTCAGCAGAGAGTTGAGCACACTTTTGGATGTTAATGAAGTTATCAGTGAAAGATATGTTCTGGAGGTGTCTTCCCCGGGACTTAGAAGACCGTTAAAGAAAGTAGAAGACTTTAAAAAATATGAAGGTAAATTGGTTTTAATTAAGACAAATGAACTAATTGAAAACAGGAAAGTGTTTAAAGGGTATCTGAAAGATACTAATGATGAAGGAATACAGGTGGATATAGATGGTTCATTGTACAGTCTGTCCTTTCATCAGATAAAAAAAGCAAATTTAGAAATTGATTTTTAGGAGGCAGCAATGCTTACGGAACTCAGCAGAGTTATAGATTCCGTAGTTAAGGATAAGGGCGTCGATAAAGACGAAATAATAAAAGCAGTGGAAGATTCCGTACTTTCTGCTGCCGAAAAATTATTTAGAATGGATGATAAATATAATGAACTTGAAGTCCATTATAATGAAGATGAAGGTGAAGTTGAACTTTTCGAATTTAAAGAAGTAGTAGAGGAGTTGCTTGACCCTGATGTTGAAATTATTTTAGACGAAGCAAGTGAATTAGACCCCGATGCGGAAATAGGTGACCTGATTGGTGTTAAGATAAATCCTGATTTTACACGAATAGCGATTCAGAATGCTAAACAGAAAGTACTTCAGAAATTAAAAGAAGCAGAAGGCAGAGTAATTTTTGGTGAATTTATCGACAGGAAAGGCGACCTGGTAGGCGGAATTGTCAGAAGGGTTGAAAGAAAAAATGTAATTGTCGATATTGGGAGGACTGAAGCAGTATTGCCTAAAGAGCAGCAGGTTCCAAGAGAATATTACAAGCCTAAAGAGAGAATCAGAGCAATTTTACTTGATATAGTTGAAGCCAAGAAAGGACCGCAGTTAATACTTTCAAGGTCAAGTAATGAGTTTGTAAGAAAATTGTTTATGACTGAAGTTCCGGAAATAAATGAACAAATCGTAGAAATTAAAGCAATTTCACGAGATCCGGGTGGAAGGACAAAAATAGCTGTAGATTCCAAAGACCCTGATGTTGATCCGGTAGGTGCCTGTGTAGGTATGAGAGGTGCAAGGGTTCAGAATATTATCCAAGAATTAAGGGGAGAAAAGATAGATATTGTCCCCTGGTCAAGTGATACTGCGAGGTATGCATGTAATGCCCTTTCTCCGGCTAAAGTAAATAAAGTAATTATAGATGAAAGCAACAGGGCTATGGAAGTTATAGTTGATGATGATCAGCTTTCACTTGCTATTGGACGAAAAGGCCAGAATGTAAGACTGGCTTCCCAGTTAACTAACTGCAAAATAGATATTAAAACAGAATCAGAAGTTAAAAAAGAACAGCAGGAAGTTATATCTTTAATGATGAGCCTTCCAAAAGTAGGAGAGGTCTCTGCAAATCTACTCTATAATGAGGGTTACAGAAGCCTTGAGGACATAGCATTTGCTGATCCTGAACAGCTTTTGAGGACTTCATCAGTAGATGAACTGGAAGAAATAGAGAAAATACAGACTGCTGCACGTATAGCTTTAAAAAATAAACTTAAACAGATGACTGTTGAAGATATCAAAACAGATACAGAAGAAGTTCCGGTAGAAGTAAAAGATGAAACTACTAATTATGAAGACGATTCAAATACTACCGAAACAGAACCAATTGAAAATAGTGAAGAAGGTGATTCAAATACTTCCGAAACAGAGCCTATTAAAAAAAATGAAGAAGAAGATTCAATTGCTGCCAAATCAGAGCCAATTAAAAATAATGATGAAGAGGATTAAATTACTTTATTAAAAAGGTGATTATAAAGTAGAGATAAATAATAAATATGGGAAAAGTCAGAGTATACGAATTGTCAAAAGAAGCAGGGGTCACTAATAAAGATGTAATTCTTGCAGCTAAAGAGCTGGGTCTTGAACTTAAGAGCCATGCAAGTGCAATAGAAGACCACTATATTCAAAAGATTAAAGAAAAGATCACTAATAATAAAGATAAAAAAGATACTCCGGAAGTTAAGGAAGAAGTATCGGAAGAGGTAAAAGTATTTAAATCCGAATCGGGACAGGAAGTAGTTGAAAGAAGAACCGGCAGTAAAGTTGTTTTAAGAAAAAAGAAAAGAGTAAAAGAAGAAGAAATTATAGAAGAGCCCCAACAAACAAAAGAATCTACTGTTGCCGATGTTGCTCCTGAAGCCGATACAGCTGATAAAGAAAGTGAAGACATCAGTGAAATTGCAGCTGAAAGTGTAAATGAGGTTTCAGAGGAACTGCCTGAAATCACGGAAGATATAGAAGGCATAGATGATCTGGAATTAAAGGACGACAAAAAAGAAGTAAAAGAAGATGGGAAAGGTAAATCATCTGCAAAAGTAGAAGAATCCAAGAAAAAGAAAAAAACAAAAAAAGTTAAAATAACAAAAGAAGAAATAATTGACGAAGATACTCTTGAAGAACTAAGAAAAGCATTCAGAACAAAACTACCAACACGTAAGAAGGAATACGTTGTTGATGACAGGAAATTTAAACCTAAAACTCCTTCCGGAGATAATAAAGGAAGGCACGGACAAAGAAACAGGCCTTTTCCTGAAAACAAATACAAACAACAAAAACTTACCGGAGATGCACCTACAGGTATCAGGCCGGAAATTGAAGATTCAGGAAAAAAACAGATTAAGATTGGCGAAACAGTAGCTGTAGGAGAGCTTGCCAAGAAGATGGGTATTAAAGGTGTTGCACTTATCAGAAAACTGATGCAACTTGGTATGCCCGCTACAATTAATGAAGAAATTGATTCAGAAACAGCAATAATTGTTGCAGAGGAATATGGACAAAATATTGTAATTGAAAAATATGAAGAAAAAGATTTTCTTATAGAGAACGATGAAAATGATACATTGGTTAAACGTCCTCCAGTAGTAACCGTAATGGGGCACGTGGACCATGGTAAAACAACACTTCTTGACAGTATAAGGACAACAAGTGTTGTTACTGGTGAAGCTGGCGGTATTACTCAGCACATTGGTGCTTATAAGGTAAATATTAATGACAGCGTAATTACTTTTATTGATACTCCTGGCCATGAAGCATTTACCTCTATGAGAGCAAGAGGGGCAAGCATAACCGACATAGTAATATTAGTAGTCGCCGCAGATGATGGTGTAATGCCTCAGACACTTGAAGCTATTAACCATGCCAAAGCAGCTGAGGTCCCTATCATTGTTGCAGTAAATAAAATTGATAAAGACGATGCAGACCCTGAGAAGATTAAAAGGCAATTATCTGAAAATGGTTTAATTTCCGAAGAATGGGGAGGAGATACACTCTTTGCGGAAGTTTCGGCAAAATCAAAACAGGGTATTAAAGAGCTGCTTGATTTAGTTTTACTTCAGGCAGATATCCTAGAACTTCAGGCCGTTGCTGATAAAAGAGCAAACGGAGTTATAGTTGAAGCTAAACTTGATAAGGGAAGAGGTGCTATCTCTACAGTAATAGTAACGGAAGGCACATTGAAAATTGGGGATTATGTAATGTCCGGCATTTATTCCGGAAGGGTCAAAGCCCTTAAGGATGAACAAGGTGCTGATGTCAGGGAAGCAGGGCCGTCCATACCTGTCGAAATTATGGGTATATCCGGTGTGCCTACTGCCGGTGAAAGGTTTTATGTAGTTAAAGATGAAAAAACTGCCAAAGAAGTTATAAGTAACAGAGAATTAAAACTTAGAAAGAAAACTGTAGTACCTGATTTAAAAGTATCTCTTGAACAACTGTTTGAGAATCTTGAAAAGGATGAAGTAAAAGAACTGTTTATTGTTATAAAAGGAGATACGCAGGGCTCTGTAGAAGCTTTACAGGAATCATTACTAAAACTGAGTGGTGAAAAATGTACAGTTAACATAGTACACGCAGGTGTTGGTGGAATTAACGAGACTGACATTGTTCTGGCAAGTGCATCAAATGCAATTGTAGTAGGATTTAATGTCAGGCCGGACAATAATGCTTTAAAAATAGCCGAAAAAGAAGGTGTCTCTCTTGAACTTCATAAGATTATTTATGATGTTACAAACAGAATATTAGCAGCTATGGAAGGCCTGCTTGAGCCTGTTGTCAGTGAAGTAATTACAGCCCATGTTGAGGTTAAGGAAACATTTCACATCTCAAAAATCGGTACTATTGCAGGATGTATGGTTACAGATGGAAAGGTCCAGAGAGATAATAACATACGTGTAATTCGTGATTCCGTGCAGATATATGAAGGTAAGATTGATTCACTTAGAAGATTTAAAGACGATGTTAAAGAAGTACAGAGTGGATTTGAATGTGGTATAAGTGTCGTAAATTACAATGATATAAAAGAGGGTGACACTTTTGAAATCTTCAAATTCGAGGAAACAAAACAAAAACTATAGGTAAATGGTAATTGGATTACTTAGAATAGAAATCTACATTGAATCAAGCCGGTCATTAAAAGATAAAAGAAAAATTATCAAAAGTCTTATCCAAAAATTAAAGTCCAAATTTGCAAATCTTTCTGTCTCTGAAGTCGAACTTCTTAATAACTGGAAAAAATCTATAATTGCAATAGTCACAGTCTCAAATGAAATTACATATATAAATTCTGTAATAGACAAAGTATTGAACTTTATTAAAGAAGGTAATAACTATCAGGTAGTTGATACTGAAATTGAGTTATTAAACTATTAAAAAATGGGATTTAGCTATAAAAGATCAAAAAGAGTAGGGGAACAAATTCTCAAAGAAATTTCAGGAATGATTGCAAAATCTGAAATAAGAGACCCCAGGTTAGAGTCTGTTGTTCTGACAAATTTTCATATATCAGATGATATGGGATATCTAAAACTGTATTTTACAAAGATGAATGAAGAAGCAGATATAGATGAAATTAAAGAAGGACTAAACAGTGCAAGCAGTTATATAAGAAGAAAAATATCTCAAAAATTAAGCATGAAAAAAACACCTAAAATTGAATTTGAATTCGATTCTGTTTTGGAAGATGGATATAAAATAGATGAAATATTAAGGGATTTGGACAGTGAATGAAATAAATAATATAATAAAAATAATTGAAGCTTCAGACAATATTCTAATCACTGCACATGAAAACCCTGACTGTGATGCCCTTGGTTCTACTCTGGCACTTGGACTGGGTTTAAAGAGTATAGGAAAGAATGTGGATTTGTATAATAACAACAGTACTCCCGAACACCTCAAATTTTTACCTGAATGGAAAAATGTAATAAGTGATATAGATAAGCTAAAAGACAGTTATGATTGCGTTTTCCTTCTAGACAGTGCAGACGATATGCGGCCGGGGTTAAAATTTCATGAATACATGAAAAAAGCAGATTATAAAGAAAAGATTGTTATAGACCATCATAATACAAACTCAGACGACCATGAACTGGTATGGGTAGATGTGAAAGCCGCTTCAACGGGAGTAATGATATATAAAATTCTTAAAACTATGGACATAGAAATCTCAAAAAATATATCTACACTTATTTACTCAACTATTGTTGGTGATACAGGATCTTTCCGATATTCAAATACAAGTTCTGAATCTCTTAAGATTGCTTCAGAACTTGTTGATTATGGTGCTGAACCGGAATTTATATCCCAGGCTATATATGAGAATGAGCCCTTAAAAAAAATAAATTTAATAGCACGTGCATTAAATACTCTTGAAATTGATGAATCCAAAAAAATAGCATCAGTCTATATTGATAATGAAATGTTTGCACAGACCGGTACTTCACGGGAAGATACAGAGGGTATTATTAACTTACCAAGGAAAATAAACGGGGTATCCGTTGCAATATTGCTCAGGCAGGAAAATAACAGTAATGAACCTTTACCCAGGTGGAAGATAAGTCTTAGATCAAAGTTTGATGTGGATGTATCTGCCATTGCCCAAAAATACGGAGGGGGAGGGCACGTAAAAGCTTCAGGCCTTTCAATGGAAGGGGAACTAACTAATGTAAAAAGTGACCTGTTAGCATCTATAAAAGAGGTTATTTAGTGAACGGGGTAATTGTTGTTGATAAACCAAAGGGATTTACTTCAAATAAAATACTTGGAAGAGTAAAAAAGATATTAAATATTAAAAAGGCAGGCCATACCGGCACCCTCGATCCATTTGCTACAGGAGTGCTTCCTATATGTTTAAATGAGGCAACTAAACTTATTCCTTATTTCAACGAAGAATATAAAGAATACATTGGTTTAATTACTTTAGGAATTGAAACTGATACCCTGGATGAGACCGGAAATATAATAAATAATAAGACTGTTGGAAAAATCGAAGAAAGTGATATATTAACATGTCTTTATTCTTTTAAGGGTTCTATCTCTCAGATACCTCCCATGTATTCTGCACTAAAAGTAAATGGTGTAAGGCTTTACAATATGGCAAGGAAGGGAGAGGTCGTAGAGAGAAAACCCAGAGAGATTTATATTGATAAGATTGAACTGTTATCTTTTGAATCTCCTTATATTGAATTTTATGTGAGATGTACAAAAGGTACTTATATCAGGTCCCTTGCAAGTGATATAGGTGCTAAAATTGGCTGCGGCGGCAGTCTTAAAGAATTAAAAAGAGTATCAAGCGGACAGTTTAGTATTGATGATTCATTTAATTTAGATGATATAGAAGAAAATAAATATAAAATAAAAAGTATAAACGAACTTTTAAAAGAGTATAAGAATATAAATGTTGATGATGACCTGGAAAAAATAATAAGAAATGGAAAGAAATTAATAAAAAAATATTTCGAACATCTGTTTATTCCGGATTTAAAGATAAAAGAAAAGTTTGTAATTAAAAATGGAAACAGATCTATTGCTATTTTAGAAGCTCTAAAATCAACAATAGAAATAAAAGATATTAATAATAGTGAAACAATTTTTAAAATATTAAGAGTATTAAACTATTCGTAAAATTTTCGGAGGACACAATGCCACTCGATAGAGAAGACAAGTTAGAGGTTGTTAAAGAATACAGCGATGTAATAACAAACGTCGGAGCAACCGAAGTACAGATAGGGCTTTTATCTAAAAGAATTGATTATCTGTCAGAACATATGAATGCTGCACCAAAAGATAACCATTCCAGAAAAGGGCTGGTAAGACTTGTAGCTAAAAGAAGAAAACTGCTCAACTATATGAAAAGAACCAAACCGGAAAAGTATGGTGATTTAATTAAAAAAATAGGATTGAGAAAGTAAAAAATTCAGGAGGAACTCCTTGTCAATACCATTTAAAACAGTAGAAAAAGAACTATTCGGTAAACAGTATAAGTTTGAAATTGGAAGAGTTGCAAAACAGGCATCAGGATCGGTATTGGCTACTTGCGGCGGTACTACGGTATTAGCAACAGTTGTTGCTACAAACGAACCAATTGAAGAAGATTTTTTACCACTGACCATTAATTATCAGGAAAAATCATATGCAGCCGGAAAAATTCCAGGCGGATACTTCAAAAGAGAAGGAAGGCCATCAGAACATGAAGTTCTGACATCAAGGCTTATAGACAGACCAATACGTCCCTTAATTACAAAAGATTTTAAATATCCTACTCAGGTGATTATTACCGTTATGTCAACTGACCAGGAAAATTCACCTGATACTCTGGCCTTAACAGCTGCTTCAGCAGCTTTAATGATCTCAGATATACCATTTGAAGGACCAATTGGCGGTGTGAGAGTTGGACGTATTAATAATGAATTTGTTTTTAATCCATCACCTGCACAGCGAGAAGAAGGTGATGTAAACATTATTGTTGCAGCAACAAATGAAGCCCTTGTAATGGTTGAGGGTGGTGCTAACGAGGCCAGTGAAGGCGAAGTTATTGATGCACTAATGTACGCTCATGACTGTATAAAAGAACTCATCAAATTACAGGAAGAACTTACTGACGGATTAAATATAGAAAAACGTCAGCCTATTAAATCCGAAGAAAATACTGAAATTGCAGAAGCTGTTAAAGCATTTGCGTCTGATAAATTAAAAAATTCAATTATCGTGGATTCCAAATCTGAAAGAAGAGACCTGATTAAAAAAGTTCAAACAGAACTTCTTGAAGAATATGCCGATAAATACGAAGGTATGGAAGCAGATATATTAAAAGCCTATGACAAATTATTAAAAGAACTTGTCAGGGGAATTATTGTAAATGATAAAGTAAGACTTGATACAAGAGATTTTACAACTGTAAGAAAAATCACAGTAGATGTGCCTTTTTTACCCAGGACACATGGTTCAGCCCTGTTTACCAGAGGTGAAACACAGGCAGCTGTAATTGCAACACTGGGCACATCATATGACCAGCAAAGAATAGATTCCCTTGATGGTGATATTACCAAGAAGTTTATGCTTCATTATAACTTTCCACCTTATTCTGTTGGTGAAGTATCAAACAGATTAGGTACTGGTAGAAGGGAAATTGGCCATGGTGCTTTAGCTGAAAGAGCAATTTTACCTGTATTACCGGATAATGATGATTTTCCATATACTATTAGAATTGTATCAGAAGTGACAGAGTCAAACGGCTCTTCTTCTATGGCTACTGTATGCGGTGCTTCTTTATCTCTTATGGATGCAGGTGTGCCAATAAGTGCACCGGTAGCTGGTATTGCAATGGGTCTTATAAAAGAAGGTGATGATTTTGTAATCCTTTCTGATATTCTTGGTGATGAAGACCACCTGGGTGATATGGACTTTAAAGTGGCCGGTACAGAGAAAGGTATTACAGCTGTTCAGATGGACATAAAAGTAACAGGTGTAACTAAGGAAATACTTACAACAGCTTTAAGCCAGGCTAAAGATGCCCGATTCTTTGTTCTTGAGAATATGAACACTGCTATTTCTTCATCAAGGCAAGATATCTCAACCTATGCACCTAAGATCCAGACTATGATGGTTCCACAGGACAAGATCAAAGATGTTATTGGTCCTGGTGGTAAGATGATTAAGAAAATTGTAGAAGAAACTGGTGTTCAGATAGATATCAATGATGATGGTAAAGTAAACATAGCGTCTCCGGATGCTGAATCCTGCGAAAAAGCTATTAACTTTATTAATAATATCATTAAGGAACTTGAAGTTGGTGAATATTATTATGGTAAAGTCAAAAGAATCCTGGACTTTGGAGCAATTGTTGAACTTGTAGGCGGTAAAGACGGACTTGTCCACATCTCTGAACTTGCCCCTGAAAGAGTTAAAGCCGTAACTGATGTTATTAACGAAGGTGATGAAATACTTGTTAAATGTATTTCAAAGGAAAGAGACGGCAAGGTAAGACTTAGCAGAAAAGAAGCCTTAAGTGAAAATATAGAAGATTATAAATAATTTAGAATATTACTTTAAACCTTGAATAATAATGCAAATAAACCAAAAATATTTGTTATTCTCGGTCCCACTGCGATTGGCAAGTCATCTCTTGCATTTGAGCTTGCCAAAAAATATGATGCATCAATAATAAATGCCGATTCACTCCAGGTATATAAATACCTGGATATTGGTACCTCAAAACCTTCAGTCATTGAAAGAAAGACTGTACCTCATTACATGGTGGATATTCTTGAACCAGACCAGGATTTTAATGCAGCTATTTTTAGAAAGATGACTGAACCTGTAATTGAAAATCTTTCTAAAAATAATAAAAAAATAATACTTGTTGGCGGAACTTTTTTATATGTAAAAATATTACTCTCAGGACTGATAGAAGAAAATAATTTAAATCCCGATATAAGAAATAAAATTGAAAATATTAAGCAAAAAAAAGGACTGCCCTACATGTACAATATTTTAGATAAAGTTGATAAAAAATCAGCTGATAAAATAAAACCCAATGATTTTATAAGGATTCAGCGTGCACTGGAAGTTTACTTTAGTTCGGGTGTAAAGATGTCTGACCTCCAGGAAAAACATAATTTTCAGTCTGATAATTATGAAATTTGTAAACTCGGCCTGCAACTGGACAGGCAGGAACTTAACGAAAGAATAAATAAACGCGTTGATAAAATGATAGATAAAGGTTTAATTGAAGAAGTTCAGGACTTAAGGAGAATGGGCTTCGATGAAACAATAAAACCAATGAAATCAATAGGATACAAAGAAATTAACTCTTATCTCTCAGGATCACTTGAAAAGGAATCTGCAATTAATTTAATAAAGCAAAATACAAGAAGGTATGCTAAAAGACAGAAAACATGGCTGAGGAAAGAGGCTAATGTTAGCTGGTGTTCTATTGAAACAGATTTAACACTAATAGATAATATGTTTAATCGTTTTTTCGAAAATTAATCAAACTTTTTA
>JAJCZQ010000049.1 GCA_029262335.1 Deltaproteobacteria bacterium
TAAAAAACTATCTCCCAATATAAGCCCGGGAAAAACTGTTGAAGGCACGGTAGGCGGACTTGTAGTATCCGTGATTACAGCTTTTGTCCTCAACCTTATCTTTTCCTCACCCCTGCCAATTTTATGGGTAATTATTTACGGAATATTCATCGGGGCAGCAGCAGTACTTGGCGACCTTGTGGAGTCATCAATTAAAAGGGGCGGCGGTGTTAAAGACTCAGGTGGTATTGTGCCAGGTCATGGCGGTATTTTAGACAGGTTTGACAGTTTCTTTTTTGTATTTCCCGTATCCTACTATATAACCATTATTTTCTACTATTATTACGGGGCCGGCATTTATTAAGTTTTATTTACAAGGTCTTTAAGACTCATTTTCTCAAGGCTCTCATATATTGAGGTGTCAATGTCGTTTAAAACCCTGTCTACTTCTTTTAGATTAGTTTCTGTCTTGTTAATAAAATTTTCGGATTGCTGGTTTGTCCTTGAAACGTTGATAATTTCTTCAAGGCTTATCAGTTCAAGGTCTTTAGCAGGTATATAGGTTGTGGGTGATTCAGCAGACTCAATTATAAGGTTGTTCATTGAAAGTTCTCTGATTGAACTATGAACAAATTCGTATGGCATATTTGTAATGTCTACAATCTGATCCAGAGACAGGTTCTTTGACCCTTCAAAGAAATTTTTTCCTACCAGGTACATAACCGATAGGGAAATCCTTTCTTTTAATTTTGAACTTACCTGATTTGATTTTAGATTGATGCCTGAATAATCGATTTTCTGAGCACAGTAAGATATCTGAGCACCTAAAAGTACTATAAGCCAGCTTATGTACTGCCAGATCATAAAAAGTATTACTATCGCAAGGCTGGAATAAATTGCAAAATATTTTGTGGAAGAAGCCACACCCTTGGCAAAAAGCTGGCTGCTTATCTGCCAGAATATGCCTGCAACTATTCCCCCTATCAATGCGGGTATTATCCTTACCTTGGTGTTAGGCACTATTAAATAAATTATTGTGAAAACAGCAGAAATAAGCAGGTACGGAAGTATTGTCCCCCAGATTATTATCAATGCCCCGAATGTTTTATAATGCGCCAGTTTCTCTACTATCGTATTGCTGGCAAGAGAAGCTGTGAGTCCAAGGATAACAAACATTAATATCGGCCCCAGGACCGTGAGGCTTATATAGTTAGTTAGTCTTTTTAATATTCCCCTTCCCCTGTGTACTTTCCATATCACATTTATTGAGTCATCTATTTTTTTGATCATTGAAAATACAGTATAGATAAGGGTAAGAAGTCCAAGAGTACCAAGGACGCCGACTTTCATATTGCCGACAAATTCAAGTATCTTCTGAGATATCTGGATACCCTGTTCGCCAAGTGGGGCAAGAAAGTTTTGCAGGATTGGTTCAAGCTGATTATTAACCACACCAAATGACTGAAGGATAGAGAAACTGAAGGCAATTAAGGGTACAATTGAAAGTAGTGTTGTATATACAAGGCTTACTGCTCTTAATTGAAGCTCGTTATTCATTAACTCACGTGCAGTAAATGAAATAAGCCTCAGGGATTTTACAACTAATATCTTGGGCCTTGTAAGTTTTTTTAAGTCAATATTCCAAAGGTCTTTCTTTAGAAATAATATTAACTTTTTTATAAATCCGATCATTGCTATATATAAATCAATTTAGAAATCGAAATTATAGAATACATCTGCACCTGAATTTTCTCCCCCAATAACACTTTCAACCGAAAAAGACCTGTTGATTTTGTATTCTACTTTAACCTTATCTTCGGGGTCTGTCGATGCACCGGCAAGCTGGGAGGGGGTTCGTTCGTAGCCGACATAAAGATTGTCATCTATGTATGACCCTACGCGTACCTGGGGATCGGCATAACCGCTCTCTTCGCTTCCCTGCACACTTAATACATCAAGACCAAATCTTGGTGCTATTATATCCGCAAGTTCTCCCAGAGCGAGATTCGAGGCAAGTTCCTGAGAGACATTCCTCTGATTACTGCCGAGGTTTGCACTGGATGTACCAAAAATAAGGAATGAAATGATATCACTTTTATCCATTGGAGGTGAACTTGAAAGGTTTAACTTTGGTTCTTCGGCTGTACCTATAAGGTTAATAAAAATATCTGTATCCTGTATTACATATGTTGCGCTTAGGTCAATCTGGGGGTTGAATTCCGTGATTGAAGGAAAGTTGATGAAACCTTTTTCTATATTAAAGGACCTGCCAAACGCAGTGTACTGTCCCCGTTCGGTATTAATTGTTCCCGATATGATCTGGTCCTTACGATATTCTTTATTTACGGTAAGGTCGCCTTTAATGGATACTTTGGCCCCCATTCCGGTGAGCCAGGTATTACTTGGTATTTCAACTTCAACATTAAGGGCAACATTTTCAGTAAAATAGTCCTGTTCATTTTCATTTTCTTTACTGCTTTGTTGTTCGTAATTTAGATCATCGACGTATTTTATATCACTAAATTTTTTCTTCTCATACGTATTTTTTACTTCGACCCTCAGATTGTTCATCCTTACTTTGCCTTTTATATCCAGATTATCTTCTAATCCTACAAGCTTGATATCACCTGTAAGTTTAGTTGAAAAATTAGGATGTTTAACATAGATATTGTTTAACTTGGTATCAAAGTTGTAAACAAAATTATTTAGATCTGCAGTACCGGATACTTCTGCAGTGCCGCTTTTTGATTTGACAATTATATTCTCATATTTAGTGTAATTTTTATTAATTATTACAGTTGTGTCTTCAACTTCGAGAATGTTTAATAACGGAAGTGCTATAATCCCGAGGTTTTGAATTTCTATAGTACCATCTAAATATGGATCAACAAGTGAACCCGAAAGTACAAGATCGGATGTAACATCGCCATATAACTGCTTGATATTGCTGTTTAGAAAAATCAGAGGGGAAATATCAAAACTATTTAAATTTACATCAAGGTTTAGCTGTGATCTAACTAATTTTCCAAAATCATAAAAATTAATCCCGGAATATATTTCACCTTTAACAGTGCTAAATGGGCGGTCACTGTCTCTTTCCCTGAAATCAATGCTGGTCTTACCATTATCACTAATGACGTTAATTGAAAGATCGTTTGTGTTGAATTGATTTATCTGTAAATTTACTGCATTGAGCTGGAGATTTAATTTAGGATTTCTAAGACTGCCAACTACATCAAGATTAATATCGGTTTCGCCTTTAAACTCAGTCTCATTAGACATCATGTCAGAGATAAGAGAACTGTCGAGATTTGTTATTGAGGCCTGAAAATTACTGGATCCGTTATTATAATTTATAGTTCCTGCAAGATTAAATTTACTGTTATCATTGGAAAGAAGAAAAGACTCAAAGTTTACCTTGTCGGGACTGAGGACTAGCTTGATAGGATTAATGTTTGATATTTTTTGGTCATCAAAATGCAGTACCAGACTGTCTGATTCAATAGTTTTTGTATTTTCTGCATAATTTAAGACGGTAAATTCTGAAATAATATTATTGCTGGCAGTGAAATCTCCATCAAGATTTACTGTTAAATCTGATCCTTCCGTTTTTGTTTTTAATTTGAGATTTACCAGGTCTATATTCTTGTATTCTAAATCGCTGAAACTGGAATTTATATTAATAACTTTATCATTGCCAAAGTTTATCAACACATCTGCCTTTCCCTCTGAAAAGAACAAATCGTCTTTATAGCGAAAATTCTTAAAACTGGCGTCTGCGCTCAGAACAGGACTGTCAATGTTACCGGTTAGTGTCCCTCGTGCTTCACCTCGGCCTGAGATTGAAAGTGGTCCATACAGGTCAGATACAAATCTTAGGTCTTTTGAATCAAAAATAAAATTTAAATTTAATCCGTTCTTTTCGTTGCCTTTCCCGTCAGCTTTCAGATTGAAATAATCCGAGGCAACGTCCAGAGATTCAATATTAAGGATTTTCTTCATATACGCAGCATTAATGTCGCCACCTAACACATTAAAACCATAAATTTTAGAACTGTTAAATTCACCCTCTATTGTTATTTCTATATTGTCCCCTGCGTTTTCATAGGGGACCATGCCTTTTGTCCTGAGTAAAGAGTTTAAAAGTACTGAGTCACTAATATTTGGTACGACAGAGGAAACAATAAAATTTTGAGTTTTGTTATTAAGATCAAATATTAAGTGGTCCCTGAATATGGAAACAAGTCCGCTGCTTTGTAAAACGCTGCCATTTTTGCTTACAATTTTTATGTCAGAAATATCAAGGTCTGTTGAAAAATCATCCCCGCTCGTCCAGCTGCCATTGATGTTGAATGTTGAATCGGATTTTAAACCATCGTCTATAATCATATAGTCTGGTTCGTTTTCAATTATTTCAAAAATATGTTTTACCAGAAGGTCACTAACGGTTGTTTCGAAATTAAACTGGTTGATTCCTTCCTGTGAAAGGACTTTTTTAAGGTCAATAAAACCATCCAGTGTTGCCCTGCCAAAATTTGTATTAACGTCACCGTTGAGTGTTACCCTGGTTCCGTTCATTTTAATTTTGTCTAAAGAAGTCCAGACCCTTTCACCTTTAATACTGGAGTTAATAAAACTAAGATCTGCCTCGGCAACAATATTGTCTGTTTCATACATTTTTCCTTCTGTTTTAATGTAAAAGTTCAGGGTCCCAACATCATTTGGCTGGTATTCATCGATATAAGCACTAACTCTGAATTCGGGAGAACCAAAATTATTTACATAACCCTGTCCTTCAAGATTGAACCCGTTTATTACTGTATCCAGATTTTTGAATGCAATGTTGTCCTTGGTAATAAGTGCTTCCATCCTGAGGTTTCTGGCCTTCATATCAAGTTTGTTAAAATTTGCATTAATGTCATCACTTATAAGGTTGAACTTTTTGTATAGTCCAATTAAATCAATAGAGAAGCTGGAATCAAATACAAAGAATTCGAGATAATCATCTCTTGTATCATCATCAACTGTAAGCGTAAGATCATCAATATATGAGTTGTTAAGGTATAGATTTACCAGTCCTTTCTTTTCTTCCTTGTCCTCATCCTTATCATCTTTTTCCTTAATCCTGTCAAAGTTCCAGACTCCGTCTGAGTTTCTGTGAAGATTGATTTTTGTCCCGATGAGTTTTGTATTGTTTAAAGGGATATCTCCCCTGAAAAGAACTGAAAACAATAGAGGAAGTGAGTATTCTGTTGTTAGTTTATCAATTTTAAGAAGAGGCTTATCATCAACAATTAACCGGATATCTTTAAAAGTAATATTAGAAATTATATTTCCTTCTATCCCGGAAATATTAAATTCCTGGTCAATTGCGGAATTAACTGCGGAGTTTATTGTGGAAACTAATATATTTTTAAAAGAGTTTGTTTGAATAAATATATAGATTGCTAAAACGAGTATTATTAGTAAAGATATAATAATAATTAATGATTTATTAAGGATAGAATTCATAGTTAAAGTTGTTGCTTCAGCATATTATTGCCTGATATCTTTTAATATGCTACCTGAAATTAAATTTATTTCCTGAAAATATAACTAATAGTTTCATGGTAAAGTTACAGAAATAAAAGTATTACAATAAACTGTTAACTTCTAAAGCAGTTAAAAAGTAAACATTTTTACATAAAAACAAAGAAATTCTGAAAAATGAAAAATAGATCAATATTCTATTTAATTAGCCTGGTTATAAAAATTTATAAATTTGGAGAGTCTTAAGATGTTTAAGTCAATAAAGCAGTTATTTACATTAATCCTTATAGCACTTGTAATAGCAGTAATCATTATTGTACTTCCTGTCTTTGAATGGAATTCCCCGGAGATAAATTTTGTAAATCAAAGTGAATACATCGGTTTAAAACCTTATGAAATTGAGATTAAAGATAAAGGCAGGGGACTGAACAGTTTAAAGGTGTATATTGGCGATGACAGTAATGAACTCCTTTTGATTGATAAGAAATATGAAAATAATATTAATAATGACAGAGTTGAAATAGATATTAAGAAAAACAGTCCGCTTAAAGAAGGTAAAGTAAAATTAAAAATAATTGCACAGGATAACTCACGTATAAAGTTCTTCAGGGGTAATAAAATGACGGTTGAAAAGGAACTTGTACTGGATTTAACCCCACCAAAGTTAAATGAACTATCAACTGTCCAGTACCTTCAGCATGGTGGTTCGGGTTTTCTTGTTTACAAATCTTCAAAAGACCTTGAAAAGAGCGGGGTAAATATAGGGGACTATTTTTTTCCTGGATACAACGGTTATTTCAAAGATCCCTCAATTTACATGGTTTTCTTTGCATATCCCTATGATCTTGACACTAATGAAGAGTTAAGTCTTTATGCAGTTGATAAAGCAGGTAATGAGAGGACTTTGCCGGTTTTTTACCATCCTATAAATGCGAGATATAAGGACAGCACCATAAATATTAACGAAATGTTTATTAAGAGAAAGATGCTTCCCCTACTTGACGATGATGTATCTCAGTCCGAAGAAATTCTCAAGGAAATCTTTCTCAGGGTAAACAAGGAAATGAGAACTCAGAACAATAATAAAATTAATGAAATTACAACTAATTCAACTGATAAGATTCTCTGGAAAGACCGGTTTCTTCAGTTATCAAATTCTAAAGTAGAGGCCAACTTTGCAGATAAGAGGTCATATATGGTAAATGATAAAATAATTGATGAACAGTATCACCTCGGGTATGACCTTTCAGTTACTAAAAGATATCCGGTGGAATCGGCCAACAACGGCATCGTGGTATTTACCGGTGATATAGGTATTTACGGAAATACCGTAATCGTGGACCATGGTATGGGTGTAATGACACTGTACTCACATTTAAGTTCAATCTCCGTAAAAGATGGTGATGAGATAAAAAAAGGGGAAATTGTGGGGAAAACCGGCCTTACGGGTCTTGCAGTCGGTGACCACCTTCACTTTGGAGTATATGTACATGGTGTTCCTGTCAGGCCACTTGAATGGTGGGACCAAAAATGGATCAGGGAAAAAGTCCTAAATAGAATAGAGCAGATCAAATCCGAGTACGGCGAATAAAATTGATAATATATGGCAAAAACCCAATAATGGATATGCTGGAATATCTTCCTTCCCAAATTAAGGAAATTTATATTAATAAAGATCTCCAGAAAAATAAAAACGATTCCCTTATAAAGATTGCACAAAAAAACCGAATTAGGATAACTGCGCTTGGCAAGGCTGACCTTGATAAGAAAACCGGAAAATCCAATCACCAGGGTATAGCCGCTGATATTAATGATTTTCAATATGAGGATTACGGGTCGCTGTTAAATACAAATCACAGATTTTATCTTATACTTGACCATATAGAAGACCCTCATAACCTTGGTGCAATAATCAGGACAGCGAATTTTTTTGGGGTAGGGGGCATAATAATTCCAAAAGACAGGGCAGTGGGTGTAACACCAACGGTTATTAAGACCTCTTCAGGAGCTGCAATGACAATACCAATCTACAGGGTAAGTAATATTGGTAATGCCATCAATGACCTGAAGAAAAATAATGTCTGGATTGTAGGAGCTGATATATCTGCTGACAAAGAGGTGTCTGAAATAGATATTGAAAACCTGGATATTGCTCTTGTTATTGGCAGTGAAGGCAAGGGGCTTACCAAAAGTATAAAAAACCAGTGTGACTTTTTGGTTTCTATTGCAAAAACCGGCAAGGTCGAATCTTTAAACGCTTCGGTGGCTGCCGGGATATTAATGTATAAACTGAGTGAGTAGTTCTTAAGATAAATTCCATTATTAAAAGTGTTATTGTATTAATTTCAACAAACTTTTTTCATCAAGAATTCCTAATTCTAATTTCTCTGCTTTTTCCAGTTTTGAACCGGGATTATCACCAGCCAGCAGGTAGCTGGTTTTATTCGAAACTGCTGAGGTCACCTTTCCTCCGTTCTGTTCAATAAGCTTTCTGGCCTCATCTCGTGACATGGATTCAAGTGTGCCGGTAATGACAAATGTAAGCCCGGAGAGTTTGTCGGAGTTTGCAGATTTGTCGGGGTATATAATAGTAAGCCCGGCTTCAATGAATTTATTTAAAAGGTTAATGCTTCTTTGATCGGAGAAAAATTTAACAAGGCTTTCTGCAATTTCAGGCCCTATTGTATTTATTTCTATAAGTTCATCATATGTAGAACCGGATAGTTTCTCAATATCATTAAAATTTTCTGCCAATATCTGTGCCACTCTTTCACCTACATGTTTGATGCTAAGTGCATTAATAAAACGGGCGAATTCAACATTTCTCGAAGAATCTATTTCATCAATAAGATTTGTTGCGGATTTTTCTGCGAATCTTTCAAGCCCAATAATCTTTTCTTTTGTCAGATAGAAAACATCGGCAAGGTCTTTAAATATATTTTCATCAATGAGCTGTTCAACTATTTTTTCACCCAGTCCGCCAATATCAAAAGCTTTTCTTGAAGCAAGATGCTGAATTCTTCCCCTAAGCTGCGCAGGGCATTCAATGTTAGGACAGTAGTAATAGGCATTGTCCTTTTCAGCAACTGTATTACATACAGGGCATTTTTCAGGCATTTTAAAAATTAATTCTTTACCTGTACGTTTTTCTGTTATTGGTTTAACAACATCGGGGATTACATCTCCTGCTCTTTGTACAAGTACGGTATCACCAATTCTTATGTCTTTTGAATTGATAATATCTTCGGTGTGAAGAGATGCTCTTTTTACGGTAATGCCGGATATTATTACGGGGGCAAGTTCTGCAACGGGGGTCAATAGGCCAATTCTTCCAACCTGGACCGTTATTTCATTAATAACAGTTGTTGCCTGTCGTGGTTTAAACTTGTATGCCATGCTCCATCTTGGGTATTTGGCAGTAGAGCCAAGATTCTTTTGAAGCTGGAGATTATTTAATTTTATCACTACTCCATCTACTTCATAGCCAAGACTGTCACGTTCTTCTTCCATTTTATGATGATAGGCAATAGCCTCTTCAATGTTAGGACAGACTTTAATTTTCTTTTCTACTTTAAATCCCCATTCCTTAAGTTGTGAGACAATATCGTACTCATTCTTAAACTCATAACCCTCTATATGTCCGACACCCCAGGCAAAAAAATCCAGAGGCCTTTTGGCAGTAACAGAAGAATCGAGCTGTCTAAGTGCACCGGAAGCGGCATTCCTGGGATTGGCAAATACAGGCTCACCTTCCTCAGCAAGTTGTTTATTAAGATTTTTAAATGAATCCAATGGATATATTACTTCTCCCCTTATTTCTATTAAACCGGGAATTTTACCGGATTTCATAAGTTTGAGCGGGATTGAACGTATTGTTTTTATATTGTTGGTTATTTTTTCACCAGTACGTCCGTTGCCCCTTGTTGCAGCATTCTCAAGTATCCCTTTACTATAAGTTAAGGAAGCCGATACGCCGTCAAATTTTGGCTGGCCTACAAATTCAGGGTCTTCAGTTATTTCTAAAAGTTTTTTAATTCTCTTGTCAAAATCATACGCCTCTTCCTCATTCATAACATTATCGATACTCATCATGGGAACTATATGATTAAATGGGGTAAAGCCCTCGGCAACAGTTCCGCCCACTCTTTTGGAAGGTGAGTCCTGGGTTGCAAGTTGAGGGTACTGTTCTTCTAAATTTATCAGTTCCCTTAAGAGCTGATCAAATTCGTAATCAGAAATAGTTGGATTGTTTTCAACGTAATAAGAGAAGTTATGTTGAGTGAGTTCTTGGCTTAAAATGGCAATTCTATCTTTTGCCTGTTTTAATGTGATATTTTTATTCATTATTTAAAGGTATTTAACCATTGGCGGAGTTTTTTGAATGGTAGGGTATTGATTACATTGTCCTTTTCTGCGTAACCCCTTTTGGCAGTAATAATGCCGTACCTCATCTGATTTAACTGCCCGGTATTATGAGCATCAGTTGATATTATGAGTTTAACTCCTTTTTCTGTTGCCATCTTTATGTGTTCATCTTTAAGGTCCAGTCTCATAAAAGATGAATTTACCTCTAAGGCTTTCCCGTGTATTTTTGCGGTATCTATTACGGCATTTATATCCAGTTTATAGGGGTTTCTCTCACCTATCAACCTGCCTGTGGGGTGGCCAAGTGCACATACATAGGGGTTGCTTAGCGCTTTTGTTATACGTGAAGTCATTTCCTCTTCGTTCATTTTAAAGCTGCTGTGGACAGATGCCACAACCATATCAAGTTCTTTTAAAATTTCATCCGGGTAATCAAGAGAACCATCGGGTTTAATATCTACTTCTGAACCAAATATAATATTTATTCCATCAAGGGAATTATTTATTTTCGTAAGCTCTACTTTTTTTTGCATGAGGCGGTCAATGTCGAGTCCGTTTGCAATTCTTGAAGATACAGAATGGTCTGTAATAGCGATATATTCGTAGCCCAATTTTTTAGCAGCTACAGCCATCTCTTTAATTGTTGATTTCCCGTCGCTCCATGTGCTGTGTGTATGAAGGTCACCCTTAATGTCTGTTAGACTGACAAGGCCATCAAACTTTTTGTCTTTTGCAGATTCAATGAAGTCCTTGTCTTCCCTTAGTTCCGGCGGGATATGTGGCATATTAATTCTGCTGTATATTTCAGACTCGTTTTGGAAACTATTCCCCTTGAAATTTATTCCACGGTCTTTATAAATTTCTTCTATACTTTCAACATGTTTTTCAGGGCCGGTATTAATAAAATTAAGGATATTAAAACTTTTTTTGTTTGTTATCTCTATCTGCACCGGTATTCCGGAATCAACGATAAAATTAATTTTGTTTCCGGTTTCTTGGAGGCTTCCATCTTTTATACATAGGAGGCCTGATATTCTTTTTATAGATTTATCGGGGTCTTCTGTTGAAACCAAGATATCTATACTTTCAACCGTTTCGGTCCCTCTTTTTAAATCACCTGTAATTTCCGCTTTTTCAATTGAGGGGATATCTGATAATTCCCGAACTATTAATTCTGCATTTGGGAGAGCAATGCCAAGATTTATTTTGCCAATATAGGACAGAAACAGTTTTATTCCCACTTTTAATTCATTTATTTTTTTTGTTCCAACCCCTTTTTGTTTTATAAAATCAGGATTAGATAGTGTATCTTCAAGATCGGAAATATTTCTAACATTAAAATCATTAAATAGGGTTTGAAGCAGTTTTGGTCCAATGCCCTGAATATTTTTTATGTTTAGGAGCTCTTCGGGCACTCTTGATTTTAATTCATCGTAGTATTCTAATTTGCCGGTATCTAAAAATTCACGGATCTTTGCAGCCAGGTCTTTTCCTATACCTTTTATATCTGTTAGCTTGTCATTATCAGCAATATCTTTTATGTCATTATCAAGGGAGCTGACCGCAAGGGATGCGTTCTTGTAGGCCCTTATCTTGAAAGGGTTGTCACCAAGTATTTCCAGCATACTGCCAATATTCTTAAAAATAAGGGCAATAGTTTTGTTAGCTGTCATGAGAAATTAATAGTTGATTGAAGCAGTCTGGGTTTCTGATGAGTAAAGTTTAATACCGTCAAAAATTCCCTGCGCTATCCTTGTCCTGTACTTTGAGTTGTTTAATCGTTTTTCTTCAGTAGGATTTGAGATAAAAGATGTTTCAACCAGGATGCTTGGAATATCAGCTCCAATTAATACGATAAACGGAGCCTTCTTTACACCCTTATTTTTAAATGAACTGTATTTAGGTGCAACAGTTGAATAAATTGAATTCTGAACATAGGTGGCAAACTTTTCCGATTCATCAATCTTTGAACTGAGTAGATATTGTTTTAGTATATCATCAAGGTCACTCACTCTTTTTTTAGTTGTTGCGTTTTCCCTGGCGGCAACTTCAAGGCTTCGCTGGTTCTTTGTAAAACTTAAAATATATGATTCAGACCCTGTGGCTTTCCTGTTCTTTGATGCATTACAGTGTATTGAAATGAACAGGTCAGCATTCCTTTTCTTTGCAATAGCCGTCCTCTCCTCAAGCGGAATAAAACGGTCTGTTGACCTTGTTAGATATACGTTGTCTATTCCTATCGATTTACCGTCTCTATCAAGAATCTTTTTTAGTTCTAATGCTATCTTTAAATTAATATCTTTTTCTTTAACACCTTTTGGGCCGACTGCACCTGGATCATGGCCGCCATGACCGGGATCAATTACGACAGTCCTTATTTTTAAACCCAGGGCCTGACGAAGACTGTCTACGTCTCCGGTTGACGGTGATGATTTAGGATTGTAAGTGCTTTTTGGTTTGTATGATGAATTTTTGTCCTTGGCAAAAAGCGTATTTGGTTTAGATCCTTTTCCTTCAATATCCATTACGATACGATAAGGGTTTTGAAGTGCAAATACTTTGTAATCATCAAAACTATTAATGTATAGAACTACTCTGGATTTGTTGTTTGTATTTCTACCAAATTTTATTTCTTCTAGTAGTCCCTTGGTAATAGGTTCAACATATAGATTGTTATCAATTGCAGTGTTGTTTATATCTACAAACAGTCGAGGCGGTTTATCTATGCTTGGATCTGCATTAAGAAGTTTGGAGGAAAAGGTTGTGTCTTTATCGAGATGAATTACAACCCTGGTATAATCATTTGTTGACCAGTGGCGAATCTTTGTAATTTTTGGTTTCCCGGTATCGCTGTATTTGTATTTTTTCTTTTCCTTCGTAGTTGGTTTATATCTGGATAGCTCGCCCTTTTTCTTACGGGCAGCATTCATCATGTCGTCCTGGGGAAGGTCTTCGATTATCCGGTTGTATTCAACGTATGCCTGTTTTTTGTCACCCATTTTTTCATATATACGGGCGATTCTTATCTGGGCATCATCTGTCAGGTTGCTTAAGGGAAAAGTCTCTACAAACTGACGGGAAGTATATATTGCTTTTCTATAATCATTATCAGAGTTAAAACGGTCACCTATTTCTTCATACATCTTGCCTGCAAGGAATAGGGAGTTGGGTGCTTTACTGCTGTTTGGATATGTTTCGTAGACACTCCTGAAGGCCTGGGCAATTGTCTCCCAGATCTCCTTGTCTTTGGCTTTGTCGGGATTTACAGAGATATTTCTGTATAGGCTTAGGGATTCTTCATAGAGCACAGTTCCTCTGTCTTTAGCAAATGTGCTAACATGGAGAATTGGTAAAAATAAAAAAATTGTTATTAAAACTATGCTATGCCGTCTAATTAGATGCACCTTGATAAATTATTATATGTAGTTTTAAACTCATTGCAAATGAAAAAAGTTTAATATTTTAGTTTAAATATGTTTTGCAATGATTCTAAGTTAATGATAAGTTTCTTAAATTATGAAAGTTACGATGCTTGGATGTGCTACTTCGACAGGTGTTCCGATAGTGGGTTGTAATTGTTCGGTTTGTCAGTCCGATAATCCAAAAAATAAAAGAACAAGAAGCTCAATTTTCATCCAAAAAGACGATATTAACATTTTAATCGATAGTTCTACCGATCTCCGGTCTCAGACGTTAACTAATAATATAACCAGAATAAATGCTGTTTTATATACACATTCTCATGCTGACCACACTCATGGGATAGACGACCTCAGGACATTTAATTTTATAAACAGGATGGAAATAAGCTGTTTTGCCAATGAACTTACGGTAAATAATATAAAAAATAACTTTAAATACATTTTTGATAATATACCTTCGGCAGGTGGAAAGCCGCGTTTAATTCTAAAAACCGTAAATAGAAAATTTAGATTTGAAAGTGTTGAAATTACACCAATTGATATTAATCATGCAAACTGGATAATTCTTGGGTATAGAATCGGGAATATGGCATATCTGACTGACTGCAGTGGTATTCCCTCAGAATCAGTAAAGAAACTTCAAAATCTCGACCTCCTTATTATAGGAGCCTTAAGATATAGTCCTCATACTGCTCATTTTAGCGTTGAACAGGCAGTTGAGGCAATTGAGATGTTAAAACCTAAAAAAGCAGTATTAACCCATATGGGACATGAACTGGACTATGATATATTAAAGAAGCAGCTCCCAAAGAATATTGTTCCGGGTTATGACGGTATGAAAATTAACGTAAAAGACTGAAGGATTAATATGCAAAACCTTATAAAAAAACTTGTAAATAAGAATGATAAAAAAATTATATTTTGTGTACTTGATGGTTTGGGCGGCCTTCCAAAGCACGGGAAGACAGAGCTTGAAGCTGCTAATACACCAAATCTCGACAAAATTGCAGATGCTTCATCCAGCGGTCTGCACCTTCCTGTAGCAAGGGGAATCACTCCCGGAAGCGGTGCTGCTCACCTGGGCCTGTTTGGTTATGATCCACTGCAGTACGAAATTGGCAGAGGCGTCCTTGAAGCACTCGGACTGGGAATAGACCTGGGGCCAAATGATCTTGCTATAAGAGGTAATTTTGCCACTGTGGAATACAGGGATGGAAATCCGGTAGTGACCGACAGAAGAGCTGGAAGGATCCCGACTGAAGAAAATAAAAGAATAATAGAAAAACTTTCTTCTAAGATTGATTCAATTGAAGGTGTTAAAGCAGGTTTTTACCCTGGTATGGAACACAGGTTTGTACTAAAACTCACTTTTCCTGAAAGAATACCAACAGGCGGAGATCTAATTAATGATACAGACCCGCAGGAAACTGATAAAAGTCCTCTTATTGCTTCAGGTGAAAATAAAGAGTCTGAAAAAGTAGCTGTGATATTAAACAAATTTATAACGAAGATTGCAGGGGTAATAAAAGACGAAGAAAGGGCAAACTACACATTGTTAAGAGGGATTTCAGTATATCCTCATTTAGATAGCTACGAAGAAGCTTATGGACTAAAAGCGGGGTGTATTGCAACTTACCCAATGTACAGGGGAGTAGCCAAACTCGTAGGGATGGATGTTCTGGAAGTTAAGGATAATTCTATTGCAAGCGAAGTTGAAACCCTGAAAAGAGAGATCGATAATTATGACTTTATATATTTTCACGTAAAAAAGACAGACAGTTACGGGGAAGATGGAGATTTTGATGCTAAGGCCGGAGTTATTGAAGAATTTGATGCCCTTGTCCCTGAAATTATGTCATTAAAACCGGATGTATTCGTTGTAACCGGTGACCATTCTACTCCATCTACTATGATGGCCCACAGCTGGCACCCTGTGCCAATTATGATAAGTTCTGCTTATCCCAGGTTGGGTAAAGGTTCGGGATTTGGAGAAGACACCTGTAATACGGGTTCCCTCGGAATTATTAAAGCTATTGAGATTATGCCTTTACTGCTTGCCCACGCCGACAGACTCAAAAAATATGGGGCATAACTATGGGAAAGCAAAAAAACAAGCTTCCAACTTAATTCAAATTTATATTTCGAGAAAGTTAAAATAATCCTCTAAAGAAGGAAAGCAAAACATCGAGCTTCCAACCTTAATTTAAATTTATATTTCGAGAGAGTTTAAATTAACTCAGTATAAACTCTTTCCCATTGAAATTAGTTTCTTCTGTGTTAATTTTTTCAGACCTTTTTAAAACGCCGAAGTGGTGGAATTGGTAGACACGCTATCTTGAGGGGGTAGTGCCTTACGGGCGTGGGAGTTCGAGTCTCCCCTTCGGCAATTCCTAAAATATGTTTAGTTCTTGAAATTACAGTCAAAAAATATTATTATCTAACCCAATTAAACGGTTAAGTAGAATAAGGGAGGATTTATCCATGAAATTAAGGCAATTAATTGTTTTAAGTATTTTTTCATTTTTATTTTTAACTCCGGTTGCATCTTTTTCAGGCATGCCGACTGACCTGCCCATACCTGAAACAGATTCAGCCAAATATGTACAGGTATCATTTTTTGACCTTCGTGAAAGAGAGAGTTACGTGCAGGTTACAAATACAAGTGCATCATCCAAGATACTGCATGTACAGGTATTTGATGTTAGCAATGACTGTGGCGAAAATAATTTTTTTGATGATTATACAGGTAATGACACCCATGTTTACAATATGAGGAACATACAGACAAATGACGGCGATGATGCAGGCCTTGTGCTTCCCGATGACGCATACGGAATAGTTGTAATATATTCAGTAGTGAGCGAAGGCGGCCCGATTGATGAGAGTGAAGAGCTTGTAGGGAATTTCAGAATTCTTGATGATCTTGGTTATGAATATCGCACAAATTCACAGGCGTTTTTCCTTAACGCAGACCCAATGCCTTTAAATACAGAGAGATTTTTTACTTTTAACTTTAACACTACAGCCGGAACTAGCTTTGCAGATGTTGTAGGTGTAAACATGGTTTTCGATGAAGGTTCAAATGAATTTTCAGTTAACCCTCTTGACGTAGGATTAACGCTGGATGTTGATCTGTTCAATAATGCAGAAGTTCCATTTTCCTGCCGCGACGTAGCATTTGTATGTGCAAATGATGAAAGCCCTGTAATAAATTTTATTCTGGAATCCGCAGGAGTTGCAGTTGCTGCTTTTGAATATGGTATCAACAATGCTCTGCCTCATAGTAAAGGCGGTGAAGTATTATGTTCCGGAAATATAGTTGGTGAAGGACATGCAAAACTTACAATAGAATCAGTATCAACAAGTAATCTTGTGTCTGCTTTTTTTGTAGGACTGAATAACGGAAACGGAAGAGGCAGTATGGACTCTCTTTGGGACCCATCAGACAATGATTTCCTTAGAGACATTTTGATAGGTGATTCTACAGTAATAGAGAGTGAAGACCTCATATTTCCTGTAACACTGACTACTCCTTCTGATGAAGAAGTTGAGGTTGATTTTGGAGTAAATGATATAGATACTTCGGGAATAGCTGATTTTGATCTGTCAATGGCTCAATGTAGTCTGGATAATATTCTTTTCTCAGATTGTTCAACACTTTTATTTCCACCCGGCGTAACAATGGCCTATTATTTGATTCCTACTGTTGATGATGACATATTTGAACCTGATGAAGACCTTGAACTATTTGTTGATTCAGTGCTGTCAGGGGAGATAAGGAACACAATTGAAGGTACAGGTACAATACAGGATGACATGATGCCGCCTGACCTTACAATTCTAGATTCTACAATTGTTGAGAGCGGCGGAAGTATGCTTATTGATCTTGAGCTGTCAGGGCCGTCATCAGAACCAATTACAGTAGAACTTCTGACTGCAGACGGAACACCAGATCCAGCTACAGAAGATTCTGATTACACAACTCAGGATGGTGTAATGGTTACATTTACGCCTATGACTACAATGCAAAGTATAATGATTCCAATTATTGATGATGGTGTTTGTCCTGCGGAACCTTTAAATGAATTTTTTATTATTGACGTAGCAAATATAATAACTGGTCAGCTTGGCACAATTACACCTGGAACAGGAACTATTGTTGCTCCTGCATGTATAATGTAAATTATTTTGAACTTTAACTAAGTATAAATAAAACCCTCTATAAATATTATTTTTATGGAGGGTTTTTCATTTCTGATATTTACCCATTATTTCTAATTGTTTAATGATTAAATCTCTGTTTCCTTGAATTAGTAATCAAAAAATACTATTATAAGCTTTATTAAGCTCTGATTTGTTTAAATAGGGAGGACTTTATCCATGAATTCAAGAATAATACTATTATTAGGAATCGTAATATCTTTATTAATCTCATTGCCATTTACCACATATGCAGGAATGCCTGATTTTGATGACGACGACCTTCCGATACCGGAAACGGATTCAGCCAAGTATGTACAGGTATCTTTCTTTGACCTTAGAGAAAGAGAAAGTTATGTACAGGTAACAAATACAAGTGCATCATCAAAAGTCCTGCACGTTCAGGTCTTTGATGTAAATAATGATTGTAACGAAAATAATTTTTTTGATGATTATACAGGTAATGACACCCATGTTTATAACATGAGGGACATCCTGACCAACGATGGTGACGATGCAGGCCTTGTGCTTCCTGACGGTGCATATGGAATAGTTGTAATATATTCTGTCGTAAGTGAAGGCGGCCCGATAGATACGGGACAGAACCTGATAGGAAATTTCAGGATTATGGATGACCTTGGTTATGAGTACAGGACCAATTCACAGGCATTCTTCCAGGACATTGACCCCGAACCGCAAAATTCACAAAGATTTTTTACTTTTAATTTTAATTCTACAGCCGGTACAAGCTTTGCAGATGTTGTAGGTGTCAACATGGTTTTTGATAATGGTTCAAATGAGTTTGTAGTAAACCCGCTTGATGTTGGACTCACCCTGGATGTTGATTTATTTAATAATGATGAAGTTCCTTTTTCCTGCCGCGACGTGGCATTTGTATGTGCAAATGATGAAAGCCCTGTGATAGATTCTATTCTTGAAAATGCAGGAGTTGCAGTTGCGGCTTTTGAATATGGAATAAACAATGCACTTCCTCACAGTAAAGGCGGAGAGGTTCTTTGCTCGGGAAATATTGTGGATGAAGGGCATGCCAGGCTTACTATTGAATCAGTATCCAACAGTGAACTTGTCTCTGCATTTTTTGTAGGACTGAATAATGGGAACGGAAGAGGTAGTATGGACTCTCTCTGGGACCCTTTTGATACTGACTTTGTAAGGGACCTTCTTATAGGTGATTCAACTGTTATTGAAAGTGAGAGCCTTATATTTCCTGTAACTATTACTACACCTTCTGATGAATCACTCTTTGTTACTCTCGATCTTATAGACGGTTCTGCTACAAGTACGGATGATTATAATGAAATGTCTACCCGGTGCAGCCTTGAACCAGATATGAACTTTGAACCCTGCGGTGCAATTGAATTTCCACCAGGTGTAACAATGGCTTATTACCTTGTTCCTACCAGAATCGATGATATCTTTGAACCTGATGAAGACCTCACGGTTGAATTTGTCAGTGCAACAGGTGATATAAGAAATGCTAATGTTGGTACCGGAATAATTATGGATGACCTGATGCCGCCTGATATAACAATTATGGACTCAACTGTAATGGCAAGTGAAACATTTATGTTTGAAATGCAGCTCAGCCATCCTTCATCAGAGCCTATAACTATTGCACTTAGAACAGAAGATGGTCAGGATAACCCTACTTCAACTGAAGCAACTGATTGCAACGATCCTGGCGCAGACTATCTATCTGCAGACGGGTCGGAGGTGACATTTCCTGCTGGTGATACGGTATTAGTAATGCCGTTTCCTGTTCAAACTTGTGAAAATAACGTTTCTTGTGACAGTGCTTTTTCAGAAGACCTTATACTTGATGCCGATCAATTGTCAGGACAAATAGGTACAATTACACCTGGAACAGGAACAATAAATAATAATGCTGTTTGTATGGGCCCATGAGTATCAAATTATAATTAATTTAACTTTTAAACCCCTGTTTATTGTTATAAACAGGGGTTTTTATTTACTATTACTCTTGAATACTTCTTTGTCTACTTCCAGATATAAAGTTGCAGAGTTATGATCCGGGTAAAGCTCTAAATAGTACCTTTGACCTTTAACTACTTTTGTATTTTCATCCGAACAAAATGCCTTAAGCCTGCTTACTTTCTTTTCGAACTGTTCCGGTTTATGAAAATTTAATTTATTTACTGTTTTTAACTCTATAATTTTTTTCATTACATTCTAAATGTAAGAAGCGGTAACCGGGGAGAGTCATAAATCCGGTTACCGCCTTAAGGAGTGAATGGGATGAACCATTACTTTTTATTTTCATTTTTGTTGTTACTTGTTGATTAAAACATGATATAAATAAGTAATTAGGAAATAATATAGTATAATGTAAATAAATGCAATAATTAATTAATAAAATGAAGATAAAATTTCAAATGCAAATAAAATATAAATGTTTATTTGGGGTAGGGGTAGTTCTAAGTAGTATATATTATTAGATTATTGTGCAGTTTGGTTGTTTAGGAAGTTCTTGTAAATATTTTCTGCTTTATCGTACTGTCCCATTTTTTCATAAGCCAAACCAAGGTTGATATTGGCCTGCTTCTCATAGGGACTGCCGCTGTTTTGTAATTTTGAAAGATATTTTTCTGATTCCTGCCAGTTCTCAAGGTTGTAATAAGAAAGGCCAATTGTAAAATTAGCACTGTCTTCAAGAAGCTGGTTGTCAGGGGAATCATTTAGATATTCGTTTAATGAAGATATGGTTTTTTCGTACTGTCCCAGATCATAATTTAAAATACCTGTGTAGTACATGGCAAGCTTTGCAGACTGCTGAGATGGGTGTTCTTTTATTAAAGCTGCAAAACCTTCAAGTGCCGGTTCAATATTGCCTGTATTGTACTGAACAAGGGCATTCTCAAACATAGTACCCGCAACCTGCTCCTTTTTTTCCTGGTGTGAATTAACAAGGTATATAACAATAAGCATGACAAATATGCCGCCTACTGCATAAAGTATCTTGTTGAAATTTGCAGCTGCAGTGTCGGTAAGGTCAGAAATAAACTGTCTGAACTTATCCGGCTGTTTGAGTTCTTTAATTGTGTATTTTATTTTTTCGCCCATTTGGATGAGAAATTATAATGATTCGCATCTATAATTCAAGTATCTTAATTTGAAGTAATTAGATAATTCTTTATTCTTGCTAATAAATCCACATAAAGATACAATTATAAGTATCCGGATCATGGTAAATAAAAGTAATTCACCAAGAAAAATAATTTTATATGTTTTACTCTTTTCTATTGGATTATTTTATTCAAATGTTTATGCACAATCGGGCAAAAATGTAACTTCAATAGAAATTAACGGTACTATTAACCCGTCAACAACTGATTATATAAAAGCCGGGCTTATTGAAGCCCGTGAAAACAACTCCGAGGCGCTCCTGATACTGCTTGATACACCTGGCGGCCTTCTTAATTCCACAAAGGATATTGTAAAACTACTGCTTAATTCTGATATTCCTGTAATTGTTTATGTTTACCCAAAGGGATCAAGCGCAACTTCAGCGGGTGTATTTATTACAATGGCTGGTAATATCGCGGCTATGGCACCAGGCACCAGCATAGGTGCGGCACATCCCGTAAGTATAGGCGGGAAGAATACAAAGCCAAAGAAAAATACTAATCCTCTCGAGAAAAAGGATGAAGCAAAAGAAAAAGAACAAAAAGAAAATAGTGATATAATGGGTGAAAAAATTGAGAACTATGCAATCTCATTTTTGCAGAGCATTGCTGAGGAAAGAAACAGAAATATAGAATGGGCAGAACAGGCAGTTAAGAACAGCGATTCAATTACTGCAAATGAAGCACTTAAACTAAATGTAATTGATGTTATCTCACCCAATGTTCCGTCTCTATTAAATACAATCAACGGAAAAAAGATAAAAGTTAATGACAAACAGCTTGTATTAAATACATCCGGGGCCAAACAGAAATTTTTTGAAATGAGCCTAAAGCAAAAAATAGTAAATATTCTAAGTACCCCTGACATTGCATTTCTCTTATTATCGCTTGGCTCGCTTGGTATTTTAATTGAGTTTTACAACCCGGGTTCAATATTCCCTGGCGTTGCGGGACTTATATCCTTACTTATAGGATTTGTATCACTTCAAATACTACCTTTTAACTACGGCGGACTTGCGCTTGTGTTTTTAGGTCTTGGGCTTTTTGTAGCGGAGGTATATGTTACAAGCTATGGATTGCTGAGCCTTGCCGGCTTAATTAGTTTTGTTTTTGGTGCAATTCTCTTGTTTGAAACAAATGAATCAGATATAAAAGTCGGCCATGGGGTAATAATTGCAACTTCAGCCACACTCGGCATATTTTTCATGTACGTAGCGTATTCTGTTTCAAGAACTTTAAAACTTGGAACCATGAGCGGTTTTGAAGGTATGGTTGGAGAACAGGGCGAAGTTGTCTCATGGGAAAACGGAAACGGTAAAATTTTTATTAATGGCGAATACTGGAACGCGTTTAGTGATGACGCACTAAAAAGCGGTGATAAAGTAAGTGTTACGGAAAGTACGGGAAGTTTAAATATTAAAGTATCTAAAAATTGATTCAGGAGGTTAATTATGAGTACTCCGTTAATAGTAGTTATAGCAATTGTCGGACTGATTATTTTTTCAGGTGTAAAGGTCCTTTATGAATATGAAAGAGGTGTAATATTCAGACTTGGACGGCTCTCAGGAACAAAGGGGCCGGGTTTTAAGTGGATTATACCAGGCATAGATAAGCTTGTTAAAATAAGCCTTAGAATAATAACAATGGATGTTCCTCCGCAGGATGTTATTACAAAAGATAATGTTTCTGTTAAGGTGAATGCAGTTGTTTATTTTAAAGTAGTTGAACCTAAAAAGGCAGTTGTTGAGGTAGAAAACTATCTCTATGCCACATCGCAGCTTGCCCAGACGACTCTTAGAAGTGTTCTTGGCCAGGTTGAGCTTGATGACCTGCTGGCAGAAAGGGATAAGCTTAACATTAAACTACAGGACGTACTTGATAAACAAACCGATGCCTGGGGAATTAAAGTTACACTTGTAGAAGTAAAATATGTAGACCTGCCGCAGGACATGCAAAAAGCCATGGCCCGTCAGGCAGAAGCAGAAAGAGAAAGAAGGGCAAAGGTTATTGCGGCAGAAGGTGAATACCAGGCTTCAACAAAGCTGTCAGAAGCTTCAGCTATTTTATCGGAAAACCCAATGGCACTTCAGCTAAGGTATCTGCAGACAATGATTGAAATGTCTTCTGATAAGAGCTCTACAATTGTATTGCCCTTACCAATTGACCTTTTAACACCGTTTATAGATAAATATAAAAACAGCCTTAAATCATAATTTAAAACTTTGAAGTGAGATTAGAATGCCGATAAAAAATTTCTACAAGATTCTTATACTCTTTTTAGCTGTATTAGTTGTTTCATGTGGTGGAAGCAGTGATAGCAATAATAATGCTGCTAATAAAAATAGTGCTGAAGATTCAGGCCCTGTACCGGGTGGCTGGCTAATTTATCATCTGGGCGCTGAACCGGCAACGCTAAACCCTATTACAGCAACTGACGCATCAGAATCAACAATCAATGGGGGAAAGATTTATGAGACCCTGATTGAACGAAATGATGAAACTCTTGAGCTTGAACCCCTGCTGTCTGAGTCGTGGGAGATATCGGATGACAAACTTAAATTCAAATTTAAACTGAGAGAAAATGTTAAGTGGCATGATGGCGTGCCTTTTACTTCAGCTGATGTGGTATTTTCCTACAAATCTATTATGGATCCAAAGGTAGATGCCCCGCACCTAAGGAGTTATTACCAGGAAATACTTGATGTAAAGGCAATAGGAGACTACGAAGTTGAGTTTACATATGCAAGGCCTTATTTCCTTGCGCTCGAATTTTGCGGCGGAATGCCGATTGTACCAAAGCACCTTTTTGATAAAGGTGATTTTAATAAGAACCCATACGGTAGAAAACCGGTTGGCACAGGCCCTTATAAATTTGTTAAGTGGACCACAGGGTCAGAAGTTGTAATTGCAAAAAACGAAGATTACTGGGGCAAAAAGCCCGACCTTCAAAGTATTGTTTTTAAAATCATCTCTGATAATACAGTGGCCTTCCAGGTATTAAAGAGGGGAGACCTTGATTTATCCGGACTAACTCCCATCCAGTGGGAACGACAAAGCAATACAAAATTATTTAAAGAAAATTTTAATAAATATAAGTATTTCAGGCCCAATTACAGTTTTATCGGCTGGAATATTAAAAAACCGTTTTTTAGTGATAAAAGGGTAAGGACAGCCATGACCCACCTTTTAAACAGGCAGGAAATACTTGATAAAATTCTGCTTGGCCTTGGGGCTATTGTTACTAATCCCTTTTATATAAACAGCCCGGAATATGACAAATCAATAAAACCATATGCTTACGATCCAAATGCCGCAAAAGCCCTTCTTGATGAAGCAGGCTGGACGGACAGTAACGGTGACGGGATCAGGGACAAGGACGGAGTAAAGTTTGAGTTTGAATTTCTCCTGCCAAGCGGGTCGGATACAAGTGAAAAGATCGCAACCGTTCTTAAAGAAGAACTGGACAGTGTTGGGATAACAATGAAGATCAGAAAGACAGAGTGGGCGGTATTTACAACCAGGCTGCAGGAAAGAAAATTTGATGCTGTCACACTTGCATGGAGTATGGGAGTGGAGTCTGACCCTTACCAGATCTGGAGTTCGACACAGTCTCTTACGGGTTCTAATTTTGTAGGTTTTGAAGACAGCAGGGCTGACAAACTGATTAACCTGGCCCGGCAGGAATTTGACCGGAATAAAAGGATTGAGCTTTACAATGAGTTTGCAAATATTGTACATGAAGAGCAGCCGTATACATTTTTATTCTGCAGCATGTCGACTGTAGCGGTAAGCAACAGGTTTAGAAATGTAGAGGTTTACCTGCTGGGCCTTGACCCGCTAAGATGGTATGTCCCGGCAGAACTTCAAAAATACGGTAAAGAATAATTTTGTGCCCAAAGTTTTAAGCAAAATACAATTTACATATAGATGAAAGACTATCTCATTAAAAGGTTTTTACTCCTGATTCCAACTATGATTGGAATTTCGCTTATTACATTTTGCATTATTCAGCTTGCACCGGGAAACCCAATCCAGCAAAAGATAGGGTTTGAAGAGGGCATAAAAGCCGAAGCAATAACAAAGGATGTAATAGAACAGACAAAAAAACTCTACGGCCTTGATAAGCCTATTCACACGAGATACCTGATCTGGCTAAAGCAGATTGTCACATTAAACTTTGGGGACTCCTACAAGGACCACCGTTCGGTCATAGATAAGATAAAAGAAAGACTTCCAATAACACTGACACTAAATATTCTTTCGATATTTTTCATTTATGCCATATCAATCCCCATTGGAGTATATTCAGCCGTAAGGCAAAAAACCTTTTCCGAGCGGATTTCAACTTTCTTTTTATTTATTCTCTATTCTATTCCAAGTTTCTGGATGGCAATGATATTAATATTTTTTCTTGGTGGCGGAGAATTCTGGAACGTGTTCCCGGTATACGGGATTTTTTCCCAGGGAGCAGACAACTACAGTTTCTGGGGCAAAGTTCTTGATTTTCTCTGGCATATAACGCTTCCTGTATTTTGCCTTACATACGCTGGCCTTGCTTCGCTCTCCAGGTTTCAGAAGGGAAGCCTGCTCGAAGTGCTCAAGGAAGACTATATAAGGACGGCCAGGGGCAAGGGGCTTGATGAGAAGACAATACTGTTTAAACACGCACTCAGAAATTCTTTAATACCTATTATTACGATACTTGGTGCAATCCTGCCTGCTCTTATTGGCGGCAGTGTCATTATAGAAACTATATTTTCTATTCCCGGTATCGGCAGGCTGGGATTCGAAGCAATACTTTCGAGGGACTATCCCGTGATTATGGCTATTGCCACAATATCCGCATTTCTTACTCTGATAGGAATCTTAATCTCCGACCTTACATATGTCTTTGTAGATCCGAGAATAAGTTTTGATAAAAACTGATATGGAAAACGAAAGCATAGGTTACTGGAAATCAGTCTGGATTGAATTCGGAAAAGATAAGATGGCGTATATCTCGCTGTTTCTTATTTTACTGCTGGGTTTTATTGCAATATTTCAAAGTTATATTGCCGGTAACAAACCTATAGTTCTTGTGGAAAAAGGGGAAATATATTTCCCGGCTACATTTGATTATCCCCAGTTCACAGGAACAAACTTTAAGAGAGTTTATGAAAATAGTGAAAATGGTTTTGCTATATTTCCCCCGATTAAATTCAGCCCCACCGAGAACGACCTTAATGCAATCCTGGAGCCTCCTTCCACAACTCACCTGTTTGGGACCGATGACCGGGGAAGAGATGTTCTAAGCAGGATGGTCTACGGCGCCAGGATATCGCTTTCAATTGGATTTCTTGCCGTAGGAATTTCTGCAATAATAGGGATATTCCTTGGGGCAATAGCAGGGTTTTACGGCGGGACAATAGACTTTGTTATATCAAGGCTGTTTGAAATTATGATGACATTCCCGGTGTTTTTCCTGATACTGACAATTCTTGCTTTCAGTAACCCGAGTATATACAACATCATGATTGTAATTGGCCTTACAAGCTGGACCGGGATTGCCAGGCTTGTTCGCGGCGAGTTCTTAAAACTAAGGAACTTTACTTATGTAGATGGAGCGAGGGTACTTGGAGGAAGTGATTTTAGAATCATTTTCAGGCATATCCTTCCCAATTCACTTGCCCCTGTTCTTGTAAGTGCTACATTTGGAATAGCGGGGGCAATTCTTGTAGAATCGGGACTAAGTTTTCTGGGTTTTGGAGTGCCGCCGCCTGAACCAAGCTGGGGAGATACACTGTCTCAGTCACAGAAATATGTTGATTTTGCATGGTGGCTTGTATTATTCCCGGGACTGCTGATATTTCTTACGGTAACTTCACTTAACCTTGTTGGTGAAGGTTTCAGGAATGCGATTGATCCAAAGTTAAAGGGTACATAACAATTGGAAAATATATTAGAACTTAAAAATCTGACAATAAGCTTTGGAAACAAAAAAGAGCGCTACGAAGTCGTAAGCGATGTTTCTATAAATGTTCCAAAGGGAAAGATTGTATGCGTTGTAGGCGAAAGCGGATGCGGTAAAACAGTAACTGCTCTTTCCGTAATGGGTTTACTTCCTGTACCGCCCGGAAGCGTTGACGGTGGTGAAGTTATCTTTGACGGACAGAATCTTCTCGGTCTTTCTGATAAAGAGTTAAGGGACTACAGAGGCAACAGGCTTTCAATGATTTTCCAGGAACCAATAAGTTCTTTAAACCCGGTTTTTACAATAGGCAACCAGATTGGAGAAGCGATAAGGGCCCACAGGTCAGTTTCAAATGAGGAAGAAAAGGAAAGGGTAATAGAACTTCTTGAACTTGTAGGAATACCTGCACCCGAAACGAGACTTAACAGCTATCCCCATGAACTAAGCGGCGGAATGTGCCAAAGGGCAATGATTGCAATGGCCCTGTCATGTGACCCGGAACTGCTAATCGCGGACGAACCTACTACTGCATTAGATGTGACAATCCAGGCCGGAATTCTTGACCTGATACTGGAGCTAAGGGACAGGATAGGGATGGCAGTAATGCTTATAACCCATGACCTTGGTATTGTTTCGGAAGTAGCTGACGAGGTATATGTGTTATACGCCGGAAAAGTTGTGGAAAAGGGGACCCGGGATGCAATATTTAACTCTCCATCACATCCTTATACAATAGGGCTTATAAATTCAGTCCCGTCATTAGTTGAAAAATCAGGCTCACTAAAATCAATTGCAGGTAATATTCCTTCTCCAAAAAACTTTCCAAAAGCATGCAGGTTTCAGGACAGGTGTGAATTTGTATTTGATAAATGCCGACAGGAAGAGCCTTTACTTGAAAAACTGAAGGAAGAACATTTTGCTGCCTGCTATAAATCCGGAGAACTATTTAACAGCTGATATGAATATTTTAGAGATAAAAGATCTGAAAAAGTATTTTCCCATAAAAAGCGGCGTATTCTCAAGAACCGTTAATAATGTAAAAGCCGTAGACGGTGTGGACCTGAATATTGAAAAGGGGACTACCCTTGGACTTGTTGGCGAAAGCGGCTGCGGAAAATCAACTCTTGGCAAAACCATAATTAAACTCCTCAATCCTACTGAGGGGCAGATTGTATTCGATGGTAATGATATTACAGGATTCAATACAGCAGAGGTAAGGCCTCTAAGAAAGGACATGCAGATGATATTCCAGAACCCCTATGGTTCTTTAAATCCCAGAATGAACGTCGAAAGCCTTGTAACCGAGGGAATGGAAATACATAATATTCATAGCAAACCTGAAAGAAAAGAGATTGCGGTTGATCTGCTTGAGAAAGTAGGCCTTGCAAAGTATACGCTAAACAAATACCCCCATGAATTCAGCGGGGGCCAGAGGCAAAGAATCGCAATAGCAAGGGCCCTTGCCGTAAAACCATCATTCATTGTTTGTGATGAGCCGGTTTCAGCGCTTGATGTATCTGTGCAGGCGCAGATAGTTAACCTTCTGCAGTCACTTCAGGACGAATTCGATTTAACATATCTGTTTATTTCGCATGATCTCAGGGTAGTAAAGCATATCAGTGATATGGTCGCGGTTATGTATCTTGGCAAAATAGTCGAAATAGCAACTAGTGAAGAGATATACGAAAACCCTATGCATCCCTATACTAAAATACTTATTTCAGCTATCCCTGATATTAAGAAATCCCGGGAAAACAGGAAGATTGTTATCTCCGGTGATGTTCCAAACCCAATAGATCCTCCAAGCGGATGCAGTTTTCACCCGAGATGCCCGATAGCTGAAGATAAATGCAAAATATCCACACCCGAATTAGCCGATAAAGGGGGCAATCAGATGGTTGCCTGCCATTTAGCCTGAAGCCCTTGCTTTTAACTTAACATATATTATATTAAGTCAGCTAAAATTGTTGTATCGGATAATTAACAATGTTATTTAATGTTGACGATATAACTGGGGACGGGTTAAGAATTAAGACCCGCAGACAATCAGACTGGGTTACAAACATACCGGAACTGGTTGATGAACTCAGTGATCTTGGTCTTTCAAAAGATATAGATATTGATTTGAATGTAACCAGGATAATCAAAGAAGTCAGTGTAAACGGACTCATTAATTTTGGTTTAAAGGCAAAATGTTCGAGATGCCTGTCAGAAGTAGAGTTGGATTTAAAATCTGATGTAAATCTTATACTTACGCCAAAGGATGAACTCCTTTCGGAGAGTGGTGATGGGGATTTGGATCAGGATTTTTATGAAGGAGATACAGTAGATATATCGGGATACTTAAGGGAATTAATTGCAATAAGTATTCCATTTAATATTATCTGTAGTGAGCAATGTAAGGGACTTTGTTCCAATTGCGGAAAAAACTTAAACAATGCTGACTGTAACTGTGAAAAAAAACAAAAAAAATCTGCATTTGCAGTATTAAAAGATATTAAGTTATGATTATCTAATCCGGGAGATTAAAAATGGCACTTCCTAAAAGAAAAACATCAAGTTCAAAATCAAGAAAAAGAAGGACCCACTACAAGGCGGTCATGCCAGGACTTTCTTTATGCCCTAACTGCGGAGAACATAAACCCCCGCACAGAGCCTGTCAAAGCTGTGGATTCTATAAGGGCAGAACACACATTAAAGAAGTAGAGATAGACGAAGTAACAGAGGAAGAGTAAGTTCACTTATAATAATGATTGCTTTCGTATTTCCAGGCCAGGGATCACAGACAATTGGTATGGGTTCAGATTTTTATAATGAATTTCCGGTTGCCAGACAGACTTTTGAAGAAGCCAGTGATACTCTAAAATTCGATTTAGCCAAATTATGCTTTGAAGGTGACTTCGAAGAGTTAAGCCTTACTGCTAATGCACAGCCGGCATTGTTAACTGCCTGTGTTGCATCTCTAAGGGTACTTCAGCAGGAAACGGACCTAACTCCGGATTTTGTTGCCGGACACAGCCTCGGCGAGTATTCCGCTATTGTAAGTTCGGGAGCCATAGATTTTAAAGATGCAGTATATACAGTAAGAAAGAGGGGAGAATTTATGCAAAGTGCAGTACCAGTTGGCATAGGTTCCATGGCCGCTGTCATAGGGCTCTCCAAAGAACAGATTGAGCAGATATGTAAAGAAAATTCTGATGAGAATAATGTAGTTAGCCCTGCAAATTTTAATTCTCCTCAGCAGATTGTTATATCAGGGCATAAAACAGCAGTTGAAAAAGTTTCTGATTTATTAAAGGAAGCAGGAGCAAAAAGGGTTGTTCCTTTGGTAGTAAGTGCTCCCTTTCACTGCAGCCTTATGAATAAAGCGGCAGAAGAACTTAAAGAAGTTGTGGATGGTTTAAGCATCTCGGAGATAAAAGTCCCGGTTGTTACTAATGTACATGCAGAGGCGAACAGTGATCATACTGCAATAAGTGATCTGTTGTACCGCCAGGTCGTAATGCCGGTAAGATGGTATGAATCTGTTGAATACATGGCGAATCATAATATAAAAAGGTTTATCGAAATAGGCCCCGGTAATGTATTGACCGGCCTTATAAGAAGAACCGTAAAAGATGTTGAATTAATAAATCTTGAAAATTTAGATCATTTAAATCATATTAATAAAAATGAAAATTGACCTTAATGATAAAATTGCACTCGTTACAGGAGCTTCGCGTGGAATCGGAAAGCAGGTTGCCAAAGACCTGGCTTCCTATGGAGCAACGGTTATTGCCAACTATCCTCATCCCAAAGATTCTGCAGAACAGACAGTTGAGGAAATAACAAAAGCGGGCGGCAAAGCAGCAATGATTGAATTTGATGTTTCCAACTATGATGCTGTCCAGGAAAGTGTAGGTTCGGTAATTGATGAATACGGGACCATAGATATTCTCATTAATAATGCCGGCATTACAAAGGACGGGCTTTTTCTCAGGATGAAAGAAGAAGACTGGGACAAGGTTTTTGCAGTAAATCTCAAAGGTGTATTTAATTGTACAAAAGCTGTTATAAGGACTATGTCCAAACAAAAATCAGGACGTATTGTAAACATTGCATCAGTTGTTGGTGAAATGGGCAATGCCGGCCAGCTCAACTATTCTTCTACTAAAGCAGGTGTGATTGGTTTTACAAAATCTGCTGCTAAAGAGTTTGGTTCGAGGGGTATTACCGTAAATGCAATAAGCCCGGGGTTTATCCAGACTGATATTACTCAGGACATCCCGGATGAATATAAAGAAAAATATATGGAAGCCATACCTTTAGGCAGGTTTGGTGATACAACAGATATTTCTAATGTAATATCTTTTCTAGTATCAGAAAATGCGTCGTATATAACCGGAGAAATTGTAAGGGTTAACGGCGGAATGTATATGTAAAAATAATCATTAATGTAAAGGAGGACAGAACATGTCAGAACAAGAAATTTTGGAGAAAGTTAAGGAAATGGTAGCAAGTCAGCTTGGTAAATCTGAGGGTGAGATTACTCTTGAAGCATCATTTATCGAAGACCTTGGTGCTGATTCACTTGACCTTGTAGAATTAATTATGTCTATGGAAGATGAGTATGGGCTTGAAATTTCAGATGAAGATGCTGAAACAATTGTAACAGTTAAAGATGCTGTAAGATTTATCACGGAGAACAAAAAATAATGAGCCGCCGAGTAGTAATTACCGGAATTGGACTGGTTACCCCGCTGGCAATCGGTACAGAACAAAGCTGGACCGCTATATGTGAAGGAAAAAACGGGGTTTCTAATATTACCAGGTTTGACCCTTCAAATCTGAAAACTCAGATTGCAGGCGAAATCAGGGGGTTTGACCCACTGGAATATATGCCTGCCAAAGAGGCCAAAAGAAACGACGACTTTATTCACTATGCCGTTGCTTCAACTAAAATGGCTCTTGATGATGCAGAGCTGGTAATAAGTGATGAACTATCCCCAAGGGCCGGCTGTGTAATTGCATCCGGAATTGGCGGTATGGCAAGTTACTACCAAACGGTACTACTTTTGGAAGATAAGGGGCCATCAAGGATGACTCCTTTTTTTATTCCAAACATTGTTACAAATATGGCAGCGGGCTATGCATCTATTATGTTTAATGCAAAAGGTCCAAACTGCTGTACAACAACGGCCTGTGCTGCAAGCGGCCATGCACTGGGTCTGTCACAGATGATTATTCAAAGAGGTGATGCTGATGTTATGATCACCGGCGGTACAGAAGCTCCGCTTATAGAACTTACTGTATCCGGCTTTAATGCCATGAGGGCACTCTCCACCAGAAATGATGACCCAAAAACAGCTTCCAGGCCTTTTGATAAGGGGCGAGACGGATTTATTATCTCGGAAGGTGCGGGGATGCTTATTCTAGAAGAACTTGAACATGCAAAGAAACGCGGAGCCAGAATTTACGCAGAACTTATCGGATCCGGTATGAGCGGGGACGGCAGCCATATTACTGCTCCGGCCCTGGACGGTCCTGTAAGATGCATGCAGGCAGCTCTTTCAGATGCTAAAATTAATCCGGATGAAGTTGATTATATAAACGCGCACGGTACATCTACCCAACTTAATGACGTAAATGAAACAAATGCAATAAAAGAAGTTTTTGGTGATAATGCTTATAAAATTCCAGTAAGTTCCACTAAGTCCATGACGGGGCATATGCTGGGTGCTGCTGGTGCAGTTGAAGCATCTATTGCGGCATTGTCAATTTATAATGGAGTAATTCCTCCTACAATCAATCATTTTGAGCCTGACCCGGAATGTGATCTTGATTATGTTCCCAATGAACTCAGAGAGAAAAAAATAGATACTGTATTAAGTAATACCTATGGATTTGGCGGTACAAACTCTAGTGTTGTAATTAGGAAATACCAGTAATATAAATATTTCCAAGCATTAAATCCTGCCGGGTTTTAATTTTATTATTTTACGGTAAAATAAAAAGCTTTTTAAATTATTAATAAGGGGATAGTTATGTCTAAAGAAGAGATACAAAGTCTTAAGAAAAAGATTGAGGTTAACGGATCTGGATTTGATGTATTTTCACTGAAATCACTTGAAGCTAATAAAAATTATGATCTTTCCAAACTTCCCATTTCCATAAAAATTCTTTTAGAAAATGTTTTGAGAAATTACGACGGATCAGTTGTAAATGACGATCATATTGAATCTCTTGCGGCATGGGACAAAACAAATAAAGATTCAAAAGAAATTCCATATAACCCTGCCAGGGTAATTTTGCAGGATTTCACAGGTGTTCCATGTGTGGTAGACCTCGCGGCAATGAGGACTTCAGTTGATGAAATGGACGATGATCCTTCTAAAATTAATCCCCAGGTACCGGTTGATTTAGTTATAGACCATTCGGTGCAGGTCGATTATTTTGCCAATAACCAGGCATTTGAAAAAAATGTAGAAAGAGAATATGAAAGAAACAGGGAAAGATACCAGTTCTTAAGATGGGCCCAGGACTCTTTTGATAATTTCAGGGCTGTTCCCCCGGGTACAGGTATTGTTCACCAGGTAAATCTCGAATGCCTTGCAACAGTTGTTGCTACAAGAGAAGTAGACGGTAGTATGTGTGCATTCCCCGATACTCTGGTTGGTACTGATTCTCATACAACAATGATCAATGGTTTAAGTGTGCTTGGATGGGGTGTTGGCGGTATTGAAGCAGAAGCCAGCATGCTTGGACAACCAATTTACATGCTTATACCTGATGTAATTGGTTTCAAAATACACGGAAAGTTAAAAGAAGGAGTCACTGCAACAGACCTTGTACTAAAAGTTACAGAGATGCTGAGGGCAAAAGGTGTTGTTGGGAAATTTGTAGAATTTTACGGCCCCGGCCTTAGCCAGCTGGCCCTTTCCGATAAAGCAACAATTGCAAATATGGCACCTGAATATGGTGCTACAATGGGATTCTTTCCTGTTGACGCCGAGACATTAAGATATCTGACTATGACAGGCAGAGAAGATGACCTGGTAGCGCTTGTAGAGGCATACACAAAGGAACAGGGACTATTCAGGACTGATGATATGCCTGACCCTGTATATACAGATACAATTGAACTTGATATTTCAACTGTTGAGCCTGCTCTTGCCGGGCCAAGCCGTCCGCAGGACAGGATTAACCTAAAAGACATGAAAGAGCAGTATCATAAGAGCCTGGTGGAAAAAAGAGGCTCTGACGATCAAAACTCAGTAAACATAGAAATTAATAATGAAGCAGACAAGCTGGGTGACGGTTCTGTAGTTATTGCTGCTATAACAAGCTGTACTAATACTTCCAATCCTTCAGTTATGGTTGCAGCAGGTCTTGTTGCTAAAAAAGCAGTAGAGAAAGGATTAACAGTAAATCCATCAGTAAAAACCAGCCTTGCACCCGGATCAAGAGTTGTAACTGATTACCTAGATGCATCTGGGCTTACACAATATCTGGATAAATTAGGTTTTAACCTTGTCGGATATGGCTGCACTACATGTATTGGAAACAGCGGCCCGCTTCCGGAAGAGGTTGAGGCAGCAATAAAAGAAAATGATTTCACATGTGCATCTGTACTTAGTGGTAACAGAAACTTTGAGGGCAGGGTACATCCACAGGTCAAATTCTCATACCTTGCATCACCGCCGCTGGTAGTATCTTATGCACTTGCAGGCACTGTAGACCTTGACCTCACAAAGGAACCGCTGGGTAAGGGAAGTGACGGAAATGATGTATATTTAAAAGATATATGGCCTGCCCAGAGTGAAATACAGGAAATACTTTCATCCGTAATAACACCTGAAATGTTCAGGTCCCAGTATTCAACTGTATTTGATGGTGATGAGACATGGAAGTCGCTTCCAACTCCTACCGGAAATCTTTATGAATGGAATGATGATTCAACTTATATCCAGAATCCTCCGTTTTTTAAGAATTTCTCACTTGATGTATCTGATCCGGTTGATATAAACGGTGCATATGCTCTGGCACTGCTTGGAGACTCAATCACTACTGACCATATCTCACCGGCTGGTTCGATTCCTAAAGACGGCCCTGCAGGTAAGTATCTTATTTCAAAAGGAGTTGAACAAAGGGATTTTAACAGCTTCGGATCAAGGCGTGGTAATCATGATGTGATGATAAGAGGTACCTTTGCAAATATCAGGATAAGAAACAAGATGGTCCCGGGTACGGAAGGTGGTATAACAGTTCATGTGCCTACGGCTGAAACAATGAGTATTTTTGATGCATCTGAAAAATATATTAATGACGGCGAGCCGCTGGTTGTAATTGGTGGTAAGGAATACGGAACAGGAAGCTCCAGGGACTGGGCTGCAAAGGGAACAATTCTGCTTGGTGTAAAGTCTGTAATTGCTGAAAGCTTTGAAAGGATTCACAGGAGTAATTTAGTGGGAATGGGAGTACTGCCGCTTCAGTTTATGGAAGGCGAGAGTGCTGAAACTCATGGCCTTACAGGATTTGAAAAGTTTAGTATAGCAGGCATTTCTGAAGGACTTGAACCAAGAAAAGTGGTAACTGTTACAGCAGAGGCAGAAAATGGGGATAAAAAAGAGTTTAAAGCATTATGCAGACTGGACACCCCGGTTGAGATAGAATATCTGAAAAACGGTGGAATTTTACAAACAGTTTTAAGGCAGATGGTCTCATAATATTCTGTCAGAATTGCAATATATCCAATTTTTGATTATATTTTCAGGCTAAATTTTTGTCTGAAAGAGGAGTAATACAATGTCTACAACTAGTGGGGAAAAAATTACAATAAATGAAGAAACCAAATCTATCGTAGTACCCGATAATCCGGTAATACCTTTTATCGAGGGAGATGGAATTGGGCCTGATATCTGGAAAGCATCCGAGCTTGTATTTGATGCAGCTGTTGCTAAAGCATATGATGGTGCAAAAAAAATATCATGGCACGAAGTGCTTGCTGGAGAAAAAGCATATGAGCAGACCGGAGAATGGCTGCCTGAGAAGACCCTTGAAGATATAAGGGAATATATTGTAGGGATCAAAGGACCTTTAACTACACCTGTAGGTGGCGGAATTAGAAGTCTTAATGTTGCTTTAAGGCAGCTGCTGGACCTTTATGCATGCGTCAGGCCTGTAAGGTGGATAAAAGGTACACCTAACCCTGTCAAGAATCCGGAAAAACTCGATGTAGTTATATTCAGGGAAAATACCGAAGATGTATATTCCGGTATTGAATGGGAAAGCGGATCAAAAGAAGCTGAAGAAATCAGGGAATACCTAATAAATAACTACGGCGTAAGTATAAGAGAAAAATCAGGACTTGGCTTAAAACCAATCAGCCCGTTTGGAACAAAAAGACTTGTAAGAAAAGCAATTGAATACGCCATACAGTACGGAAGAAAAAGCGTTACCATTGTACATAAAGGTAACATTATGAAATTTACCGAAGGTGCTTTCAGGGAATGGGGATACGAACTAGCGAAAGAAGAATTTGCCGATATAACAATCACCGAGGATGAACTATGGGATAACTTTGACGGTAAAATGCCGGAAGGAAAAATTCTCATAAAAGACAGAATTGCAGATAATATGTTTCAGCAGGTGCTTACAAGGCCTAATGAATATGATGTTGTCGCAATGCCTAACCTTAATGGTGATTACATGTCAGATGCATGTGCTGCGCAGATTGGCGGTTTGGGTGTAGCACCGGGTGGTAACATAGGCGATTACTTTGCAGTATTTGAAGCAACACACGGCACCGCTCCAAAATATGCAGGCCAGGATAAAGTTAATCCGGGTTCTGTAATTTTGTCCGGTGTTATGATGTTTCAGTACCTGGGATGGAATGAGGCTGCCGACCTTGTGGTCAGGGCAATGGAAGAAACAGTGCTTAACAAGACTGTTACTTATGACCTTGAGCGCCAGATGGAAGGAGCTACACTTCTTAAATGTTCAGAATACGGACAAGCCATTGTTGATAATATGGACAAAGTGCTGGGTAAGTAGTTAAGTAATCCTTACAATAAAAACAGAACAGGAGAATTAAAATGAGCAGGCCTAAGATATCTGTCATTGGGGCAGGTAATGTAGGTGCATCAGCAGCCTTTCAAATTGCTGACCAGGAATTAGCAGACGTAGTATTAGTAGATATTGTAGAGGGTATGCCCCAGGGTAAAGCTCTTGACCTTCATCAGATGTGTCCGGTTATAGGATCAGATGTAAATTTTATTGGTACCAATAATTACGAAGATACAGCAAATTCTGATGTAGTAATAATTACTTCAGGAATTCCGAGAAAACCCGGTATGAGCAGGGACGACCTTATATCAACAAACACAAAGATTGTAAAAGAAGTTACTGAAAACGTTGTAAAACATTCACCAAATTCAATATTAATCCTCGTTACCAATCCTCTTGATGCAATGGTATATGTTGCACACAAAGCAAGTGGATTTCCCCGTGAAAGGGTTATGGGTATGGCAGGTGTGCTTGATTCAGCAAGATTCAGGACATTTATTGCTATGGAGCTCGGCGTATCTGTTGAAAATATTCATGCATTTGTACTTGGCGGCCACGGTGATGATATGGTTCCTCTTGCAAGGTATACAACAGTTGCGGGGATACCAATCACTGACCTTATGGATGAAGCAACAATTGATGCTCTTGTTACAAGGACCCGTAAGGGCGGAGCAGAGATTGTAGGCCTCCTCAAGACGGGAAGTGCCTTTTATGCTCCCGGTACTTCAGCAGTCGAAATGGCAGAAGCAATTCTAAAAGATAAAAAGAAAATCCTACCCTGCTGCGTTCATGCAGAAGGTGAATATGGAATTGATAATATTTTTGTTGGTTTACCTGTTAAACTTGGAAGGAAGGGCGTAGAGGAAATTGTTCAGATTGACCTTCAGGAAAGTGAACAGGAAGAGCTTAATGTATCAGCAGGCCATGTTAAAGAGCTTTGCGATATAATTGACGGCGCAGGCATTTTATAGATCTTAAATATTAGTCTGCCGTATAAGTAAATATAAGATACATTTTAACAGGTGTATGTTCGAAACAACTTTTGGAGGAAGTTAAATGTCAAATGGTACAGGGCAAAATGCTTTAACTTTAAGGAAAGATGCTTGGTGGGTTGAACCGTTAATTACAGCAACGGTACTTGGTGCATTTGGTATCTATTCAACATGGAGAGCGCTTTCTAATGAGTTCTATTTCAGCGATCCATACCTTTCACCTTTTTATTCACCATTAATTCTTGCAGACTGGTGGCCATTTTCCCCGGCACTTCTTATTCTATGGGCCCCTCTCGGTTTCAGGGCAACATGTTATTATTACAGGAAGGCTTATTACAGATCTTTTTTTCTTTCTCCCCCTGCATGTGCAGTTAATCCACTCAGGAGCAATAAAGATTATAAAGGAGAATCTTCATTTCCCTTTATTCTCCAGAATGCTCACAGGTTCTTTTTCTATGCATCAGTCGTAATCCTTATATGTCTCTGGTACGATGCAGTTATTGCATTTAAGTTCAGGGACGGCATCGGAATAGGTCTTGGTTCAATAGTAATAACGGTTAATGCATTATTACTTACTCTTTATTCACTTTCATGCCATTCATTCAGGCATTTGGTAGGCGGAAAGCTTGATGTATTCTCAGGCTGTCCTACAAGATTCAGATTATGGGGAGCGGCAAGCGTATTTAACGAAAGACATATGCTTTATGCCTGGATCAGCCTTGTTTTTGTAGCACTTACAGATCTATATGTATTCCTGCTTGCAAAGGGCACAATTACTGACGTGAGGTTTTTATAAAAATGGAAAATTACGAAACACATACACATGACGTACTGATTATCGGAGCCGGTGGCGCAGGCCTCAGGGCGGCAATTGAGTCTTCAGCGCAGGGTGCCTCTACCGGGCTTGTCTGTAAATCACTTCTCGGTAAAGCACATACCGTGATGGCAGAGGGCGGTATGGCAGCAGCACTTGCCAATGTTGACCCGAAAGATGACTGGAAGACGCATTTTAAAGACACAATTTACGGCGGCAAAATGCTAAATAACTGGAAAATGCCGTTTAACCATGCAAATGAAGCCCCTGAAAGAGTAAGAGAACTAGAACACTGGGGAGCAGTATTTGACAGGACCCCGAAAGGAAAAATCAACCAAAGGGCTTTTGGCGGCCATACATGGAAAAGACTTGCACATGTCGGCGACAGGACCGGCCTGGAGATGATAAGAACCCTCCAGGACAAGGGAATTCATACAGGTATTGATGTATATATGGAATGCACCATAACCCATCTTATTAAAGATGGTGACAAGATTGCAGGTGCTTTTGGTTACTGGAGAGAAAGCGGTAAATTTGTACTATTTAAAGCAAAATCAATCATACTTGCCACAGGCGGCGTAGGAAAAGCCTATAAAGTTACTTCCAATTCCTGGGAGTATACAGGTGACGGACAGTCAATGGCTTATGATATTGGCGCAGAACTTATTGATATGGAATTTATTCAGTTTCACCCAACAGGCATGGTCTGGCCTCCAAGTATCAGGGGAGTACTGGTTACCGAAGCTGTAAGAGGTGAAGGCGGATTATTAAGAAACTCAGAAGGCGAAAGATTTATGGAGAAATATGACCCCGAGAGGATGGAGCTAAGCACAAGAGATGTTGTTGCAAGATCCATCTACACGGAAGTCAAAGAAGGAAGGGGTACACCACACGGTGGCGCTTATCTGTATATTTCACATAAAGGCGCTGATTACATTAAAAAGAAACTACCAAGCATGTACCACCAGTTTATGGAATTTGCTGACGTAGACATCACAAAAGACCCAATGGAAGTATATCCTACAACTCATTACATAATGGGAGGCATCAGGGTAGACGGCGATACATGTGCTACTACTATCCCTGGCCTATATGCAGCAGGCGAAGTCTCAGGCGGTATGCATGGGGCAAACAGGCTTGGCGGCAATTCACTTTCTGATCTGCTTGTTTTTGGAAAAAGATCCGGTGAGGCTGCAGCAGCATATGCAAACAGTGTCTCAACAAATCTGAATATCCAGGCTGAGCAGGTTGAAGCTTATGCCAATGAAATACTGGCACCTTTCAGCAGCACTGATGGTGAGAACCCTTACTCAATACACCAGGACCTTCAGGATGTTATGGGTGATTATGTAGGTGTATTTAGAAATAAAGAGAATCTTGAAAAAGGAATTGCCGAAGTTGATAAATTGAAAGACAGGGCAAAGAACATGAAAATTGAGGGTTCCAGGATGTACAATCCGGGATGGCATTTATGCCGTGACCTTAAATCAATGCTTATGGTTTCCGAGGCAATAGCTAAATGTGCTCTTCAAAGAGAAGAGAGCAGAGGGGCCCACAGCAGGGTAGATTTTGAAGGCTATGATGATGAGAAATGGGGTAAAGTAAATTCATCAATTAACCTTCAGGGCGACTCTATGAATGTCACAACAACACCATTGCCCGAAATGCCGGACGAACTAAAAAGCCTATTTACGGAGGGTAGTTAAATGTCAGAAGCTATACTTAGAGTATTCAGAGGCGATGCAAACGGCGGGGAAGAGAAAGAATATAAAGTCCCGGTCGAAGAAGGTATGGTTGTCCTCGATGCCCTTCATTATATTCAGGCTGAATATGATGGTGACCTGGCCGTAAGATGGAACTGTAAAGCCGCTAAGTGTGGTTCCTGCAGCACCGAGATAAATGGAAAACCCCAGCTTGCCTGCAAATCAAGAATGGACAAGTTCCCCGAAGGTCAGCCAATTAGGGTTTACCCTATAAAGGCTTTCCCGGTAATGAAAGACCTTGTAACAGATGTCTCTTGGAACTATGAAACCAATAAAAAAATACCGGAATTCACACCGGCAACTGATGAAGAATTTACAATGTATCAGGATGATGTTGAACGTATTCAGGAATTCAGAAAATGCATCGAGTGTTTTATGTGTCAGAACGTTTGTCACATATTAAGAAACCATGACAGGAAAGATGCTTTTTTTGGACCAAGATTTATGATTAAGATTGCTGAACGTGTTATGCACCCTATGGAAAAAATTGACCGCAGGGAGTTTCTAAAAGACGAAGCAGGAGTAGGTTACTGCAACATAACAAAATGCTGCACAGAGGTATGCCCCGAAGACATTCATATTACTGACAATGGAATTATACCTTTAAAGGAAAGAGTAGCTGATAAATACTTTGATCCTTTAAGCTGGGTATTAAGAAAAATAAAAGGCAAATAGTTTATAAAGTATTACTGGTTTTGGAGGAATTATAATTGAATATACATGAGTACCAGGCTAAAGAACTTCTTTCTAAATATGGTGTAAGAGTACCAATCGGTAAAGTTGCATTCACAGCTGAAGAAGCAAAACAGATAGCTAATGATTTAAATGCAGAGAAACTTGTTGTTAAAGCCCAGATACATGCCGGTGGAAGAGGGAAGGCCGGTGGAGTAAAGGTTACAGGTTCTGTGGAAGAAGCAGAAATAATAGCATCTGAGATGCTTGGTATGAAACTTGTTACTCATCAGACAGGCCCTGAGGGTAAAATAGTGGGCAAGGTACTTGTAGAAGAAGCCTCTGATATAGCCAAAGAGTTTTACCTGGGCATGGTAATAGACAGGACCAGTGAACAGGTGGTTGTAATGGCAAGCCCTGAAGGCGGTACCGAAATTGAAGAAGTTGCAAAGAAAACACCAGAAAAAATATTAAAAGTACATATAGACCCCTCAGTCGGGATACAGCCGTTTCAGTGCAGAAAAATTGCATATTTTCTCGGCCTTGAAGGAAAGGCTGTAAACAAAGCAGTTTCTTTTATAATAAGCCTTTACAAACTTTTTACTGAAAAAGACTGTTCACTTGCAGAGATTAACCCTCTTGTTCTTACAGGTGACGGTGAAGTGCTTGCACTTGACGGAAAACTTAATTTTGATGATAACGCACTCTTTAGACGTCCGGATATACAAAAACTCCAGGACAGGACAGAAGAAGACGAACTTGAGCTTGAGGCCAAGGAAGTCGGCATCAGTTTTGTAAACCTCGACGGTAATATCGGATGTCTTGTAAATGGTGCCGGCCTTGCAATGGCCACTATGGATATTATTAAGTTTCATGGCGGCGTACCCGCAAACTTTCTGGATGTTGGGGGCGGTGCAACTGCGGAGCAGGTTACAAAAGCTTTTAAAATGATTCTCAGCGATGAAAATGTTAAGGCAATATTTGTTAACATATTCGGCGGTATTATGAAATGCGATACCATAGCTGAGGGCATAATTACAGCTGCTAATGAAATTGGAATAAAAGTGCCACTGATAGTCAGGCTTGAAGGCACAAATGTAGAATTAGGCAGAAAATTACTTTCAGAATCCGGCCTCGATATACAAACCGGGACAGATATGAAAGATGCTGCTTCAAAAGCAGTTGAAGCTGCCAAATAATCAATTTCAACTACAGACCTAACCCTCGTATATTGCTTAATAATACGACTTTTAACCTCTTGACAAGCTGATGTTGATGCTTATTTTGGATAATAGTAGGAGGTTAAGACTATGAAAGCATTAGCATTAAATACATCAATGAATCTGTTTTTGAAAGAAATTGAGCATTATCCAGTGCTTTCAAAACAGGAAGAATATGAAATTGCCGTAAATTACCATGAAAATGGTGATCTTGAAGCAGCCAATAAGCTTGTTTTATCTAACCTCAGGTTTGTAATGAAAATTGCCGGAGAGTATAAAACCTACGGTTTTCCCTTAATGGATCTAATACAGGAAGGGACTATAGGCCTTATGCATGCGGTAAAGAAATTTAACCCGTTTAAAGGCTACAGGCTTATAAGTTATGCCGTATGGTGGATTAAAGCCCGCATACACGGCCATATTATGAAATTCTGGAGTAGTGTCAAGATCGGTACTACGCAGGCACAAAGAAAGCTGTTTCAAAAATTAGGCAGTGCAAAAAGAAAATTAAATATTTCTTCGTCAAAACTAAATGAAGAAGAAATTACCAAAGTAGCAGCACATTTCGGAGTTAAGGAAAAAGATGTAGTAGAGATGGAATTAAGGCATGCTTCAAGAGATTTTTCTCTCGACCATAATGTCGATGGAGATGACGGTTCCATGAACTATATAGATATCCTCCCTGACAGTAGTATTAACCAGGAGCAGCTTGTTGAGAATATGGAATACAATGATGTTGCCCATGAAGAGCTCAGGAAAGGAATGGAATACCTTAACGAAAGAGAAAAAAAGGTGATTAATGAAAGGTTTTACCTTGATAACCCAAGAAAACTTCACGAAATAGGGGAAGAGCTTGGTGTTTCAAAGGAAAGAGTCAGGCAAATAGAAAAATCTGCACTTGCAAAACTGCAGAAAAAAATGAAAACAAATATGCAGGATATTTTGAATTAAGATAAACCAGGAGGTTTTTTTAGTATGGCGACTTCAAAAATAATTGGAATTGATCTGGGAACTACGAATTCTGTTGTTGCTATTGTAGAAGGCGGAGAACCAAAGATTATAATAAACGAGGAAGGAAACAGGACCACCCCTTCGGTAGTTGCATTTGCCAAGGACAAGGAGATCCTTGTTGGCGATTCTGCTAAAAGGCAGGCTGTAGCTAATCCTGAAAATACAATCTTTTCCAATAAGAGAATGATTGGCAGAAGGTTTGAAGAGGTTAAAGACGAAGTAGGCAGTCTGCCTTACAAGATTGTAAAATCTTCTAATGACGATGCATGGTTTGAAGTCGAAGGCGAACAGTATTCACCTCCGCAGATTTCTTCCAACATTTTAATGAAATTAAAAAAAGCTGCTGAAGACTATATTGGTACTTCGGTAAATGAAGCGGTTATTACTGTTCCGGCTTACTTCAATGACAGCCAGAGGCAGGCAACAAAAGATTCCGGTAAAATAGCCGGCCTTGAAGTTAAAAGGATTATTAACGAACCTACGGCAGCAGCGCTTGCTTATGGTTTTGATAAAAAAAGTGAAGGAATTATTGCCGTTTATGACCTCGGCGGCGGTACTTTTGATATATCGATACTTGAAGTAGGGGACAATGTAATTGAAGTAAAATCAACCAATGGTGATACTCACCTTGGGGGAGATGACTTCGACAAAAAAATTATTGATTACATAATCGAAGAATTTAAAAAAGATTCAGGCATTGATCTTAGTAACGATAAAATGGCCCAGCAGAGGCTGAGGGAAGCAGCAGAGAAAGCCAAGATTGAGCTTTCAAGTAAACTTGAAACAGAGATCAATCTTCCATTTATAACTGCAGATGCATCTGGTCCAAAGCATTTAGTATTAAAAATAACCCGTTCGAAATTTGAACAGATTGTAGACCCTCTTGTTAAGGGTACACTTGAACCCTGCAAGCAGGCACTTAAAGATGCCGGATTAAAAGCTGGTGACATTTCCGAAATTATTCTTGTTGGTGGATCTACGAGGACCCCGCTTGTGCAGAAAGTTGTTTCTGAATTTTTTGGAAAAGAACCTCACAAGGGAATTAATCCTGATGAAGTTGTTGCAATGGGTGCAGCGATTCAGGGTGCGGTACTTGGAGGCGAAGTAAGAGACGTATTACTTCTTGACGTAACCCCTTTATCTCTTGGTATAGAAACACTTGGCGGCATCATGACTCCAATTATTACAAGAAATACAACAATACCAACAAAAAAGAGCCAGGTATTTACTACTGCGGAAGACAACCAGACCTCAGTAGAAATACATGTGCTGCAGGGTGAAAGGCAGATGGCTGCTGATAACAGAACACTTGCAAGGTTTATACTGGACGGTATACCGCCTGCTGCCAGGGGAGTGCCCCAAGTAGAGGTCACTTTTGATACTGATGCCGACGGTATTATGCACGTTTCTGCAAAGGACATGGCATCGCAAAAAGAACAGAAAATTAAAGTAGAAGCATCAAGCGGCCTTTCTAAAGAAGAAATTGATTCTATGGTTGATGAGGCTGAAGCCAAGTCAGAAGAAGATAAACAACGTCATGAAGCCGTAGAGAAAAAGAACAAACTTGATGAACTCATTTACAGGACCGATAAGAGTTTTAAAGAGCTTGAAGAAAAACTTTCTGATGAAGAGAAAAAAGAACTTCAGGATGCCCTTGAAACAGGAAGAGAAGCTGTGAAATCAGACGATATTGCACAGATAGATGCTGCTACAGAAAAGATAACACAGGCTTCGCATAAACTTGCTGAAATCATGTATAAAGAGCAGCAGGAACAGGCAACAGAAGATGGTGCCCAGCAGCCCGAAGGAGAACAACCAGAAGGCGAAACAGAATCTTCGGAAGAAGATGACAAAAGCGATGATGATGTAATCGATGCTGAATTTACAGAAAAATAATTTTTAACAATTAAAATATTCAGAAGAGGTACATCTTTCGAAGGTGTACCTCTTTTTTGTTTGTAACATATTATGATTACAAATTTTAAAGATAAATTTCCCGAAATTGCCGATACCTGCTATATAGCGGATGACGCTGATGTTATTGGTGATGTAGTCATTGGTGAGCATTCCAGCATATGGTTTAAAACGGTGGTCAGGGGAGATGTGAATATTATAAGAATTGGCAAGAATACAAACATTCAGGACAGTTCGGTTTTACATGTAAATTCCGGTACTCATCCTCTTCATATTGGAGATGACGTTACGGCCGGCCATATGGTAATACTTCATGGATGTACAATAAAAGACAGGGTGTTAATCGGGATGGGCTCAATTGTACAGGACGGAGCGGTCATTGAATCTGATACTCTTATAGCTGCCGGAAGCGTGGTAACCCAAAACAGCCGCATACCATCGGGCAAACTTGTTATGGGTACTCCTGCTAAAATTAAAAGAGACCTTACATCTGAAGAAATAGAAAGTATTAAAATATCTTCTGAGAACTATGTAAAAAACGCTGAGGCATACAGGAAAACCATATGAGAATAGCAGCTATGGACCTTGGGACCAATACTTTTAGAATCTTAATTGGTGAATTGAGTAACGGCCGGCTTAAAGAAATATACCGCGAAACTAATATCACAAGACTTGGTGAAGGCCTTAACCAGACAAATGTTATTAATGGAAATGCAGTTACAAGGTCAGTCACAATTCTAAAGAAATACAGAAAGTTAATAAAACAGTACGATGCACAAAAAGTGCTTGCAGCAGGAACAAGCGCTTTTAGAAATGCCGTAAATGCCAAAACATTGGTTAAATATTTTAATGATGAGACAGGTATCAATATAGATATTATTTCTGGGGATAAAGAAGCTGAACTCACGGTAGCAGGTGTTATAAAATCTATGGAACTTCCTTTAACACGGTTTTATCATCTTGATATTGGCGGAGGAAGTACTGAAATATCATTTATAAATAATGGTAAGATTGAATTATCAAAAAGCCTGGAGCTTGGGGTAGTGTCTTTGGCAGAAGACCATAGTTTAAAGAATGCGCCCTTAAAAGAGATAGGTAAATATGTATGGAAAAAAATATCTGAGAGCATAAATACAGGTATTGAGGCTAACAATAATCTGCCACTTGTTGCTACTTCCGGTACCCCAATAGTAATAGCGTGTATTCTTAGTTCATTAAATGAATTTAAGCCCGCATTGGTAAATGAGATGAAAATCAGCCCTGAACAGGTAAATGAAATAAAATCAATATTAGTAAAAGATAATAATTCCGGGAAGTTAGACAAGTATGGTAAACTTTTAAAAGGAAGAGAAGACCTGATTGTCCCGGGAACTGTAATCTTGTCAGAAACAATGAAATATCTGGGAAATGATTGTATGATTATTAGTGAAAGCGGGCTATTAGAGGGGTTGTCATATATTTAAATTTTAAATATTTTTTGATAATAATCACAGTATATATTAAAATTAATAGTTCAATAAAATATTATGATAAGCAAATCTAAAGATAAACAGATTCTGGCATGTATAGTTGATAATTTTATCACTACGGGCATGCCTATTGGGTCATCTAATTTACTCAAAAAATACAATCTGAAATGGAGTGCTTCTACTGTAAGGAGCGTTTTTCATGATCTGATGCAGAAAGGATATTTACGTCAGGAACATATATCTTCAGGAAGAATTCCAACTGAAAAAGGCATAAGAAGCCGCATTGATGATATTGTGGATACAATGGAAGTAAGCAGTGAGAGCAAGAACAATATATTAAAGATATTTGACAATGTATACGGTACTTTAGACCAAATAGTTAATGATGTAAGTAACCTTCTTTCTGATATGACACATACCGGCTGCTTCGCTACTTTACCCAGTAAGGGAAACATGAGAATACAGACTTTTCAGATAGTTGAAATAAGAAAAAGAGAGTGTCTGATAATTATTGTGTTTGAGGGCGGAATAACGGAAAAAGTATTTACCAAGCTGGACCATGATATCCCGTCCCAAAGTATTAACCATATAAGCAATTTCTTAAATGAACTTGCCCTTGGGCTTACACTTGTTGAGCTGAAAGATAAAATTATAAAGAAGGTTAAGGCCCCGCTCAGCAGATACAGCTCAATAATGGAAACACTTATAAAATTCAGCATTGATGCATTTGATAAGGAAAATACTGTTGATGTACTGATGCACGGGAAACTTACCCAGTTTAATGATAATACAGTTGATAATCTGGAAATATCCAAAAACCTTCTTCATGTATTTGAGGAGAAGGAATTTTTACCCGGGCTAATGCAGTCTGTACTAAAAGATAATAATACTAAAGTGTTTATAGGTAGTTACAACGGAATGCCAACCGGAGTAAGTATGATTGCCGCACCATATGGAAAGGGTATCAGGCAGGGTAGTCTTGGAGTATTCGGCCCCATAAGAATGAACTACTCTCAAATTATCCCTTTAGTCACTTACTCGGCGGATTATTTAACAAGCGTGATGGATTTAGGAGGTACAGATGTCACCTGGAGATAACGATAACATAGAAAACGAAATGGAAAATAACAATAACGAACAGCAGCCTGAAGTAGAAATTGTTGCTGAAGAAGCTGAAATTCAGACTGATTCTGATAAGTTAAAGGAAAATTACAGTGAGCTCAACAACCGCTTTTTAAGGCTTGCTGCTGATTTTGATAACTATAAGAAAAGGGTCTCAAAGGAAAAGAGTGACCTTTCTCTTTATGCAAACGAAGAATTAGTAAGAGAACTGTTAAATGTTCTTGATAATCTCAATCTTGCTATAGAACATGCCGGTGCAGATGACGGTGACACCTCATCGACTATAGAAGGTGTTAAGCTCGTATACAACTTATTTCTCTCTACTCTGGACAGATTTGGTCTGCAGGCGATTGAATCAAGTACCGGTACGGAGTTTGACCCGCGGCATCACCAGGCACTTGAGAGAATAGAGACAGATGAAATTACACCCGGTTTAATACTTGATGAAATGATTAGGGGCTATATGTTCAAGGACCGTTTGTTAAGGCCAGCTTCTGTCACGGTATCAACTGATATAATTGAAAAGAAAAAGAGTCCATCTACGGATGATAATTCTGAAAATAATGATGATAATGAAAAAGTTATAGAAATTAATACGGATAGCATTAATAATTCTGAAGATAATGTTTTTGATCTTACAGATGAAGAACTGGAGTAAATAAAATAAGGGATATTAACATTGGCAATAGTAGGAATTGATTTAGGTACAACAAACTCATGTATTTCCATCATTGAACAGAATGAACCGGTAGTTATTCCAAATGAGGAAGGAAGCCGGACTTCGCCTTCAGTTGTTGCATTTACCGAAGACAACAGCCGTATTGCAGGCGCTGTAGCAAAGAGGCAGGCTTTGGTAAACCCTTTGAATACAGTTTTTGCCGTTAAGAGGCTTATCGGCAGAAAAATTGATTCCGGTGAAGTAAAAAAATCTATAGAAATATCCCCATTTACAATTGTTTCCAACAACAACGGAGATGCCTGGGTAGAGGTAAACGGCAACAGGTACAGCCCGCAGGAAATCTCATCTAACATCCTTATGAAGATGAAAAATATTGCGGAGGAATATCTGGGGTACGATGTTAATGAAGCAGTAATTACAGTACCGGCACATTTTAATGATATTCAGCGCCAGGCTACAAAAGATGCGGGTAAGATTGCCGGCCTTGATGTAAAAAGAATCATAAACGAACCTACGGCTGCGGCACTGGCCTATGGAATGGAGAACAAGGAGAACCAGAAGGTTGCAGTGTTTGACCTTGGAGGCGGTACTTTCGATTTTACCATACTTGAGATTGCAAACGGCGTATTTGATGTAAAAGCCACAAGTGGTGACACCTATCTGGGCGGTGATGATTTTGACCAGAGAATAATTGAACATGTTGTAGAAGTCTTTAAAAATGAAAACAATATAGACCTGAAAGAAGACAAAATGGCACTCCAGAGAATAAGGGAAGCCTGCGAGAAAGCCAAACATGAACTGTCTTCACTCGAAGAAACCAATATAAATCTTCCATTTATCGCGGTTGATTCCACGGGGCCAAAACATTTAAACCTTAAACTCTCGAGGCCGGAACTTGAAAAACTGGTTGATGACCTTATTACAAGGCTCGCTTATCCATGTGAGCAGGCAATGAGTGATGCAGGCATGACGGCTGATGAGATTGATGAGATAGTACTGGTCGGTGGTATGACGAGGATGCCTAAAGTAAGGGAAAAGGTAAAACAGATTTTTGGCAGGGAAGCACAGTCGAGAATAAACCCCGAAGAAGTAGTTGCAATCGGGGCTGCAATACAGGGTGGTGTACTTGAAGGTAAAGTAGAAGATGTTCTTCTGCTTGATGTTGTTCCTCTATCCCTTGGTATCGAAACCAAAGGTGAACTGTTTACAAAAATTATTGAAAGAAATACTACTATTCCAACAAAAAAGAGCCAGATATTTACAACAGCTTATGATAACCAGGATTTTGTAAGCATTCATATACTGCAGGGTGAACGTGAGATGGTAGGTGACAATATATCTCTTGCCAAGTTCAATATGGTGGATATTCCTCTTGCACCCAAAGGTGTGCCCCAGATAGAAGTCTCATATGAAGTGGATGCAGACGGTATACTCCATGTTTCTGCTCATGACCTTGGTACTGACAATATACAGGAAATTGTTGTTGAAAATTCAAGCGGGCTTAATGATGAAGAAATTGATTCAATTATAAATCAGAGTCAGAAAAGTAAGGAAGATGACAAAAATAAAAAAGAATACGCACTGTTAAAGAATGAAGCTGAAGGGTTGATATATTCGGTTAATAAAACTTTAAGTTCACATGGTGATAAGATTGATTCTGAGACAGATGTAAGGATACGTGAAGAGCTAAAAACACTTGAAGATGAATTAAACGGGGATGATTACAACTCTCTAAATATAGCTTTAAAATCTTTACAGGATGTATCTTATAAATTTGCCCAGACGATATATTCTTCTAAGGGCAATGACACAAAGACTGAAAAACCTGCTGCTGAAGCACTTTCTTCTGATGATACTGATGACGAAGAAAATGTATCCGAGTAATATTCCAGTTTGGAGAAATAATGACTAAAGATTATTATGAAATCCTTGGTATTGGCAGGGACGCTAATTCAGAGGATATAAAAAGAACTTATAAAAAACTTGCTTTCGAATACCATCCCGACAGAAACCCTGATGACCAGGATGCACTCGACAAATTCAAAGACATAAATGAAGCATACCAGATACTTGGCGATGATAATAAACGTGCCCAGTATGACAGCTTTGGAAGTATTTCCGGTGATGGTAATTTTGGGAATGCGGGGTTCAGTTCCAATCTGAACGATATATTTGGAAACCTTTTTGAAGAAGTATTTAGTTCCGGGTTCTCAAATGGCGGCCAAAAAGGCAGAGATCTGAAATATGAACTGTCTATTAGTTTTGAAGATGCTGCCTTTGGTATGGAAAAAGAAATAGTTATACCAAAAAAAGAGCTTTGCGGTACATGTGACGGAAAGGGAGCTGCTCCCGGTGGAGACTCTGTATGCGGCGTATGTAAGGGCAGGGGGACAATGGATTATGCAAAAGGTTTTTTTGCTATAAGCCAGCCATGCGGACAGTGCAGGGGAAGAGGGTATATTATTGAAAAGTACTGTGATGAGTGTGAAGGCGACGGGTTTATCAGGACAGAAAAGAAGGTAAAGGTAAACATTCCTGCGGGAATAGGGGACTCTTCAAGGCTTAGAATAAGAGGTGAAGGCGAAATAGGTATGGGCGGAGCTCCTGACGGCGACCTGTTTATCGTTATTTTTGTTGAAGAGCATGCAATATTTAAAAGAGATAACAACAATATTTACTGCGAAGTACCAATTGATTTTATTACTGCCACTGTAGGTGGAGAAATCCAGATCCCAACACTTGGCGGGATAGAAAGTTTTAATATTCCTGAAGAGACCCAGCCGGGACAGTCATTTAGGATCAAGGGGAAAGGGCTTCCGGATTTGCAGTCAGGAAGACTTGGTGACTTATATCTGATTATCAATATAGATATACCTAAAAATCTAAATTCAAAGCAGAAAAAAGTACTTAAAGATACACTTAAAGATATAAAACCACAGCAGTTTTCAAACCTGGATAGTTATAATAAGACCCTTGAGAATGAATTCAAAAAATAGATGTTGTTAATAACCGCCGGCAATAGCAGGGATTATTGATACATTATCATTCTCACCGAGTTCGGTGTCTTTACCATTTAGAAAACGAATATCTTCGTTGTTTACATAGAGGTTAATAAATCTTCTGATGTTGCCTTCTTCATCGCAGATCCTGTCTTTGATTCCAGGGCATTCTTTCTCCAGTCCTTCGATTAACTCGGAAACGTTAGCAGCACTGATGTTAAGTTCTTCCCTGTCTCCTGATAGTTTTCTTAAAGGTGTTGGTATTCTTACTGATGGCATAATTTTATCTCCTTAGCTTTATAAACTATTATACAATTCTTCGAAATTATCAATGTTTGGTTCAATCACTTCCGGCTTTTTAACGCTGTCTATAATTGCATCCTGGGTCTTAAGGCCGTTGCCGGTAATGGAGATAACGGTGAGTTCATCTGTAGGCAGTTTTCCCTGTTCTATAAGTTTTTTTGTTACTGCAACAGTAACTCCGCCGGCAGTTTCAGTGTAGATACCCTCTGTTTCTGCCAGTAGCTTTATTCCATCTATAATTTCCTGGTCTGATACATCCTCTGCATGGCCGCCGCTTTCATTAATTACAGACATTGCATACACGCCGTCTGCAGGAGTACCTATTGCAAGTGACTTGGCAATTGTATCAGGTTTTACAGGTTTAAAAATTTCCCATTTGTTTTTAAATGCAGTTGAAATAGGGGAGCACCCGGTTGCCTGGGCCCCGTACATCTTTGTATTTGATGGCTCTATCATACCAAGCAGTTCAAATTCCTTGATAGCTTTCCATACTTTTGTAAGCAGTGAGCCGCTTGCCATCGGGACTACTATATTGGCAGGAGCTTTCCAGCCAAGCTGTTCCATAATTTCAAATGCATATGATTTGGAACCTTCCGAGTAGTAAGGCCTCATATTTATATTTACAAAGGCCCAGTTGTATTTCCCTGCAATCTCACTGCAGAGCCTGTTAACATCGTCGTATGCACCTTTTATCCCAACAAGATTTGTTCCATATATAACGCTGTTAATCACTTTTGATTCTTCGAGGTCATAGGGAATAAAAATAAAACTCTTTAGATTCCCTGAAGATGCAAGTGATGATACTGCATTTGCGAGGTTGCCGGTTGATGCACATGATACCGTATCAAAACCAAACTCCTTTGATTTTGATAATGCTACGGAAACAACCCTGTCCTTGAAAGACAGTGTAGGGAAACATACAGCATCGTTTTTAACATAGAGGTTTGAATGGCCAAGTGCTTTACCAAGATTATCAGCCTTTACCAGCGGGGTGTATCCTACCTGTGCCCCGATTGTGGGTTCGTTGTCTATTGGTAATAGTTCGGCATAACGCCAGATGTTTTTCTCACGCGAAAGTATTAGCTCTTTGGAGAGGTCTTTCTTTATATTGTCGTAGTCGTATTCTACTTCCAATGGGCCGAAACATGTCTCACAGACATATATTGGCTCCTTTGGATAACGCTCTCCGCATTCTTTACATTTCAGGCCTTTTGTATAACTCATATATGTTTACTCTTTGGATAAAATTGGAAAGAAAAATTACCTTTTATTAGTTATGTTGTCAAAACTACTCTTGCACATTAATTTCTTCTACAATTTCTTCATCTTTATAGGGCCTTATGCCCTTTTTATCTATTACAACCTTAATTATTTCATCTGAAACAATCATGTTCTTTCCATTATTGTATTTACCGCTTACTACCACGGTATCGTTAAGTCCCATTTCATCAAGCTCTTCGAACTGGACATTTATAGTGTTGCCCTGGCTGTCAGAGAGTACCATAATGTTTTCTTCCTGTATTTCTTCATCTTTTTCATTGGGTTCATCAGTTTCAACAGCCTCAGGGTCATCAATTATTTCATCTGCATATGTAATATCAGTGATATACCCAAGTACAACAATTTTGGCACCGGCAAAGGCTATTGGTGACACCTGTACACGTTTAATTGTCGTTTTCATGCCCCTTATGTTAAAGGCCGGCTCTTTTGGCTGTTTCTTTGGGCAGCCCACTAATAAAATAATAGTGGAAAAAAATAATAGTTTTATTAAATTACTCATTCTTTTATATAAACATTACTAGGGTAAAGTGTTGAGTTAAGTATATCCTAAGGAGAGTGATATGTATATCTTGGAAAATGAGAATTTTAACATTTACAGGTTCGATGTAGGCAATGAAGGCAGGAACTATCAGTACATTGTGAAATGCAATGAAACCTCGGAATGTGTAGTAATTGACCCGTTAGACCCTGTAAGCCTGCTTCATTTTATCAGGGACAATAAACTCAGGGTTGCCGAAGTACTCAATACTCACGGGCACCCGGACCATATAGGCGGAAACAACCCGATAATTAAGGTATTTCTTGATTCCAGGATACATATTCACAGGGAAGGGCTGGATTTTGTTGCCCCAAGGACTGTGGTTATAGATGAAGGTGATGTAATAACTTTTGGAAACCAGTCCATTTCAGTGATAAATACGCCGGGTCACTGCCCGGAGCACGTTTCTTTTATAATTGGAAATAATATATTCGTGGGTGACACGATTTTTCTATCAGGATGCGGCAATGTTAAGTTCAGAGGTGATGTGGATGTACTGTTTGATACATTTAAAGATAAAATCAGAACACTTGATGACAATATGAATATATTTTGTGGTCATGATTACGCAATAAATAACCTAGAATATGCTTTAAGTGTTGATCCTAACAATAAGGCAATAAATGATAAAACAGATAAATTAAAAAAATCTGACGAAGCTTTATCCACAGTTGCCGAAGAAAGGCTGTATAATCCATTTATGCGCTTTGATAATGAAGGTCTGGTGACTAACTTAAAGGAAAAATATCCTGAAATGAACACAGACGGAAGGTCTGTCTTTACTAAATTAAGAGAACTTAGAAATAACTGGTAGAATCTTACCTTAATTTAATCAATCATAATAAGGGATGTAAAGTCTAAAGACGGGGAGATTTACCTAAAAAGTTTTTAAAAATAAATTTATAAGCGTTATGGATAAATTGTAATAGAACTATGTCAGAAAATCATACAAATACTTATAAACAATTAAAGGATTTACTTGAAGAACGAATTTTATTCCTCGATGGTGCAATGGGTACCATGATCCAGAGGTATAAGCTCGAAGAAGATGACTTCAGGGGAGATATATTTAAAGACCATGATACTGATTTAAAAGGCAATAATGACCTTTTGTCACTTACAAGGCCTGAGATTATTAAAGAGATTCATCTCCAGTACTTTGAAGCCGGATCAGATATAGTTGAAACAAACACTTTTAGTGCAACAACTATCGCCCAGGCGGATTACAACCTGGAATATACGGTAAAAGACCTTAATGTAGAATCCGCAAAAATTGCCAAGCAGGCTGCCAAAGAGATAATGGATAAATATCCGGGAAGACAGTGTTTTGTAGCTGGTGCAATTGGCCCTACTAATAAAACAGCTTCGATGTCACCGGATGTAAATAATCCTGCATACAGGGCTGTGAGTTTCCAGGAACTTGTCGATGCATACCGTGAGCAGATAGAAGCACTGGTTGAAGGCGGAGTAGATATTCTCCTTCCTGAGACTACATTTGATACACTTAATCTAAAAGCTGCAATTTATGCACTTGAAGAGTTTTTTGACAGTTACGGCAAAAGGCTTCCAGTAATGCTTTCGGTAACTATTACAGACCAGTCGGGAAGGACACTTTCCGGACAGACAGTCGGCGGATTTTGGAACTCGGTAAGCCATGCAAAACCACTTAGCGTCGGTATCAACTGCGCACTTGGTGCTGAAGCCATGAGACCTTATATACAGGAACTATCAAATATAGCGGGTTGTTATATAAGCTGCTACCCAAATGCGGGGCTTCCTAATCCATTAAGTGAGACGGGTTACGACCAGACCCCTGAGATGACAGGATCGTTGCTTCAGGATTTTGGTGAAAGCGGATTTCTAAATATGGTAGGCGGATGCTGCGGTACCACGCCCGATCATATAAAAAGTATAGTTGATTGTATCAAAGACTTAAAACCAAGAAAAATTCCTGAATTAGAACCTGCCACAAGACTTAGCGGGCTTGAAGCGCTGACTATTAAAGCAGAAAAAGGGACTCCTTTTATTATGGTAGGTGAAAGGACCAATGTCACAGGGTCTCCGAGATTCGCAAAACTTATAAAAGAAGAAGATTATGAGACTGCACTTTCTGTAGCGGCGCAACAGGTAGAGAACGGAGCAAATATAATTGATATAAATTTTGATGAAGGCTTGCTTGATAGTGAAGCGTGTATGGAGAAGTTCCTGAACCTTGTCGCATCCGAACCGGATATTGCAAGGGTGCCGATAATGATCGACAGCTCCAAGTTTTCTGTTATTGAAACAGGACTCAGATGCGTACAGGGAAAATGCGTTGTTAACTCCATAAGTATGAAAGAGGGTGAAGACCTTTTTCGTGAACAGGCAAGAAAAATAATGAAGTACGGCGCGGCGGTAGTTGTAATGGCTTTTGATGAAGAAGGCCAGGCCGCAGAAGCAGAAGACAAGGTAAGAATATGCCAAAGAGCATATAAAATCCTTACAGAAGAAGTGGGTATGGACCCGACTGATATTATATTTGACCCAAACATCCTGACAGTAGCTACAGGTATTGAAGAACATAATAACTATGCGCTTAACTTTATAAATGCAGTTAGAGATATAAAAGAAAAATGCCCCGACGCTCTTACAAGCGGTGGTGTGAGTAATATCTCATTTTCACTTCGCGGAAACAATATTGTTAGGGAAGCAATGCACAGTGCATTTCTTTATCATGCAATAGATGCAGGGCTTGATATGGGGATTGTAAATGCCGGAATGCTGGCCGTTTATGATGACGTGGAAAAAGAGCTTCTGGAAAAAGTAGAAAATGTACTTTTAAATAAAAGCCCCGATGCCACCGAAGAGCTTGTTGATTTTGCAGAGCAGTTTAAAGGCGTTAAGAGTGCTGAGAAGAAAGCAGAAGATAAGGCTTGGCGTGATCAGCCGGTAGAAGAAAGGCTTAAATACTCACTCGTAAACGGGATATCTGATTTTGTTGATGAAGACACGGAAGAGGCTAGGGCGATGTACGATAAACCCCTTAACGTAATAGAAGGCCCTTTGATGGACGGCATGAAAGTTGTCGGTGGATTGTTCGGCGAAGGGAAGATGTTTTTGCCGCAGGTTGTAAAGAGTGCGAGGGTAATGAAAAAGGCAGTTGCCTATCTTGAACCCTACATGGAAAAACTCAAAGCAGGGTCTGATAATACGAGAGGTAAGTTTGTAATAGCCACGGTAAAAGGCGACGTACATGATATTGGGAAAAACATTGTTTCAGTTGTGCTTTCCTGCAATAACTACGAGGTAATAGACCTTGGGGTTATGGTCTCGTGTGACCAGATTCTGAATACTGCAAAAGATGTTGGTGCAAATATTATTGGACTTAGCGGACTTATTACACCGTCACTTGATGAGATGGTTTATAACGCATCAGAGATGGAAAGGCAGGGATTTGATATTCCGCTTCTTGTCGGCGGCGCTACTACAAGCAGTGCCCATACAGCTATTAAGATAGCACCTCACTATAACGGTATTGTTGATCACGTTCAGGACGCATCACTTGTGGTTGGTGTTTGCAACGATCTTTTAAATCCCGACAAAGCTGATGATTATAAATTAGAGCTTAGAGAAAAACAGAAAAAACAGAAAGCAAGATTTGAAGAGAGCCAGGCAAAGATAACTTATACACCTATTGAAGTAGCCAGGCAGAATGGTTTTAAATGTGAATGGGCAGATATTGAAATAGATACCCCGGGACATACAGGGTTGATTCATTTTAATGATATAGACCTAAAAGAAATTATTAACTACTTCGACTGGTCACCGTTTTTCTGGACCTGGGAACTTAAGGGTTCTTTTCCAAAGATCTTGGATAATCCAAACTGGGGCGAGCAGGCAAGGGAACTATATAATGATGCAGAAGATCTGCTTGGTGAAATAATAAATAATAAACTTTTTAATCCTTCGGCGATAGTTGGGATATGGCCGGCAAACAGTGTTGGTGATGATGTAGAGATATATACTGACGACAAGAGAAAAGAAGTAGTAGAAAATCTTCATTTCCTTCGCCAACAGGGAAAAAGAAAAGAAGAACAGCTCTATTACAGCCTTTCTGATTTTATAGCACCAAGATCTGCAAATAAGATTGATTATATCGGAGGATTTGCAGTAACAGCCGGTGACAAAGTTGAAAGCCTTTCTGAAAAATATAAAGACGACAACGATGACTACACCTCAATTATGATAAAAGCACTTGGCGACAGGATTGCCGAGGCACTAGCGGAGATGATTCATAAAAAGGTTAGAGACTTATGGGGTTACGGTAAAAAAGAAAATTTATCGAATGAAGACTTTATAAGTGAAAAATACAGGGGCATAAGGCCCGCCCCGGGATATCCTTCATGTCCCGACCATACAGAAAAAGGAATACTTTGGAGACTTCTCGATGCCGAGAAGCATACAGGTGTTTCCCTTACCGAATCATACGCTATGACCCCCGGAAGTTCCGTTTCCGGATTTTACTTCTCACACCCCGATGCACGGTATTTTAATCTTGGAAAGATACTTAAAGACCAGGTTGAAGACTACGCAAAAAGAAAAGGGCTGTCAGTAGAAGAAGTTGAAAAATGGCTCCAGCCTAATTTGGGTTATTGAATATCATAAATCCATAGTTTATTAAAATATGTAAAAATTGTTTGTAATAAACAATTCAAATCTGTGTGTTATTCCTAAAAACACTACACTGTCAAAATATATTTGGTTGTAATAAATAGTATTTATTATATAATGTCAAAATATAATTAAATTAAGTAAACGATCAGGTTTAAAGGAGGAATTTATGTTTAGAGGGTTAAAGTTTTTAATTATTTTTACATTGTTCTTCACAGTATTTTTTGTGGATACCAAGGATTCATTTGCTGGGGGATTTACTATAGTTCGACCGCAAACTGACAACGCTTCATACATTTTGGTATCAATCTTTGATCTAAGAAACCGTGAAAGCTATGTGCAGGTAACTAATACTAGTGATAGTGCTCTTACAACACATGTCCAGGTATTCGCAGTTAATGATAACTGCCGTGAGAATGATTTTTTTGATACATATACCGGAAATGATACTCATGTGTACAACATGCGTGATATATTAACAAATGACGGTAACCCATCGGGTGTTGTTCTTAATGGTGGCGAATACGGTATGGTTGTTGTTACAGCAACTTTAAATGGCTTGATTAATGATGTTTTGCAGGATTTGGTAGGAAATTTCAGAATAGTTGACGAAGCAGGTTATGAATACCGTACCAATTCTTCTGGAACAAACAGGGTATTTATTGGTAATGATAATCCATTTGGAACTACAACTCTTTCAACTGGTAATTTTAATTCCGAAGGTGGAACAAACCAGAGTGATACGTACACTGTTGTTTTAAGTGAAACACAGAATGGTTCTGTGGAAGTAACAGCAAATCCTTTGGAAACATTTATTGTATCCGATGTTGATATTTATGACCTTAATGAAGTCCCATTTTCATGTCCCAATACAATATTTGCTTGTGTAGATCAAAACAGTGCAGTACTTGAAGAACTACTTGAAGAGGCTGCTGAAATCTCACCAGGTGCAAGTATTGCTACTTTTGATTCTGGATTAAATGAAGTCTATCCTAGCAGTAAGGGTGCTCCTCTTGTTTGTCCAAATAACGTTGTTAAGTAATGGTTTTTCAAGAGCAAACACTGTTGGATTTAGTTTTACAGGTCCTTTTGATGGATTCTATATTGCTGCATTTGTAGGAATCAATAATGGTAACGGTAGGGGAAGTATGGACCAGATATGGCTGGAGAATTTTTTACTTGCAACTCCATTAGGTTAAAAAATTAAATTGAAATAATGGGTTAGATGGGCAGATTTAAGATCATAAATTCATTAAATCCTCCAAACTCATTTAACCCATAATTATTTACTATTCTTTACATTTTAATAAGTAATTACTAAAGACGAGTTTTATCACAACAAAACTTAAAAATAATTCATACAACTAAGATGATTTAATACTTTTGAGGGTGAAAAAGAGTATAATCTATTAAGAAATCCCCAGAACAATTGACTGATAAAGAAGATACATACCCATTGCTACTTCACTGACGTTATCAGGGTCACGGTACGAATACCAGATCTGCATAAGTTCAATTTTATATGGGATCATCACAAATAGTATTAGTGATGGTAAAAGAAGAGTGGTGTTTATTAGTATTCTTATTTTTGACATTTTTTCATCGGTTCTGATTCAATTTCTTCAACAAAACCTTTTTCTACTTCAACTTCTGCACATACGCCTACTTTAAGCGGGCCGTTATCTTCATCAAGCTTGGTTTTCTCAGTTGCCTTGAATACCCGGTCACCAATAATCCAGTTGCCGGCTGTGCCGTCAGGCCTTGCATGAATAATTCCTTTGTATTCTTCACCTGCAAAAAGAGGTGTCGAATAAATGCAGAAAAGTGAAAAACATATACTTAGTAATAAAAATCTTTTCATTTATATTTCACCGAACATCCATATGGTTTACTTTTAGATATTTCTATTGTATCACCTGTAGTTAAATTTGTAAGGGCAAGGTCAACATAATTATTTCTCTTGTCTGAGTTGTTTGCACCGCTTTTATCATCATCTATGCCACCCTCGTAAACAAGGCCGTCTGTCTTATCAATTATATACATATGAGGTGTGGTTTTTGCTCCAAATGATTTGCCTACTTCTCCGGAACTGTCATTTAATATGGGATACGGGACTTCATGCTGATCAGCCCATTTTTTATTGTCATCATTACCCATATAGTGAGTACTGTTTACAGCAAGCCATACTACTTCCTTATCTTTGTATTTCTCGGCAAGTTCTACCATGGTTTTTTCACGATAGTGCCTTTCGACAAATGGGCAGTCCGGGTTTGTCCATTCCAGGACAACAATTTTATCACTATAGTCTGAAAGGGATATTTTATTGCCATTTTGGTCTTCGAGACTGAAATTATTGTCTACAGCAAAGGAATTAATGCTTAATGCTAGAATAAAAAGAAGTAAAACTGGTATTAATTTTAAAGTTTTCATTAAATATCTCCGGTTTTTATTTTAATATTTAGAATAATAATAAAAGTAATGGATTCAACCTTAATTTTTATTAATCACTTCTTTTAAATTGACGGTATATTCAAAACCTTTACGATTATTATCTTTATCTATATATGTTATGACTGTATCAAGAAGTTCGGATTTAGAATCATGTCCGGGGTATATTACTGTGGAAAATGAGATAACTTCCTGATTTTGATGTTTAGAATATGAAATATTTTCAATATCTACTGTTTTTTCAGGATTAGGATACAGTTTAAATGTGTTATCTAATATACTGTTATTAATGTATATATTAAACTTATTTTCTTCATTAACTACCTTGATATCAAATTTGTTGTTTTTTTCCGAAGGCAGTTGATTATTCCAGGTATTAAAAAGTATTTTATTGTTATTTTTGATTAGATCCTGTGTATATTCTGCTTTTCCTGGAATGCATATCTCTTCGCAGCTTATCCATTTTGTTTTTAAGCTGACCGGAATACTCTTTTTATTAAAATCGGCCGGGATTTTAATATCTGACCAGAGCAATACTTCATTTTCGTATCCATAGTCCAGAATATCGCCCTCCCTTATAAAAGCCTTAGGAAGAGGCCAGTTTAGATCACCTGCTTTAAAACCCTCTGGAAGAGTAAATTCTATTTTTGTAGGAAGGCCTGAATCTCCGGAATTTTTCCAGTAAATATGCCAGTGAGGTTTTAATTTATATAGGATACCAACTCTTATAATTCCTTCAGTATCGAGCTTGGAAGTATCATATACAAATTCTGTCTTAACTGTTTCAGGTATTTCATCATTAAAACCTAAAACTGCCAGAGATATTAAAATAATTGGTATAAATAGTTTTAATTTCATAAGGATCAGATAAAAGTATATAAGAAAATTAAATAATGTTAATTAATTTATAAAACTATAAAGGCGGAAATTATGATACTAAAGATATATCTTGCGGGTGAAATACACTCGGACTGGAGAGAGCGGGTAGTTGAAGGTGCAAAGGGAAAGGGGCTCAGTGTTGTATTTACAAATCCCGTAACTGACCACGATGCGAGTGATATGTGCGGTGTAAACATTCTGGGCGAAGAAGAAAAACCTTTCTGGAGAGACAGGAAAGGTTCGGGTCTGAATTCTATAAGAAGGATAAAGATGATAAAAGATTCGGATGTTGTAGTGGTAAGGTTCGGACCAAAATATAAACAGTGGAATGCTGCTTTTGATGCGGGATACGCTGCTGCGCTCGGTAAATCGTTAATAACTCTTCATGATGAAGAACATGACCATGCACTTAAGGAAGTGGACGAAGCTGCAAATGCAACTGCAAGGACACCTGAGCAGGTAGTAGGGATACTTGAATATGTACTGTCTTAATTTCAGTATTTAGTCTTTTCTTCCAAACCTTCAATTGGCGGCGTCCAGGTGCCCGCACCAGGCACTCTTCTGCCCCAGACCTTACCACGGTAATTACTCCTTAAATGCCTTATTGTGAGTCTTTGTACAAGATTAATTGCCGGTAAAATCCCATGAAGCCCTGCAACCTTAACAAGTGCTTTATCCCTAAGTTCAAAGAAACTCAGATCGTCAGGTGAAACGCAAACTGGTTTGCTGGCAGAAAGAAAAGGTGGAAGAGCCCCTTCCAGTGGTACAGTCCCGTCTCCGGTTTTCTTTGATTTATTATCTTTCTCAATTTCATCAACAAACTGCTCATCTTCAATAATAAACCATGGGCCAGAAGTAGTATTCTTTACTTTCATCTGGATTCTTGTTTTGCTGTTTACACCAATAATAGCGAGCCAGTCGTCCTGTACCAAACCAGCATCTGATGGTTTAAATGAATTAACTTTGTCCCTGTGTTCTCTACCTATTCTAAGAAGAGAATTTAATATCTCTTCTGCTTTTTCTTCACGCCGATTGGCAGGAGTGTCCACTGAGTACATTCTTACATATTCGGATAGACTCCTGATAATACTTCTTTGCATATTATTAGGATTAAAAAGGTCTACCTGATGTCCATTTTCAAATATTGCTGATTTATCATATGATGGAAATAGCTGGTACACAGCTGGTGTGGCCCTTGCTGCTTCACGTTCCCTTTCTTTGGGTACGTCTCCTGAAAGAAGGCTCATACCGGTTGTTATCTTAACAATGGCTTCAATTGATCCTAAATAAGGAGTGCCAATAGTTACTACCTTACCGACCTTGGATTTATTCCTGTACTGAGAAAGATATTCAGTGATGATAAGTCCGCCCATGGAATGGCCTACAAGATCGACTTTTAATTCATTCTTAGCGCCTTTGTAATGCTTAAGAAGTAGTGTCCTTGCAATTACTTCATCAATAAAGTCGCCGAGAACCCTGGCAATATCCTGAATATCAATTCTCCAGTCATATGGGAAGGCAAATACAGGTGTTGGTTTGTCAGCCTGCATGGATAGTTCGTGTCGCAATGCTTTAATAAGGTCATTGTATATTTCAAATACCCGCCCGGGGTATACATGTGATGGTTCAACAGCTTCATAGCGAAGATCATCCGGATGAAGGGATACTTTCTCAAAATCTTTATTAAATACCATTGACCATAGTGTTTCGGACTTTAAAGGATAGTCATCATGAAGGTCAGATGCAGTAATGCCGGGTATGACAATTACAGGATTTTGATAACTCATTTCTTACACCCCCATGTAATAAATATGATAATGTTATTAATTTTATAATAACCCAAACATATATAACAATTCTACAGTTTTTTTAATGACCGGCAGGTTGTTGTATGAATTATAAAATGTATATTTAGAACCCAAATGAAAAAAGAAAACATTAAAGCCGTTTTCTTCGATGCGGCAGACACTTTGTTTTATATTAAAGAAGGACTTGGCAACACATATGCTGCGCCAGCCAGGAAATACGGAATAAACCCGGACCCTAAAGAGCTTAGAAAAGCATTCGGAAAATATTTCCCGGAAGCTCCCCCGCTTGCTTTTGAAGCAGAGAATAAAGAAGAACTGCATTCACTTGAAAAGAAATGGTGGTATGACGTAGTACACAAGGTCTACACGGATATTGGTATGTTTGATGAGTTTGATAACTATTTCCATGACCTTTTCGAAGTATTCAGGACATCGGCCTGGGAAATATTTCCCGAAACAAAAGAAGTACTTACCCGCATAAAGACAAGAGGATATAAAATTATAGTTGTTTCAAACTTTGATTCCCGTGTCTACGATGTATGCAGCGGTATGGATATACTGGACCATTTTGACGATTTTGTTATCTCAAGCGAATCGGGTTATGCAAAACCCTCTATAGAAATTTTTCAGCTTGCTCTTCAAAGAAACGGCCTTATGCCTGATGAATGTGTGCATATTGGAGACAACTATATGAATGATTTTGTTTGTCCTACCAGTATTGGAATGAATGCAATTTTTCTTGACCGCGACAACGAACACCCGGATAAGAGCATCAGTAAGATAAAAGACCTAAACGAACTGTTAAACATCATAAGCTAGCGGAGGACTATAATGACCCAGGGAGCTTTACTCGCATTAGTCGTAGCCTGCATATGGGGAATAAATCCCATATTTGAAAAATTTGCCTTAAAAAATACATCTCCATTCTCAGTTATAACAATCAGGTTTATATTTACTGGGCTCTGCCTCGCTGTTTATACATTATTTGCAGGAAGGGTTGATGAACTTGTAAAAGTAGATTCAAAATCAATGATGTGGATTGTACTGTCGGGACTGCTTGGAGGGCTTATCGGGCTCTTTATCTTTTTTGTTGCCCTGAAACAGGAAGATACCTCAAAGGTACTTCCAATCGTGGCTTCATTTCCCATGTTTACAGCAATATTTGCCTATTTTCTTTTAGGCGAGACAATTTCATTAAAAAGATTTATAGGGATAATGTTTGTTATAGTGGGAGTTGTACTGATTAATATAAAAGAGTCTGTAATAGACTGATCAGTGTTTGTTTGACTCTTCTCTTGTAAAAAATACAAAAGCCATTGAAGGCCTTTTCGATGCTTCTCTCATAGCAAACTGGACATACTCAAATTCCCATCCCTGGGCCGTCCATTCGTTTATTACGTTTTCTATATCTATGTCGGTTACGGTTGTAAGTTCTACTACTTTATATTCCATTTTAAATAATTCTTCGTATATTTTTTTATTGTGATATAAATAATTAGATATGATTATACCTACTAATAAATCATATAAGTGAAAAACCTATGAAAAATAATAAAACCAGAAGAATAAGGCCATTTCAGAAAATACTGATTGCAAACAGGGGCGAAATTTCAATCAGGATCCAAAGGGCATGCTCAGAACTCGGTATTACTTCAGTAGCAATATATTCAGAAGAAGACTACCTTTCCCTGCACAGAGTAAAAGCTGATGAGTCTTATCTTGTTGGTAAGAATAAAGGCCCTGTCGAGGCTTATCTCGATATTGAGGGGATTATTAATATAGCCAAGGCAAACAACGTAGATGCGATACACCCCGGTTATGGATTCCTGTCTGAAAATGCGGATTTTGTTAAGGCATGTGACAAAGCGGGGATAGTGTTCATTGGACCCAGCGCAGACCCAATTACCCTTATGGGTGATAAGGCTGAAGCCAGAAGGATTGCACAAAAAGTAAATGTACCGGTAATACCGGGAACTGAAGAGTTTGTTAAAACTGTTAAAGAAGCAAAGAAATATGCAAAGAAAATTAAATACCCCGTCCTAGTAAAAGCGGCTTTTGGCGGCGGCGGAAGAGGGGTCAGGGTTGTATTCAACGAAAAAGAGCTTGCTGAAAACTTCAATGAAGCAAAATCCGAAGCAAAAACAGCCTTCGGAAATGATGCTCTGTTTATAGAAAAATACGTCTTAAATCCCAAACATATTGAAGTGCAGATTATTGCAGACAGATACGGTAAAACTATCCACCTGTTTGAAAGAGACTGTTCTGTTCAGCGGAGATATCAGAAAGTTATAGAGTTTGCACCTTCGATAACTATTTCGGATAAAACAAGAAAACAGCTCTATGCTGATGCAATAAAGATAGCCGAGGGTTGTAACTACATTAATGCAGGTACTGTTGAGTTCCTGGTTGATGAAGATGAACAGTACTATTTTATTGAGATGAACCCGAGGATCCAGGTAGAACACACTGTTACCGAACTTGTAACGGGTGTGGATATAGTCAGGGCGCAGATAAGAATAGCAGAAGGATATAAATTAACAGATAAAGCTGTGGGTATACCAAAGAACCCCAAACTGAATGGATTTGCGATACAGTGCCGGATAACTACCGAAGATCCCAAGAACAATTTCACGCCGGATATCGGTACGATTAATGACTACAGGTCTCCTGGTGGGCTCGGTGTAAGACTGGATGCAGCAAGTGCTTTTGTGGGTGCAGCAATAACTCCTTATTACGATTCAATGCTTGTAAAACTTATGACTTTTGGAAGCGATTTTGAATCAACCCTTGGCAAGATGATAAGGGCCTTAAACGAATTCCGAATAAGAGGCGTAAAGAACAATATTCCTTTTCTTATTAATGTTCTAAGCCACCCGGTGTTTGTAAGCGGAAAGTGCAGGACAACGTTCCTTGATGAGTACCGCGAAGTGTTTAACATAGAAGAACGTGCTGACAATATTACAAAAATCCTTGATTTTATTGGGGATGTCATTGTAAACAGGAAATATGAAAAACCGGTAAAGTGGAAAAAATTACCTCCTCAAAAACCGGTAATTCCAGCTGTGGATACTTCATACATTCCAATGCCGGAGCACAGGGATGTATTCCTCAAAAAAGGTGCCGAGGGCCTTTCTAAATGGATACTCCAGCAAAACAGGCAGCTTATTACAGATACAACATTCAGGGACGCACACCAGTCACTACTGGCCACAAGAATGAGGACTTATGATATTGCCAACATAGCCTCAGAGACAGCCGTAATTGGTAAAGATATATTTTCATATGAAATGTGGGGAGGGGCCACTTTTGATGTGTCCATGAGGTTCCTTCATGAAGATCCCTGGCACAGACTTACTAAACTAAGGCAAAAAATGCCCAACAGTATGTTCCAGATGCTTCTCCGGGGATCAAATGCCGTGGGGTATAAAAACTATCCGGACAATGTTGTAGTAGAGTTTATAAACAAAGCTGCAAAATTTGGTATTGATATATTCAGGGTATTCGACTGTTTTAACTGGATACCTAATATGAAGCTTTCTATAGAGACAGTGATTGAGACCGGCAAAGTATGTGAATCGGCAATCTGTTACTCAGGCGATATCACTGACCCTAATAAAAGTAAATACACCCTGCAGTATTACGTTGACCTGGCCGGGGAATTAAAAGAACTCGGAACACATATCATTGCCATAAAGGATATGGCCGGGCTTTGTAAGCCTTATGCAGCCGGAGAGTTAATAACTGCTATAAAAAAAGAAACCGGGCTTCCTGTACATTTTCATACTCACGCAACTAGCGGAAACGGTGAAGCCACAATACTAAAAGCTGTTGAAGCAGGTGCAGATATAGTAGACCTTGCCATAAGCTCAATGTCCGGAACAACGGCACAGCCAAGCCTTAACGCAATAGTATCTGCCCTAAAAGGACAGGAGCGTGATACAGCTCTTGACATAGAGCAGTTAAATAAGCTGTCAGCTTACTGGGAATCAGTAAGGGAGTATTACGCCCCGTTTGAGACTGATATGAAAACCTCGAACGCAGATGTTTATGACTATGAGATACCCGGCGGGCAGTATACAAACCTCAGGGCACAGGCACAGTCCCTCGGCCTTGGTGAACAGTGGGAAGATGTAAAGAAAAAATATGCTGAAGTTAACCAGCTCTTTGGTGACATAATAAAGGTAACTCCTTCGTCAAAAGTAGTTGGTGATATGGCTCTTTATCTTACTCAGAATGGTATTGAAACTAATGAAGTCGTAGAAAAGTCAGAAGAGCTTAGTTTCCCTGTTTCTACAATAGACCTTATGAAAGGACAACTTGGCCAGCCTCTTGGCGGGTTTCCCCCGAATGTAAGAGATGCTGTTCTTAAAGGTGAAAAGTTTATTACCAAAAGGCCCGGGGACTATATAAAAGACGTAAACATTGATAAAGAACTCGATGATATCAGGCAAAGATATGATGAAAAACTGGTTCGAAAAGATGTAATCTCACATCTGCTTTACCCCGCAGTGTTTGAAGAATTTTTTAAACATCACTCGGTATACGGAGATATAAGTGTTATACCTACCGAACTTTTTTATTACGGTATGGAGCCCGGTGATGAAATTAAGATAGTAAGTGAAGATGGAAAACAGTACCTCGTAAAACTATTTGGAATTGGTGAAATTGAACATGACGGCAGGGTTCCTATGCTTTTTGAAGTTAACGGACATCCAAGGCCCACAAGGATCAAAGACCTTTCGGCAAAGACAGACGAAGTAGTACATGAAAAAGCAGACCCCGAAGTGCCGGGTGAGATCGGGTCACCACTGGCAGGGAAAATTATGAAGCTGTTTGTAAATACAGGAGATAAAATTAAAGAGGACGAGACGCTGTTTGTTATTGAAGCTATGAAGATGCAGACAAATATTAAGTCAAACTATACCGGTACTGTTGAAAAACTACCTCTTAAAGAAGGTGAGAATGTAGGGGCAGGAGATTTAGTTGTAAAGCTGGATATTACTCCTCCATAAATTCTATTGCTTCAACAAACTCGTCAGCCATGCCGGGATGGCCATGCCTTCTGGCAGCATCTATACCTTTTTTGTATGTTTCTATGGCTTTTTCAGTTTCTCCAAGTTCTATGTATGACTCCGCAAGGAGCCTGTAGCCGGAGCCCTCATCACTGTAGGTGTTTAGATAGTAAACAAGTTCATTTACGGCATTCTGATAATCTTTTATTTTAAAATACTCGTTTGCAAGTGAATATCTCACAAGTGCATTGTCAGGATTCTTTTCAAAAATCTTTTTAAATTTTTCTATTCTGTTTTCTTCACTCATGGTTAATTATTATTCGTAGTCAAAATATTTTGTAAAGCCCTTAATTAACTGGGCCTGTATAATCGCAACATCAACTTCATTTTGCATATTGTTCCAGCTTTTTATTGAAGTGACCGGATTGTTGTTAAGTCCGCAGGGTACTATAAGTTCAAAGTAAGAAAGGTCTGTGTTTAGATTGAGGGAAAGCCCGTGAAATGTTACCCAGCGTTTTATCCCAACTCCTATGGAAGCAATTTTGGAGCGTTTTACAAAAACGCCGGTTAGTCCTTCAATACGCCTTGCTTCAATATCATACTCAATAAGAAGGTCTATGATTATCTGTTCAAGAGTCCTAAGGTATTTGTGCACATCTTTAAAATGGTCGTTTAAATCTATTATTGGATAACATACAATTTGTCCGGGGCCGTGATAGGTGATATCTCCCCCGCGGTTTACTTCGTAGTATTTGATATTCTTTTGTTCTAAAACTTTTTCTGAAATCAGAAGATTTTCTTTATTGCCGTTTCTGCCGATTGTTATAGTTGGAGTATGTTCTACAAAAAGAACTGTATCGTTTATTTCGCCGCTGATTCTTTTTTCAAGATAGCTGTACTGAATTTCAAGTGCATCCTGGTAATCCATTGTGCCGAGACGCACTACTTCAAGGGTTTTCATAGTTTGCTGTAACTATTGTAACTATTTTTAGAAATTACGGGTTCTGCCTAGTGCCCCAAGTGCCGCTTCCATTACAGCTTCCGAGAGAGTAGGGTGTGCGTGGGAAGTGTAGGCAATTTCAACTGGTGTTGCTTCGAGAGAAGAAGCAAGTCCAAGTTCGGCAATAAGTTCTGTTGCACCGTGTCCTATTATGTGAGAGCCGAGAATTTCGCCTGTCTTTTTATCGGATATTATCTTTACAAACCCTTCAGTATCACCGACTGCCACAGCTTTACCGGCAGCTTTAAACGGAAACTTTCCGACATTGTATTCATAGCCTTTTTCTTTGACCTGTTTCTCGGTCATGCCGATAGTACCGACTTCAGGCTGGCAGTAAACACATCCGGGGATCTTGTTGTAATGGACCTTGCTGTTTATACCGTTCATCATTTCAACAGCTGCAACACCTTCTTCTGATGCTTTATGTGCCAGAAGTGGCGGCCCGATTACATCGCCGATAGCATATATGTTACTGGATGTAGTCATGTAATTGTCATCGGTTTTTATAAATCCAAACTTGTCCATCTCGACACCTACGGTATCAAGGCCAAGACTGTCTCCGGTACCGTAGTAGCTGAATGAAGACGGTGCGGCATTTGCAACCGCTTTTCTTCCAATTGCAACAAGTACCATGTCAGCTTTGAGTACTTTTTCTTTGCCGGAGGCCATGTCCTCTACAGTCACATTTGCTGATGTTTTAAGTTTTTTAATTGATTTGTATTTTGTTTTTGTAAGGATGTCCATGCCTGACTTTTTGAATATTTTGTTTAATTCTCTTGCTACTTCTTCGTCAGCACCGGGGATTATATGGTCTTCCATTTCGACAATAGTAACTTTGCTTCCAAATGAATTATAAACATAGGCAAATTCTGCCCCTATGTATCCTCCGCCAATAATCAGTATTGATTTGGGGATTTCCCTGTGCATTATGGCTTCGTCACTTGTCATTACGATTTTGCCGTCAATATCCAGTCCCGGAATTGTTCTTGGCACCGAACCGGTTGCTATCATAATTTTGTCAGTGTTAATCTCCAGATCATCTTTGTTGATAATTCCAACCTGAGTAGGGCTTATAATTTTTCCGGAACCCTTAAAAAGGGTGATGTTATTTTTCTTAAAAAGGAACTCTACACCTTTATTTAATGAGTCTGAAGCATTCCTGCTTTTATCAATCACTTTGGAGTAGTCATATGAAACACCTTTTGTGGTAATCCCATAGCTGTCTGAATTTAATATATAGTTGTGTACTTCGGCACATTTAAGGATGGCTTTTGAGGGTATACAGCCCCAGTTGAGGCAGACCCCGCCGGGCTTATCTCTTTCGATTACTGCAACATTCATTCCAAGCTGTGCTGCTCTGATTGCGGATATATATCCGCCGGGTCCTGAACCAATAATAGTTAGATCGAATTTTTCCATAGCGCCGTATATTATATATATATAAGTACTCTGGTCAACTTAATCATAAATTTATTTTTGGCAGTATATTTATATAGTAATATAATTTTATTTCACACCTGTTAGAATAAACATTAGACTATTTTAAAGAGGTATAAATGTCATACGAAAAAGAAAAAGATCAGAAATCAATTGAAGATATAGAAGATAAGGAGTGGATAGAATCACTCGAAGCAGTACTTGAAAATTCAGGCCCCGAAAGGGCACAGGAAATACTTAGAAAACTACAGATATACTCACAAAAAGCCGGTATTACCGTACCATATACAGCAAATACACCTTATATAAATACAATTCCCGTTAACGAGCAGCCGCCATATCCCGGAAACCGTGAAATTGAGATCAGGATTAGAAATGTGATCCGCTGGAACGCAATGGCTATGGTCGTAAGGGCAAACAGGCTTGATGACGGTATCGGAGGACATATTTCGACATATGCTTCTTCTGCAACTCTGTTTGAAGTAGCCTTTCATCATTTTCTAAAAGCCCACAGTGAAGACCAGGTAGGGGACCAGGTCTATATACAGGGGCATGCATCCCCCGGAATATATGCCAGGGCCTATCTTGAAGGAAGGCTTTCTCGTGAACAGATGAGGCACTACAGGAAAGAGCTCACCTTTGAAGGCGGATTATCTTCATACCCCCATCCGTGGCTTATGCCTGATTTTTGGGAGTTCCCTACTGTATCAATGGGGCTTTCACCTCTTATGGCAATTTACCAGGCAAGGTTTAATCGCTATCTGGAAGACAGGGGCCTTATAGATAAACTGAACAATAAAGTATGGGTTTTTATGGGAGATGGTGAGACGGATGAACCTGAATCACTTGGGGCAATATCGCTCGCTTCAAGGGAAAAGCTAGACAACTTAATCTTTGTAATAAACTGCAACCTTCAAAGGCTGGACGGCCCTGTAAGGGGTAACGGTAAGATAATTCAGGAACTTGAAAGAAACTTTCGCGGTGCAGGATGGAACGTAATAAAAGTGATCTGGGGTAATGACTGGGACTCTCTTCTGGAAAAAGATGAAGACGGGCTCCTTGTGGAAAGAATGGAATCAGCTGTTGACGGAGACTACCAGAAATATGTTGTAGAAGATGGTTCATATATAAGGGAACACTTTTTTGGAACAGACCCTAAACTGCAAGAACTTGTAAAAGGTTATTCAGATGAGGAACTCGAAAAATTAAGAAGGGGCGGGCATGACACTGAAAAAATGTACGCCGCATATAAAAGAGCAGTAGAACATACCGGAGGGCCAACTGTAATCCTTGCCAAGACAATTAAAGGATACGGACTGGGTGAAGCCGGTGAAGGTAGAAACGTTAGTCACAACCAGAAAAAATTAAATGAAGAAGAACTCAAGGAATTCAGGACACGGTTTAATATTCCCATCTCAGATGAAGATGTTAACAAGGCTCCTTTTTACAAACCTGATGATGACAGCCCCGAAATTAAATATCTAAAAGAACAAAGACAAAAACTGGGCGGTTATATACCATCCAGGAAGGTGCTCGGAAAACCAATCAAGAGTTATGATGAAACAGTATACGAAGAGTTTTACAGCGGCTCGGGAGACAGGCCTGCTGCTACCACTATGGCATATGTAAGGCTGCTTTCTAAATTACTACGTGATAAAGAGATCGGAGATTTGATTGTGCCGATTATTCCTGACGAAGCACGTTCCTTTGGTATGGAAGCGCTCTTCAGGCAGGCAGGTATTTATTCTCATCCGGGGCAGGTATATGAACCGGTTGATTCTGATACCTTTCTCTATTATAAAGAAGCAACAGACGGACAGATACTTGAAGAAGGGATTACGGAAGCCGGTGCATACTCATCTTTTATTGCAGCGGGAACTGCCTATTCAACTCACGGTGTAAACACCATTCCGTTTTTTACATTTTATTCTATGTTTGGATTTCAAAGAGTCGGTGACCTGATCTGGGCCGGGTCTGATATGAAAACAAAAGGTTTTTACATTGGCTGTACTTCGGGAAGAAGTTCTTTTGCCGGCGAAGGCCTTCAGCACCAGGACGGGAACAGCCACCATTATGCATTTCCTTACCCCACTGTAATGGCATATGATCCTGCTTATGCATATGAACTTGCCGTAATTATCAAAGACGGTATAAAACGCATGTATATGGACTATGAGGACGTTTTTTATTACATAACACTGCTTAATGAGATATATGACCAGCCTGCAATGCCAAAAGGCGTTGAGGAAGGGATTATAAAGGGGATGTACTGCTTTAAAAGAAATACAGGAAAAGACCCGAAAAAACATGTGAACCTTTTTGGCAGCGGAGGACTTCTAAACCAGGTAATGATCGCATCCGGTATTCTTGAAAAAGATTATGGAGTATCCACTGATGTATGGAGCGTAACCAGTTATAAGGAACTGTATAAAGATGCCCAGGATGTTGAGCGGTGGAACATAATTAATGCAGACAAAAAACCAAAAACAAACTATATACAGGAATGCTTTGGTGATGATGACGGCGGTATTTATGTGGCTGTCTGTGATTATATAAAAGCTGTGCCTGACACTGTTTCAAAATGGTTTCCAAAACATTTTGTTACTCTCGGTACTGATGGTTTCGGACGGAGTGACAACAGGGAAATGCTGAGGCATCATTTTGAAGTTGATGCAAACTTTATTGTTTATACAAGTGTAGTGGAACTTTACAGAGAAGGAATACTTGATAAGAAAGTAGTCAATAAAGCTAAAAAAGCCTGCGGTATAGATGTGAATAAACCAAACCCAATTAATGTATAAAGGAGTAATAAATGAGTGATATTACACTGCCTGAACTTGGAGAAGGAATTGAAGAAGCAACAATTATAAATGTATTTGTTTCACCAGGTGATTCCATAAAGAAAGAACAGTCTGTAATTGAGATTGAGACCGACAAAGCCGCACTTGAACTACCTTCACCCGTTGATGGAACAATATCAGAAATTGTTGTAAATGAAGGTGATGTAATAAAAATCGGTGACCTGATAGCCAAAGTTGGAGACGGAGGAGCTCCTGCAAAAGAAAAACCTAAAACAAAAGAAACTAAAAAAGAGAAACCACCCGAAAAGCAGGAAGAACCGGAAGCTGTAGAAGAAGAGCCCGAACCGGAAAAAGAAGATCCTGTAAAAGAAGTTAAAGCAGAAAAACCTCCTGTAAAACAAAAAGAAGCGCCTATAAAGAAAGAAGAAGACAATGTTATTTCAATGGTTATGAATGACAACAAAGTATCTGCGCCTGCTTCACCTTCAACAAGAAAACTTGCCCGCGAACTTGGTATAGATATAAATACCGTAAAAGGGACTGATCCCGGTGGAAGAATTTCTTCTGATGATGTGATCAAGCATGCCAAAAATCTTATTGCCAACTGTGAAACCACTGCAGAAACGCACAGGGGTACGTATCAGCCCAATCTTCCCGCTCTTCCGGATTTTTCAAAATGGGGTGAAATAGAAAAGGCAAAAATGGGCACAGTAAGGAGGCTTACTGCAGAAAACCTGACAATGGCCTGGACAATCCCGCATGTGACTAACCATGACAGGGCAGATATCACGGAGCTTGACCAGCTAAGAAAGATGAATAAGCAAAAGGCTAAAGACGCTGGCGGCAACCTAACTATTACTCCAATACTTATAAAGATTGTTTCTTCAGCTCTAAAAGTCTTTCCTGAATTTAATGCAAGCATTGATATGGAGAGCAATGAAATTATATATAAAAAATTCGTTAATATAGGATTCGCTGTCGACACTGAACGCGGGCTTTTTGTACCCAATATTCAGAACGCTGATAAAAAGAACATTATTGATATCGCGGTAGAACTTTCGGATATATCTGAAAGGACAAGAAACAAAAAGATTACGCCTGATGAACTGAAGGGAAGTACTTTTACTGTAAGTAACCTCGGGGGAATTGGCGGAACATATTTTTCCCCAATTATTTATTATCCTGATGTTGCTATTCTCGGTGTTTCCAAATCAAGCTTTGAACCTGTATACATAGACGGAAAATTTGAACCGAGGCTTATGATGCCTCTTTCACTTTCCTATGATCACAGGATAATAGACGGTGCTGCAGCAGCAAGGTTCCTTACATGGCTTGTGAAAGCCCTTGAAGAACCATTTCAAATCTTATTCGAAGGTAAATAATGGCTATAAAAACACAGTTAGTAGTAATCGGAGCAGGGCCGGGTGGTTACCCGGCAGCATTCAGGGCAGCAGACCTCGGGCTTGAAGTAACAATGATAGACCATGAGAAAAACCCGGGTGGTGTCTGTTTGTACCGTGGTTGTATTCCCTCAAAAGCACTTCTTCATGTTGCAAACATAATAAATGAATCAGAACATGCAAAAGAACTGGGTATTACCTACACAAAGCCCAAAGTGGATATAAAAAGAGTCGCAGAATGGAAAAATGAAGTTGTTACAAAGCTTACAGGTGGTGCAGGGTTCCTTGCAAAACAAAGAAAGGTCAACTACATCCAGGGAAATGCTGTATTTACTGATTCCAATACACTTAAAGTTACAAAAGAAGACGGTTCAGAGGAAACGGTTTCTTTCGAGAACTGTGTTATTGCCACAGGTTCGAGGCCGACTGATATTCCGGGCATTGAAGTAGACAACAAAAAAATATTAAATTCAAAGGGAGCACTTGATCTTGAAAGTATTCCAAAGGAATTCCTGGTCATAGGCGGAGGATATATTGGCCTTGAGATGGGCTCAGTGTATGCAGCACTTGGTTCTAATGTAACAGTTGTTGAGATGATGGACTCTATACTAGCAACAGTCGACAAGGATTTTTCAAAAATACTTCATAAAAAACTCAGTAAAGATTTCAAGGAAATACTGCTAAGCACAAAAGTACTCGAGGTAAAAAAGACAAAAAAAGGTGTGAATGTTAAGTTTGAAAACAGTGATGGTGCTTTTGAGCATGAATACGATAAGGTGCTTGTTTCGGTAGGAAGAAAACCAAATTCTCAAAATATAGGGCTTGAGAACACAAAGGTTGTTGTAAACAAAAGAGGGTTTATTGAAATAGACCAGCAAAGAAGGACCAATGACCCAAATATTTATGCTATAGGTGATGTTGCCGGAGACCCAATGCTGGCTCATAAAGCAACGCATGAGGGTAGGGTGGTTGCAGAAGTTGTTGCCGGGGAAGATGTTGCATATGATGCAGCAACAGTCCCGGCTGTGATATTTACTGACCCTGAAATTGCCTGGTGTGGTCTGACTGAGGCAGAAGCTAAAGAAAAAGGTATTGATATTAAAGTAACAAAGTTTCCCTGGGGAGCATCCGGAAGGGCGATTACCCTGGACAGGACTGACGGCCTTACAAAACTTGTATTTGAAACTGAAACAGAAAGGCTGCTTGGCGTCGGGCTTGTTGGCCCTGGAGCAGGCGAATTAATATCGGAAGGAGTTCTTGCAGTAGAGATGGCTTCAAGGGCATCTGACATCTCACTTTCAATCCATCCTCATCCTACTCTTACCGAAACATTTATGGAAGCAGCTGAAATGTTCTTTGGTAATAGTACTCATGTTATACGTAGTAAGAGAAAGTAGTCCCAATTAAAATTTCTGACCCCCATCTTAATCTTCCCCCTTAAAAGGGGAAGAAAAAAAATTTATTATAATATAGATTGATAATTATGATCTTTCCTTCCCCCTTGACGGGGGAAGGCCAGGATGGGGGTGAAAATTAATTATTATTTTCATTGGTTTCAGCATTCAATTCTTATGTTAAAATAATAAGATTATTTTATTAGAATATTAACATAACATTCAATGGAAATTCTTATTTCAATGAAAGCGGACGACATGCGCCGCACCAAGTTTAGAAACCTCCAGATGGATATGCCTGCGACTCAGACCAATGGACACTTTATTGCTGAACTAAGAGAGGCCGAAACTGACAAAGTAGAGCTACTTAAAAGATACGGTGAAATACTTTTAAAAAAACTCAACACAAAGCGTAACTACGCAATTGAATACACGGAACACGGTTTTAAACTTAAAAAACAGGTCGATTACGAAAGAGACTATATGGAAGAGTGGGACGAATGGGTAGAGTTTTCAAGAGAACTATACGAACAGCTCGAAGAGTTTTTCCAGGAAGAGTAAATAATTTTCTTAATTGTAATTGAATCTATCTAAGCTATTATCTTTCTTTAATTTTTCTAAAATAAACAGGGTTTATAAATATGTCTGAAAGAGAAAAACCAAATTATAAAGATACTCTTAATCTGCCTAAAACAGATTTTGCCATGAAGGCAAATCTTACGCTGAGAGAACCGGAAATTCAAAAAAGATGGGCTAAAGAAAACCTTTATAAGCAGATAAGGGAAAAGTCAGAAGGAAATCCTAAATATGTATTTCATGACGGACCTCCCTATGCAAATGGCCCAATACATCTTGGCCACCTTCTAAACAAGGTGCTTAAAGATATTGTAGTAAGGTCTAAAACCATGGAAGGATTTGATGTGGATTTTGTTCCGGGATGGGACTGTCACGGCCTTCCGATTGAACATAAAGTACTTAAAGACCTTGGTGATGAAGCAAAAGATTACACAAGAATAAAGGTAAGAAATAAATGCCAGAGTTCTGCAGAGAAATTTGTAAAAATGCAGGCAAAGCAGATGCAGCGCCTCGGTACCACAGGCGATTATGATAATCCCTATCTTACTATGAAACCCGAATATGAAGCGGGTGTTTTAAACGTCTTTAAAGACCTTGTAGAAGCTGGACTTGTTTACAGAGACCTAAAGCCTGTACACTGGTCAATTGAAAATCAGACTGCACTGGCTGATGCTGAGCTTGAATACCATGACAAGCAGGACAAAAGTATATATGTACTTTTTGAAATAGAGAATTCATCGAATATACCTGACTCATTAAAGGCAGGTGCTGAAAACAATTTTCTAATGATCTGGACCACAACACCGTGGACTCTTCCTGCCAACCTGGCAGTAGCTGTTTCTCCAAATGGAGACTACGGGAACTACAGATTTAAATTAGATGGAAAAGAAATAAATGCAATCATAGTAGATACGCTTGCTGATAAAATATTTTCAAAAGCAGAAATAGCTGACTATGAAAAAACAGGATTATGTAAAGGTAATGAACTATACGATTCCAATCTTGAATATAATCACCCCTTTATAGATAAAAAAGGAAAAGTACTTACTGCTGAATACGTAACATTTGAAGACGGTACGGGACTTGTTCATACGGCACCGGGTCATGGTGTAGAGGATTACCAGACAGGGCTTAAAGAAGGGCTTGAAATTTACTGTCCCGTTAAAGCAGATGGTACATTCGATGATACTTCACCAGAGTGGCTTAAGGGGATTGATGTATGGAGCGGTAATGATCTTGTTATAAATAACCTCAAAGAAAATAACAGGCTGTTTCTGGTAGAAGAATATCTTCACAGCTATCCGCATGACTGGAGAAGTAAAACTCCGACAATCTTCAGGGCTACCGAACAGTGGTTTATTGCTGTAGACAAGCCCTACGGAGATGATAACAAAAAGCTTAGAGAAAATGCACTTGAATGTGTTGAAAATTCTGTCAGGTTTTATCCCGAATGGGGGCAAAACAGGTTCAGGGGAATGCTTGAATCAAGGCCGGACTGGTGCATATCCAGGCAAAGGTCATGGGGCCTTCCTATTCCGGCTTTTGTTAATGAAGATGGTGATACATTATTAACCCCTGAAACAGTAAGGGTTATATCTGAAAGGTTTAATCTAAAAGGATCCAATACCTGGTTTCTTGAAGAACCGGCACTATTACTTGAAAACTACGATCCAGCTTCAGATCCTGATGCCCCGGAATGGTTAAAAGAAAATCCAGATTTAATCAGTAAAGGTTTGAAAAAAGGTATGGATATATTTGATGTTTGGTTCGAGTCAGGTTCGTCCTGGAACTCTGTTCTTAGGGCCAGAAATATAGGTTATCCAGCCGACCTTTATTTAGAAGGCAGTGACCAGCATAGAGGCTGGTTTCAACTTTCACTTCTTCCCGCGCTTGGGGCCACAGGACAGGCACCGTTTAAAGCTATTTTTACTCATGGATTTATGGTGGATGCACAGGGCAAAAAAATGAGTAAATCAGGCGGAAATGCACTTGAAGTAGATGAAATATTAAAAACACACGGTGCAGATGTATGCAGGTGGTGGGTAAGCACTCTTAAATTTTCAAATGACATAAAAGTCGACTGGGAGTTTTTTAAAGTCGCAGCGGATGAATACAGGAAAATCAGGAATACCATAAGATTTTTACTTGGGAACCTCAATGATTTTGATATCGAAAAAGATAAAATAGAGTTTACCGATGAGGATAAAGTATCGATTGATTACTGGGCATATGCAAAGCTTTCAGCATTAGTAAATGATACAAAAAATACCTACAGCAATCTTGATTATAAACTAGCAAGTGAACTTATATTCAGCTTTTGTTACGATACTTTAAGCGCAGTTTATATGGTTGCTGTTAAAGACAGGCTTTACTGTGACAAAGCTGACAGCAGAAGAAGGAGAAGGACCCAGACTGTTTTATATGCAATATCAGATTCCTTAATAAAACTTCTTGCGCCCATTCTTGTACATACTTCTGACGAAGCATATTTATCTTTGAGTGGAAAGTCGGATATTCATTTGCAGGATTTCCCTACTATAGAAAGTACTGATCTTGATAGTTCATGGGATGAAATAATTGAATTAAGAGAAAAATCACTTAAACAGCTGGAAGAAGCAAAAGAAAAAGGTATTTCAAATCCACTTGATGCCGGAATTGTAATAAATCTTGAAAAGAACTTATATGATACTTTAAAACCATTTGAAGAAGACCTGGCAGACCTTTGCGGGGTAAGCCGTTTTAATATTGAAAACGGAGAAGGGACAAAGATCAGTATAAATGACTTGTCTTCCGAACCAAGGTGCGAAAGATCATGGAAAAGAGATGAATCTGTCAGGGAAAGATCTGACGGCGGGATACTCAGTGACCGTGATGCAGAAGCGTTGGGTGTTAGTTGATTACCCCCATCCTGACCTTCCCCCTAAAATATGGGGAAGGAATTTACTAATACAATAATTTATTTTTCATTCCCGTGAAAACGGGAATCCAGTAATTCATCTCGTTTGGTACAAACTTACAAAATAAAAATTTTATAAAACATATTTAGCAATTGTTATATATTGCTACAGTTCTATACAAACCCAAATTCAAAAGTGAAGTTAAATAAAAATGTGGCATTTTGTCCAATTGCAGTCTGAGTGACAGTACCGTTTGCACCATTTCTGTCACCTGTTCCTCCGGTAATAGCCCTGTTAAAAGGTGTATTCATATCAATTAGTTCAATACCATCACTTGTCAGCATTTGAGAACCGGGGTTATCGAGGTCTAAGTCATAAACCTGGTTTGTAGTTACAAAAGGCCCAGTAGGTGTAAAAATACCACCAAATGCTGGATCTTCGCTGTTGCCGGTAAACCAGCCCCTGCATGTCCACCTGCCAATTACATCATTTGGAAATTCAGGGGAACCATCTGCAAAAAGGCCACCACTTGGATTATTTGCTAATGTGCCACCGGGATAAATTACACCCTGTACTACAAAATTTGCGCCATAATATGGGTGCGGCCCCGGGTCTCCTTCCGGATTGTTAGGATTTGGTCCCTGTGGCCCCTGGAACCTTAAAGTATTCTGATCACAACATACATCTATTAACAGGGTGTTGTTATTCTGTGCCTGGCTTGATTCATCACATCCCGCAACTATAAGTCCAACAGCACCTACTCCCAGGGTGCTGAGTTTTAAAAAATTACGTCTTGCAAGTTTGTCCGACATTCAACTCCTCCTATATTTTGGTTATTAAATAAAGTATATAGAAAGGTTTTATGGATTTCCGTAAGAATTTAATTGAATTGGGATATGTTATTTAAATTAAGCTAACAGAATTAAAAGGGAATTTATCCCGGAGGCCAGGTAAGTTTTCTGCCGCCAAGGAGGTGAAAGTGGAGATGGAAGACACTCTGTCCGCCATTTACACCAATATTTGTAACAACCCTGTAGCCATTTTCATCCAGTCCTTCCTGTTTTGCTATTTTGGCTGTTGTTACCATGATGTGGCCAAGAATATCTTTGTCATCATCTGTAAGTGTATCAATGGATACAATTTCTTTTTTTGGAATTATTAATAAATGTACTGGGGCCTGGGGGTTTATATCTCTGAACGCCAGGCATATATCATCTTCATATACAATATCTGCTGGTATTTCTTTATTTATTATTTTTGTGAATAAAGTACTCATTTTATTTACCTCATTAATTTTTAGTTTATCCAGTCCCTTGCGTTAAACTCTTTGCCTGTTTCACCTATTGATTCATCTGAAGCAAGATATACAAAAACCGGAGCTATGTCAGACGGGGTAGGGAGGGTCATTGGATCTTCTCCTGGTACAGCTGCAGCTCTCATGTCTGTTCTTGTTCCACCAGGGTTTACGGAATTAACTCTAATGTTAAATTCTTCAAGTTCCTGGGATAATATTTGGGTTAAAGCTTCAATCCCGAATTTTGAGACTGAATAAGCTCCCCAGTTTGCTCTTCCTTGTCTACCTACGGTTGAACTGACATTTATAATAGATCCGTTATTTGATTTTTTTAATAATGGTATTAATGCTTTGGTTATATAAAACTGTGCATTTAAATTAATATCTATTACTTTATTCCATAAATTTTCAGGATAATCTTCAATTTTAGTGTTAAGACCCAAAATACTTGCGTTGTTGATTAAAATATCCAGTTTCCCGTAATTATTTGAAATATATTCTTGTATTAATGTAATATCACTCGGGTTTGTGAGATCTGCTCTTAGAGAGCTTATATGGCCGTCGTTTTTTAATTCATTTTCAGCAGATTCTAATTCTTCTTTATTTCTTGCACAAATTATTACATTTGCACCTTCGTTAAGAAAAACTTTAGAAATTCCTTTGCCGATTCCTTTGCTGCCGCCTGTAACTAATATTATTTTATCTTTTAACTTCATATTATTTATCAACAATACTTAATAAACTACATTAAGTCCAAAATATCCAATAATAACAGTACATTGGATTGAACATGTAAGACTATACTTTAATAGCATATGATGTCTGATAAGATATATTATGTAAACTAACTAATAATCCTCAAATTAAACAAAAATAATATTAACCTCTTCCCTGATAAAAACAAAAAATAATAACCTTGAACAAATATGTAATATAATTATATTTATTAAAACTTTATTTATGGTTTTAGGAGATTTATATGCCTATTTATGAATATGAATGTAAAGCCTGTGGTTTGTTTTTTGAAAAATTACAGGGATTTAGCGATAAACCAATAAAAAAATGTCCTGAATGTAAAAAGAATAAAGTTGAAAAACTTATTTCCCTTTCTGCGTTCCATCTCCAGGGTAACGGCTGGTATGAAACAGATTATGGAAAGAAAAAAGTATCATCAGGAACCCCTTCCCCTAAAAAAGCCGGAGATGCTACAGCAGACGCTGATGCAGCTACAGTATCATCGGGTACTCCGGATGGAGATTCTGCAGCATCAACTGTAGAATCCATTAAAAAAGACACAGCTAAAGCTAAAGGCTCATAGTAATAGATGGAATTTTACCTTAAAGAAAAAACTGCAATAATTTCAGCATCCAGCAAGGGGTTAGGTAAAGCATGTGCTGAAGAGTTAGCTGCAGAAGGCTGTAACCTTACAATATTTTCAAGAAATCTTAAAAATATCAGGAAAACAGCACTTGAAATTGAAAGTAAATACAAAGTTAATGTTATTTATTTAAAAGCAGATACAAGTAACAGTAAAGATTTACAAAAAGTAGTAAAAACCACACTAAAAGAATATAAAAAAGTAGATATACTCATAAATAATTCCGGAGGACCCCCTTTCGGATATTTTGAAGATTTTAAAGCTAGGGACTGGCAGAATGCTCTTGAATTAAATCTTCTTAGTATAGTAAATTTAACAAAAGAAGTACTTCCCTCAATGAAAAAACAGAACTGGGGAAGAATTATTAATATTACTTCTGTAGCAGTAAAACAGCCAATTGACGGGCTAATACTCTCAAATACTGCAAGAACGGCCGTTATAGGCCTTACAAAGACCCTGTCCAACGAATATGCAAAGTATAATATCCTGTTTAATAATGTGTGCCCAGGAAGGATTATGACAGACAGGATAATAGATCTTGCGAAAAGCCGGGCTAAATTAACTAGAAAGTCTTTTAAAAAAGTAATAGAAGAAATGGAAAGTGATATACCTTTATGCAGAATTGGCGATCCAAAAGAACTTGCAGCCCTTGTTGTCTTCCTCGCATCAGAAAGATCAAGCTACATTACGGGTAATACCATTCAAATCGACGGCGGTCTTGTAAAAAACCTATACTAACCAGTATTAGTTATTGCCCCACTACTATTATTCAGTAAACAAAAAAAAACACTTTGTTAAAAGATTATTCCCCTTAAGTTATGAGGATTAAATATAATCAGGAGGGATAATTATGAAATATTATTCTATACTTTCTTATTCACTTTTATTGTTATTATTTTGTGTTCCTGCAGAGTTCGTATATTCACATGGAACATTTACAACACCGGTAAGCAGGATTTACAACTGTTTCCTGGAAAATCCGGAAAATCCCACATCTGATTCATGTAAAGAAGCTGTTGCCGTAGGGGGAAAACAGGCTTTATATGACTGGAACGGGGTTAACCAGGGTAATGCAAACGATATGCATATGGATGTTGTTCCGGATGGACAGCTATGCGGAGCAGGTAAAGAGCTGTTCAAGGGAATGAACCTTGCAAGGGATGACTGGTTTACAAATGAGATATCCCCGGATCAAAACGGAAATATGGATTTTGTATTTCGTGCAACAGCACCGCACAGTACAAAATATTTTGATTTTTATATAACTAAAGACGGATATAACCCCCTCGAACCTCTTAAATGGTCCGACCTTGAATCAACACCATTTTGTTCTATTACAGAAGTAGAGCTTAACAACGGTAATTACAATATGAACTGCCCCTTCCCTGCAGGCAAATCAGGAAAACATGTGATCTATAATGTCTGGCAGCGTGATGACAGCCAGGAAGCATTTTACGCCTGTATTGATGTTAATGTGGAGGGTGAAACCAGTGAATCAGAGTACAGGTCTATCGGCAGCATTGTAGCAAACCAGGACCTTTCACCGGGAGATAAAGTTATTTTCAGGCTTTTTGATGAAAACTTCAGTGATGTTGAGACCATTAAAAAGAAACTCAATGCCAATAACTTTACAGCCGACAAATGGCCATTTGTACTTGCAAAGAAAATAAACAGAAAATCAGTCAATGCCAAAGCCGGAGTATTAAATAATAATGAAATAGTCCCGGTTAAAGATTCGGCAGATAATAAGATCTATATTCCATCTGACTCTAATTTCAGTTTTCAGATAGATATAGAGATGGTAAACAATCCGGGAGATGACGACGATGACTCATGCAATTGCGAAGAACCCGGTACGGGATCATCAGCCGAGTTTGATTATAATTATCCCGAAAACCTGGCTGGATATACTGCGGGAACTGTTGTAAAAGCCGGTGACGGAAATGTCTATGAATGCAGGCCCTTTCCAAACTCGGGCTGGTGCAGCGGTGATTCATTCTTTTATGAGCCTGGATCTGGTCTTGCGTGGCAGGATGCCTGGACAATATTAAACTAAATAAACTTACGGGGTTCCGAAATTACCGGGGCCCCTTTTTACCTTCTAAGTAAAAAATCAATCTCTTCTTCATCTGAAAATTCGTTTTTCTTATATTTGGACAGGTCCCGTGTTTTAGTATCAGTGTTAATTACATCAATATTGGGATCATTAAGCTCGTCTCTGAGGCTCTTTATTATGTTGTCCCTTAGAGAAGCAACCCTGTAGGGAATCGGTCCATAAGGAGTATCTACAAGTTTTACACTATCAGGGACTTTGAACCTGCTGCCTTTGTTTAGAGCGATTGCGTCTTTCATATAATCTATCCATATAGGCAGGGCCGCACGTGAACCGGACTCTTTTTTGCCAAGTGATGTATGATTGTCCTTACCAACCCAAACGCCGGTAGTGATGTTGGGACTGTAGCCAACAAACCATGCATCGGTAAAATCATTTGTTGTTCCGGTCTTACCTGCAACCGGGGCTATGGAGTTAAGATGGCTTGCCTTCCTTCCAGTACCTTCGTTAATAACAGCCCTTAAAAGATCAGTGACTATATATGAGGTATCTTTATTAATAAGACGTTCGGGTGTGTTTGACGGACCAAACTCAATGTTGCCCTTCTTTAGCAATTCGACAAACTCTTCAGCTGCCAGGAATTCATTTTCTTCATAATCATCATTCTCAAGTATTGCGAACTCTTTCTCATTGAGTTCATCATTGTTTGTTTTCAGTTCAGAAAGCGCCCTTCCCTGCTTTTTAGACAGTTCCTCCAGCAGCTCTTTTCTTCTTATATTACGCTGCCTTTTCATTTTCTTTTCTTTATCAACAAAATACTGCCCGGTATTGTCTTCGACTATCTGGTTATTCCTGTCATATATCCTGTATACAAATCTTGGTTCAACCCATTCCCCGCCATTGGAAAAAACAGAAAATGCTTTGACCATTTCAAAAATTGTTACGTCAGAACCCCCAAGTGCAAGAGATGGGTAAGGGTTTAGAGTGGATTTGAATTTAAATTTATTAGAATAATCGGCAGCATATTCAGGCCCTATATCAAGCATCATTCTGATGGTAGCCAGGTTTCTGGAACTGGAAAGAGCATCTCTAAGTACAACTGCGCCCTTGTAAGTACCATCATAATTCTTTGGTTCCCAGTCCTTAATTGTGATAGGCATATCAAATAAAACTGTAGTCTGAGTGTACCCTTTATCTATGGCAGCAGAGTATATCAGTGGTTTAAAGGAAGATCCGGGCTGCCTGTAGGCCTGGTAGGCTCGATTAAACTGCGATTCCTGAAAATCAAAACCCCCGACCATGGCTACAACATTGCCGTTGTTGTCAATTGAAACTATTCCAGCCTGTGCATTATTTTGAAACTGCGGCCTGATGCTTGCATTGTTGTCTTCAAAAAGGTTTAAGATTTTTACGGATATGATATTCCCGGCGGCAAGGTCTTTTGGTATTACGAAGATGCCCTTGTAGGAATCAACCGGCAGATGTTTTTTTGAAAGTTTAAAGCCTATGCTTTGTGGTGTTGTTTTTGTTTTGTCATTAGCAACGACATATTTAAACTGACCGCTGTATTTACCAAATTTTATTGTTGCAAGTTTTACGGGGCCGCCTTCGTTTTTAACTGAGGTTACGGCTACATTAATTTTGTTGCCAACTTTAATACTGTCATTGCTTGTATTTGAAACATATTTGTTTATAGCGTCTTTTGTGCCGAGGGTCTTTTTAATAAAATTGTTGCTCCATCTTGATTCATAATCATAGAGGCCCTTTCTTACTGCCCACTGAGCGGAAAGGCTGAGGTCAATATCAATAGTTGTAAAGACTTTGTATCCACCAAGTTTATACTGCTCTTCACCTACCATATTTTCCAGGTACTTACGAACATGTTCCACGAAGTAAGGAGATACCTGGTAATTAATATCACTCTTGGGAAGGATGTTAATTGTATATTCTGAAGCTTCAATATATTCATCTTCTGTTATAAAATCTTCTTCATACATTATCTTTAAGATTACTTTTTGCCTTTCAATTGCATTGTCCAGTCGTTTTCGCGGGGAATATCTTTCCGGCCTTTTCGGTATTCCGGCAAGAAGAGCTGCTTCTGAAATATTAATTTCCCTGGAAGATTTTCCAAAGTAGTTCATACTGGCTGCTTCGATGCCGTAAGTCCCGTCGGCCAGGTATATATGGTTTAGATATAGATAAAGGATTTCTTCTTTTGAAAGATTCTTTTCAATTCTATGTGCTAATATTGCTTCTTTTATTTTACGGGACAGCGTCCTTTCCGGAGTTAAAATCAGGTTTTTTGTTACCTGCTGAGTAATGGTACTGCCGCCGGCTACAACTTCACCCTCTCTTATATTTTCGATAAAAGCCCTTAAAATTCCTTTAAAATCCAGTCCGCTGTGTTCAAAAAACCTCTTGTCTTCAACTGCTATGAATGAATCAATTACATGCTGCGGAATTTTGTTAAGGTCGATTAACTTTCTTTTCTCAAGGCCAAACCTGCCTATCATAGTGCCGTCTGATGCATAAATCTCGTTTACAAGCGTGGGTTTGTAACTTGTTATATCCTTTAGGTCCGGCAGGTCCTTTGCGTAGTAATTGTAGGTAAGAAATACAAATGCAGATACACTCAACACTGCCAGAAGCATCAATACGGAAAAAACTTTTAGTAATAAATATCTTTTTTTCGGTTGATTGTTATTTTTGTCGGACATATAAACTCTATTTTATATTGAAATTTTATGGATATTATATTCAACTATGTCTGAAAATAAAAATGATAATAATGAACAGTTTAGTATATATATAAAAAGTATAACTAACCAGGAAATAAAGGTATTGCTGCTAAAACTTAAAAACGAGATTAAAAAGCCCGATGTAACATGGGAAGAGATTAAACCCGTTTTAATAAAAATAAATGAAAAAGGCCCTGAAGTATTTAATGATGTCATGCCTATATTATTAAACGACTGAGTAAGAGTGAAAGTTTTAATTCTTCTAAAAGACTTTATCACAATTAACCGTCATTTTGCTTTATAAGCCCTTTATAATGCGTATTTTTAGTTGTTGAATTGAAGTAAATGCCCTGTTAATTTAATAAAGCCTGTTGTATATTTATAAATTATGATTATTTTACATCTGAAGGTGATTTTGTGAATAGCCAAATATTAAAAAATCTTGTGCTCTGGCTCGTTATATTCGTTGCCATCATTGCACTATATCAGTTCATTAATACTCCTAGGACTACATATAAGGACATTTCCTATAGCGAGTTTCTGACGCTTGTTGACGATAATAAGGTAAACAACATAGAGTTCAACGAAAAAAATATTAAAGGTGAGCTCAACGACTCTACTCAAAATAACCAAAAAGACTTTAAAACTGTAGGGCCTGCAACGGATGAGCTAATCCAGAGGCTTGAATCAAATAATATCAAATTTAGTTTTGCCCAGAAGAATGAAAGTTCCTTTACACAGCTGTTAATAAACTGGGCCCCTCTTATTATATTAATCGCCCTTATGGTGTTTTTTATGAGGCAGATGCAGGCCGGAGGCACAAAGGCCATGTCATTTGGTAAAAACAAGGCCCGTATGCTTACGGAAAATCAGAATAAAATTACATTTAAAGATGTTGCAGGTGTTGAAGAAGCAAAAGAAGAAGTAAGTGAAATTGTCGATTTTCTTAAGGACCCCAAAAAGTTTACAAGGCTTGGGGGAAGAATCCCCAAGGGTATTCTTCTTGTTGGCCCACCGGGGACAGGAAAAACACTTCTTGCAAAAGCTATTGCAGGCGAAGCAGGTGTTCCTTTCTTTATTATAAGCGGTAGTGACTTTGTGGAAATGTTTGTTGGTGTTGGTGCATCAAGGGTAAGAGACCTGTTCGTACAGGCTAAAAAGCATTCTCCATGCATAATTTTTGTAGATGAACTCGATGCCGTGGGAAGGCACAGGGGTGCAGGCCTTGGCGGAGGCCATGATGAAAGGGAACAGACCCTTAATCAGCTCCTTGTCGAAATGGACGGATTTGAAGGCAATGAGGGGATTATAGTAATGGCCGCAACTAACAGGCCGGATGTACTTGACCCTGCATTACTCAGGCCGGGAAGGTTTGACCGCCAGGTTGTTGTTCCCAGGCCGGATGTAAGAGGAAGGGAAGCAATACTTACAGTACATTCCAAGGATACCCCGCTTGATAATGACGTTGAGTTGTCACTTATAGCAAGGTCTACACCTGGTTTTTCGGGTGCTGATCTTGAGAACCTTGTAAATGAATCTGCACTCCACGCTGCAAAAAGCGGCAGGGACAAGGTTAATATGAAGGATTTTGAATATGCTAAAGATAAGGTCATGATGGGTGTAGAAAGGAAAAGCATGCTGATAAGTGACCATGAAAAGAAAATCACGGCATATCATGAAGCAGGACATGCACTTGTTGCCAAATTAACACCCGGCGCCGATCCAATACATAAAGTAACAATTATACCAAGGGGAATGGCCCTAGGTGTAACTCAGCAGCTTCCTATTGAAGATAAATACACGCATTCACGTTCTTACTTAAACGGGACCATTAAAGTCCTCCTTGGCGGAAGGGCTGCAGAAGAGATTATATATGATGAAAGAACCAGCGGTGCGGGTAATGACCTCGAAAGGGTTACAGAGATTGCACAAAAAATGGTATGTGAATGGGGTATGAGTGAAGTTGTAGGCCCTGTTACTTTCGGTAAAGCAGATGAGCAGGTTTTCCTTGGCAAGGAAATGTCAAAATCTAAAACTTATAGCGAAGATACCGCGGTCCTTATTGATAAGGAAATTAAAAGCATTATAAGTAAAAACTACGAAGCCTGTAAGAAATTACTTGAAGATAATGTTCAAATTTTGCACGATGTTGCAAACAAACTCCTCGAAAAAGAAGTTATTGACGGCAAGGAACTTGATGAATTGGTTTTGAAGCATAAACCAGAGTTTGCAGCCGCTGAATAATTTACCTTAAGTTCTACTTCTAACTTCCTTTTATCATTAAATGTTATATACTTATGTATTATGATGTCAAATGTTGTTATTATGGAACAAAATACGTTAAAAAATGACCAATACAACGAAAATTCTGATATAGAAAACTGTAACTTTCTGCTTAAATTTAAAGGACAATCCCTGGATTTTTCAAAAAAAACTTATGTAATGGGGATTTTAAACATAACCCCTGACTCTTTTTCTGACGGCAACAAATATAAAACAGTCGATGAATACCTATACCGGATTGATGAAATGATCGGGCAAGGTGCTGATATTATTGATTTTGGTGCTGAATCTACACGCCCGGGTTCGCAGCCTGTAACTGTAGAAGAAGAGTTAAAAAGGCTTATTCCCGTATTGGAAAAGGCAGTTACAAGGTTTGAAACTATTTTTTCAGTGGATACAACTAAATCTGCAGTGGCTAAAGCTGCCCTTCAGCACGGAGTTTCAATAATAAATGATATAAGCGGCCTTACATTTGACCCCCATATTGGAAAGCATGTAGCAGAGCATGATGCAGCAATTGTACTTATGCATACGCCGGGAAGGCCTGAAGTAATGCAGGAACATACGGAATATGACTCTTTGATTTCCGGGGTTATGGATTCCCTCAGGGATTCAATCTCGAGAGCAGAGGGTTTAGGAATTAATTATGAAAATATTGCTGTAGACCCTGGTATAGGATTTGGTAAGACCGTAGAACAAAATCTGGAAATTCTCAGGAATCTAAATGAGTTTACAACTCTTGGACGTCCAATTCTGGTTGGAACTTCAAGAAAGTCATTCATTGGTAAACTTTTAGGAGACCCTAACGTTAATAACAGAGTAGAGGGTTCATCGGCAACAGTTACTGCAGCAATATTAAACGGAGCTTCAATTGTAAGGGTCCACGATGTTAAGGAAATGAAAAAAGTTGTAAAAATAACGGATGCAATTCAGGGAAAGAATTAGTTAAGGAAACATAAATGGAATCATTAATTAATTTTAGATTTTTTTGGGACACACTGGATATCCTTCTTGTTGCCCTGATATTTTATTATATTTTAAAATTAATAGAAGGCACAAGGGCAGCCCAGATCCTGTTTGGACTTGCTATAGTTGTCCTTTTGTATTTTGCATCTGAGAGTACAGGACTCTTTACTTTAAACTGGCTTCTCGAACATTTTCTTGGATCTATTATTTTGATAGCTGTAATTCTTTTTCAGAATGATATTAGAAAAGCCCTTGCAAATTTAGGTAAAAAACCGCTTATTTTGAGATTTAGAAAGGTGCTGTCAGAAGAAAAAACTGTAGATGAGATAGTAAAGGCTTCTACCTTTTTAGCCAGCCGTAAGATCGGAGCATTAATAGCAATAGAAAGAAACAGCACACTCGAAGATTTTGTTGAACTTGGTATGGCACTGGATTCACAGGTCTCAAGGGAACTTATAATTAGTATTTTTAATCCATCGTCTCCATTACATGATGGAGGAATTATTGTTGGACACAACAGGATCCTGTCCGCAGGCTCGTTCTTTCCGCTGGAAACCGACCCTGATCTGGAAAGAAGTCTTGGTACAAGGCACAGGGCAGCAATCGGGCTTTCTTCAGAAACTGATGCATTAGTCGTTGTTGTATCAGAGGAGACCGGAATAATTTCTCTCGCTATACAGGGTGAAATAAAGAGAGGACTTGACGCTACGTCTCTTAATAACAATCTTCTTGACCTGTTGAATATTAAAAAAAGTACAAAAATAGAGGAGCTTGTTTACAACAAAAACACAGCTTAAGAAAATGCCATTAAAATCAAACTACGGAGTTAAACAGCTTGATGTTAAAAACCCTTTTTTTAATAATTTTGGGAAAAAGACAATTGCAGTTGTTATTGCAATCATGCTGTGGATTGTTGCCAACCTCGAGTTTGATATTGAAAAGACTTATAACATCCCGGTTAAGTATACAAATCTCAATCCGGAACTTATTATCACAAACAATCCACCTGATGAAATATCCTATAAAATTAAAGGGCCAAGGACCGAGCTGTCTACACTTATAAGTTCAACTTCGGTAATAAATGTAGATCTTTCACAGTTTACTACCGGGGTATCAAATATAAGGGTTGAAAGTGACAGCATGAATCTTCCCAAAGAGGTGGATATTACGAGCGTTAGCCCTGCAGAAATAACCATTGATCTCGATAAACTGATATCTAAAAAAGTTAAAATTGAACCTGTATTTGAAGAACTCGAAAAAGGTTACAGGATTGTGGGAGAACTCGAATTTTCCCCTAAATCTGTTGAGATCCAGGGCCCAAAAGAGATGCTTTCAAAAATAAATATTATTGAAACAAGGCCAATAAGTTTGGAAGGTGAAAAATCTAACTTTTCTATTGAAGTACCACTGCAGCTTCCAAACAAACTTATAACTGCTAAAAGTGATGACCAGGTAAAAGTATCGTTTGATATACAGGAAGAAAACCTTGCTAAAGAATTTAACAATATTGATATAATATTTAAGAACTTCAACGGCCTCGATTATACAGCTACAGAAGAGGCAAAGGCCATGATAATTTTTGACGGCCCCTACAGCATAATTAACAACCTAAGCAGTAATGATATCGAGGTTTATGTGGATGCCAGGGATATTGGCAGTAATAATATTGGTAATCATAAATTGAGGGTAAAAGTAGATTATCCAGACCCCGACAATTTAAATCTTAATAAACTTTCACCTGAAACAATTGAAATAAAAGTAAACTAGAGGAAAATATATTGTCCGCTTCAAAAAAACTTTTTGGAACAGATGGTATCAGGGGTGTAGCAAATAAATTCCCCATGACACCGGAAATAGCACTAAGGCTTGGGAAGTCTCTTGCCTTTTCTATCCAAAATACATTTAAACAGGCTCATCCAAAAATAATACTCGGAAAAGATACCCGGCTATCCGGATATATATTTGAACAGGCTATTTCTTCGGGACTTACATCCATGGGAGCAGATGTCTACCTCGTAGGCCCCCTACCCACTCCGGCGATTGCGTTTATTACCAAAAATATGAGGGCTGATGCGGGAATAGTTATTTCAGCCTCGCATAACCCTTTTACAGACAACGGGATAAAAATATTTGACCGTCACGGGTTTAAACTTCACGATGACAAAGAGCTTTTAATTGAAGACCTTATACTAAATGATAAAAATGATGAACTTACAGGTTCAGAGACTAAAATTGGAAAAGCAAACCGTATTGATGATGCAACCGGAAGATACGTTGTTTTTGTAAAAAAGACTTTTCCTGAAGATATGAATCTGGAAGGAATCAAGATTGTACTAGACTGCGCAAATGGAGCGGCTTACAAAGTAGCCCCTCTTGCTTTAAGTGAACTTGGTGCAGAAGTTATAAGTATTGGAATTAATCCTGACGGTAAAAATATAAATACGGATTGCGGCAGCCTTAACCCAGAGCTTCTAATAAAAAATGTCCGGGACAATAATGCTGATATCGGTATAGCCCTTGATGGTGATGCTGACAGGGTAATTTTTTGTGACAATAAAGGCAACATTGTAGACGGTGACAAAATACTTGCTATCTGTACACAGGAAATGATGGACAGGGGCCTTCTTAAAAAGAAAGAAATTGTTTCAACAGTTATGAGCAACATGGGCCTTGAAGTCTATTTAAACAACAAAGGTATTAAACTTCACAGGGCAAATGTCGGCGACAGGTACGTTGTGCAGTCTATGAAAGAAAAAGGAATAAATCTGGGCGGTGAGCAGTCAGGCCATATTATTTTCCTGGACCATACTACAACCGGTGACGGCTTGTTGGCATCACTGCAGGTACTTGCAATTATGCGAAGAATGGAAAAGACGCTCTATGAACTTGTAAATGATATTGTTATGTACCCTCAGGTTTTAAAAAATATTCAGATATCTGACAAAAAGCCTTTTGAGAATATTCCCGGTCTCAGCAAAATGGTCGATAGTTATGAAAACAGCCTTGGAAAAAAGGGCAGAATTAATATCAGGTATTCAGGGACAGAGCCACTTGCGAGGGTTATGGTTGAAGGTGAAGATGTTTCAAATATAAATTCAATAGCATCAGAAATTACTAATTTATTGCAGCAGGAGATTGGATAAAATAATGCCCAGATTAAATGTAAATATAGATCACGTAGCAACTATTAGGCAGGCAAGAGGCGGCACAGAACCCGACCCTGTTTCTGCAGCTTCACTTGCAGAACTTGCAGGCGCTAAAGGAATAGTTGTCCACCTTAGGGAAGACAGACGGCATGCACAGGTAAGGGACCTGGAAGTACTTCGCAAAACTGTACAGACAAAACTGAATATGGAAATGGCCCCTACAAACGCAATGGTTAATATTGCAAAGAAAATCAAGCCTGAGATGGCAACACTTGTCCCGGAAAAAAGGCAGGAACTTACAACCGAAGGCGGCCTTAATGTTGTAAAACATTTTCAAAAAGTTAAATCAACTGTAAATGCATTAAAAAAAGCAAAAATATTTGTCAGCCTCTTTATTGATCCGGACCTAAAACAGATAGAAAAATCATTTGAAACCGGTGCTCAAATGGTAGAGATACATACCGGAACTTATGCAGATGCCGGATCGGAAAAGGAACGGGAAAAAGAACTTATTAAGATTGAAAAAGCTGTAGATCATGCACTGGATATAGGGCTTAGAGTATCCGCGGGACATGGGCTTAATTATTTTAATGTTGAAGAAGTAGCTCTTATCGACGGTATTGAAGAGCTGAATATAGGTCACAGCCTCATCTCAAGGGCAGTACTTGTCGGAATGGATACTGCAGTAAGGGATATGGTGGTTTTATGCGGAGAATAACATGGTAGTCGGACTTGGTGTAGATATAATTCAGAACAACAGGATTGAGTCCATCGTAAAAAAATGGGGCAATAAATTCCTTTATAAAGTATTTACCGATTATGAACTGGCATTTATAGAAAAACATAATCAAAAAACCCAGAGGTATGCTTCTAACTATGCTGCCAAGGAAGCCGTGGCGAAAGCCCTCGGTACCGGGTTTAGGAACGGGATAAGATTTCGTAATATTGAACTGAAAAGGGACAATCTGGGAAAACCATTTATAGAACTAGCTGGTACTACCAAAACTTTTGCAGATGACCGCGGGATTAGTAAAATACATACAACAATCTCACATGAGAAAGACTACTCTGTAGCCGTGGTTATATTTGAAGACTAACTGATGGACTGTCCTAATTGCAGAACTCCCGTTAATTTTTTTAATCTCATCAGAATAAACCATAAAAGACCTTACAAATGTCCCGTCTGTTTTAAAGTCTCGGGATTTAAACACAGCATTGCATTTCTTAATATTATTGGAGGCCTCGCGGGACTTGCCGGTGTAATTTTATACTATACGATCATAAATTACGGTTGGTTATTAGGTATTGTACTGATTGTTATTGTATTGTTAATCTTTGTAGTTATTTTCCTTAAATATGCCCGGCTCGAAGTTATAAATACTGGTAATGAACCGTAACTTAGAAAAACTAAATACTATCGGTTTTTTTGATATAAAACCCGTACTGGACCGTATAAATAAAGTCCTGAATTACCTGGATAGTCCACAGGATAAAATTAAATCAGTTCTTATTGCAGGTACAAACGGGAAAGGTTCGGTTGCTTCAATACTATCATCTATTTTAATATCAAATGGTTATAAGACAGCCCTTTATACCTCCCCTCACCTTGTCTCAGTCACAGAAAGAATAAAAATTAACGACCGCGAAATTAATGAAGAAATGTTAGATTTCTCACTGGGTGTTGTTTTTAAAGCCTGCGAAGAAACAGACACCAGTTTAAGTTATTTTGAGCTGGTTACAGCCGCATCTTTTGTATATTTTCGAAATGAGAATATTGATATAGCCGTTCTGGAAGTTGGAATGGGTGGCAGATGGGACGCCACAAATGTAGTGACACCATTAATTTCAGTTATAACAAACATATCATTTGATCACTCTGAACATCTTGGTAATACACTTGAGCTCATAGCAGCAGAAAAAGCCGAAATAATAAAAAATGCTATACCGGTTGTATCCGGTGTTACGGGTCATGTAATAAATGTTATAAAAGAAAAAACCGAGACAACAAATTCCGATCTGTATATTTTAGAGAAAGATTTCAAAGTAAATTTAAATGAAGATAAAACTTTTAATTACTCAGGAATAAATAATAACTTAAACAACCTGACTACCAATCTTGAAGGTAGACATCAAATTAACAACTCATCACTTGCCCTCGCTTCAGCAGAACTGTTAAACACGCTCTATGGATACAGGATAGATTATGAAAACATAAATAAGCCACTCCTTTCAGTTAAATATGAGGGACGGTTTGAAATTTTAAGAACTGATCCTTATTTAATTCTCGATGCAGCCCACAATACTGCTTCTGCTAAAGCACTTGTTAGCAGTATTAATGAATTAAAAGAAGATAAATTTATTTTTTTTATCAGTATGCTCTCAGATAAGGACCATGAAGGATTTATATCAACAATATCGAATATTGCAGAAAAGATTATAATTACAAAGATCCCCAATGAACGTAGTACTGAAACTAAACTGCTTTATAAAGTTACTAAACAATATATGGATAAAATTGAGGTTATTGAGGACTATAAAGAAGCATATGAATATGTTAAAAAATTAAATACACCGGTTTGTATTACGGGTTCAGTATATTTAATAGGGCTGATTAAGGAGTATTTAGGAAATAAATAATAATTATAGTCATTGCGAGAAATGTAATGACGAAGCAATCTCATGAGACTGCTTCGCTATGCTCGCAGTGACATTAGGTTAAAGAAAGTTAAAATTTTATTATGAAAAAAATTGGAATTGTAAAAGATGAACTTTTTTTAAAACATACTAACGGCCCCCAGCATCCTGAATGTCCCGAAAGACTGGAATCTATTAATAATATGCTGGAAACTTCCGGACTGATTGATAAACTGGAAATCCTGGAACCAGTGGATGCCACTGAAGAGCAGATACTAAGAACTCATACAGAGCCTTATTTTGAAAAAGTAAAAGATACAAAAGGTCTGGATTCAGTTGTTTTTGATCCTGACACCTCTTCAAATCCTTTTACATATGAAGCCGCAATGAGAGGCTCAGGAGGGTTTTTATCCTCAATTGATAAAGTGCTTAATGATGAACTCGATTATTCATTTGCTTTTCCAAGGCCGCCCGGCCATCACGCGGAAGCAGACAGGGCCATGGGCTTTTGTTTTTTCAATCATGTAGCAGTAGCTTCGTCTCACCTGTTAAGTAAAGGCTTTGAGCGTGTGCTAGTAATAGACTGGGACATTCACCACGGAAACGGTACCCAGCATATATTTTTTGATAGTCCTAATGTACTCTTTTTCTCTATACACCAGTTTCCCTTTTATCCAGGGACAGGAAGCCTTGATGAATACGGCAAAGGCGATGGAGAGGGATATACATTAAACCTGCCCGTACCACCTATGCTTGCAGATGCAGATTACAACAAGCTGTTTGAACTTATTCTTACACCCGTAATAGAACAGTATAAACCGCAGTATATATTGGTTTCGGCCGGATTTGATGCTTATTTTGTGGACCCGCTTGGGAATATGCAGATTACTGAAAGCGGTTTTGCCCAGCTTACAAGATACGTGATGAACGCAGCAGATAAACACTGCGGCGGCAAACTAAGCCTGGTGCTTGAAGGTGGTTACAACGTAATGGGGCTTGCTTCAATAACAAAACTTGTAATTGAAGAACTGCTTGAGATTAACAATACTGAAATTATTCTGCCTGAAGATTACCGTAATTTAGAGTTTGTTGTGGAAGGAGTGCTTGGGACATATTCAAAATACTGGAAATTTGGATGAACTATTTCATCCTGAAATCTTCGGCTTCTATATAAAGAAAATTACACATTTCATTTAATCTTGAAAAAATTCGCTCACCTATCCTCTCTTCAAGCAGTTCACCTTTTTCATAGACATGGTCTGAATACTCTTTAGAGGGAAAATTAGTGGTAATTAAAGTTTTCTTAGAGGAGTTGTACCTGTTAGATATTAGCTGGTCGAGAATGTTTATTTCCCATTCATTACATTTACCTTTTCCCATTTCGTCGATAACTATTACTTCTGCATCTATTAATGGCCTTAGTATTTCGTTTTCTGCGACTCCTTCTGAATATGCCTGCCTTAACTCGGCAAGTAATAAAAAGAAGTCCTTAAACATACAGCTTATACCCTTTTCAAGGGTAAGTTCGGAAATGGCCCCTATTGCAAGATGTGTTTTGCCTACCCCGGGCGGCCCCATAAGTAAAAAACCTGGTTCGTTTGGATAGTGCCTTATAAAACTGTCTTTTACGTATTTAAGTGCTTTTTGCTGGTCCCCGGTCTTTGGAAAGTAAGTATCTACCATCATTACCTGTGAAAACTTGGAAGGAATTTTAGTAAGATTGTACTTTTTAATATTTGATCTTATAAGACTACAGCCCGGGCATTTACCCAGCAGATCATAGTTGTTTTCATTTTTGTAGCTTATATAGCCCTTTCCACCGCAGTGTTTACAGTTTTCAACACATGTACATAACTTTGCATGTGAGAATTCATTCTCATTTACAATGTAATAACCCTGATTATGACATTTTTTACATCCCACTGTTTTTATCTTCGCTTCCATAGATCAATGGCACAATAACTGTATTGCTACTGCCCTCCACGTAAATATTTATTTAGGTACTCTATCCCGACTGCTTCATTTCCGCAGATCAATGGCACAATAACTGTATTGCTGCCTTCCTTTACGTAAATATTTATTTCGATTCAACTTAACAATTAATGTTTATCCTCATTTAAAGTTCAAAAGGATTAAATCCAAGATAATTATCTATTATGAAATTTTTAGTGAAATTATTCAATGCCTTATTTTTCGCTTTTTCATTTATATAATCATGACCGCTGTTTATAAAAATATTTATTTCTGATTCATAATACTTTTTATCATTACTATTCATGTGTTCTGTATAATTCTGAAATAATTCATCTTCAAGCCTGTTAATATTTAAAAACATCTCTTCATTATTACTGTTTATAAATCTCTTAAGTTTTTCATTAATATTCTGTAAAAATGTATTTGCATCTGAGTTTGAACTGTCTTTAATCAAATTGTTAAAATTATTTAATATACCAACCAGGTAATTGGTGTTGTCTGAACTGATTTTGGGTGATTTAGATGGAGTTGATTCTTTTTTTAACTCTGTAGATTCAACATATTCAATGCAGTCCTGCAGGCTTCTTATTCGTTTTATATCTTTACTGTTAAAGGTATTTCTGATTCCCGTGAGTATCTGTTCTTTTGAAATTCCCTTTTCGATCCAATCTGTAATTAGATTGTAATCCTTTGAAGAAAGCATAATGCCTTTGCGTGACAGGGTTAGAAAATATTGTTCTATTTCCTTTATATTAGTGGAAGTGGTATTCACTTGTATAAGAATATTATAACTAAGAAAAAGATACTATAAGAGTTCTGAACTAAGATCCAATTAGTTTTCTCATCTCAGCTACAGTCTCTTTATAATTATCTGTGGCGTATATTCCGGAACCGGAAACAAATACATCCGCGCCGGCATCAGATACTTTTTTAATATTATTTAGCTTAATACCGCCATCTACTTCAATCAGCGGCCTTTCGTCCGGTTCCATTGAATCAATAATTTTTCTAAGCTGTTTTATTTTGTTTACGGAGGACTCTATAAATTTTTGTCCCGCAAAGCCCGGTTCCACACACATAACGAGTACAACGTCCAGCATAGGAAGAACCTGGTCCAGAACATTAAGTGGTGTTGCAGGATTGAGTGCCAGCCCGGCCATAACTCCCTGAGACTTTATATTGCTTATCGTGTTATGGAGCAAAGTACAGGCTTCTACCTGTATTGTCAGGAGTTTTACATGCGGACTTCCTTCTTTAATAAACAGTTCAGCAAATTCTTCCGGATTGTCGATCATAAGATGTATATCCATCGGAGGCGGGTCAATCTTTGAAAGCGCCTGTACTGATGGTATCCCCATTGTGAGGTTAGGTACAAAATGGCCGTCCATTACATCTACGTGTATCCAGTCTACACCGGCATCCTTTACGTCTTGTACTTCTTTTCCCAGAATGGCAAAATCTGCTGCAATTACGGATGGTGCTATCAATTTATTCATAATTTATATTCCCTTTAAAATAAAAAAACGATTATACATAAGAATTGATGAAAAATCTTCTATTGTATTAATAATATTTAGTATTTATAAAAAGTTGCATTTCCCTTGACATGAATATGCGAAGGTATATATTGTAGGGACTTAAATAAACTAACAGAGAAATTCCTATGCCATTAAACAATTTTATTTTTACATCAGAATCAGTAACAGAAGGTCATCCGGACAAAATATCCGACCAGGTATCAGACGCTGTATTAGACGCGATGCTTAAGGATGATCCATCAAGCAGGGTAGCATGTGAAACACTTGTTACAACCGGGCTTGTAGTTGTATCCGGAGAAATAACAAGCAAAAGCAATGTTAATGTCCCGGAAATAGTAAGAAAAACCATAGCCGGTATTGGATATACCGACAGCTCAATGGGATTCGATTCAGAAACCTGTTCAGTAATGGTCACACTTGATAAACAGTCAGCAGATATTGCAATGGGTGTTGACTCAGGTGAAGAAAAACAGCAGGGTGCAGGCGACCAGGGCCTTATGTTTGGTTATGCAAATGACGAAACAAAAGAACTTATGCCCTCCCCTATTATGTATGCACATAAGCTGACCAAAAAACTATCTGACAAAAGAAAAGACGGCACACTTGCCTTTCTGAGGCCTGATGGCAAATCACAGGTAACTTTCAGATACGAAGATGCTAAACCCGTTTCCATAGATACAGTAGTCATATCTTCACAGCACTCTGATGAAGTAGACAATAAAACTATTTATGACGGTATATATAATGAAGTAATCAAAACAACTATAGAAGATGAGTTATTAACCAAAGACACAAAAATATTTATAAACCCTACGGGTAGGTTTGTTGTGGGAGGCCCTATGGGGGATGCAGGTCTTACGGGCAGGAAGATTATTGTTGATACTTACGGAGGATGGGCAAGACACGGTGGCGGAGCATTCTCAGGGAAAGACCCTTCTAAAGTGGACCGCAGTGCAGCATATATGTCCAGGTATGTGGCAAAAAATGTTGTTGCCAGCGGACTTGCAAAACAGTGTGAAGTACAGCTTGCATACGCGATTGGTATAAGCGAGCCGGTATCAGTAATGGTAGATACTTTCGGCACTTCCGAAGTACCTGATGAAATCCTGTCTTCTGCAATCAGAGAAGTATTTGACCTTACACCCGCCGGAATTATTAAATCACTAAATTTACTCAGACCAATTTACCAGGACACAGCAGCCTACGGACACTTCGGCAGAGAAGGCGACGGTTATACCTGGGAAAAGACTGATAAAACTGAACAACTCAATAAAGCAATTTAATCGGAGGAAAGATTATAAATGGATTATCATGTTAAAGATTTAAAGTTAGCAAAAGAAGGTGAACTTCGCAGTGAATGGGCAGCTCAGGAAATGCCTGTCCTTGCACAGATTGAAAAACGTTTCAAGAAAGAAAAGCCGCTAAAAGGAGTTAAGATAGCTGCATGTCTTCATGTAACAACTGAAACAGGAAATTTAATGATTGCCCTAAAGGAAGGCGGAGCAGATGTTTCACTATGTGCTTCCAACCCTCTAAGTACCCAGGATGATGTTGCAGCATTTCTTGTAAAGAACCACAAAATTGCCGTATACGCAATTAAAGGTGAAAACAACAAGACTTACTACAGCCACATTAATGCAGTACTTGCAAATAAACCCCATATTACTATGGACGATGGTGCAGACCTCGTATCTACTCTTCATAAAGGTAAAAAGAACCTGCTGGATGATATTATTGGCGGTACAGAAGAAACAACAACAGGAGTAATAAGGCTCCAGAGTATGGCAGATGACAAGGTGTTAAAATATCCGATCATTGCCGTAAATGATGCTGATACAAAACATTTTTTTGATAACAGGTATGGAACAGGACAAAGTACACTTGATGGAATAATAAGGGCCACTAACAGACTTATTTCCGGTACTTCATTTGTAGTTGTTGGTTATGGCTGGTGCGGTAAAGGCCTTGCAATGAGAGCAAGGGGTCTTGGTGCAAATGTAATCGTAACCGAGGTAGACCCTCTTGCAGCACTTGAAGCTTCTATGGACGGATTCAGGGTTATGCCAATGGCACAGGCAGCTCCAATAGGAGATTTCTTCTGTACTGTAACCGGTAATATTCATGTAATAAGAAAAGAACATTTTGCCAAAATGAAAAGCGGAGCTATTGTTTCAAATTCCGGACATTTTAATGTGGAACTCGATCTTGACGGACTGAAGGCAATAACAAAAAAGAAAAGAACAATAAGAGAATACGTAGAAGAATATACTCTTAAGAACAATAAGGTAGTTAACGTACTTGGTGGTGGAAGACTTATTAATCTGGCAGCTGCAGAAGGACATCCTTCCAGTGTAATGGATATGAGCTTTGCAAACCAGGCTCTTTGTGCTGAGTATATTGTTAAAAATGCTTCAAAACTTGAAGTTAATGTTCACAACGTTCCAAGAAAAATTGATGAATCAATATCCAAACTTAAACTTAATGCTCTTGGAGTAAAGATTGATACTCTAACTGCTGAGCAAAAGAAATATTTAAGTTCATGGGAATTTGGTACATAATTAAATATGTATAAAAATGCCTACAAAGATATGTTGGAATCCTTTCTGACATATCTTGTAGTTATTAAAGGCCTTTCAAAAAACACTTCCCATTCCTACAAGACTGACATAGAAAAATTATTTGCCTTTATTGAAAGCAAAGAATTAGATTCAATCACAAAACTAAAATCAAATCATATTTCAGAGTTTCTTGCTGAGCTAAATATTTCAGGACTAAATATCTCATCTATTAACAGGTGTATAGTTTCTGTTAAACAGTTTTTCAAATATCTTATGCTTGAAAATATTATAAAGACAGATCCTACTGCTAATCTCGTATCACCCAGGATGAAAAAAAACATTCCTGATGTACTTTCACTAGAGGACATAGAAAAAATTCTAAATGTCCCGGACCTTACAAAATTTGAAGGATTAAGAGACTCTGCAATGCTTGAAGTTCTTTATGCCTCAGGCCTCAGGGTTACAGAGCTTGTGGAATTAAAACAGGTAAATATTAATTATGATCATGGATATCTAATAGTAATGGGTAAAGGAAGCAAAGAAAGAATAGTCCCAATCGGAATGACATCGATAAAAAAAATAAATGACTATCTTGAACTATCGAGACCCAATCTGGCAAAAGACAAAATATCTGATTATCTTTTTATAACCCGAAGAGGCACCTGCTTTACAAGACAGGGTTTTTGGAAACTCATTAAGGCTTATGCCAAAGAAGCCGGAATATTAAAAAATATAAGCCCGCATACAATAAGGCATTCTTTTGCCACACATTTACTTGAACGCGGTGCAGATTTAAGGACAATACAGCTTTTGCTTGGCCATTCTGATATATCAACCACGCAGATATACACACATGTGGAAAATAAAAGACTTAGAGAAATACATAATAAATATCATCCGAGGGCTTAACTATGTTTGATCTGGATTTTAAATTTTTAATAATATTTGTACCGGTAATTCTATTTTCACTCACTATCCATGAATATGCTCATGCCTATATAGCTCACAAGCTTGGTGATGACACAGCAAAACGGCTTGGCAGGCTTACGCTTAACCCGCTAAAACATCTTGATCCAATCGGCACAATACTCCTGATCCTGGTGCACTTTGGCTGGGCAAAACCGGTACCGGTTGATCCAAGGAATTTTAAGGACCCTAAAAAAGATATGCTTTATGTTGCTATAGCAGGGCCTATCTCAAATATAATTACAGCTATTATTTCGGCAGTCCTGTTAAAACTATTTGTGTTTAATATGGCTTCCACCGGAGCTTTTGGAGCATATTCCGAACCTCTGATACAGTTTCTGGTCTGGTTGATTTTTATAGGAGTAGTACTAGCAGTATTTAATATGCTTCCAATTCCACCACTCGATGGTTCAAGGGTGCTTTATGGCCTCCTGCCTGACCACCTTACCTATTCAATAAAGAAGATAGAGACTTACGGCATATTAATCCTTTTTGCTGTAATATTGTTTGGCGGCCGTGCTTTTTCATATATTCTCGTATATCCGTTTCTTAAATTCCTCGAAATTTTCAGTTTTAATAGTTTAGAGTTGAATATTATATTAAATGTTGTTTTTAACAGATAAAATTTATGAGTAATATGGAACAGCTAGAACTACCTTATCTTGTAAAATTACAGGTTTTCGAAGGCCCCCTTGACCTGCTCCTGCAGCTTATTAAGAAGAACAAGGTAGATATTTATGATATTCCTATCTCTAAAATAACTGAACAGTACCTGGAGTACCTTGAAGTAATTAAACAGTGCAATCTTGAAGTTGTTGGTGATTATCTTGCTCTTGCTGCACAATTAAGCCTTATCAAATCGAGAATGCTTTTACCTCAAATTGAATCAGAAGAAGAAGTTGAAGACCCCAGAGCTGAACTGGTACAGCTCCTGCTTGAATACGAAAGATACAAGGATGCAGCAGAAGACCTCGAAAACAGGGATATTCTTGGAAAAGAAGTATTTATCAGGGGGTTAAGTTATTTCGATGAATTTGGTGATGCAGCTCAGGAAACGGAAATAGTAAAAACTGATCTTTGGTCACTTGTGGATGCTTTTAAGGAAGTATGTATTAGAAGACAGTTTGAACTTACAGAGGATCTCGTATTTACGGTTGAATCATTTTCCATTGAAGAAAAAACAAACGAACTTTTGGAGTTTTTCAAAACAAATGAAAAATATGCTTTTAAGAATATTTTTAATAAAATGAATTCCAAAGCAGAGATAGTTATAACTTTTCTGACTATTCTTGAACTGGTAAAGAATGAATTAATTGGAATTAAACATGAAAATCCGGAAGATGAAATTGAACTATTTTATATAGGAGAAGAAGACCTTGAGCAATAAGGATTTAAAAAAATTAATTGAAGCAATAATTTTTACTTCAAACAAGCCTGTTACTATAAAAGAACTTAAATTTTATTTTAAAGACTTTGAAACAAAAGAACTCAGGTCTGTCCTGAAGGAATTAATAACAGAGTGGGATAATGCAGAACACGGATTTAATCTTGTAGAGGTATCAAACGGATACCAGTTGAGGACTAAGGCCGAATTCTCAGATGAAATAGTAAATTTTAATAAAGAGATTAAAAAATTCAGAATCAGTAAAGCTTCACTCGAAGTTCTTGCAATAGCCGCATACAAACAGCCCCTTACAAGGCTAGAAATTGAACAGATAAGAGGTGTGGACTGTTCGGGAGTTATAAATCAGCTTCTTGATAAAAGACTGCTAGATATAAGGGGCAGAAAAGATGTCCCGGGAAAACCATTCCTTTACGGTACTACCGATGAGTTTCTGGAGACTTTTAACCTTAAAAGTATTAAAGACCTTCCAACACTTAAGGAAATTGAAGATATGGAACCAGAACTTAAATTAGATTTTTAATTTTGATATAAAACCAAACAGCTCTTTTTCCTTAGCCCTCATAATATCCCGTTCTTTTTTCTTTTTATGGTCAAAACCCAGAAGATGTAATATTCCGTGTATTACAAGTCTCTGAAGCTCTTTTTTTATGGTTGTTTTATACCTTTTAGAGTTTTTTACCGCTGTAGGATATGAAATAACAAGGTCTCCCAGAAATTCGTTGTCCTGTGGAAATGAAAGTACATCGGTAGTCCTGTCTATAGATCTGTAGTTGTTATTTAATTTTCTCATTTCAGGATCATCAATAAAGGTAATGCATATTTCTGTTTTATTCGGTAAAGTTAGTTGGCTGAAAACATTTTTCACCAGTTTCTTTAATTGATCGAGACTTTTATCCTGAAGATATTTGTTGTCATCTATAATATATATTTTCATAATATGTAGGTGTTTTAATATTATATATAAAATAAGGTTTAAAAATTAATAATATGACTACTGAGAACAATAATAATACTCAAAAACCACTGGTTGCTATAGTCGGAAGACCAAATGTAGGGAAATCCACACTGTTTAATCATATAATTGAACAGAATAAATCCATTGTCGAAGATGTCCCGGGTGTTACAAGAGACCGTGTCTATGGGGAAGCTATTTGGAAAAACAAGGTGTTTGCAATCGTAGATACAGGCGGGCTTGTAATAAATCCGAATGATAATACGGAAGAGATGATTAAAGAACAGGTAGAAATAGCTTTAGCAGAAGCCGACCTGATAATATTCTTAATGGATGGCAAGCAGGGAGTTATGCCGGGTGATGAAGACATAATCAAATATTTAAGATCATCCGGGAAAAAAGTTCTTTATATTATAAATAAAATAGACCACAAAAAACATGAATTAAACAGTTATGAATTTCATAAGCTTGGAATTGATACATTTTTAAATATTTCTGCACTTCACAACAGGAACACCTATGAACTAATAGACCTGATTCGGGACAATCTGCCTGAAAGTGAATATTCGCAGGAATATGATGAAGATAATATAATTAGAATATCAGTTATTGGTAAACCAAATGTAGGTAAATCCACACTGGTTAATGCAATCCTTGGTGAAGACAGATTTATTACAAGTCCGGTTCCAGGAACTACCCGTGATGCTATTGATACACACTATGAGATAGATGGGAAAGAGTATTTAATAATTGATACGGCCGGTATAAGAAGAAAATCAAAGATATCAGAACTGCTTGAAAGATACAGCGTATTAAGGGCTATAAGGGCCATGACCCGCTCTGACCTGGTACTTTTTATGATTGATGCATCAGAGGGCCCTACTCACCATGATGCGAGGCTTGGTGACCTTGTAAAAAGCAGGGGTAAAGCTTCGATTGTACTTTTAAATAAATGGGACCTTGCCCCAAAAGAAGCAAAAGAAGTAGACAATATAGATGAACTTACTATTGAAAATTTAAAATCACTTAATTATTCGCCGGTTTTAACGACATCCGCACTTACCGGTAAAAAAGTAAATAAAATATTCAGCCTTGTAAATAATGTTTTTGAGAACTATTCAAGGAAGATAAAAACAAAGGAATTAAATCAATTTCTTGATGAAATTAAAAAGAAAAATCCCCCGGGTATGCACAAGGGTAAAGAGCTGAAATTTTACTACATCACTCAGCCATATACAAAACCACCTACTTTTGTACTATTCTCGAATGCTAAGAACAAAATCCCTGATAATTATAAGAAATATATTGAAAACCAGCTAAGAGAGTATTTTGATTTTTCGGGAACACCTATAAACCTTATTTTCAGGACAAGGGCCGACGACAAGGATTAATTTACTGTAAGTATTATTTCTTCTATAGCTTTACTTATATCTTTTGCATTACACATTTTAATTACCCTTTCCCTTGCTGCTGCACCCATTTGTTTGCTCATTTCACGGTCATTAACAAGTGTAAGTAAGTTCTCAGATAAATTAGCCACATCATCTTTTTCACTTAGAAATCCCGTGACATTATGATCAATCGCCTCAGCAATACCACCTATTCTAAAACCTATTACAGGAAGTTTAAAACACATTGCTTCTATCACAGACCTTGGGAATGGGTCAGGATAGTTGGAAGGTATTACAAAAATATCAAAGTTTTTAAGATAAGGCATTATATCGCTTTTATAGCCGGTAAAAATAAAATGGTCATCAAGGCCGTATTCTGATACTTTCTTTTTTAGATAGTCCAGGTGATTGTACTGAAAGAAATGCGGAGTATCACCAACTATCACAAATACAAAGTCCTTATTATTGCTTTTTTCTTTTATATACTTTGCAGCTTCTATTAAATGTATATACCCTTTCCTTGGTACTAATCTTCCTGTACTGCCAATAACTACAGTGTTTTTCGATATTTTATATTCAGCTCTAAGTGTCCCTTTGGTTTTTGTTGGGCTGTAGTCCGAAGGGTCTATGCCATTATAGACTACATGGACCTTCTCTTTTACATGATTAAACTGCTGAGCTGTTGCATTAGAAACAGGAATTATTTTTTTTACCGAATCAAATGAAGATAATTTAGTGATAATGGTTTTCAAAACATATTTTTGCTGAATGTTCCTTACGTGCCAGATAACAGGTTTGTTGTTAATTTTTCCGATAAAAGTACCCACTACTTTTGCCTGTGTGCCATTGCAGTAGACTACATCAATGTTATTTTCTCTAATTATTTTCCCGGATGTAAGTATAAGGGTTATGAGTTCAAATATATTGATTATTGCTGCAAGGAGTTTTTTAAGTTTTGTTGTGTAATCGAGACTGTCTGATTTGTTGTTGTAAATCTCCATGCCCAGGCGGGGTACAAATATATTTTCCGGGAAACGGCTGTCTACGATTATATTTTCATAAATACCTTCATTTTTGAGATTGTCTGAAAATATGTCGTCTTTTGGTATTAATATATAGGGCTTTACGTTCTTTCTGTTCAGATATTTAAGAATATAAAAAAGACTTCTTCCGGGGCCGCCGTCCCTTACGGAGTGATTAATAAACAGTATATTCTTTTTAGTATTTTCCATTACAATTACCCGATATTAAAGCAATCAATTTAACAGGTATATAAAAATAAGTCATTAAATTAATTCTTGTAAACACAATCTTTTCTGATAAGGTTTAAATAATTAAAAACTAAACGTATGGATGCAAATAAATATTATGAGAAATAAAACTAAATACCTATCTGTCTTTTTATTACTTTTCCTGATTATTGGCGGCTGTGACGTAGATTTTGGAGGAACCAATGATGATGATGACGGTGGTGGCGGCAATGGTGGTAATACAGATGAAGTCCTTAGGGGAACAATTACCGAAGTTATACCAAACCGGGAAAACGATTTAGCAGGTATAACAATATCAGTAATGGAAAATGATGCAGTTCAGTCATTTAGTGATACTACAACCAGTTCAGGTACTTTTTTTGTTGAAGGAAATTTTGCGAGTAATAATACAATAATTGAATTTCTTGATGATGATAATGGTGATGAACTTCTTGGAGAGACAAGTATTAATATATTTCCTGAAGCAGAAGTCAACCTTGGTAATATAACTCTTGAAAACGGTACAGTAGATTTTGATGAAGATGATGTAACTGTAAGTTTTGATGCTGACCTGATTGAAAACAACTGCACTGACAATAGTGGTTCTCTTACAGTTGAATCCGAAGGAAGTGATCCCATAGACATAATCATACAGGTTTCAAATTCAACAGTTATTACAAGAGACAATGACGATATTGACTGTAATGACCTTCTGATAGGCCAGACACTTGATATAAATGGGAATTTACTTGGATTTGGTAATAATGTAGATGCAGATACCATAGAAGTAGAATAAAAATATTTATATTATTTATAATTTACCCTACTTGACTTTCTTTTTTAAAAATTGCACTATTCATTGTTCAATTTCTAAATATCTTTCTATTTGGAGTAATTTATGTCGTCAGAAAATCCTGGATTAATTTGGTTAGACGGGAAGTTAATACCCTGGGCAGATGCAAATGTTCACGTTTTAACACACTCTCTTCACTATGGACTTGGTGTTTTTGAAGGTATACGTGCTTACAAGTGTGAGAACGGTAAAACAGCCGTATTACTTCTTAATGAACATGTACAAAGACTAATTAATTCATGCCATATAGCCGGTATAAAGCTGCCATACACCAACAATGAAGTATCTGAAGCGATTAAACTTTTAATAAAAGAAAACGGTCTTGAAGAAGCCTATATAAGGCCTCTGGTATTTATTGGAGACGGGGCAATGGGTATTCATCCCAAAGACAACCCAATCAGGCTTACAATTGCCGCATGGTCATGGGGTGCATATTTAGGTGATGATGGTTTAGATAAAGGTATCAGGGCAAAAGTATCATCATATACAAGAATGGGTGTTAACTCGTTTATGACTAAAGCCAAAATTTGCGGAAACTATGTTAATTCCATACAGGCAAAGATAGAAGCAACTTCCATGGGGTTTGATGAAGCACTGTTGCTAGACAGTGAAGGTTATCTGGCTGAAGGAAGCGGAGAAAATATATTTATAGTAAGAGAAGGAAAATTAAAAACTCCTCCCCTTACATCAATATTAGAAGGATTCACAAGAAACTGCATATTACAGCTTGCTGAAGATAAGAATATTACAGTTGAACAGCAAAGATTCACAAGGGACGAGCTGTATATTGCCGACGAAGTATTTCTCACCGGAACTGCCGCTGAGATAACTCCTGTGAGAGAGATTGATTTCAGGACTATCGGAACAGGTAAGCCCGGTCCAATTACTAAAGAACTTCAATCAACTTATTTTGATATAATCAGGGGAAAAAATGATAAATACTCTGATTGGATTGAATATTTGTAGTTTCTTAATTTATTCTGCAGTTATGGGGTACTACTGCATAGATCTGCTCTCTGTTTAAGATTTCAAATAACTCAAAATAATCATTTACTGCTTTAATATGAGCAAATTTTTCAATGCCTGAAAATGATAATTTGTTTTTAGGTATGAATTCCTTTATGTAAACTTCGTCATCGGTTAATCCGGACATGTTTTTAATCTCTTCAATACACCCTTTGAGGCTGTTCAATTCATCAATTAAGCCATTATTTTTAGCATCAGGGCCTGACCACACCCTACCCTTTGCTGCTTTTTCAGTTTGTTCGAGGCTTATATTCCTTTTGTCAGATACAAGTTTCACAAATTCATCGTACATTTCTTTAATTAGTTCTAAAAATTTAGTTTTTTCCGGTTTAGTAAAACTTTTGCCGGTGGAATAAATTGTAGACATTTTTCCTTTTTTTAGTGTTTCGTTGTAAATGCCATATCTGTTTAACAGTTTCTTGAAATTAAACTTACCTGCAACCACACCAATTGATCCGGTAATGGTAAAGGGATTTGCAAATATTTTTTCAGAAGAAAGTGAGACCATATATCCGCCCGATGCAGCTACGTCAGACATTGATATTACTACTGGTTTCTTTAAAGAAAGATTATGTATTTCATTGCGTATAAGGTCTGAAGCCAGAGCTGAACCACCGGGGCTTAATACTCTCACTATTACGCCTGTTATGGATTTGTCGTCTGCAGCTTTTTTTATCAGCTCGATTAAAGTATCAGAACCACAAGTATTTACGAAACCACTTCCTTTTTTACTTGAACCCTGAGTAATCATTCCGTTAATGTTTATGTATCCAATATATTTTTTTCTTCCATAAATAAATCTCTTTATCTCTTTTATAACTCCAGCATACCTGTTATTTCTTGTAAAACTTTTGAATTTTACAAATTTAATTTTATTATTTGACTCACTTTCTATAAAATCAGTAACTTCATTTTCATAAGCGATTTTATCTATTAGTTTTAGAGATTTTGCTTTAACAGGATTAATGGGATTAGTATCTATTATCTTGTTTATTTCATTTTTAGAAATATTTCTTGATGAAGCTATTGTATCAATCAAATTATCGTAATGATTATCAAGCACAGACTGCATCATTTCTTTGTGATAGGGGGACATTGTTTTCCTGTTAAACATGTCAGCAGCCGACTTGTATTCACCGAACCCGTCTATTTCAGGTTCTATATCCAGGCTGTCCAGTAGTTCTTTTATAAAGAAAGAATCAAATGAAAGTCCTAACAGGTTTAGAGTGGTCCAGGGCGGAATAAATATTTTATCAGCTGAAGTAGCAATGAAATATTCGATGTTTCCTATATCTTCCAAATAGATAAATACTTTTTTACCTGAGCTGCGTAAATCAAGAAGAAGAGACCTGATATCATCTGCTCTTGCAAATCCAATATTTAATCTTTTTATTTTTAAAAATAGTCCATTTGAAGAACTATTTTTTAACTGCTGGATGAATTTATAAAGATCAAGAACTGTAGTTTTATTGTCATTTAAAAAAGGTATACCAGTGCTGATGTTTTCTTCAGGTATATCATCTTTTAGTACTAACTCGATATAAGTATTATTATTTAAATATTTTTCAAGCATAAAAGATTACTTATTGTCAGTTAAATAATTGACAAGAGTTCTTACTGCAAATCCGGTACCACCCTGTGGATACACGTCATTACTTTTTTCAAGATATGCCGGACCTGCAAGATCAATATGTGTCCATGGAGTATCAGAAACAAAATGTTCAAGGAACAAGCCTGCTGTAATTGCCCCGCCCCACCTGCTTCCAACATTTTTAATATCGGCAATATTACTTTTTATTTCAGCCCTTAGTTCATCGTCAAGGGGTAATTGCCACATTTTTTCTCCTACGTTATCACTGCTTTCAAGTATTGAACTGATGAGCTTATTATTGTTTCCCATAACACCAGCCGTATAACTGCCAAGCCCTACTATGCAGGCACCGGTTAATGTTGCCAGGTCTATGATTTCATCAACCCCTAATTTGACCGCATAACTCAAAGCGTCGGACAGTGCTATTCTTCCTTCTGCATCAGTATTTATTATCTCAACTGACTTGCCGTTTAAAGCATAAATTACATCGTCCGGCTTATATGCATCACCACCTGTCATGTTTTCTGTTGCAGGGATAATTCCATGGATTGTATGTTTTGGTTTTAACTCGGCAATTGCTTTCATAGCACCAACTACAGCGGCTGATCCTGCCATATCCATTTTCATTGTAAGCATTGAAACCGCAGGTTTTAAACATAAGCCACCGGAATCAAAAGTGACTCCTTTACCAACAATTGCAACAGTCTTATTTGATTTCTGTTTAGGGGTATAAGTAAAATGTATAAATCTTGGTGGCTGCGTACTTCCCCGGGATACAGAATAAAGACCATTCATACCTGCTTTTCTTATTTCTTCTTTTCCTAAAATTTTAATTTCAAGGTTACCTTCTGCTGCGACTTCTTCTGAAATTTTAGCCAGCTTTGCTGGTGTCAGGTAAACTGGTGGTTCATTAACGATATCTCTTGCAAGATGTACGGCTTTTGTGATGTTAAGGGCTTTTTTGGATTCTTTTGAAAAGGTCCTTTCACTAATGGTATTAGAGTTAATAGTTAAATTGAATCCACTATTATTGGATTTTTCTGTTTTATATTTTGTGAATTTATAATTCCCCTGCAGTAAACCTTCAATTGAACTGGAAAGCAAATTACTTCCACTCATGTCTGTAACTAATGTTACTTCTTTATCACTGCTTTTTATATTTTTCCCGGTTTTGGCAAATGCACGATAACACTTGTTTGCTGAAAATTCTTTTTTATTACCAAGCCCGATAATTAAAACTGATTTTGCATCAATTAGTCCATGGGTATTAAAACGGTTAACTTTGCCGTGCTGGCCATTGAAGCTGGTTTCTTTATTTAATTTTTTTATTGAACCGTTTAATTGTTTATCAATTTTTTTTAGTTCTGCATTCAGGGGTTCTCCCTCAAATAATGAAAAAATTAATAAATCAGTTGTTGTTTTAAGGGCATTTCCTTTTTTTAATTGTATACTCAACTATTTCCTCCATATTCTTTATTTTAAAGATTTTTAAACAATTATTTATTACTCTTTTATATTCATGAAAAAAATGGTAATATATAGATGTAAATTATTAAATCACAATAGTTTATAATTCTAAAACTCGGGAGGAATTATAAATGGGTTGTCCATTTAAAGCAATTGCTGATAACACCAGAAGGGAAATTCTTGTTTATCTAAGCAAAGGTGATACAGTGGCAGGAGAAATAGCTGATAAGTTTAATATTTCTAAACCTGCAATATCCAATCACCTGAAAATTCTAAAAGAAGCTGATCTTGTTAATGAAAAGAAGGTCAAGCAGAATAGAATTTATTCTTTAAACAAGAATCAGGTTAATAATGTTAAAGTTTATTTAGAAGGACTTGTGTGATTATTTGACCACACAAGTATTTAACATTTATTAAAAAAGGTTGTTTTTAGCAAATAAAAAAAAGGTAAAAGATATTAATCTTTTACCTTTTTTTTTATCTTTTATAAATTTTCTTAGATATAAGATTGTGTATACTTTTAATAAAAAGGAGCATTTTATGATTTCCAGAGAAAGAATGACCGAACATCTAATGGACCTGATCAGAATAGACAGTCCTTCCAAATTTGAAAAAGATGTAGCACTTAAACTTGAAAACGAAATGAATCAGCTTGGTGCTGAATGTGTATTTGATGATGTAGGAAAGATAATTGAAGGCAACATTGGAAATTTAATAGTAAAAATTAAAGGCAATACTGATGCTCCTACTTTTTTTCTTTCTTCTCATATGGATACTGTGTCGCCAGGTCTGGGTATTAAACCAAGAATAGAAGATGGAATTATGAGAAGTGATGGTACAACAATCCTTGGTAGTGATGATAAAAGCGGAGTTTCAATAATAGTTGAAGTTATAAGGACTTTACAGGAGCAGAACATACCCCACGGAGATATAGAAGTAGCTTTTACAATATGCGAAGAGATTGGTTTGCTTGGTGCTAAATATATTGATATTAATCAGTTTAATTCTAAATACGGTATTGTTCTGGACAGTAGTACACCTAAAAGGCTTGTTTTAAAATGCCCCACATCTGATATTGCAATATTTAAAGTGCATGGACTCGAAGCACATGCCGGACTTTGCCCCGAAAATGGCATTAGTTCAATAAAAATCGTTTGCGAAGCAATATCAAATATGAAAATTGGTAGGATTGACCATGAAACAACTTCAAATATAGGCATAATTTCGGGTGGAGTAGCAACAAATATTATTCCAAATTATGTAATGGTAAAAGGTGAAGCAAGAAGTCATGACAATAAAAAGCTGGATAATGAAATTCAACATATGACGCAATGCTTTAATGATGCTGCAGAAAATTATTCAGTAACGCTTGATGGAAAAACATTTAAACCGCGTATAGAAATAGAGGTCGAAAGAGTTTATGAGAAAATGGATGTCCCCTCTGATGCATATATAACTAAGATGGTTGATACAGCCGTTAGCAACCTTGGATATGAAATAGATCATCATACTACAGGCGGAGGATGTGATGCTAACTATTTCAACAATATGGGTATTGAATGTGTAAACCTGGGAACAGGTATGTATGAACTACACACTGTAAATGAACATGTAATAATGGATGAATTTTACAGAAGCGCTGAGATAGTGCTCGAGACTATTAAATTAAACGCTGCCTGATGGACGATTATTATGCCCAATCCAGTTAAAGCCCTTATATTGATTGACCATGGAAGTAAAGTAAATGAAGCAAACAAAATGCTTGAAGCCATTGCTGATAGAATTAAAGAACGCAGTAATACGGGGTTTGATATAATAGAATATTGCCATATGGAACTGGCCTCCCCTACCCTTGAAGATGCATTTTCTATCTGTGTAAATAAAGGTGCAGATGATATCACTGTGCATCCGTATTTTCTTGTACCGGGAAGGCATTCTAAGACTGATATTCCAAATATGGTTAATGATATCATAGGTAAATACCCGGATACAAAATGCAGAATATCAGAACCACTTGGGCTTCATGACAAACTTCTTGACGTGATTATTGAAAGATCAAGCTCCTGCTGATTCATAAATGAAAGTTTATAAAAATATAATATTTGATCTTTTTGATACTTTAATACTTTTTAAGCCGGATTTACTGACTCAAATAAAGGTAAATGGAAAAATACACCACTCTACGGGACCTGACGTTTACTCTGTATTCCGGAATTATTATGACAAATATAGTTTTGAAGAATTTTTTGAATTTTTTCATACAAGCTACAGAAAATTTCAGGACTTAAAGAATATTGACCACAGGGAATACCATAACTCAAAAAGATTTCATATTATGTTTGAGGATATGAATCTTGAATTCAACAGTGATATTATCAATAATTTAGTTATTTCACATATGGACTCTCTTGAAAAATCAATGGTCTTTCCTGAAGATCACAGGGATGTGCTTGATTATTTAAAGGACAATTCTTATAATTTGTCTATTATTTCTAATTTTGATTACTCTCCAACAGCTTATAAACTACTTGATAAACACAACATAACATCCTATTTTGATACAATAATAATTTCAGATACATTCGGTTGGAGAAAACCTGATAAAAAAATATTTGATTACGCGTTAAAGCGGGATAATAAAGACAGATTAGATACTATTTTCATTGGAGATGATATAGAACGTGATATTAAAGGAGCCTTTAATGCTAAAATTGACAGTATTTATATAAATATAAATAACACTGACTACGGATTTAAAAACTACAAAGTTGCAGTAAGCAAATTTGCAGAAATTAGACAGTTTTTTTAATTAAAATGAAGAATAAGTTAAACGTTCCCACACAAAAATTAAAACTACTTAGAAATAAGATGGGTATTGAAACTATTTCTGAAATGTTTGAAAAAAAGAGTTCAAAGTATGAAAATCTTACGGCCTTTGTTCATATACAAAACAATCATATATCTGAATATACTTATGGAGATATTTACAATAAAGTAATAAATGTTGCTGCCAATTTAAAACAAATTGGTCTGAACAAAGGTGACCACATTGCTGTTATTTCGGAAAACAGACCTGAATGGGCTATTTCTTATTTTGCTATTTTATGGATTGGCTGTGTAGCAATACCCCTGGATTCTAAAACAGGTTTTGATAATTTAAAACATATTATCGGTTTCTCTGAGTCTAAAGCAATCTTTTTTTCTGCTTCACATTTAAAAGATATCTCTAAAATTAAGGAATCTGTTTCGTGCCTGCAACATCTTATACCCATGGAACAGCTGCATGATATCGCAAACGAACAGAGTTCCGCAATAAAGCGTACAGAAGTAAAAGGTGACGATTTGTCAGAGATTTTATTTACATCCGGCACAACAGGCAATCCAAAAGGGGTCATGCTCAGCCACAAAAATATTA
>JAJCZQ010000050.1 GCA_029262335.1 Deltaproteobacteria bacterium
ATAAATAGTTCCCTATAGAATAATTATAATATCAAAATAAATTAAAGATCTATATTACCTTGCAGCAGATTATGAAAAGCAAAATATGTTCAAAAATAAAAATATTGTAGCAAAATCTGTAGTAATGGGAAAAGGTGAATAATTAGGAATTAAGTAAACCCTTATAAATAAAGTATCGGGGCGAGAGGACTCGAACCTCCGACCTCAGCATCCCAAATGCCGCGCGCTACCAGACTGCGCCACGCCCCGAAAATAAAGAAGCATTTATTATAACAACATTTCTAAAAACGACAAGAAAAACTATGGAAATAAATAAATAGAGATCCTGAATCAAGTTCAGGATGACAGTTCAACTTAATGTCATTGCAAATTGAACTATTGCCAAAAGAGAATATAGCTATAGAAGTTTTATAAAAATTATTTTTTGATAGTCTCTCCCCAGTTCTAGAACATACCCAATTGAAGAATTCCCCGGATAAAAAAGAGATCGCCGCGCTTATGCTCGCGATGACAAAAGATTATTCTACAGAAAAGAAAGATCTCTCACTTATGTTCGAGATGACAGGAAGATCTTACTTCTCAGCCAGCTGGTACTTATTCCAATAACGAAGAAGCCCGCCTACGTTCATCCAGTGTGGGTCGGCAGATTCATATTTATTAAAAATATCTTCCCCTACTCCCGGTTCATCAAAATAGGTCTTATAAAATATAAGGAAATCCGGGATTATCTCTTCCTCTGTCTTACCGTCTCTTGCTCTCTGTCCCATCCATTCGGACCACTCATCAAGATGAGTCATAAGATCATCTAAATGTTCGTTAACATTGGTAAATTTGCCGAAATGAGTGAGATATAGTTCTTTAGGATTAATCTTTTTTATCTTTTCAATTGATGCGTGCCATCTTTCAACATGAATATCAGGCGGTGGAGTTGGAGGTAATGTAGGCCCGTTGTCAATCCTGCACCCGGCTACGTCACCCGTAAAAAGTGAATCTTCAATCTGGTAAGCGTTATGATGATTTGCATGGCCTATACTTTCATGCACGGTAATTTCGGTATCGCCAATTTTAATTACCTGGCCGTCTTCAACAGCAATAACCTTGCCTTCATCAATTCCTTCAACAGTGCCCCAGAGCTCATCCATCTGGTCTCCGTAGATCATAGCCGCTGATGCCATAAGCCTTTCCGGTGCTACCAAATGAGGTGCTCCTCTTGGATGTACATATACAGAAGCCCCTTCCCTTGCGAATCGCCAAGCAACGCCGGAATGGTCAAGATGAATATGAGTTACAAAAACATTTTGAATATCAGAGACCTTATAACCGTGCTCTGCTAGACCTTTTTCAAGATTGTTAAATGTGGAATCAGGCCCTGTTTCAATTATTATTGGCCCTTCGCTGGTCTCAATAAGATATGAAGCTATTACATGTGGTGCGAAAAAGTTTACATCTATTATTTTTACATCCATAGCTGCCGTCCTGTTTTCAAATTTTGGTTAATTTACCATAAATTCTAACTAATTACTTCAGCAAATCCTTTTGTAATTTTAAAAATCTTTTTATCCCCTTTATACGGGATTTCATCAATACCTGTAGAAGTAACAAATATCTGGCCGGCATAGTCCTTTAATAGAGCAAATAAAAATCCCTTTCTCTGCTTATCAAGTTCACTCGTGATATCATCGAGAAGCAGGACAGGCACCTGCCCTGTTACGGACTCATAAATGGATATTTCAGCAGCTTTAAGTGCCAGGATAAGATTTTTGGATTCCCCCTGTGATGCGTATAAGGCCGAATCATTGCCGTCTATGCTAAAACTTATCATGTCCCTGTGCGGGCCAACTGTCGTATGGCCACGTAATTGATCTTTAGGGAAATTAGCTTTTAGTGATTTTAAAATTGACTCTTCAAGAGTACCGTCCTTTTCATAGGATGGTTTATACGTAATATCAATTACCGAATTAACTCCCGAGGTAGAATTATAAAGTTCATTTAGCCGGTTTTTTAATTCCCTGACCAGCTTAACCCTTCTTTTTACAATCCTGCTTCCAATCTCAGCTATACCGAGGTCCCAGACCTCAAGCATCTCAGCAGTAAGTGACCTTGATTTTGTAAGCATACTATTTCGGTGGCTTATGGATTTATTATAGTCCTTCAGGTCTTTTACGTGTGCAGGCTCAAGGTTGCAGATAAGTGCATCAAGGTACTGCCTTCTGACACTTGGGGAGCCTTTTATAATTTTAAGATCAGATGGCAGATAAAGTACAATATTAAACCGTCCGATATATTTGCTAAGCCTGTGGACAAGTTTGCCATTTAGTTTTACAGACTTTTTCCCTTTTGTTATAAAGATATTTATCTCATCAAGTCCGCTGTTTGACTCAATTTCACCTTTTATTCCGGAGTTTTCTTCATCAAAAGTAACAAGTTCATCATTTTTAACACTCTTAAACGGCCTGAATGAACAAAGATAGTAAACTGCTTCGAGCAGATTTGTCTTCCCCTGGGCATTATTGCCGTAAATTAGATTAAATTTATCGTGAAAAGATATATTTAGGTTTTTATACGTCCTGAAATTTCTTAAAGTGAGTGATCTTATATTCAATTGAGTGGCTGAAATAAATAGTTTTAAAAATTATAAATAATACAGAAACTAATACAATTAATCTTAATTCTTGAATCTGTCTGGTTTAATTGTAGTATTTCTTTTGGGAAGAAATATGATTTCATTAAAAATATCTGAAATACACGCAAAAGACGCCGGGAAAGGCTATGCACGGATAAGCGAAAAGAACATGTCTTCGCTGGGCATAGGCACATGGGACCTTGTGGAACTTGGCGGTAAAAGAAAAACAGTTGTAAGGGCAATACCGCTTGAAGGTAATACATATGAAAATGGCGAGTCAGAATCCGTAATAGAGATTGATTTTGTTACACGAGAAAATGTACGGTCCGAGATTGATGAAGTCCTTAATATAAAAAAAGCAAAATCCCGCATTGGCACAAAAGTAGTTCTTTGCCCAAAAAATAACGACATCCTGTATTCCCCTGAGAAATTCAAACTCATTTCTACCAGGCTCGAGGGTGTACCCCTCACGGTAGGTGACAAGATAAGCGTCAAACTACCCGGGATGATGGAAGAAGAGTTTGAAATACTCAATCTAAAACCTACAAAGTCCGTGGTTGTGAAACTATCAACCAAGATCGAAGTAAAGAAAAAACCCGTAGGGAAAATCGATACCAGCAGGCTGAGTTACGAAGATATCGGGGGACTTGAAAACCAGATAAACAAAATACGGGAGATGATAGAACTCCCGCTGAAATTTCCCCAGGTATTTGAAAAACTCGGAATAGTGCCTCCAAAGGGAGTATTACTAATTGGTTCACCCGGGAGCGGAAAGACACTTCTTGTAAAAGCCATTGCAAGTGAAACAAATGCAAATTTCCAGGTAATAAACGGCCCGGAAATCATTCATAAGTTTTATGGTGAAAGTGAAGCGCGCATCAGGAAAATATTTGATGTTGCAACTAAAAACCAGCCTTCAATTATTTTTATAGATGAACTGGATGCAATTGCACCCAGGAGGGAAAAAGTATCAGGTGAAGTTGAAAAAAGAGTAGTGTCTCAGCTTCTGACTTTAATGGACGGGCTTAGAGAAAGGGGAAACGTGATTGTAATTGGTGCTACCAATATCCCTGAAGCCGTTGATCCGGCATTAAGAAGGCCGGGAAGGTTTGATAGGGAGATAAACCTCGGAGTACCGGACCATGACTCAAGAATAGATATACTTAAAATTCACTCCCGATGCATGCCTGTTTCAGATGATGTTGATTTTGAAAGGCTTGCCGAGCTTACCCAGGGATACGTAGGTGCAGACCTTGAGAACCTGTGTAAAGAAGCTGCAATGGTGTCCCTCAGGAGGACAATCCCTGACCTTGAATTCTATGATGATTCTTTTGAATTTAAAGACATAAAACCTCTTCTTGTAGATATAGAGGATTTTCTAAATGCACTAAAAGATATAAACCCCTCAGCAATACGTGAGATATTTGTAGAAGTACCCAAAATTACCTGGGCTGAAGTAGGCGGACTTGCCGATGTAAAAGAAAAACTTACCGACTCAGTAATTATGCCTCTCAAACACAGGGACCTTTTTGAATCTGCAGATGTAAAACCTCCCAAAGGCATAATGCTTACAGGCCCCCCGGGGACAGGAAAAACCCTGCTGGCAAAAGCACTTGCAAATCAGAGTAATGTAAATTTTATCTCCGTTAAAGGTGCAGAACTGCTTTCAAAATATGTTGGTGAATCGGAAAAAGCAGTACGGGAAGTATTTCATAAAGCAAAACAGGTCTCACCTGCGATTATATTCTTTGACGAGATGGATGCACTTGCCCCCAAAAGGAGTGAAGCGGATTCCAACAGGGTTTCCGAGAGAGTGGTTAGCCAGCTTCTTACCGAACTTGATGGTATTGAAGAACTGGTCGATGTATTTATTCTTGCCTCTACTAACAGGGTGGATATGGTTGACCCGGCAATCCTGAGGTCCGGAAGGTTTGATATGATTATAGAAATACCCCCTCCAAACGAGAGTGAGATACTGGACATATTAGAAATTCATACAAAAAATAAACCACTCGAAAAAGATGTCAATCTAAAGAAACTTGCTTCCGGGCTGAAAGGGATGACCGGAGCTGATATAGAAGTCATATGCAACAGGGCATCAATCATCTCTATACGTGACCATCTGAAAAACAAAAAGAAGGTCCTTAAAGTTACTAAAAAACATTTTGACCAGTCAGTACAAGAATTTATAAGCAGGGCAAAGACTTAGTCGGGGATTGGATTTATTGGAAATTACTGTAATTAACCCAGTGTTGTTTTACTCATTTGTATTTATCTTCGGTCTGATATTCGGGAGTTTTTTAAATGTCTGTATCTACAGGCTGCCCCGTGAAGAATCAATTGCCTTTCCTCCTTCTCATTGTACTAACTGCAGCAGCCCGATTAAATCTTATCAGAATATACCTGTAATAAGTTATTTGCTCCTAGGCGGCAAATGCAGCAGCTGCGGGGAATCAATCTCCCCGATATACCCTGCTGTTGAGCTTCTGACCGCAGTTTTAGTCACACTGTTATTTTATAAATACGGCGTTACGATTGAAACATTTGTATACGTCTTGCTCACACTTTCACTTATTGTAATAACCTTCATAGACCTCGAACATTTTATTATCCCCAATGTAATAACGTTTCCCGGTATTGCTATCGGCCTTATATATAACCTCCTGATTACGGACTGGGGACTGTTTCTTAAAGTATTTCCAAGGATAGATCTGGGGAACATATTCTATATTGTCCCTGAAATACCTGCCCTTAATTCTGTATTTGGAATAATTATAGGAGGCGGCTCGCTTTTTCTAATAGCTTATATCTATAAACTGATCAGGAAGGTAGAGGGTATGGGTATGGGAGATGTGAAACTGCTTGCAATGCTTGGGGCATTCCTCGGCGTAAAAGGTGTATTCTTTACCATACTAATAAGTTCTCTTGTCGGCTCCGTAGTAGGGATCGCAATAATTCTGCTCCAGAAGGGAAACATGAAACTTGCCCTGCCCTATGGCCCTTTTATTTCAATTGCCGCGGTGATATTTATCTTTACCGGCCCATTGGTAATCCCCGCATTATAATTCAAATAGTTGTTATACCTTTGCACTAAATAAATTATACTTCTAAAAAGTCTTCTATTAATTATTATGAACCAGCTAGGCCTGCGCTTTTATATCTTATTAAATATTCTTGTGATCTGCGGAGTAGGGATGATTCTTATTGGAATTATTTCAATAAAACTCACCGAACGTTCCGCTATCCAGACAAAAATTGACACTACCAGTGCCGTTATAAATGTATTTGAATCAACATACTTTAAATCAGATATAAACCAGGGAGTTATGTTCCTTCAAAATGCTCTATCCAATGGTGCATGGGGCTATATCAAGACCGGGAAAGAAGATATTTTCTTTAAAACACCTGATGCGGTAGTTGACAAAGAGAACATACCGAATGGCCTTATAAACAGGGTCTCATACACCAAAACACCGGAAATTTACGTAGACGGGCTTTCATTTCTGCCTTTTAAAAACTACGAATCATACAAGATAGCTGCCCCATTAATCAGCAGGGGCGCTAAGGGGACTATATATATATACGAACCTCTTCTGGGGTTTAACAAGGGCATAGAAAGAAACCAGAAATTTCTAGCACTCTGGATAATACTATTTATGCTGCTTATTGCTACATTCGGTTACTACCTGCTTTCAAAAACAGTGGTCAACCCTGTTCATAAACTTATCTCCCTGACAAAGGATATTTCAAGAGGCGTAACGCCTTTATCACAGGAAACAGGAAAAATATCTGAAATTAATAAACTCCGGGAAGCTTTATTCAGTATGTCAGATGAAATCGATGCAAGTAAAAAGAAGCTTGAAATAAATATAGACAATCTTGAATCTGCGAATAAACAGCTTGTGGAAACCCAAAAAGAGCTCATTGCATCTGAAAAAATGGCCTCCCTCGGAAAACTGTCAGCCGGTGTTGCCCATGAGATAGGAAACCCCCTTTCTGCAATAAGCGGATATATGGAAATCCTGGCTAAAAGCCATGATATAGACCAGGAACAAAAGAATAAATACCTTGAAAAAATATCTACAGAAGTTGACAGAATTAACCGAATAATTTCTACCTTACTCGACTATGCAAAACCACGGGAGATAATGGAATCCAGGGCAAATCTGAATGATATTATAAACAAAGCGGTAGACCTTCTAAGTAACCAGGGAATTTTTAAAAGAATAAACCTTGAAAAGTCATTAAGTCAGTATCCTTTACCTATAAGGGTTGATGAGTTTCAGCTGCTGCAGGTATTTATTAATTTACTGATAAATGCAAAGGATGCGGTACAGGATAATGGAAATATATCAATCAGCTCTTATTTAAATGATAATAACCTGGCTGAAGTCTCATTTAAGGACAACGGGTCGGGGATTGAAAGTGCAAATCTCGATAAAATATTTGACCCTTTCTTCACCACTAAAGAGCCGGGATCCGGTACGGGACTGGGTCTTTCAATTTCACATAGAATAATTAAACAGTTTGATGGTAATATTACTGTTAGCAGTAACATGGGAGAGGGGACCGAATTTATTCTAACTTTCCCGGTTTTAGAGGAAATACATGCCGAAAGTTCTGTTAATTGATGATGAAGAGGGAATAAGAGAATCCCTTTCTATAATGCTTCAGATTGAAGGATTTGAATCTGTTGCTATGCCGGACGCAGTAAAAGCATTGCAACTTATCGATTCGGGGGATTACTTCGATTTTATAATCTCGGATATAAAAATGCCTCATATGGATGGCATCCAGTTCTTAAGGGAAGTTAGAAAGAGAGAGCTGGAATCAATAGTAATAATGATTACCGCATACGGGAACATTGAGACTCCTGTAGATGCCATTAAATCGGGGGCAGACGACTATATCAGGAAACCTGTCAAAACCGATGAACTCATCCTCAGAATGAAAATGGCTGAAGAAAAAAGCAAACTCAAAAAAGATAACAGAGCACTTCGATATGAACTTGGAAAAGCTGCCGGTTACGAAGACATTGTATCGGTAAGCAAATCGATGAAAGAGATAAAGGACCTTGCACTCAAAGCCTCTCAGTACAATACAACTGTATTGATTACAGGGGAAAGCGGTACAGGCAAAGAACTTATCGCAAAATGTATACACCAGAACAGTAAAAGAAGTGAAAACTCCTTTGTAGCGGTAAACTGTGCAGCAATTCCCGATACCCTTCTCGAAAGTGAACTTTTCGGATATATAAAGGGTGCTTTCAGCGGTGCAAATGAGTCGAAAATAGGTTTGATAGAAAATGCAAATGACGGGACCCTTTTTCTTGATGAAATAGGAGACTTCCCCGTCCACCTGCAGACAAAACTGTTAAGGGTACTGCAGGAACAGGAAGTCAGAAGACTTGGGGAAAACAAGGAAAAGAAAATAAATGTGAGGGTTATTGCTGCTACAAACAGCGATCTTGAAGAAGAGGTAAAAGCCGGCACTTTCAGAAGTGACCTTTTTTACAGGCTCAATGTACTTCCTATTCACATCCCTTCACTCAGGGCACGCAGGGAAGATATCCCTCCCCTGGTTGATCATTTTATAAACAAATTTAATAGTAAACTCGGGCATGTTGTAAAAGGTCTTGGCAAGGAAGCTACCAATAAAATAATGGAATACCCCTGGTACGGTAACGTACGGGAACTTGAAAACATAATAGAAAGATCAATGATTATGACCGATTCTGACATCATCGAGGAAATAGACCTCCCTGATGTGCAAAATAATAAGAACCTGCCCATTGATACATGGGTAGAAGAGTTGTCTCTTGATGAAGCAAAAGGGCGAATAGAAAAAGCCTATATTGAAGATGCACTTGAGAAAACAAACGGCAACAGGACCAAGGCGGCAGAACTGCTCGGTATCAGCAGGCGCAACCTTCTTTACAAATTAAAAGAATACTATTCCGAATAAGAATTAATGAACATAATATTTCCCTTATTAATACTAATCTTTTTTAGCCCTGTTTTTGCTAACAGCAGTGACACAGCAGAATTTATAGAACTTGGCAATTTTACTCAGCAATCGATTGACCAGATAATCGGCAGTTCCAATAAACAGCCGCTCATTGAAAATAAAATCGAATTAATTTCCGAAAGATTTTTAAATGTCCCTTATCTTGGAAATACACTTATCGGCAGCAATAACAAACAGGAAATTCTTACAATAAACCTCGGAGGTATGGACTGTTTTACATACATCGATTATGTGGAAGCTATTCGCGGCTCCTCAGACTTCGGGAGTTTTAAAAACCAGATAAAAACCGTCCGCTACAAAGACGGGATTATTGATTACCGGGCAAGAAATCATTTTTTTTCAGACTGGCCAATCAGTAATTCTTCTCAGGTAAAAGACGTAACAGGGGATATTGGAAAAGGCAGCAGCAAAACAGTCAAAAAATTTCTGAACCTTAAATCAGACGGCTCCAACTACCTTACCGGCATTCCGGTAGTTGAAAGAAATATTACATTCATTCCTACCGAAAATTTATCATCAGAAGTTATTAATGAAATCAATACCGGTGACTATATTGGGATTTACAGCAACCTTGACGGCCTGGACGTTTCTCACACGGGAATAATTATCAAAAAGAACGGTAAAGCTTACCTAAGGCATGCATCTTCAAAAAAAAGCAACAGGAAAGTTGTGGATGAAGATCTGATTATTTATCTTAAGAACAAACCCGGGATTGTTGTATACAGGCCCATTTAATCCCTTTACATGTCCTGTTCATTGAATAAAATCATATTGAAATACCCGGAGGTATATTATGTCACTTGATGCTAAAGAATATACAAAAATGCTGGATGAATTTAAGAAAGGAAGAAAAGCTGCCGATTTCTTACTGGATTTTGCCGACCTGATAAAAGCAAACAGCGACCTTATAAACGGCGACACACAAAATTCTATTCAGAAAATTACAGATGCTGCAAATATTGTACATTCAAGCATAGAACAGCTCACCACATCTGTCAATGAAGACCTTAATAAAATACCGCTTGATGAACTTGAAATAAAAGATGCCGGGAAAAAACTGCTTCTTTACCAGGACAAACAGCACGTCATTCTCCATTGCCAGCAGCAGATGGCTAACCACCAGAAAGGTTCATACTGGTATAACTACTGGGAAGGCATTCTTAATAATGTTTTAAATATGGAAGATTAAATACTTAATCCGCTTTATTTATTATTTCTTCCGAAATAGTTTCAATTAGACTGAAAGTCTCCGAATCACTTTCAGCCTCCGGGTCAAAAACCACATATTTAGCCCCGTTTTCTGCAAATTTATTTACTTCTGATCTAATATTTTCGATTGTCCCCTTAAACATATATGAAGGGTCATTATGTGTATCCACGGAGCTGTCATGTGCTTCTATCCTGACCCTGTTCCTGACAGAAAAACTAAAACTGTCCAGGTTAATTCCCTTTTCCAAACCATTTTGTTTAAGTTCACTTATACTTTCTGAATAATCTTCGGGACTGATCCAGGTGGGCTGCCATCCGGCAGCAAGTTCAAGAGCCCTTCTCATTGCCCGTTTACTGCTCCCGCCTACCCAGATTTCAGGGACTCTGTTTTCAAAAGGTTTAGGATAAAAACTAATATCAGAGTAATTGATATATTTCCCGGAGAATTCAGGATTATCATTTACCCAGAGTTCCCTGATAGCTTTTATATATTCATCTGTTAACTCACCCCTGTTTTCAAATTCGGCATTCAAACTGTCAAACTCTTCTTTCAGCCAACCGGGTGCTACGCCCATTATTAACCTTCCCCCGGACAAAACATCCAGCGTGGCCGCCATTTTGGCAACAACCACAGGGTTCCTGTAGGGAAGGATTATGACACTTGTTCCAAGTTTGATGGTGTCTGTTACTGAGGCAATCGCAGCAAGCAGGATAAAAGGGTCGTAAAAAATTGTACTGAATGAACCGGCGGCTTTATTTGGCATAACCACATGATCACTCACCCATACGGAATCAAAACCCAGAGATTCTGCTCTGACAGCAAGCTCAATATTAAATTCTATACTGCAGTCCCTTCTTATTGGAAGACATAACCCATATTTCATTGTCGTTTATCTCACTTTAAAATTTACTTTTCCAAGATGGCCATAATCAGCATCATAGTCCCCCACCCTGCCAATATTTATCTTGTTCATTGCACCGGTAATTAATACCTGCCCCGTATTTAATTCCCATCCATTTTCCAGCTGTTTATTAATAAGCCATAGAAGCAGTTCCTTCTGATAATCCATTGAATCCGTAATTGAAACACTGTTTATTGTATTTCCATCAAGCTTTAGTTTTATATCAATATTATCTGAGCCGTATTTTTTAAAATCATGCTCACTTCCCATTATAAACTTAGATGAACATATATTTGCCGCAACCACATCTACAAGTTTTGAATGGCTACGATTTTCAAATCTTACATCAGGAAGCTCGACAACAGGTAGTATTGCTGAAATTTTTTTATCCAGTTCTTCAGTTTTTTTAAGAGGTTTTTTTATGTCTTCTTTTATTATGAAGCCCAGCTCTGTTTCTACCAGCATGGTAAAGTAGTCATAAAGTTTTAATTCAGAATTATTTCCCTGTTTACCTGAATGAAACAAAACGCCCGAAATAGGGCTGTCCACCAGCAATTCACTCTGTGCCTTCCTTGATGCAAGCCCTGTTTTAAATCCTGCAATTTCATTGTCACCTAAAATTAAATCAACATAATGTTTCTGAATTACATATGCGTCCTTCATCTGAAGTGATGGATTCGTCTCACTTACAAGTGGGACATGGCTCCCGCTTTGGAAAGAATCATGAATTGCTTTCGCAGCACTTTCATGTGGGGATAGTTCATGATTATTTCCCGTACAGGAAATAATAAACAAAATAATTAGCAGTCTTAATTTCATAATACTATTGTTTAGTAGTAAATGTATTATAATACCTTTTTAAATTTCCTAATTTACAGAGAAAATGTCTAATTTTATTGATGAAGCGCAAATATTTGTACAATCCGGCAAAGGCGGGGACGGCTGCATCAGTTTCAGAAGGGAAAAATTTGTTCCCTTTGGTGGCCCAAATGGCGGGGACGGCGGTAAAGGCGGTGCCATAGTATTCATAACTAACCCCAATCTTAGTTCCCTCCAGGACTTCAGGTATAAAAAAGAATATAGGGCAAAAAACGGGGAAAATGGGCGGGGCAAAGACCAGCACGGTAAAGGTTCAGAAGATCTATACATACCCGTACCTGTCGGAACGATAATAAGAGATGTGTCAACTGACGAAGTACTTTGTGATTTAAATAAAAACGGACAGGAATTCAGGCTTGCCGAAGGCGGTAACGGCGGAAAGGGTAATGCAAGGTTTAAAACTTCTACAAACCAGGCCCCAAGGATTGCGCATCCGGGGCAGGAAGGGAAAGAGTTTAATCTCAAACTCGAACTAAAATTACTTGCGGATGTTGGCATAGTAGGTTTTCCGAATGCCGGCAAATCAACCCTGATATCAAAGATATCTGCGGCCAAGCCCAAGATAGCGGATTACCCTTTTACCACTATTATTCCAAACCTCGGGGTTGTTACCTATAGTGATGGCAAAACCTTTGTAATTGCAGATATACCGGGCATTATCGAAGGTGCACATAAAGGTGCCGGGCTTGGCATAAAATTCCTTAAACATATTGAACGGACAAAACTCCTGGTCCATATGATAGATATATCTCAGCTGAACGAACGTGACCCTGTCGATGACTATATTAAAATGAACAATGAAATGGATTCGTTCAGCAATGATCTCAAAGATAAACCGCAAATTGTTGTATTAAGTAAGACAGATATAATCCAGGACGAAGAAAGTATTAAAAGGGTTGAAGACTATTTTGTAAATCTGGGTATAAATGTATTTAGAATTTCAGCAATTACAGGTGATGGTGTTTCGGCCCTTAAAGACGAAATAATCAGGAACCTTGAATTACTGACTCCCGAAACTACTGAAGATTTGGAATCTCCTTTTCCGTAGGAGGCATAGGCATGGGGGATGCATGATGAAGAACCATCCTCCAGGCAGAATCTTTATATTCAAAAATATTTGTAGTTTGTGCCAGGGTTATTACGACCTGTTCCCCAATTGTATAACTCAGTTTTTCAGTGCAGTTGAGCCAAGCTGTATCATCTGAGACATCAATAAATACATTGGATATTTCAATATTGGTAAGGCCGCCGGCTTCAAATATATTTTTCCAGCTTTCCCTTACTTTTTCCCATCCATAAAGAAGAGGCCATCCGGGGTGGACACACTGCACATCATCACGCTGTATCCAGAGATCTTCCATTAATGATAAATCAGAAGTGGTTAATGCATCATAAAACTTTTGATTTATTTCTTTTACTTCCTGCTGCATTTCTTCCATTTTCATAAGCAAAATTTTATACCTTTATAAAATGTTAAGGACAAGTTTTAATTCTTCCACAACACCGGGATCCTTTTCATCACACAGCATATTATTTAAAATATCCTTATGTTTTATGCCGCTGATCTTAAATAGCGCCCATACTGCATGTTTTCTGATTAAAGGCTCATCATCATCCAGCAGTGTTAATACCTGGGCTTCAAAACTTTGATCTCCGCTGTTGCCGATTGCAACAAGGACGTTCCTTATAAGCCCCCTTCTTTTACTTCTTTTGATTGGACTACCTTTAAAAAGACTTGAGAACTGCTGCTGATCCAAACCTGCAATTGTTTTAAGCTCTGGTTCAGCCAGCCCTTCCCTTGGTAAAAAGGCCTTTTCAGTTACCTTTTCGGCTTTATTATTCCAGGGGCAGACATCCTGGCATATATCACAACCAAAAATATTATTTCCCATATCTTCCCTGTATTCAACGGGGATTGCTTCTTTATTTTCAATTGTTAGAAATGAAATACATTTTGATGAATCAAGCACATAAGGGCTTGTAATTGCATCCGTAGGACAGCTGTCTATACACTTTGTACACGTACCGCAGCGTTCTGCAGCCTCGCTGTCATAATCCAGCTCTATGGTTGTTATTAACTCTCCTATTAAAAGCCATGAACCAATGTCCTGGTTAATCAGGCAGGTATTTTTACCAATCCACCCTATCCCGGAATACTTTGCATACATCCGTTCAAGTACCGGCCCGGTATCGACATAGACCCTGTCATTTTCATCAGTTGCGGCATTATCAGATACATAATCTTTTAAAACATTTAATTTTTCTTTTATTACTGAGTGATAATCATCTCCCCATGCATACCTTGCAATCCATCCCTTTCCCGGATCCTGCAATGAAGTGGAATAAGGGTGATCAGTGTTATAATTTACAGCACATGAAATAACTGACCTTGCACCAGGAACCAGGTTTCTTACATCCTGCCTTTTTTCTTCATTTCTCGACATATAATCCATGCTGGCCTGATAACCTTTATTCAGCCATTTTTTATAATACTGGCTCTCAGGGTAATCACCTACGGGCGATATACCAATAAGGGTAAATCCAAGATTATAAGCTTTTTCTTTAATACTGTTAGTAAGATCCCTTGGCATTGAATATCAGATTCCCTATCTCCTGGTAAGCATTAATTCCGCTGAAATTAGAGACATAATCGGACTCCATTTTAAGTTCAAGGGGAGATGTTGCAGTTGAGGCAGAAAATTTTGAGAGGGCGGCAATTTCAATATCAGTATCTTCAGCACCAATAAGCAGTATATCTTTAAATGAATACTTACCTGCCAGCTTACTGAGCAGTTCTTTTTTTTTATCGCCTTTAACAATAATATGATTTATACCATGCTTTCGTGCTGATGATACCGGGACTTTAGTGTTGGACCTGTATCCGAGCACTTCAATCCCTAAAGAATCCATATCGTGTTTAACCTGGTCTGTATCTCGTCCCCAGATTTGCCCATAATCAAATTCATCAGAATTTTCACTGAATATCTTTAGGTTTATCAGCAGCAGTCTTACTGACCTTAATTTTTGTGTAATGTCTGTTCTCAGGACTAACATAATATTTATTCTCAACTATAATGCTCTAAATTGACTTAAGTGTTATGACAAAAATACACACCATATAACTAATTTCAATCAATGATACCTTTAAGAGATACTACAAAATCAGGTTCCTTCCCTTTTGTTAACAGCGCATTTATTGCAATTAACATAGCTGTTTTTATATATGAAATCTGGATAACAGGTGACCAGCGTCTCTTTATGTACAGGTTTGGACTGGTACCAGCAATTGTAACAACAGAACTGGAAATAGGTATTACAAACAGAATTTACCCATTTATTACATCAATGTTCCTCCATGCCGGGTGGATGCATATTATTGGTAATATGATTTTTCTTTTTATTTTTGGTGATAACATAGAAAACCGAATGGGGCATATCAGGTACCTGTTTTTTTATATCCTGACAGGAATCTGTGCCGCAATAATACAGTTCCTGATTAATACAAAATCAGTTATCCCGATTGTAGGTGCAAGTGGTGCTATCTCTGGAGTACTGGGTGCTTATCTTGTTTTTTTTCCCAGGTCCCGAATACTCACGGTGGTACCTATCCTGTTTTTCTTCAGGCTGATACACCTGCCTGCCACGGTTTTCATCTTCGTATGGTTTTTAATCCAGTTTCTGGGTGGTATAAACTCAGCAGGCAGCGCCGGTGATGTGGGCGGTGTGGCTTTTTGGGCACATATTGGAGGCTTTGCAGCCGGATTAGTGCTGGCTCAGTATTTTGATAAGGAAAAAAGCTATAGGCAAAAAAGTTTTAACGGTTATTATAAAAATTAATTCGTAATTTTTAATCCCGCACACAAAAAACTGCATATGGCTAAAGGAAAAGACAACATTGGTATAATCGCTGTTGGGGGTCCTGCTCCCGGTATAAATGCCGTTATAAGTGCCGCAACTATTGAAGCAGTAAACAGAGGGAAAAATGTAATCGGTATAATCGACGGATTCAGGTGGATTTCACGGGGCGACATCACCAAAGTTAAACATCTTACAATTAATAATACTTCGAGGATACATACCCAGGGCGGGTCAATTATCGGAATATCAAGGGACAATCCCTTTGCCGATGAAAAGACACTCAAAAATACCATCAACTCTATTAACCGACTTGGGATAAAATACCTTTTGACAATAGGCGGCGACGGGACAATGTACCTTGCAGGCAGGCTTGAAAAGGAGATGAAAGGCAAACTCAAAGTAGCTCATCTTCCTAAAACAATAGACAACAATCTGCCACTTCCTGATAACAATTCAACCTTTGGATTTGAGACTGCAAAACACATTGGCACCGAGATTGTCAGCTATCTGATGGAAGACGCAAAAACAACCAAAAGATGGTTTCTGGTTGTAACAATGGGCAGAAAGACAGGGCATCTTGCCATGGGAATCGGAAAATCAGCCGGTACCACCCTGACACTTATACCGGAAGAATTTAAAGAGAAGAAATTGCCGGTCAGAAAAATTATAAAATTAATGGAAGGTTCAATAATTAAACGACTAAATGAAGGCAGGGAATATGGCGTTGCAATAATAGCTGAAGGAATTACTGATAAAATTGATAAAAACGACATAGCTAAAGTGTCTGACCTTAAAAAAGATGCAATGGGCAGAACACGTTACTCGGAATTTAAACTTGCACCCTACTTAAAACATGAACTTGATAAAAGCCTGAACGAAAAAGGGATAAACCTTACAATAGTAGATAAAAGAATAGGATATGAACTCAGGTCAGCACCACCCATTCCCTTTGACCTTTGTTATACAAGGGACCTTGGTTACAGCGCTGTAAAGTATCTTCTAGATGGAGGAAGCGGTGCCTTAATATCAATATCAAACGGGCGGATGAGTCCTTTAAAGTTTGAATCATTACAAAATAAAAAAACAGGGGCTACCAATATTAGGTATGTTGATATAAATACAGAATCATTTGAAGTAGCTCAGAAATATATGATAAAACTGTCTCAGAATGATATTGACGATCCGAAATTGTTAAGAGAACTTGCAAAATTATCCGGCATGAAGAAAAATGATTTTCTTGAATACTTTAAAGAGGTTATAAAATAATGAGCACAGATTCAGAATTAAATCCTGTAGATAATGCGGTATTGGAAAATATAAAAAAATACGGAAAAAAGATAAAAAAATATGAACTTTCGTACCTGATTAAGCGAGATATAGCCTGCTCCGACCTGGAGCTAACAGATTCTTTGAGAAAACTTACCGAAACGGGAGTGATAAAGAAAACCGGGAACAAAGAATTCCTTATTAATTACTGAGTTATACCCCTTATTTTTTTAATCTATTTTTACTTAAACATTTTTTTCATTTTTTAGTTTATAACAATAGGCTATATAAATATTTATATAGAAATGCTACAATGGGTATTAGGAAAAAGGGTTAATTGAAATGTCTGAAATTAAAATATTGTCTGAAAACCTTAAAACAATCTCGGATGAAACTATTCTTTCAATTCTGGCTTACATAGCGCAGCACCAGGATGAAAAAATAACACTTATGGATATTGTTGGGTTTGTCGGGATGAGTCCGAGTACAATAAGAGATAAATATTTAAACGCACTTTGCAAGGCAGGGCTTGTACAAAAATACTATTTGAGAAATGAAACTGAATCATTCAGGTTAAATAAAACAAAACTGGGTGAAATATTTAGACTAATGAAATTAATAATAAATCCATAAGATGATATATTCCGTAAGTAAAAGCATAATGATTAATAATTAATTTATTAATAAATAACTATTTAGACTTGTATATTTAAAATATTTTACTATAATATAATTCCTAGACAAAATTTGTAACATATAACAAAATTTAAGGTTAATATAAAAATACACCCGGAAAAGTGTTAAACTCCTATCCTTTCTCCCCCCAGTTTTAGGAACGGAAACTTTTCTGGGTGTTTCTATTTCATATACAATTCAATCTATTTACAAATTAATGTGGCAAATTTTATACCAATAAATAATTAAATATAACTTGCTGTAATTCTTGTATATTTTTTTTTACTGCTGTGATATAATTTGCGCAGAAGTACGATTACTTCGAAAAAATATCCATTCTCCACCCAGTTATATAAAACAGATCATTCATGAATCTACTTTATTAAATACATTATATTAAATTTTGAGTATAGATTCAAGAATATTATTTATAAAATTCTAAGATTTTTTTAAATAATAATTTTAAGTCGGGAATTTTAAGATTGAGAGAAAGAATATTACGACCTCTTAAATGGATTTTCAGGATTTGTGCCTAAAAATGCAAATTACGGGAGGTAATGAAGAGGCCGTAATATCAAGGGAACTTAATATATAAATTTTTATTTCATAAATGCATAGACTTAATCATTATTACGCATTGTTAATCATATGCTTACATTTAAACATCTTTTTAGTCATTAATCAAGTATAATAATACATATTATTAAAAAATATTTTTTGTCCGGTATTATATAAACAATAATAGTTATTTTTTAAGGGATAATTAAAAATGGAAAAAATAATGACTTTGGATGAACTATCCGAATATCTGCTGGTACCAAAACCTACACTCTACAGACTATTAACGCAGAAAAAAATTCCTGCCTTCAAGGTTGGAAACCAGTGGCGCTTCTCTGTTGAGCTTATTGATAATTGGTTAAAGAGTCAGATAAATTCAGTAAAAAACATTCTTGTGGTTGATGATGAAGCAATTATATGCCTCAATCTGGAAAAGATTATAAAGGCAGAAGGCCATATACCCACCTCCGCTCAAAGTGGAGAAGAGGCTGAAAAGTTAATAAATAATAATAATTATGATCTTATTTTTCTTGACCTTGCACTACCCGATATAAGCGGTGTTGAGATACTTAAATCTGTTAAACAGAAAAATCCGGATCAGTCTGTAATAATTATCACGGGTTTTCCGGAAAGTGAACTGATGGATCAGGCCCTGAACCTTTCTCCACTATCTGTCATTAAAAAGCCTTTTAAAAAAGAACAAATTCAACAACTTATGAAAAGAATTTTTTCTTTTTCTACTTTCCAAACGTAAGTTTTTATATATTATGGAAAGAATTTTCTCTCAGACTCCCTCGGGAAATAAAAATATTAACGAACATTATTGCTGCCTTTATGAAGATGAAAGGCAAAACAAAAACCTCATCTTCTATCTTTACAGCAAATGTACTGCTATAAACAATAGAATCATTTATATCGCTGATGCCCGAAAGACTGAGTTTTTTATAAATTGCCTTGATTCCTTAAAAGTAGAATATGAACAGCTTATTAAGGATAAAAAGCTGTCATTAATTACATATAATGAAAAGAACATTCAACTCAATGGTCTTGAAGAAGAGTTACCAATTTCATCAATAAAGGAGGAACTTAATTCTGCTCTAAATGATGGTTTTAACGGATTAAGCCTTATTGTAGAAAATAGTTATGCCCATATATGCTCGGCATCTTCCAGAAACCTTCTTGACTACGAATACAAGGTAAATCAATTCACAAAGGAAAATCAAAAATGTTCTATTTACTGCCTCTATGAGAAATCCCGAATAAGACCCAGCATTGCACTTGATATGTTGATCACACACCCTTCAATAGCAATAGACGATAAAAGCTACGACAACACTTTGTATATAGACCCTGTTGAGTTTCTTAAGGATGACAGGGACTCGGTAATTCTGAATTTCTGGATTAACAATCTAAAAGAAAGATCAAAAATTAATGAATCGGTGTTCCTAGATTCGGTAATTGAAAACATTCCAAATATGGTTTTTATAAAAGATTCGGAAGACCTGAGGTTTGTAAGAATTAACAAGGCAGGAGAAGAACTCACCGGACTAAAAAGAGAGGAGTTACTCGGCAAGAACGACTATGATTTCTTTCCGGATGATGAAGCCGATTTTTTTACTTCAAAAGACAAGGAAGTACTAAGAAGTGGTGTACTGCACGACATTGAAGAAGAGCCTATACATACAAAAAACAAAGGGACAAGAATTCTACATACAAAGAAAATCCCACTGCTTGACAATAGCGGGAACCCTGCTTACCTGCTTGGGATATCTGAAGATATTACAAATACCAAGATTGCTCAAAAGAAAATACAACTAAGTGAAGAAAGATATAAAGCTGTAGTCGAAGACCAGACCGAGTATATTTGCCGGTTCCTTCCAAAAAGCGGCAACCTGACATTTTTGAATGAAGCATACTGCAGGTACTTTGGGAAACCCAAAAATGAACTTATAGGCACAAGTTTCCTTGACCTGATTCCTGAAAATGACAGGGAATTTCTTATTGAATATTTTAAAACTTTTGATTCCAATAACTATGTAAAGACAATTGAACACAGGGCTCTTACAAAAAACAATGAAATAAGGTGGCAGCAGTGGACAGACCGTGCAATCTTTAATGATGCAGGAGAAATTATAGAATTTCAGTCCGTAGGAAGGGATATCACAGATCTGAGGAATGCTTATGAAGAGAATCAGCTCAACGAATCACTAATTAAGGAGATACACCACCGTGTTAAAAATAATCTTCAGGTAATTTCATCCTTTATTGATCTAAGATCAGAAGATATAAGAGACTCTCAGTCCAAAAAAGTAATTGACGAAACCCAGAACAGAATATCTACTATTGGAATTCTTTACGACCATCTTTGCAGATCAAAGGAAGTTTCAGATATTCATATGGGCAGATACATAAGTGAACTCACTCAAAGCCTTTTAAATTCACAAAGGGATGAAAACCAAAAAATACAGATCATTGAAAATATTGAAACCATGCATATTGACATAAGTAAAGCGCTGCCCTGTGGACTTATTACAAATGAACTCATTTCAAACTCTATAGAACATGCTTTTCCGGAAAACAACCCGGGCATTATAAACATTGACCTTGAGATTAAGGACAATAAACATATTCTTAGCATTTCTGACAACGGCATTGGCCTGCCGGAGGATTTTATTCTCGGACAATGCAGTTCACTTGGGCTGCAGATTGTTCAAAAACTTACCAAGCAGATAAATGGTTCCATAAAAGTTGAGAATGGGAAAGGAACAAGATTTACAATAGAATTTAATGCGTAAATATTACTATTTATAATGATTAAATGCGTCAACACATGCTTTTAGACATATTTCATCTTCCAGGTTTGGCAGGAAAGATGTATCTTCATTACACATGTCTTCTACTTTTAAACCCTTGTAATCAATTTTTGAAATCTTTTTAAACATCTCCTGGCTTACATGATAACAGTCATAATAAACCTGCTTGTATTCGGTCTCCGATTCATCAGAATTAAAACCTTCACATCCAAAAACTAAAAATAAACATGTCAAAATCAAAAATATTTTCATTGTTGAAATAATATATCAGAATTGTGTAGAGAAGATATAAAATAATTTTAATTTTCAGCCGACGAAGGGAGTTGAACCCTTGACCTGCTCATTACGAGTGAGCTGCTCTGCCACTGAGCTACGTCGGCAAATATGAATGATAATTTTATCAGCATGGCTTTTATTTTCAAAAAAAAAACCCGGATTGTTTCCAATCCGGGCCTTCCTCATCTTTTCCTAACTTATTTATTTTTTACTGTGGATAAATAACAGGTGCTTCCGGGTCTACCGGGAGAAACCTTGCACGTCTGTTGAGCTGGTATTCGCTCTCCGTACTTCCAGGGGCAAACTGACTGGTCTCACCCTTTGTAAGGGCAATTATTCTCTTTGGATTAATTCCAAGCTGTACGAGATAACTTCTTGCAGCTTCAGCCCTTCTCTTGGCAAGTCTCAGGTTATAGTCATTAGACCCCCTGATATCGGCATAACCATTTATGACAATTGTAAGTTCGGGGTTTTCCTTCATAGTTTGGGCATTTTGCTGTAAGACGGGCATTGCGTCCTGCCTTATATATGACTGATCAAAATCAAAGAATACATCAGTCAGTTCATATACATCAATAATTTCCACAGGCTGAGGTGGTATAATGACTTCACTGTTTAAAATTTCATTTACCCTTGCATAATATGCTTCCTCTAGCATTCCACGTGACCTTACTGTTCCAAGCTGGCCAATCTTGTAATCAAAAAATGGAATTACCGTATAATTAGCTTTTACTTTTGTACTGTTTTCACCTGCTCTTGAAACATCAACATGGAGTTTTTCTTTTGTAAAAAGCGGATGCGGCGGGGCCTCGGTAGGTGTAAGTTTAGTCCAGTAAGAAATCTTGTGAAGATAGGAAGTAACATTAGATTCGTTAGCTGTCCTTTCGCCGGGCCTGCTGTATGTCCGTTGGGCTTTACCAAACAACGGGTCTATGACCCAGGCATGTTCAAACTGGATCTTTCCAGTTGGTTTATCGGAATATTTTATTTTCCATCCCATCTCATTTGCGGCCTGGTCTGCTGCATTCCACACCTTGTCATAATTTTTATTGTACTTAACTGCATGGTTCTTCCAGTACCCGTCTTCGGGTACATTAACCGGTACTTCTGCTACACATGAAACAAAGAACATTAAAGGCAGCAAAAGTATTAAAAACTTATAATTAGTTCTATATATTCTATTCTCCATTCTCCATTCTCCATTTTAAATCATTCTAGTAAACGCATTTACTTCCAAGAACATTGTCTCTCTTCTGGTAAATGTGAACACAAAAAGGCTGGAATAAAGCGGTCCTGCCCCTGTCTGCAAGTATCCCTGCAAGTGTATCAGCCTTCTTTTGGTTAGGTGGAGACCCTACAGCCTTTGAAGAAACCTTTACCCAGAGTGAAACAGGTGTGTCCCAGGCTGCAAGTACAACTCCGGGAAGTCCGTTCACAATTGCTGTAAAATGTTTTTGTGAAGCCGTTGGGGGAAAATACTGGTTAGAGTAGGAATTTACGCTAAACCCAAATACAATCATTAAAAATAAAGTAATAGATAGAAACTTATGCATCCTCCACCTCCATTAACCGGGAAGAAAAATATTTTGTTCAATATAATTGTAATAATAATTTAAAATTTTTCTAGTATTTAATATAAAATTATTAAGTATTGAAAAGGATTTAAGAAACCAACCTAAAATTTTAATTTAATTTGTCAGATTTTGGAAAATATAGTGTGCAGCATCCTTACCCGATTTAATACTGTCCGGAATACCCACTCCTCCGTACGCATTGCCTGAAAGTGCCAGTAAAGGGTATTTCTTAATTTCAGCCTTAATCTTAGCGAGTAGTTCGGAATAACCTAGATTATACTGGGGCATTGAATCCGGATACCTGTAAATATCGAAGCTATATGGTTCTGATTTGATATTAAAAAGTGTATCTAAATCTTTTAGTACAAGATTCAGTATTTGAGAATTGCTAAATTCCATAATATTTTTGTGAAATGCCCCACCCAGGAAACAACGGACGATTTCGTAATTATCAGGGGCCCTGTTTGAAAATTTATGAGAAGAAAAAGAGCAGGCTATTACATTCATATTCTCTGTCTTTGGGATGACAACTCCAAACCCTTCCGGGAAAGATGGACAATTTTTCTTTTCAAATACCAGGTTCACAACTATCGATGATTCATATTTAATTTCATTTAACAATGATGCCAATGTGTTGTCTGTATTAATTAACAGTTTTGAAGATATATAAGAAGGCCCGGCCAGTATTAATGCATCAGTCTCAATTTTATCTCCGCATTCAGTTCTCAATTGCCATCCATTCTCTGATTTTGCAACTTCTTCTATTGCTGAGTTATAGTGGATCTTCAGATCCGGTATTGATTCAATTATAGCCGAGGTTAATTCAGACAGCCCGTTACTGAATGATACAAACATCCCGTACCTTGCTCCGCTTTCTGTTTTGGAAATTTTTGATAAACCATATTTTTCACTTATTCCTTTAATAACGGATCCATACTGCTGCTCCATCGCAACAAATTCAGGGAGTATTGATTTAATGCTTAACTTTGAAGGGTCACCTGTATAGATACCCCCGATTAAGGGCTGCGCCACTTTTTCAAGAAGCTCAGTCCCAAACCTTCGAAGGACAAAAGATTCGAGTGATTCATCCTCTTCATCCGAACGGGGTTCCAGTGATTGTTCTTCCAGGATTCTTTTCTTTCCTTCATCAGTGAAGAATAAACTCTTTTTAAATGCTTCAATATTTGAAGGCGCCATTAGGAAGAAACCTTCGGGTAGTTCGTTTAATTTTCCGTCAAAGGATATATAGGTTTTTCTGTTTGAATCGTTAGTGGATATTAATTTATTTTCTATTCCGAGTTTTCTGCAAAGTTCAACTGCCCAGGGCTTGGATGTAATAAATGAATCAGCCCCTTCTTCTATTACAAAGCCTTTTCCTGTTTTTGTGGAGATATTCCCCCCTGCCCTGCTGCTCTTTTCAAATATCTCAAGCTCAATATCAGTATTGTTTTCCTTATTAAGGCAATTTAGATAGTAGGCGGCTGTCAATCCGGAAATGCCTGCACCTATTATTGTAATTTTCATTTAAGTTTTAGAAAATCCCTTAGGGGTTTATCTTCTTAAGGACACTCTCTTCGAGTGAACGAATGTAAAGGTCATCATCATTAACTGTTTTTGCAATATACAGGTTAATACCGTTTTTTTCGGCTGCTTCCCTGGCTTCAATTCCAATATCAAAAAGTACTTCAACATGATCACAAAGAAATCCTATTGCCTGTACCACTATATTTTTTACACCCTCTTTAGCTATTTCATCAATAACATCACAGATATCCGGCTCCAGCCATGGGCTTGAAGGTGCACCGCTTCTGCTCTGATAAGCAGTCATCCAGTTTTTGTGCCCAAGGTGCTCGGCCACCTGCCGGGACGAACTCTCAAACTGGCTTACATATGGTGAACTCTCAGCCATTGGCACTGGTATACTGTGGGCAGTAAATATGAGCCTTGTTGCTTCAAGCTCATCATCACTTATCTGGTTAAAACAACTTTGAATATTCTCTGCACAGTTTTCAATGAATAGGGGATGGTCAAAAAGCACATCAGTATATACAAATTCAAGTTCAAGATTCTGGTCCCTGCAAGCCTCTTCAAATTCCCTTTGGTACCGTTCCCAGCTTGTATCGCACTGGTATATTGCCATTATAACGCCTATCGCTTTTTTAACCCCGAGGTCAGCAACCTGTTTTACAGTGTCCTGGTAAAAAGGGTGCCAGTTTCTCATCCCTACAAAAACGGGAAGGTCATACCCTTTCTCGCTTAGAAACTTTTGGAGTTTATCTCCCTGTTTATAAGTAAGTTCATTAAGCGGGGACTTACCGCCTATTAATTCATAATGATGAGCCACTTCCATAAGCCTGTCTTCAGGAATAGGCCTGCCGCTGGATACGTTCTTTAGAAACGGGATAATATCTTCAGGTTTTTCGGGGCCGCCGTAACCAATCAGGACTACTGCACCGTATTCAGTACTCATTATAAACCATCCTTTTTTATGTTCTGCGAATATTCATGGACCATGTCCACAAGTGCCAGCACATTATCAACCGGTGTGGGCGGCAGGACACCATGCCCAAGATTAAATATATGTCCTGGAATTCCTGCTGTTTTATCAAGTATTTTCTTTGCTTCATTTTTAACATAAGACTGCGTTGATAAAAGGCAAAGCGGATCAAGATTACCCTGAATAGCAGTTTCATAGCCTATACCCTGCCATGCTTCCTCTATATCAACTCTCCAGTCAACCCCGATTACATCACAGCCGGTATCGGTCATCTGCCCGAGAAGGGTTGCTGTATCAGTTCCAAATAAAATTACCGGCACATCCCCTTCTATCATGGAGACCAGTTTTTTCATATGCGGCAGGACGTATTCGGAAAAATCATCCGGGGAAAGGCATCCTACCCAGCTGTCAAATATCTGCACGGCATCAGCTCCCGCTTTTATCTGGTGGTTAAGGTAACTTGCAGTTGCATTTGTAAGTTTCATCATAAGGGAATTCCAAAGCCCCGGGTCCTTGTACATAAGGGTTTTTGTATGAATATAATTTTTTGAACCCCCGCCTTCAATTGCATAGGAAGCAACTGTAAAAGGTGCGCCGGCAAAACCAATAAGTGCTTTGTCAGGTTTTAGCGAAGACCTTACAAGTTTTATTGCATCATACACATAATCCATGGATTCCGGTTCGAAATTAAGCAGGGAATCCACGGCTTTTGGGCTCCTGAGTACCCTTTGAATCTGTGGGCCGTCATTTTTGGAATACTCCAGGTCAACACCAAGAGACTGTAAAATCAAAAGAATGTCAGAAAATATTATTGCTGCATCAACGTTTAGTCTCTCAACAGCCATCAGTGTAACATCTGCCGCAATCTCAGGTGTTTTGCACAGTTCGATAAAGGAAACTTTTGCTCTTGTTTCCCTGTATTCCCTTAGAAATCTTCCTGCCTGCCTCATAATCCATATGGGCGTGTAATCTGTTTTTTCCAGCCTGCATGCCTTTATAAACTGGGAAGTGGTTTTTTCCCTGTTTTCCCAGGACATATCTGTTCTTTTCCAGTTTACGGTTTTAATGCCGCTTTTTAGGGCTGTCCTTTTCCTGGAAAGAAGCTCTTCAGAAACCCGTGCAATTTCTCTTATCAGGTTTCCCATCTTCGGGCTGTCAGGTTCATAATCAACTGAAATTTTAAAATTTCTGAGTGTTTCAGAAGTTGTGGGCCCGATAGAGCCAACAACTGTATTTCCAAAAGAGTTATAGAGCTCGGTTTTTAATCCTTCATTTGATGCTATATCAAACATATTCACAATTTGCTGAGAGCTTGTAAACAAAACCAGGTCTTCGCCGCCATTAGCAATGGAGGTTATCGCTTCTTTAAGGGGCTGAATGTCGTCAGGCAGTCCCCAGCGATAAATAGAAACAGTATTTACATTTGCGCCGCGTTTACTTAATTCTTCTATAAATTCTTTATTGGAAACCCCGTATTCCTGGATATAAATACTTAGGCCTTTAATGTCGAAGGTATCATCAATTGTTGTGACAATATCTTTCCAGGTGTTTGGCTCTTTAATTGTGATATCAGGGACTAAATCAATTTCCTTAAGGGCAGAAACGGGTTTTGGACCCCTTGCTATTAACTTTGTATTTTTTAAGGATTCTTTGTACTTCTCTAAATCATTTTCTGTTTGAATGTGCTGGGTCAGCATCCTGGTGCCAACTCCGGTCATCAATATCAAAATATCCGTTTTGCCTGAAAAAAGGTCAGTTTTAAAATTGGTAATATTGACGGTATCGAGCGGAATTTCCTTCATCGAAGGCGCTACCCTGGGCGTGCCTCCGTGGTAGGTAATGAGTTTTTCAATCTCTTTGGAACGCCTGCTTTCAAATGAAGTTACTTTAAGCCCGTTAAATCCTTTTATCATTGGATGTTTTTCACCATTTATCTAATTATATTTATAAAATTACTATTTATATTCCCTTAAAGTTATCTGAGGTAATTGATTTTTCTATTCTACTCGGTACATTCAGGTATTTTACCTAATAAATAAAGGGAGTTTACCTAAATGTCATTCTCAGTCGAATATAATAATGATGAACTTTACATGGAAAAAGTTGCAGTTAAAGAGATTGCTGACTCGGTAGGGACTCCATGTTATATCTACAGCCATTCAACAATTGAAAAAAACTTTAACTCTTATTTGAATTCACTTGCTGAAATAGACCCGCTTATATGTTATTCGACAAAGGCCAATTCAAACCTCGCAATACTTAAACTTTACTCAAACCTCGGAGCAGGATTTGATATTGTATCCGGTGGTGAACTGAAAAGAGTACTGCTTGCCGGGGGCGACACATCTAAAGTCGTATTCTCAGGCGTGGGAAAAACTGATTCTGAGATAGAGGCAGCAATTAATGCTGATATCTTATTTTTTAATATTGAATCTGTCGATGAACTGCATGCAATAAACAGGGTTGCAATCAGCCTGAACAAAAAAGCGCCCATAGCAATCAGGGTTAACCCGGACATTGACCCAAAAACCCACCCCTATATCTCAACCGGCTTTAAAAAGAGCAAATTTGGCATTGAGATCGCAAGCTCTATCGATGTATACAGGGAAGCTTCAAAGATGGAAGGCATCAATATTATCGCCATTGATGCGCATATTGGGTCCCAGATATTTGAGCTTTCATCATTTAATGACTCCCTGCAAAAGCTTACTGACCTTGCAGATGCGCTAATAAAAGAAAATATTAATATCCGGTATATCGACATTGGCGGCGGCCTCGCAATTACCTACAGTAAAGATGAAACACCGCCATCGATGGAGGAGTACGCAGGTATTGTTATAAAACATTTAAAAGGCAAGCCCTATAGACCCGTAATTGAACCGGGAAGGTCTCTTATCGGAAATGCCGGAATAATGATAACTAAAGTCCTTTATACCAAAGATGGAAGCGAAAAGAACTTTATCATTATAGATGCGGCAATGAATGACCTTATAAGGCCCGCCTTTTATAACTCGCATCATGAAATAATTCCTGTAAAACAAAACGAAAATGAAACCAGGACCGTAGATATTGTAGGGCCTATATGCGAATCCGGTGATTTTCTTGCAACTGACAGGGAATTCCCCGTGGTAGCCAAAGGTGACAACCTTGCAGTGCTTAGCGCAGGGGCATACGGATTTGTAATGTCATCAAACTACAATAGTAGGCCAAGGGCAGCAGAGGTTTTGGTAAAGGGTGACAGCATTAACATTATAAAGGAAAGAGAAAAATTCGAGGATTTGATAAGTGGTGAAAAAATCCCTGATTTTCTTTCAAAATAAATAATACTTGCACAATCAGAAGTTCAATATATGTTTAACAATTAATAATTATGGATTTTACAGAATCAATTGCACAGATAGTTCAGAAAACCGGAATATTTATTTACCCCCTTCTTCTTTGCTCCATTTTTGGCCTTGCAGTGTTTCTTCAAAAGATCTGGCAGCTAAGAACAAGTAATACAATTCCAGAAAAATTTCTTGACCTTCTTTACAACTTCCTTGATCATGGGGAATTAAAAGAAGCAGCCTTACTTTGCCATGAAAACAACTCTTCTATTTCAAGGATTGCGGCCGCGGCAATTGATGCCAGGACAGCTGACAAAGAACTTCTAAATGAAAAAGTAGAGCAGGCCGGGCAGAATGAGGCCATTGACCTCGCAAGGTACATCGAGGGGCTCGGTTCGGTAAGTACAATAAGCACTCTGCTTGGGCTTCTTGGAACAATCGCCGGTATGATCAAAATATTCAGCGTTATATCCAGCGAAGATGTTATTAATCCGCCTGCACTTGCAGGAGGTATTTCCGAGGCACTTTACACTACTGCAATAGGCCTCTTCATAGCAATACCCGCATTTATAGGATACAAATACATTTCAGGTAAATATGAAGAGCTTGTCTCCATGCTCGAGCAGGAATCAAAGAAAATTACCGAATATATAAACAACAAAACCGGCCCGGTTTAATTGATCCAATGAAATTTAAAAGGCAAGCCTCAAGGAAACTAAATGCAATAACCACACTTGACCTTACCCCCATGGTTGATGTTGTATTTAATCTGCTGATATTTTTTGCTCTTTCCCTTAATTTTGTTGCAAGCTCGGGCGGCATAAATGTAAATCTCCCCGAAGCTTCATCGGCAAAACCGATCAAGACAGAAAACATTACAATCAACCTCACAAAGGGCGGCAAACTTTACTACAATAAAGAAGTCGCAACAAAAGAAGAAATTAAAAAAAATCTAAAAGAAGTTACCGACAAGAGTTCACTCATTATTATCAGGGCTGACAACGAGGTCGAACACGGAAAAGTTGTAGAAGCTATGGATCTTGCAAAAGTGGAAGGTTTTACCAAACTTGCAATTGCAGTGGACCAGGCCCCTCAAAGTCAGGACCAGTCCGAATAAAATATTTTTCAGTCCGGAACTTGATTGCAATTCATTAAAAACCTAAACTATATAATTACAAACTTCTTTACCGTTTGGATTATTGTATTTGCACTATTTGCATTTTATTATCCGGATTACTTTTCCGGACTTACCGGTCTAATAGTCCCCACTCTTGGAATAATAATGTTCGGCATGGGAATGACTCTTACTGTCGACGATTTCAGGAGAGTACTTACCAGGCCAAAAGACATCTACATAGGTGTTCTGCTTCAGTACCTTCTTATGCCTCTTGGAGCATTTATTCTTGTAAAGGTATTTAATCTCAACCAGTTTCTTGCTGCGGGGATTATACTCCTTGGCTCATGTCCCGGTGGTACTGCTTCAAATGTAATTACATATCTTGCCCGCGGCGATCTTGCACTATCTGTAACGTTGACTTCAGTCTCTACACTACTCTCTCCTGTTTTTATCCCGGTGTTAATGTACTTTTATGCAAGTCAGTGGATAGATGTGCCCGTACTTAAACTCCTTATTTCTTCATTTCAGATAGTCATTATTCCGGTTATTCTTGGACTTACGGTAAGGGCAATTCTGAAGGAAAAGGCAGTAGCATTTAACGAGATATTACCATCGGTCTCTACTGTATCTATCATATTCATCGTGGGAGTAATAGTTGCTGCTAACTCAGAATCTATATCTTCTACTGGCCCCAAAATATTATTAATTGTAATTTTACATAACCTGTTTGGACTCATAGCAGGATTTTATATAGCTAAACTTTCAGGAATGGATAATAAAAAAGCAAAAACTATATCAATAGAAGTAGGCATGCAGAACTCAGGGCTTGCAGTTGCCCTTGCCAATCTTCATTTTAGTACTCTTGCCGCACTCCCCGCTGCAGTATCCAGCGTCTGACATAATATCTCAGGGTCGGTACTTGCCTGGTGGTGGAGAAGAAATCCCGGTGAATAAACAGTCCAGCAAATTGCCGATCACGGGGTACCTGTTTTTAATTGGTACTGCATTCTTTACGGCTTTGTCATATATATTTGGCAAATACCTAGATTTTGGAAAAAACTTTGAAAGATATCTTGAACCCGAAGTTGCTACTTTCTACTGGTTTTTTGGAGCATTTTTATTTGCACTCATAGTTACCCCCTTTATTCCTTCACAAAGAAAGGAACTAAGAAACCTTCGTAAATACAAAAAAATATTTATTTACAGCGGTATTCTGACCTCAATCGGGGCGGCCCTGTGGGTATCTTCCGTTTGGACCATTGGCCCCGTGCTGACCTCATTTATGATGAAAGCCCAGACCCTTTTTTCCCTCCTGCTGGGATTTGTATTTTTGGGTGAAAGATTAAAAAAAGGTGAAGGTATCGGCATAGCATTGACCGTTGTTGGTGTGATAATAGTTGCTTATCAAAAAGAGAACTATCTGATTATTGGCACAATAACCGCACTTGCCGCAGCTTTTTTCTACTCATTTTTATCTTATATTGTAAAAAGAATTGCCAACGATTTAAATATGCTTATGGTTGCCACATTAAGGACCCTGGGTGTCTCAATTGTACTTTTTATTTACCTTTTTATTACCGGAACCTTTAGCTATCCGACACTTAAAGATGCCATCTATATGTCACTTGGCGGAATAACAGGTGCATATATTGCAAAGGCATGCCAGTTTCATTCAATAAAACTTCTTGATGTCTCAAGGACTACAGCTGTAATGCCACTTGAGTCATTGTTTGTTGTCATACTTTCCTATCTTATATTCGGCAGCATCCCGTCTTTGCTAAAACTTGCAGGCGGCGCACTGATAATAATTGGTGTAATTTTTCTGGTTATATTCAGGGATGAGAAAAAAGTTGCTGACGGCAAGTAGTTATATGCTTTCCTTATAGTCGGTCTCGAGAAGTTTTCTGTCATCAAACCTTTTAACAGCAAGGCCTATTAACCTGTTTATAAGCTCACTGTAGCTTATTCCCGTAACTTCCCAAAGCTTTGGATACATACTGATACTGGTAAAACCGGGGATTGTATTTATTTCACTTATAAATATTTTTTTGGTTTCATCATCTATAAGAAAATCCACCCTGCCAAGGCCGGAACAATCAAGAGACTTAAAAGTATCAACTGCGAGTTGTTGGAGTTTTTTTGTTATTTCTTCAGAAAGTTTTGCCGGTATCTCAAGTGAAGTCGAGTCATCGCCATACTTTGCAATGTAGTCATAAAACTCTCTTTCGGGGGTCACTTCTCCGGGCAGTGAAGCTGCCGGGTCCTCATTCCCAAGAACACTGACCTCAATTTCCCTGCTGTTATTTACCGCTTTTTCCACAAGTACACGGTTGGAATATTGAAAGGAATCTGCTACAGCAGTAGGTAAACCTTCAATATTCTTTACCTTGGAAATGCCAATACTTGAACCCAGGTCAGCAGATTTAACAAAACAGTCAAATCCAATTTGTTCTGTAATAATCCGGGTAATTTCTTTACTGTTCTTATCCCAGTCGTTCTTATTAAAATCTACAAAGTCAGTTACTGGCAGCCCGTGATTTCTAAGGACACATTTCATGGCAATTTTGTCCATACCAATTGCAGAACCAAGTACTGAAGCACCAACAAATGGAAGGCCCATTAGTTCAAAAAGTCCCTGTATTGTTCCGTCTTCTCCGTAAGTGCCGTGAAGAACGGGAAACGCAACATCAACTTCTATTACGTTAACCACACTGTTATCACTTAATTCATAAATTTGGGGCTTTTGGTCAAAACCAAGGGAAGGTATGTAACAGTTTCCATTGGAAAAATTTATTTCTTCATTAATAAATTTTTCCAGGTCAATCTTTAGCCATTTTCCGGATTTACTGATAAATACAGGAAGAATATCATATATCCCTGTATCAATGTTTTTTATTATTGATCTTGCTGATATTAACGATATCTCATGTTCGACAGAACAGCCTCCGAACATTACCGCAACTGTTTTTTTTGCCAATATTTTATCCTAAAAGTAGATTCATGATTAAACCAAATGACCTATAATTGTCAAGAACCCAACATTTATTTTTGCCAAGACTGTTGAATTTGGGTAGAATCAGTTTCATCGGATAATCAATCAGCACGTTTGTAGATTTATCTTTATCCAACATCTTCTAATAGTAATTTTCTCTATTTTTTTTGCTGATTACCCGGTTTAAAATAATAATTTTTGAGAACTATTATATAAATGAAAAAAATTTATATAAATATAACATTTATAATATTTTCATTCATCATTGTAAGCTGTGCGCCTAAACCTGCGCCGGTTACTACCTGGCATAAAGTAATAAACTTTGATGTAAATACACCAAACGACGATTACCTGATCAACAATGGTATGCCATCAGGATTTTTCCTTATCACACCATATTCCAATGCTATAAGGGAAAACTCTTATTACTACGAAACTTACTATACGGTAATTGATGAAGCATTTAAAAACTCCATACCTATTACCTATAACGAAAGAATTGAATACTACATAGAATTTTTCCGGACAAACTACCATAATAATTTTATAAAGTGGATGGAAAGATCGGAAATCTATATGCCCGAGCTTAAGAGGTTACTCACAGAACGGGGAATGCCTACTGACCTTGCATACCTTCCTCTAATTGAAAGCGGCTACAACCCCAACGCAGTATCACATGCAAATGCGGTTGGAATGTGGCAGTTTATCAGCTCGACCGGGAAAATCTACGGATTAGAAATAAACAACTGGAAGGATGAGCGAAGGAATGTGGAAAAAGCCACCCTTGCAGCTTCCGGTTATCTGGGGGACCTGTATGAAGAATTTGGTTCCTGGGAACTGGCACTTGCAAGCTACAACTGCGGTGAAGTCAGAGTTAGAAGGACAATAAAACTGGCAGGCTCCAATGATTATTGGGAAATATCCAGGTTACTGCCAAGAGAGACAAGAAACTACGTTCCAAAATATATGGCCGCTCTGATAATTGCCAAAAACCCGAGGCATTACGGATTTACTGAAACTAAGTATGACGATTCTCCAAAATTTGTAAAAGTAGCTGTACCACCGGAAAAAAGCCTTAAAGATATTGCTTCACTTGCAGATTATGACCATAAAAAACTAAAAAAACAAAATCCGGAACTTATAGGCGGTATAACACCGCCCGGCACTAATTACCAACTGCTGGTAGATCCAGGACACAAAGAAGCTTTTGAATCTAAGAAGGATGAGTTTGCCTCTTTAAAAAATGTAAAACCAAGTGCCACAACTTATAAAAGATACAAGGTAAGAAACGGAGATAATCTCTGGCTTATTGCAAGAAAGTTTGGTGTGAGTGTTAACTCTATAAAGAGAAACAACAGACTAAAATCCAACATGATCAAACCTGGCCAGAGCCTGAAAATTAAAAAAACTACTTCTTATGGAAGCTCTTCAGGCTCATATACCGCAACTAGTTCCAAATCAACGAGTGTTAAGAAGAAAACAACTTCAACAAAGACATCCTCCTCCAGGCAGGTTTACACTGTTAGAAAAGGAGAGACAATCGGAGAAATTGCCGAAAATTTTGGAATAGGACTATCGGTATTAAAAAGATACAACGGAATGAAATCTTCAAACATAAGGGCAGGCCAGAAACTTAAAATTCCTCCAGGGAGTAAAAAAACCATAAACTACAATATAAAAAACGGTGACACCCTTTCAGACATTGCAGACAGGTACAGGGTTTCTGTAAATGAACTGCAGAAATGGAATAACCTCCGTACTACAAAACTCACTGCCGGCAACAAACTCAAAATCTACAGATAATTTTTCCCTTCATTAAAGTATTTTCATATGATAACAACTCAGGATCTTAAGAATTCTTTCGGATCAAAAAGAAATGTAATTAAAAACCGATTGGATGAATTTGAATCAATTTACAGAAACTGTGATGACGGCAAACTGTTTGAAGAAATGGTTTTTTGCATTCTCACTGCCGGCACGAGTGCACAGCTTTGTATTGATGTGATGCCACTGATAAGGAACATTATCCATACAGGCAGCAAAGACGCTATTACCGAGAAACTCAAAGGCTGTTACAGGTTTTACAACATCAGGGCAGACTATATTTTTGTTACACGCGAATATCTGAAAAAAGAATTTAATCTCAAAATAATGAAGATGCTGCTTTCTTATGAGGACCCTATAGAGAGGAGAGACTTTCTGGCCCTTAATAAAAACATAAAGGGACTGGGATTTAAAGAATCGAGCCATTTTCTTAGAAACATCGGTTTTAAAGGTTATGCAATACTGGATAAGCATATTATTAATGCCCTTTTTGAACTGGGCGTTACAGATGATACAAAAATCCCGTCTAACAGGGCTAAATACCTCGATATTGAACACAAATTTAAAGAATATGCCGTAAATAATGACTTTAACATGGATGAACTGGATCTTCTTTTATGGAGTGAGAAAACCGGTACAATTTTAAAATAGTTAATCATATGACAGTAAAGCCAGAAACAATTAGTGAACTGAAAGAGATCTACAACTTAATTCGTCCTGAGATAAAAAAAAGACTGGACGAATTCGAAGAAAACCGCAGGAAAGCAGACAATAATAAAATTTTTGAAGAACTAAGCTTTTGTATTTTAAGCTCAGGTGTCGGCCCTAAAATGGCTGAACATTCAATTACTGTGATGGGTATGAATATACACAAAAGTAGTGACGCAGAACTCTCAGATATGCTTATCGATGTTCATAAATACCCAGAGAAAACTTCATACGTTGTAGCAACAAGGGAATACCTCAAAGAACATTTTAATTATGCCCTATTTGAACATTTGACGGGCATAGAAGACAGGATTGAACGCAGGGACTTTATTGCAGCTAACAAATCCATAAGGGGTGTAGGTATGGTGCAGGCAAGCCATTTCCTGAGAAATATTGGATTTTCCGGCTATGCAATTCTCGATAGAAACATACTCACGGCACTTAACAAATATGGTATATTAGAGGACAAAAAACCGCCTTCAACAAGAAACAAATATATTGAAAAAGAAAATTTGATGATTGATTTTTCTGATAAGCTTAGTATTAGTATTGACGAGCTTGACCTTCTGCTGTGGTATAGAAAGAACAATAAAATACCGCGCTGATTTTTTAATATCATTTTTGATAATAAATTAGAAATAAGGAATTTTATATGAATTACGAAGCAGTGATTGGACTTGAAGTACATGCACAGTTAAAAACTGAATCAAAAATATTTTCATCTGCTTCGGCAAGCTTTGGAGGGTCGCCCAACTCACATGTTAACCCGCTTTGTATGGGTATGCCGGGAGTTCTTCCGGTATTAAATTCAAAAGTACTTAAACTTGCAGTAAAGGCTGCCCTTGCTACAAACTGTAAAATAAATTTAAAATCAAGATTTGCCAGAAAAAACTATTTCTACCCTGACCTTCCAAAAGGCTACCAGATTTCTCAATACGAAGAACCTTTCTCGGAAAATGGATGGCTCGAAGTGGATTCTGGGGAAACTAAAAGAAAAATTAACATTACCCGTATCCATATGGAAGAAGATGCAGGAAAGTTAATACACGAGGATTCCCTTACAAGCAGCCATGTAGACCTTAACAGGGCCGGTGTCCCTTTGATAGAAATTGTAAGTGAACCAGAGATAGCAAATGCCGAAGAAGCAGTCTCCTATGTCAGGAAAATACGCTCTATTTTGCAGTATATTGGCGTTTGTGACGGCAACATGGAAGAGGGAAGCCTCAGATGTGATGCAAACATTTCAATAAGGCCCGAGGGCACAGAAAAACTAGGGACAAAGGCCGAAATTAAAAACCTAAACTCTTTCAGATTTATCCAGAAAGCTATTGAATACGAAATATCAAGACAGACTGCCGTACTTGAAAGCGGTGATAAAGTCATACAGGAAACCAGGCTATTTGACTCCAAAAAAGGCGTTACATTCTCCATGAGGTCAAAAGAAGAAGCCCATGATTACAGGTACTTTCCTGACCCGGACCTTCTTCCAGTAGTGCTTGATGAAGAATGGGTAAAAGACCTTAAAGTATCTTTGCCCGAACTGCCGGATGCAAGGTTTGAAAGGTTTATAAATGACTACGGGCTTACAGAAGACGAGTCCACTCTTCTTACTTCGAGCAGAGACCTTTCTGATTATTTTGAAAAATGCCTTCAAACATACGATAAACCAAAACAACTCAGTAACTGGATTACAACTGAACTACTGAGGGAACTTGGCAGTGATGAAGACATAAAGAATTTTGCCGTTAAACCCGAAATGCTTTCAGAACTTCTCTCACTTGCCGACGAAGGGACTATCAACCGAAAGATAGCCAAGGAAATATTCCCGGAAATGATTTCTTCTGGTGCTACTGCCAAAGAGATTATAAGCAAAAAAGGTATTGAACAGATATCGGATAGTTCCGAAATTGAAGAACTTGTAAAACGTATTATAGATGCCCACCCTGGCGAAGTGCAGAGATTTAAAGAAGGTGATGAGAAATTAATGGGTTTCTTTGTAGGCCAGGTAATGAAAGAGACAAAGGGAAAAGCAAATCCAAAAGTTGTAAACGAAACGATAAAAAAACTGCTTTAAACTATCTATCAGTAATTACTTAGTTCATACAGAAGGCTTCTAAGGTAATCAGAGCCTGTACTCTCCACTCTTTTTCTAATATCTTTGTAGGTATTGATATCAATATCCATAAATGCTTCTACAATCCACGGGTCAAACTGCGTTTCTGATGCCTCCTGGATCCTTTCAATGGACTCTTCAAACGTGAATGCATTCTTATAAACCCTTTCACTCGTAAGTGCATCAAGAGTATCTACAATTGAAAATATCCTGGCACCCAGGGGTATCTGGTCGCCTACGAGCCCTACCGGATAGCCTTTGCCGTTAAAGTGTTCGTGATGATGAAGCACAATCTGAGCAGACTCTTCAAGAAAATCAATATTGCGTAGCAGTTCATAGCCGTGCCTTGGATGTTTTTTCATTATTTCCCATTCTTCGTCTGTGAGTTTGCCGGGCTTGAGCAATATATTGTCGGGAACACCTATTTTTCCAATATCATGGAGCAAAGCGCCTTTGGCAATTACCGATAAATCATGATCTGACAGTTCAAGTTTTTTGGCTAGCGTAAGTGCATATTCGGTAACACGGTATGAATGATATCCCGTCTCTTTTTCTCTTAGGTCTAGTGCAAGAACCATGGCTTCCAGTGTCCCGGAGTAAAGCTTAATGAGCTCCATTGTCTGTTTTTTGACCTTGTTTTCCAGATTACGCTGGTAGTCCCTGTTTTGCTTTATAAGTTTTGTTCTTTCTATCGACCTCTGAATTACTGCTTCTACCTCTACTACGTTAAATGGCTTAAAAATATAGTCATATGCACCTTTCTTGAGGGCCCCCCTTACATGCTCAATATCTATTGAGGCTGAAACCATAATTATCGAAAGGTCAGGGTCGTGCTGTTTGATCTGCTTCAGGGTTTCAATACCATTTAGTACGGGCATCTGGACATCAAGAAGTACTGCATCGAAACTGTCCTGTGTTTTTACTTTTTCTACTCCTAGTTTTCCATTTTCAGCAGTTTCACATATATAGCCAATATTGGTAAGGGCCTGATAGAAAAGGTTTCTGATAGTCTCTTCATCATCGACTATCAGGATTCTGTATTGTTCTTTATTTTCTGCGGCAATATCTGTTTGTGAGTCCATTTATGTCCTTTAAATTATATTTCGGCTATAATAATTTTATTAAAGTTTAGCATTAAACAATTTAGTATAAATAAAAATTTATTTATTTCACGGTAAATTTTAACCTAAACTCTAAAATATAATAGAAAATATTTGACACTGTTTAATTGCCAATGTATTTTCAAGCCCTAACATGAAAAAAGCCGTATTAGCCATAGAAGATGGAACTGTATTCGAAGGACTGAGTTTCGGAGCTGAAGGTGAAGCTTTCGGAGAAGTTGTTTTTAATACTTCACTTACAGGTTACCAGGAAATTATTACTGACCCTTCCTATAACGGCCAGATAATAGTTATGACATACCCGGAAATTGGGAACTACGGCATTAACACAGAAGACCTCGAATCAAGAAAGCCTTTTGCTAAAGGCCTGGCAGTAAAGGAATACTGGCCGCTCCCAAGCAACTGGAGGTCGCAGCAGTCACTTGATGAGTTTATGAAAACTAATCAGATTGTTGGCATACACGGTATCGATACACGTTTTTTAACAAAACAGATAAGGACCGAAGGCGCACAAAAATGTATTATCTCAACAACTGACAGCAGCAGGGTAAGCCTTCTTGAAAAAATCAAAAATTCCCCTGACATTGTGGGAAGAGACCTCGTAACGGAAGTTTCCTGTGATAAACCTTACAGCTGGGACAAAGGCACAGAACAGTGGATACCTGTAAACGACAAATATACGCCAAAAAGAAAATACAATGTGGTAGCTTATGATTTTGGGATAAAGACCAACATACTACGAAGGCTGACTGACCTTGGCTGCGTACTTACCGTGGTACCGTCAAACACATCACCCGAAGATGTATTAAAACATAATCCTGACGGTATATTCCTCTCTAACGGCCCGGGTGACCCTGAAGGAGTAGGCTATGCAATTGAGAATGTTAAAGAACTGCTTGGGAAAAAACCCATTTTTGGCATATGCCTTGGCCATCAAATTATCAGCCTGGCTCTTGGTGGAAGCACTTATAAGCTTAAATTTGGACACAGGGGCGGCAATCAGCCGGTAAAAAACTATGATACCGGTAAGGTAGAAATTACTTCCCAGAATCACAGCTTTGCTGTTGATCCCGAATCACTTGATAAAGATATTGAAATTACTCATATAAACCTGAATGACCAGACTGTTGAGGGGCTACGTCACCGTGAACAACCCATATTTTCTGTACAGTATCATCCCGAGTCCTCCCCCGGCCCGCATGATTCTTCATATCTGTTTAATAATTTTATCAAGATGATGGAAAGTTTTAATAATTAAATTCAGCTTTTACTTAACAACTCTTCTGCCTTATCAATTCCGTCTTCTGACTGGGATATCAATTCTACCGACTGGTTAAAAATTTCAGCTGTTTTTGTTAAACCCGCCTGTTCTTCTTTTTCTTTATCGTATGATTTTTCTAATATATTTTTGATTAATCTTTTGAAACTATCAATAGTTCTTCGCCTCACCCTTCCGTACCCTTTTATAATGCTTCCGGATTTTGCGATACTGAGGCCAATTTTATAGTCCAGCCCCCCAAATTTCTCTACTGTATCTAGATATAAATCAATGGTCTCATGTTCCCTTCGATACCTGTATGATGAAGGCCTTAAAAATTTCAACTTAGAAAGCAGCCAAATTCTTAAGAACCCAGTAAATGAAGTGGTAACGGGCTTTTGCGCTACTGTTAATGGCTTACCTCTTCCCTGACGATTCCTGTATATAGTAGAATTTAATAGGGAGAGTACCGGCCTTACAATTATGTCCGGCATTAATCCGTATATTTCATCCGCTTCCGGTTTAAGATAATCTACTACTTCAAATACCTGATCATCTCTGATCTGCATATCTTTCCTGATTCGTTCAAAACGTTTATCCCTGATTTTTAGTTCTGACACTCTTATTCCGTCCTCATAGGTCATAAGAAGTGCCAGGTTTTTAATAACGTATTCCGATAATTTAAAATCTTCACCTGGATTTTGTGCTTCGATCTGCCTGAACCTTTTAAATTTATCTACAAAAGATTCGGCATACCAAAACCCCTGGTAATCTGTCAGGCGGAATAAAGCCTCTTCAATAAATGGCCACAGGTATTCAGGGTACAAATCAAAAAGTCCGTTCTTTATATTATCAATATTATTAATTTCAGATGGGCTAAGATAGTTCATCTCATCATAAGCCGAAGTGGAATCAGTACTATGATTATTATCATTGCTGCTGTGTTGAACAACATGGTTATATCCGAGTTCAAAGGCCTGCTTATTTACTTTTACGGATACTTCTGCTTTTTCTATGCCTTTATGGAAGGACTCTTTGGACAGGGGTAATGCAGAGCTTGCGGAAAGTGCACCAAACAGAATTGCGTTTGATGCAAGTTCGTTCATACCGTTTTGTTTTGCAATACTTAATGTATTTATCCCGATAAATTTTTTTGAGAATTCTTTTGCATAATCATGGAGTTTTTCATCTTCGTAGATACCACTTGCCACAGGAAGCTTTTCTTCGGTTGAATACATTCGGTGAGTGCTCGAAATAATAACTGTATCTTCAGATCCGTATCCTTTTTCGAGCATTCTTCCCAGTTCAAGAAACTCCTGGGATAAGATAAGGTCAATATCACCCGGCATGGGAAACTGGGAAAAAACGATACCTCCAGATTCACTAAGAGGATATGCCTCAATGTAGTAAGTTGTCGAACCGCCTCTTTGTGCAAGGCCTGGCAGGCTTATGCTCTGGACATCGTAATTCTCGGTTTCAAGGGCCTGAAGCAGCCACTCTGTTAACAGTCCTCCGCCCTGGCCCCCCACTGCTGGTATTAAAATTTTAATTAACTTCTCTTTCATATTTTTAATGAATAAAATGAATTTATGACAGCATCTTAATTAAAGAACTGTTGATCCTGGCTTTTAGCCTCTCCAGGCTTCCCGGGTTGCTTATAATGTTGACCTTGAAAAATGACGGGCAGAGCACGGCAGCGTGTGCTATTTCACCGCAAAGGCCGCATCCAACGCATGACTGTTCGATATGGGCCACCGGGTCTTCTCTCAGCGAAGTCGGGCTGTCTTTAAGTGTAAGTGAAGGGCATCCGTTGTACCTCATACATGAATGGTCCCCCGTACAGATATCCGGGTCTACACCCAGCTTGGACTGCACTACTCTTTTCCCTTCGGACAGGTTTTTCTTTATTATGGATTTTTCTTTCCTTGTCTTTTCAAGCTGACATTCCCCTTTGGAAATAATTACTTTTAAACCTTCGCTACTTTCATATGCCCTTGTCAGGACTTTTAACGACTCATGCAGGTCATAGGGATCAACAGTTTTAACCCACTGCACGCCGGTTCCTTTGAGGGCTTTTTCTATACTCATCCCTATACCTTCCTGCCTCATATTCTTGCCTGATGCAGGATTTTCGTGGTGCCCGGTCATAGAGGTCCAGAAATTTTCAAAAATTATCAAAATGGCATTCTGATTGTTATACACCGCGTTTGCAATACTTGTTGTAAGGCCGCTGTGCCAGAAAGTGCCGTCTCCCATAAATGAAATGACCCTTTCATCAGACATTCTGGATAGTGCCCCTGCCGAAGCGAGCCCAAGTCCCATTCCGGTAATAGAGTTGCTCATATTAAAAGGAGGGAGTGCTCCCATCGTATAACAGCCAATATCAGCGGCGTAATAAGAAGCTCCATATGTTTCTTCAAGGATCTTAATGGCAGAAAAAATCGGCCTTTCCGGGCAGCCTGTACAAAAAACAGGGGTCCTTTTTGCAATTTCATCTTTATAATAATTTGCCGCTCTTTCTCGGTGCTTAACAATCTTTTCTATCTTGTTTTTAACAAAGCCTTTCTTAGTATCTGATTCTGTAAACTTCAGGAGAAAATCGGTTATACCGCTGAGAATTTTCTCAGGAGTAAAATCTGCATCAGTAGTAATAATATCCTTACCAAAAATATCAGTATCTGACTTTGACCTTTGTGCAGTTGCCCTTATATGCTCTTCAATAAGGTTCGGCATTCCTTCCTCAACAACAAGTACTGCTTTTTTATTTTTAAGAAAATCATTTATTTCTGAAGGCACCAGCGGATAAGTAACATTGAGATTATATATTGGTATATTGGATTTCCCCGAAAGGTCCGATTCACCCAGGTGATAAAGGCCCCTTATGACAGAATTGTAAATGGTACCGTGTGTGATTATCCCTATGTCTTCCCTCGTACCATTAAAGAATTCATTCATACCGGAACTTTTTATAAACTCAATCGCGGAGGGCATCCTTTCGTTATACTTTCTTTTTTGCTGGTCAAGTACAAAGGGCGGAAAAGGGATGTTATTCATATTATTAATAAGTTCCCCGACTTTGTTTGTTGTATTTATCTCAGACTGCTTGTTATCTCCGCACACCATTTTATTCCTTATATGTGCAATCCTGGTCGAGAGAATAAACATCGTCGGCATATTGGAATACTCTGAAAGTTCAAAACCTTTTTTAATCAGTTCTGATATTTTTTGTAAATTACCCCTTGGGTCGATCACCGTCATTGCTGATTTATAGGCAAACGGCATAGCTTTTTCCGCGGCAAGTGTACTGTCACAGCCGTAGTCTTCTCCCACTATAATCATTGCGCCGCCCCTTACCCCGGAGGAACAAATATGAGACAAAGCATCAGAAGCTACATTTGTACCAACAATTTTCCAGTTTACCGATCCCCTTACAGGATAGTTAATTGAGGCAGACAGAAGGGAGGCAGCAGATGCCTCGTTGCCCGAGCAGTCAAAATAAACCCCTTTTTCTTTGAGAACAGGTTCATACGCATCGGTTATAGCATCAATAAGCCCGGCTGTAGGAGAGCCCGGGTATCCGCCAAGATAGCTGACCCCTGATTCCAGAAACGCTTTTAATATAGTGAGATGAGTGTCACCATGCAGTATCTCTCCCTCACCTGCATTTAACTGGTTTAAAAATTCTGGTGTATATGTAGACATAAATAAAAATTTAAATGATCTTATCCATAAATCGAATAATTTAATTTATTACTTATCGGCATCAAGCAGGTAATAGTAATCCCAAAGAGCATTTTCCTGCTTTTCCGTAACCATGTGTACGGGCCTTGCCTCTTTAACTCTTTCAAGTGCAATATCGGGTTTCACCCCTTCATTTTGAACAATATACGCTGCAATCATTAGATTAGTTCTACCCATTCCTGCGTGGCAGTGAACAAGTATTTTTTTGCCATCTTTTATTTTTGGAGTAACAAAATCAATATAGGTTTCAAAGTCCCCGGGATTTGGCGGCTGGAAATCTCCAACGGGCAGATGAAGTACTTCAAATGTAGGATAGTCCCAGAAATATTCTTCCAGGTTAACTATCACACTGATGCCCGAGTCTTTTAAAAAGGTAAGGTCCTTTTGTAAGACCTGGTAAAGCCCCGGCCTCTCCATACCCGCGAGTTTATTTTCCAATACCCATGAAAATCTTTCAGCCATAATTTATATTTAACCTTAAAACCAAAATATTTAAATATTTGATTTACATAAAACATGGATTAATTACCTTATTTATATTTGATGAATAACCTAAAGCAGGAAATAATAAAATCTAACGGCATAGATGTAAATGTTGCTCACGGCGGCAAGGGCCCTCCCCTGCTCCTTTTGCACGGATATCCGCAGACAAATTTAATGTGGAGCAAGATTGCCCCTGCACTTGCAGAAAAATTTTACATAGTTTGTCCGGACCTCAGGGGATACGGCATGAGTTCCAAACCCAAAGGGCTTCCTGATCACTCAAACTATTCAAAAAGAGTAATGGCAGAAGATATTATTGGTGTTATGGACCATCTTGGATTTAATAATTTCCAGGCAGCAGGCCACGACAGGGGAGGAAGAGTACTTCACAGGATGTGTCTGGATTATCCCGAGAAAGTCACAAAAGCCTGCGTAATGGACATTGCCCCCACGCACCATATGTTTACCACTGCTGATAAGGAATTTGCCACAGGCTACTACCACTGGTTTTTCCTGATCCAGCCTGACGGCCTGCCTGAAAAACTTATAGGTGAAGACCCCGCGTACTACCTGACAGAAATACTTAAAAGATGGAGCGGTAAAAACAAAGATTTTGATTCCGAAACAGTAAAACATTATATAGATGCATTCAGTGATCCCGAATGTATACACGGCTCCTGCGAAGACTACCGGGCAGCTTCTTCCATCGACCTTGTTCACGACGAGGAAGATATGGATAAAAAAATAGAATGCCCCCTTCTCGTACTTTGGGGTAATGAGGGATTTGTACACCGGAAGTACGATGTTCTTGAAACATGGAAGGACAGAGCTAAAGATGTAAGAGGAAAAGCACTGGACAGCGGTCACTTTGTTCCCGAGGAAAACCCGGGTCAGGTACTTGAGGAACTATTAAACTTTATTGAAGCCTGAATTCTTGCACAATACACCTGTTTCGATTAGATTTAGTCAATGCTTAAAATGCTATTTGTAATGGATCCGATTGAATCCGTAAACATTAAAAAAGACACAACTTTTGTTGTAATGCTGGAGGCCCAGAAAAGGGGCCACAGGGTATCTTACTGTGAACTAAAAAACCTCTTTATTAAGGACGGCAAAGGCCACGCTGAATCAACAACTGTAAAATTAAAACGTGCAAAAGATTTTTTTAAGAAAGGTAAATCATCTATAGGTATGCTCGACGATTTTGATATTGTATGGATGAGAAAAGACCCGCCTTTTAATATGGACTACATATATTCAACCTATATTTTAAGCTTAGTAGATGAATCATCCACACATGTCATTAACCATCCAAAAGGAATCAGGGAATCCAACGAAAAGATATACAGCCTTCATTTCAGGGATTATATACCACCGACTCTTGTAACAAAGGATATCGGAAGGCTCAATGATTTTTTGGATGAAACCGGCGGCGAGATTGTAGTAAAACCGCTTGATGGTTTTGGCGGCGAAGGAATTTTTTATGTTAAGTCTAAGGATTTCAACAAAGGCCCTATTCTCGAATCAATAACAAACTTTGGGTCAACTTTTGTTATGGCCCAAAAATTTATAAAAAATGTAAGCAAGGGTGACAAGAGAATAATTATGCTAAACGGCGAACCAATAGGTGCTGTACTCAGGGTCGCAGCAAAAGGTGAGTTCAGGAGTAATTTCCATTCCGGCGGGCATCCCGAGGTCACCAGGATTACAAAAAGAGACCTTGATATCTGCAAAGCAGTTAAGCCTAAACTTTTGGAAGACAGGCTGAGTTTTGTGGGGATTGATGTAGTCGGAGGTTTTCTTACCGAGGTAAATACCACAAGCCCTACCTGTGTGCAGGAAATTAATCATTTCAGCAACACGGTACTTGAAAAAAAGATCGTTGATTTTGCAGAGTCCTTATGCAGCTAAAAGATTTGATAAAACCATAAGATTAGTTAGAAGTTATTATCCATTTTCAGGGAGTTATTATGAAAATTTCAAAGCAGGAAGTCCTTAATACTGCCGAGCTTGCGAAGCTTGAATTCCAGGATTCGCAACTTGAAAAGTTTACTGGGCAGCTTGGAAGAATATTAGAATATATTGAGGACCTTAAAGAGCTTGATACCGATAATATTGAGCCTACATCACACGGAGTAGAACTTACAATCCCGCTTCGCGAAGACAGAGTTGTACAGTTGATTACAACTGAAGAAGCTCTTCAGAATGCGCCTGAGAAAGATGAAGATTTTTTTGTTGTTCCAAAAGTAATTGAAGATTAAAAACCCCGGGTAACTCATGAACATTAAAGATATTACAATCAAAGAAGCATCTGATCTTATCAGAGATAAAAAAATATCCCCTGTAGAATTAACAAAAGCATTTCTAGAAAGGATAGAGACTGTTGATAAGGAGTTAAATACCTATATTACAGTACTCTCGGAGCATGCTTTAAATACAGCTGAATCGGCAGAAAAAGAAATAATGAAAGGGAATTACCTTGGCCCTCTACATGGTGTGCCAATCGGGTTAAAAGACATCTTTGTAATGAAGGACGTTGCTGCTACATGCGGTTCAAAAATGCTTGAAAATTTTATTTCACCTTATGATGCAACTGTTACGGCCAGGATTAAAAAATCCGGGGCGGTAATACTCGGCAAAAACAATATGGACGAGTTTGCAATGGGATCTTCAAATGAGACCTCTTACTTCGGCCCGGTAAAAAACCCGTGGGATACAGGGAAAGTACCCGGTGGATCAAGCGGGGGATCAGCTTCTGCAGCGGCGGCCGGACTCTGTACCGCATCAATTGGTACTGATACCGGTGGATCCATTCGCCAGCCTGCAGCACTTTGCGGAATCACCGGATTAAAACCTACATACGGGCGTGTAAGCAGATATGGCATGATAGCCTTTGCCTCTTCACTCGATCAGGCAGGCCCTCTTACAAAGTCTGTTGAAGATGCTGCAATAATTTTAAATGCCATTTCAGGTAGAGACGAAATGGATTCCACATCAGTTGATATTGAAGTACCTGATTTTACAAAGAACCTGAACGGTGACATAAAAGGAATGAAAATTGGTATTCCCAAAGAATATTTTGTCGATGGTATGGACAGCGAAGTTGAAAGTGCTGTCCTAAAAGCAATAAAAGACATTGAGTCCCTTGGCGCTGAAATTGTTGAAATCTCTTTACCCCATACCAAGTATGCAATCTCAACCTACTATATAATTGCTCCTTGTGAGGCAAGTTCAAACCTCGCAAGGTACGACGGAGTCAGATACGGATACAGGGCCCCGGATGTGGACAATTTAAATGATCTTTTTATCAGGAGCAGATCAGAGGGGTTTGGGGAAGAAGTTAAGAGGAGGATCATGCTTGGCACTTATGCACTTTCTTCGGGCTACTATGATGCATACTACCTGAAGGCTCAGAAGGTAAGGACCCTCATAAGGGAAGATTTTAAAAATGCATGGGAAAAGGTAGATGTTATTGTTACCCCTACTACCCCCGAAACAGCATTCGGTATCAATGAAAAAACAGATGATCCTATAAAAATGTATCTTTCCGATGTGCTTACTATCCCCTGCAATATTGCAGGTATACCTGGACTATCTACCCCATGCGGATTCAGTTCAGGTAATCTTCCGATTGGGCTCCAGATACTTGGAAAATCTTTTGATGAAGAAAGTATACTGAGGGTAGCTCACGCCTACGAAAAGGTTAATAACTGGAACCTTAAAACACCTGAAATTTAATAAATCCTGATTAACATCTCCGGAGGTATTATTATCAGAGTACAAGATAATTAGGAGACAGTCTTTGAAAGTATAATAATCAATATATACAGCTAGTTATCCCATATTACTAAAGCAGCATCATATACTGTTTTTTTTGATACATTAAAATCTTCACAAACTACTTTAACTGAATCTTTAAGAGAAAGGCCTAAATTATTGAGTGTTTTCAGCCTTTTAGAAATTAATTCTTTAGATTTATCTAAACTATCTTCTGTATCTCCTTCTGATCCTTTTACAATTAGTGTCAATTCACCTTTTATGCTGTCCCGCACATCATAATTCTCTGATATTTCTTTTACTGTTCCATATACAGTTTCTTCATGCATTTTTGTGAGTTCCCTTGCTAAAGCCGCTTCCCTGTCTCCAAAATATCTAACGAGGTAATTAAGTGACTTTTTTATCCTTTTTGGTGATTCAAAAAATATCAGCGTATATGGTTCATTTATATACTTTTCAGAAAGTTTTTCGACCTGCGTTTTAGTTTTTGGAAGAAACCCCAGGAATAGAAACTTATCACTTGGAAGCCCGCTTACCGCAATTGCCGCGAGCACAGAACTCGCACCTGGTACAGGCACAATCTTAATGGAGTTTTTTACCGCAAGATTAACAATTCTGTAACCCGGATCTGAGACGCAGGGAGTTCCTGCATCTGTAACAAGGGCAATATTTTTACCCTCTTTTAAATCTTCTATAAGTTTTTGTGATTTACTAAGTTCATTATGTTCGTGATAACTGGTGAGAGGAGTATTTATACCAAAATGACTCAAAAGTTTTTTTGAATGCCTGGAATCCTCACATGCAATAAGGTCTGCACTTTTAAGAATTTGTATTGCCCTCGAAGAAATATCCTGAAGGTTCCCTATTGGAGTAGAAACTATATAAAGAGTGCCGGCCATTATAATTAATTACTTTGAAAGTAATTTTTTTGCAACCCAGCCTTCCTTTCCATCCTGCATTCTGATCTTGGTCCAGATACCTGAATTTTCATCAAGCATGGCAACCCGGGTCCCGAAAGTTGCAACAGATACAACACCGTAATTCCTACCGGGCCCTTTCCTTACGTTTGCGCGCTTAACAATAACTTTATAATTATAATCTTCATCATTATTCTGAATATTTGAAGTACCGGCTTCGGAAAGCAGATATTCTTTGGATACTGCCGGGTCATTTTCAATAGGCAATGATTCTGAATTCACTTTTTTTGTATCATCATTTTGTAATTTTTGATTCGGAACATCAATGTTTTTTAACAACTGTTCTTCAGATTGATTCTCTTTTTCATAAAGCTCTTCAAGTATAACCATCTCTCCGGTGGTATTTGGCCTTATGTATTTGAAATAGTAACCCAAAAAACCTACGGCACATAAAAGAAGGAATGCCAGGGCTATATATAAGAATTTATCGTCTGACTCCTGTTTCCCGTTTTGTGCATTACTGCTGGCAAACATTTTTTGATAGTATTCTTCTTCATCTTCAATCTGCTCATCTTCAATTTGCCCGGCCGGTTCTTCTACCTCAACTGTTTTTTCTTCCACTTCTTCAACAATTTCTTCGACAACAGGAGGATTGAGCTCTTCGTCTATCTTTTCCTTTATGTCTTCACGTATATTTGTAAGTCCGGAATCCACTTCCTGCTGAAAGGCTTCAAGCTCGGCAATATAGAATTGATGAAGAGAGTTTAGTTTATCAGACCCGTTTTTAAGACGGTCCGAGAGTTCTTTTTTTAAGGAATTAATTTCACTGTTTTCTTTTGCAATTGAAGAAATGAACTCATTTAAATAAAGCCCGACCTGTGTAGTTGAAAGGTCCTTGTCCTGGAAAGACACCTGCAAAAAGTCACTAAGTTCACTTGTCTTCAGGTTAAGTTCATTTAGCCAGTCCTGGATCATCTGTGTTTTAGAATCCAGGTATTTAATTTCTTCATCAATAATCCCTCCAGAGGTCTTTATCAAACTCTGGGTTTTAATAAGGCGAAGTATGTCAGATTCAAAATTACCTGAAATCCTGGCTATCTGTTCTTCTATCGAATTTTCTTTTTTGTTCTCTTCACTCATAGAACCACCCGTTCTGAACAATATTGTAGTTTAAAAATATTCAAAATAAAGGAAATTTATCTATTTAACAATTTTTAGTTATATAATTCCTCTGTATTGGCAACTTTATTGCATGTATTAATGTTTAATTATTAAGGGGTATTACTTATACCCATAAGGAGAACGAGATGAACTATCTTTACAAAGGTTTTAAATTTTCAATATTTATATTAATACTGGCAACAAGCTTTATTCTAACAACTCAAATTGATACATACGCACAGGACGATGCAGGTGAATGTACAGAACCTGCAACTGTCCCGGACTGCACGGGAAGTGACTTAACAAACTGCAACTGTGGCACAACAGTTCCATACTGCTGTCCGGATACAACACCGGGATCATGTTCAGACAGTTTTGATAATGCCTGTACTTTCTCCACATGTGATGCATCACAAATCTGTAAAGTACCTGCTCCGGCACCACCACCCCCGGTAAGGGCTACAAGAAACTTAACATTTATAAACAACTGTAATGAAACCGTATGGGTTGGTGGTTCAGGCCAGGGTCTTACCGGAGAAGCTACCGGTTTTGAACTGGCACCAGCAGGTATGTCGGGAAATTCCAATACCGTAACAGTCCAGGGCGACTTACAATCAGGTAATTTCTGGCCAAGGACTTCATGCTCATTCCCCTGTACAAGTGTTCCATGCTGTGAGACCGGAGACTGTGCGAATTCAGATAACATGACAGTTGAATGCAACGGCGGTACCAAAGCCCCACCTGCAAACTCATTCGAGGTTACATTTAATGAATCCCCCGATAATGATTTTTATGATATAACAAATGTAGATGGTTATGCTGTGGGTATAGCCGTTCAGCAGATGAACGGAGTAAAACTTACAAACGACCCTACAATTAACGGTCAGCCTGCCCCACAGCTAAACTGCGGTAACCCCGCATGTTCTACATTTGATATGAACCAGTGTCCGCCGGAACTAAGCGAAACTACCAGCTCGGGAAGGCAGATATGCTGGGGACTTGGCGGTGCTTCAAATGACCCGACCCAAAGGGGTACTTCTACAATACTGCAAAATATCGCTTCAGACTGTGACCAGCTTGCCCTTGTAGGTGCCGCCTGTGGTGCTGAAGCTACAGGAGGGACTACGTGTGGTACGGATTCAAGTGCAGGATGCAGCGACGGGGATTCACTTTACTGCTGTTCACCATATAACGAGAACCTTCCTGCCGGTCATGGTGGTATAGGATGCGCAGATCCATCTGACCCAAACTATGTAAACACATGCAGCGGCGTCTGGCCTACACCTGATTCAACCTGGTGTACAATGGTTGGACTACCGGCAAATTTCTGCACCTATAACGGCGTGTTTGAACAGCAATGCTCTCAGGCCTACAGCTGGCAGTTTAATGACAGCAACAGTACCTACCAGTGCATTAATCCCGACTACCAGATTACTTTTTGCCCAAGTTCCGCAAATACGGACCATGACAGTGTTTTAGATTCAGAAGATATTGATTCTGACAACGACGGTATTAGTGATGCGAGGGAAATAGGAGTCAATATACCTATGAGAGCCGATATTTCACTATCTTCAAATGATATTGACGGAGACGGCATCCCCAATGAACTTGACCTTGATTCTGACGGTGACGGAATACCAGACCATAATGAAGGCGGCGGAGCAAACGATAGTGACTCCAATGGTTTTGCCGATAACTTTGTCGATAACGACAATGACGGACATCACGACCAGCATGATGAGGACCAGATGAATGACCAGCTACCGCTCCCGGATACTGATGGAGACGGAATACCTGATTTCCTGGATACCGATTCTGACAACGACGGTGTAACCGATGCCGCAGAAACAGGTAGCATTGATATGAACGGCGACGGAATTCTGGATAATAACGAAGACAGGAACAGAGACGGTCTTGCCGACACCGTACATCCGGCAACCGGGGCCCCCGTAGAATTCTCAGACTCTGACAGTGACGGTTTATTTGACCACCTTGATGCTGATGATCAGAATGTAGTTGATGACTGCATAAACTGCGGTAACGGGTGCAGTATGGCCAGAACCGGAAGCAGGAACGCTGACCTTTTACTACTGCTTGTTCCTCTGGCAATTGTAATAGGAAGATATAGAAGAAAAAGTAGTTAAATTAATAAAATAGAGGGGGCGATAATTTTGACTTATTGTCCCTTTTTTATTTTCTTATTGTTAATAAGGTATACCCCTAGGAACACAATTAATATTCCAACTATCTGGGTTAAACTCACCTTCTCACCAAGAAATACATAACTGCCAATCACACCCATTACTGGCACAAGATAAAATGTGAGGGATGAAAAAAATGCCCCTGCCCTGTTAAGCAGCCAGTAATAAACAACAAAGGCCGCAGCAAAACATACAAGACCCATATAAATTTCTGCAAGTATAAAATTCTCCGAGAAACTGGACTCAAGCGGTTTTTCAAAAACAAATGCAAATACCCACATTATGACAACAGCCATACCTACATAGTATGTAGTGGAAACAAATGTGTCAGTACCTCTTGCAAGTCTCGGTGCTATTACTCCGTTAATACCAAAAACCGCAAAACCCGACACTATCAACAGGGCCCCTTTCAGGGTTGATCCGCCTGCAAGAATATTATTAATCCCGACCACAAGAACAAGCCCTATTATACCAATGACCAGGCCCGCAACTCCCCTGATGCTAAACGGTTCACTTTTCAGAAAAAATACTGTAATAATGAATGTGACCATTGGTGCAACAGTAACCAGTACGGAGGTAAGTCCTGCAGAGATATATACCTGGCCAAGCCCTACCACTATCCAAAGATATGCAACACCCAGTATTGCAAAGACAAGGAAAGCAAACCAGTGCCTTGCATGGCCCCTTATATCTTTTTTAAGCAGGAGTGTTAACAAAAGAAGAGCAAAAAAACCTATTGTTGCACGCACGGACTGGACTGTTAGGGGAGAAACTGTTTCCTCGGCATATTTAATAAAGACAAATGCAGTACCCCAGGCAAAAGAAACAAACAAAAGTGCGGCTGCATTGGCTAACATTTTATGACTGTCCTCACGTTATTATGATAACGGCATAAGAGAGGTAATAAAATTCATTAAGATAGGATAATTCTATTTACTAATATTTAACAGAATATAGTATGCAGCTGCACTGAATGCCGCTGCAATCGGGAGGGTAAGAACCCATGAAAGTACTATTTCGGAAACAACCTTTGTATTTGCCTGTTTTGTTACTGTCCCGATACCAAATATTGATCCAACTGAAACATGGGTAGTTGAGACCGGTACACCGAACCTGCTTGCAACAATGACAAGAAAACCAGTCACAAGATTTGCAGTAAAACCCTGGCCATGGTTCATAGGTGTAATTTTCTTACTTATAGTGTTGGCGACTTTTTTGGCATTAATAAGACCGCCTGCAGCCATACCTATGGCAACAGAAAGCATTCCCCACTGGATTCCAAATGCCTTTATCACGAGAAGAAGTGCAACAATTTTCGGGGTATCGTTAAGTCCCCTCGCAAAGCTGACAATCCCCGCACTTCCAAAATGGGCATAATCAAGAAGGTCCTGTGCATTTAATCCAAAAAAAGTACCGTTATACCTTTGTGTGCAGGACTCTTCCTGTGTTACCTGGATATCCATATACTTTACGGAACGCATTGCCATTATTCCCTTAGGTTCAATTATAGGCACTACCCTTTCCTTCTCACCCATACAGACGCACCACTCCTTGGTGATTCCGAGTTTCATTCGTATTGTCTTAAAAATAATATATAGGGTCCCGGCTAGTGTGAGTGCGATAAAGGGGCTTAACAATAGGGGTAGGAAAAATTTCTTGCCAAGTACCGAAAAATTTATGTCCTGGCCCACAGCAATCAGCCCGGCCCCCACAAGTGCCCCGGTAAGGCTGTGGGTAGTGGAAATTGGAAACCCGGTGACAGTAGCAATCATTACGGTAATAGCAGCACCCAGTGCGACTGCCAACAGAAATTCCGGTGACCCTGCAACAAAATCCGGTACAAGGCCTTTCCCGGAGAAACTTTTTACAAGTGCGTCCGCCAGGAATATTGAACATACGGAGCCTATAAAAGTGGTTACCGTTGCCCACCAGATAGCATTTTTATAACTTGTTGTTTCACTGCCGAATAATGTGGCAACACCTTTGAAGTTGTCATTGGCGCCGTTGGAATATGCCAGGAAGCATGCAGCTATAAACAGAAGTATCAATAAGGTCATTAATTGTCCCGGTAATAGTTAAATTTATTCTCTATTAAAACTGAATTATAAATATTGATTCAGGAAAATATACGAAGTTTCGAAGAAATTTAGTTCATTTAAAAAAATTCAGCACAAATGCGTAAATGCAAATATTGAGGTACAGAAAAATATGCCTGCACCTCAATATAAATTATAGACTCAACTAATTTTCAATAGCAATATTAATTTTTTACATGTTCTGCCAGTTTTGTTCTGCAGTTGGAAATAAGGTCTTTTCATTCTGGTTCCAGGGAACTATTGTATTAAACATCTGTCCTTCATACATATCGTTATAAAAAAACAATAATTTACCGTTGTGGAATTTAAAAGTCTCAGGGTCTGGTACAACCTTTTTGCTCATTTTCCCTACTGCGAATGCACAGTATCCGTCATATGCAGGAATATAACTTTCAGGAGATTTTTTAAATTCACCTTTATTGTTTTCCGATATAAAGTAAAATGTTGAGCCCATATATTCTGTTGAATATTTCTTATTTCCCTTAACAGCATTATTGGAAGAATAATAGGAAACAACATCATACCCATCAAGTGCAACCCCGTTTTTTGACCAAACTTCACCCGCAATAAGATTTGAACTGATACTCAATACGGATACAAACAGAATAAACATGCTAAATAATACTGATCTTAAACTAATCATTTAAACCTCCTGAAAAATTAATAATTTGATTTACTGCTTTGAATTTAATAGGTATTATATATATGCATATTTGTATTTACAATAACATTAAATACATATT
>JAJCZQ010000051.1 GCA_029262335.1 Deltaproteobacteria bacterium
TTTTTCTTCAGTACCTTTTATATTAATTTTCATAAATATATATTCCAACGCATGGTGAGCACGGCAGGATTTGAACCAGCGACCTCTTGCATGTCAAGCAAGCGCTCTTCCCCTGAGCTACGCGCTCCCGGAAAAAATAAGCAACTATTCTCTTTTATATTAAGCCGGATGTCAAGAAAGTTAATATTATATAATAGTTACATATAATTACTCAGGAATTAATAAGCTTATTTTAAGCTTATTAAAAAAATAAATAAGTGTAAAAATTCCTGTAATTTAATAAAAGAATATTATAAACATTTTTTCATTTAATTGACACTATATTAGGCAAAATGTATTTTGTTAAGCCATGAGCGAATATAGAGCCTGGTTTAGCTGTATAAATGAAGAATGTGGTGAGACATACCAGCTTGATGAAATAATCTACAGGTGCAAAAAATGCAATAACCTGCTTGAAGTTGTCCATGACATGGAACAGCTAAGAAAAAAATCAGGCACTGAGTGGAAGGAACTGTTTGACGGAAGGTACAGGAAACAGGTCTGGCCGCACGGGAGTTCTGTCTGGGGGAAAAAGGAATGGGTCTGTCCCATGGTTGAGGATGAAAACATTGTTTCCATGTACGAAGGTGCAACCAATCTTTTCTGGGCAGACAGGTTTGGCAAAAATATCGGGATGAACGATATCTGGATAAAAATGTGCGGCAACAGCCACACGGGCTCATTTAAGGACCTTGGTATGACAGTACTGGTATCTGTGGTTAAGCAGATGCAAAGTGATAACAAGGAAATCCCTGCCGTCGCATGTGCCTCTACCGGGGATACTTCAGCGGCTCTTGCAGCATACTGCGCCTCCGCGGGTATTCCGGCGATTGTTTTTCTTCCAAGGGATAAAGTTTCAATTGCCCAGCTTGTACAGCCCATATCCAACGGCGCACTGGTACTTTCTCTTGATACCGATTTTGACGGTTGCATGGAGATGGTACAGAAAGTAACTTCTGAAAAGAACATTTACCTCGCAAATTCGATCAATTCCCTTCGTATAGAAGGACAAAAAACAATCAGCATTGAGCTTTGCCAGCAGTTCGACTGGGAAGTGCCTGACTGGGTTATAATCCCTGGTGGAAATCTTGGTAACGTTTCAGCACTCGGCAAAGGCTTTTTGATTATGTACGATCTCGGTCTTATTAAGAAATTGCCAAAAATTGTGTGTGCCCAGGCGGAAAATGCAAATCCACTGTATCTTAGCTACAAGAAGGGTTTTGAAGAGTTCCATCCGGTAAAAGCCAAGAAAACTCTTGCCAATGCTATACAGATTGGAAACCCGGTGAGTATTAACAAGGCGATTCGTACATTAAAACAGTTCGAGGGGATAGTTGAGCAGGCTTCGGAAAAAGAACTCGCTGATGCTGCCGCAATGGTTGACAGGACAGGTACTTTTAACTGCCCTCACACAGGAGTTGCACTTGCTGTATTTTTAAAACTCCAGAAAAGAAATATGTTTAACCCAAAAGATAAGATAGTGGTAATTTCAACTGCCCACGGGCTTAAGTTTGTAGAATTTAAGATTGGTTACCATAAGAGTGAACTTGATGAAGTCTTACCCCGGTATGCAAACAAACCTATTGAACTTCCCAATGAGTACAATGCCGTAGTTGATACAATAGACAAAAACATTTTAAGATAAAAAAAAGGGAGCTAAAATTTAGCTCCCTTAATATTATTAAACTATCTTAATTTACTTATTTGAGATTAGCTTCCAAATCTGAAAATTACATCTATAAAAGCACCAACATTTGCAAAATCAGATACTTCGTCACTTCCGAATGGAATTTCAGCACCAGCACCTATACTAAGTGTCTGGCCACCAATTCTAATACCAGGGTTAATGTATCCACCCGTAATATTATCATCAAATGACAATGAAGAAACTGCAAGTACTTCAACAAGGAATGAAGTTGCAAAAGGCATATTTAACTCTGGAGTAACACTTACAGTACCACCATATTTTAGTAAGTACTCTGTGCTATCACCTTCTACGTCATCAGCGTTTAGCATAATATCACCTTCGATATTAGCCTGGAAAGCAAACATACCGTTTCCTGCACCAAATATAGCATAAGGTACCAATGTCCACGCTTCATCTACAAAGTAAACAAAGTCCCTGAAATACTGTCTGGCAAATAAAGCACCATTACCATCAGATGTTGTTGGTACAATTAACTCAAATCCACCTGTTAGAACTGTCTGGTCAGTGCTCACTACAGCAGCCTTACCACCAATTCCGATGTTACCAATATCATAATCACCGCTTACAGGGCTATCTGAATTTCCAGCAAATGGAACTTTCACATATACACCCAGCAGATTTTCATAAAGATTGATATCAGCCCTGAATCTGTTCATCCACAGATTTCCCAGATCATCTTCAAGATCAATCCATTCACCATTAGCCTGTACATCTGTAATGCTGTATGGACTTTCCAAGAAAAAGGATTGAGGTATAAGTACGCCTTGTGAATATGCTTTTCCAGCTGGAATCACAAGTAAACCTATAATAAGAAATATAGGTAATAATGTCTTAGACTTTAGAAATTTCTTAGTCAAACTCATCATTTCTCCGTCCTCCTTTAAGAGATATTATACGAATATTTTACAGTGATTCTAATTAATTTCAACCGAAAATTCAAGTAAAACATTAAAATTGTTAATATCGAATTTTTTTGTTAAATTTATCATCATGAATCATTGTATAAACGGATTATATATTATTACAGATAAAAAGTTAATACCGCGGGAAAATTTTGCCCAGAAAGTAGAGCAGGCAATCATAGGCGGAGCCAGGGTTGTCCAGCTAAGGGAAAAACAGTTCAATACAAGAGAAATTCTTGAACTTGGGAGCAGCCTCCTTAAAATAACCAGGAAATATAATGTTCCGCTAATTATAAATGATTATGTTGATATCGCCCTTGAACTTGATGCCGACGGGGTCCATCTCGGAGAAACCGACCCCGAAATAAAATTTGCACGGAAAAAACTTGGTGATGATAAAATTATAGGTGTTTCCTGTTATGACAGTATTGAGAGGGGAGAGTATGCAGTCAGCCAGGGGGCTGATTATATAGTTTTCGGCACACCTTACTATACGCCCACAAAACCCGACCGAAAACCCACTCCCTTAGAAACTTTAAACGAGGCCCGGAAAAAATTTGCAGATAAAGTCATGTTTGCAATAGGCGGAATCACAGAAAGTAATGCCGGGGAAATTGTTGATACCGGCGTGGACGGAATAGCAGCTATAACAAGCATTTTTGGAAATGGTTCCCCGGAAGAAAATGCTAAAAAACTAAGTAAATTTTTTAGCAATACTGAAAATTAGTAAGAATTTAGATTTAACGCACAACAAAATTAACAAGTTTGTCAGGGACTACTATCACTTTCCTGATCTCTTTACCTTCTATATGAGAGAGTACTTTTTCATCCTGACGTGCAGTTTGTTCTGTCTCTTCCCTGCTTATTCCCGGACTCATAAGAATCTGGCTTCTGAGTTTTCCGTTAACCTGAACAACTATATTTACCTGGTCTGATTTTATATAGTCTTCATTCCACTCAATCCATGGAAGGTCAATAAGGCTTTCATTTTCCCCGCAGATATTCCAGAGTTCTTCACTTATATGCGGTGCAATTGGGTATAGCAGTCTCACAAGTGATAACACTGAGTGCTTTAAAACCTTATTATCGTTTTCATTACCTGCTTTAAAACGTGAGCATTCATTTAGCAGTTCCATCATCGCCGCAATAGCAGTATTAAAATGAAACTTTTCAAGATCGTCCGTTACTTTCTTAATAGTCTGGTTAGCTTTGATAAGGAGCGCTTTTGCTTCATTTGATAAACTACCCGGATCAATGCTGCTCTCATCCGTGCCTGTTAAAGTTTCCAGGTTTTCGTTTATAAGTCTCCAGATCCTGTTTAAAAACCTGAACCCTCCTTCTACCCCGTCATCACTCCAGTCAAGGTCCCTTATCACCGGGGCTGCAAAAAGCATAAAGACCCTTACGGTATCTGCACCGAATTTTTTTATCATATCATCGGGGTCTACAACATTACCCACTGACTTTGACATCTTGGTACCGTCTTTTATCACCATTCCCTGTGTTAGCAGGTTTTGAAAAGGCTCGTCTAAATCAGCAAGGCCGACATCCCTGATGGCTTTTGTAAAAAACCTGGAATAAAGAAGGTGAAGTATCGCGTGTTCAATGCCTCCAATGTACTGGTCCACTGTGAGCCAGTAATTAACACTGGATTTTTCAAACATCCCGTTTTCATAGTGGGGTGAAGCATATCTCAGGAAATACCATGAAGATTCTACAAACGTATCCATAGTGTCTGTTTCCCTTTTAGCTTTGCCGCCGCATTCAGGGCATTTTGTATTTATAAATTTGTCTATCTTTGCAAGGGAAGGTATCTCCCCCTTTGATATCTCTATGTCCATCGGCAGCTCTACCGGGAGCTGGTCATCTGGGACTGGTATTTCGCCGCATTTGTCGCAGTAAATGATTGGTATTGGCGCTCCCCAGTACCTTTGCCTCGAAATCCCCCAGTCTCTCAGCCTGTAATTGAGCTTCTTTTTTCCTGTCCCATCTTTTTCAAAAAAGTCTGCAATCGCCTCAAATGCTTCTTCTGATGTAAGCCCGTCAAACTGTCCGGAATTTTTAAGTACACCTTTATTCACGAAAGCGCCCGTATCTATGTCTGCTGTTTTATTGTCTCCGGGGAAAATCACCTGGTTAATTGGAAGTCCGTATTTTTTAGCAAACTCCCAGTCCCTCTGGTCGTGGGCGGGCACAGACATTACTGCTCCCGTACCGTAGTTCATAAGTACAAAATTTGCTACAAATACCGGCACTTTTTCACCACTTATCGGATGGATAGCATGTATTCCGAGATTAAGGCCCCTCTTTTCCATAGTTTCAATATCAGCTTCTGATACCGTAGTTTTCGTAGACTCTTCTATAAATTCTTTTACATCCTTATTGGTTTCAGAAGCTTTTGTAGCCAGCGGGTGCTCAGGTGCAATGGCAAGATATGTTACGCCCATAATTGTATCTGGCCTTGTTGTATATATCGGAAGGTCAAAATCAAATTCACTTACTTTAAATACAGCTTCTACACCTATTGATTTGCCGATCCAGTTTTTCTGCATTGTTTTTACGGCATCGGGCCAGCCGGAAAGCTTTTCCAGGCCTTCAAGCAGTTCATCAGAGTAGTCCGTAATTTTAAGGAACCACTGGGGGATCTCTTTTCTTTCAACAACAGCCCCCGATCTCCAGCCCTTGCCGTCTATAACCTGTTCGTTAGCAAGCACGGTCTGGTCAACAGGGTCCCAGTTTACATAAGATGTTTTTTTATAGATAAGCCCTTTTTCATAAAGTCTCGTAAAGAGCCACTGCTCCCACCTGTAATACTCGGGGTCACAGGTGGCAATTTCCCTGCTCCAGTCGTAGCTGAATCCAAGTCTTTTTAGCTGGTCACCCATCTGGGTGATATTTTCATGGGTCCACTTTGAAGGATGAACCTGGTTTTGAATTGCTGCATTTTCAGCGGGCAGTCCGAATGCGTCCCACCCTATTGGGTGCAGCACGTTAAACCCGCGGCTTCTTTTGTAGCGTGCAACAACATCGCCTATCGTATAGTTCCTTACATGGCCCATATGGATTCTTCCCGAAGGGTAAGGAAACATCTCAAGTACGTAATATTTTTCTTTGTCCTTATTTTCCCCGACACTAAAGACATTGTTATCTTCCCATTCTTTCTGGAGCCTTGATTCGATTTCCTGTGGGTTATATTCTTTTGTCATGTAAGATATTCCTGTTGCAGATTACATAATATTTTATTTTTATATTAACTTGGACTACTATTTTAAATAAAGCCGTTTCAGTTGCAAATAAAAAGTAGGTTTTATGAATAATAAAAAAGAGCTTCTGGATATTCTTAGGGACATTAATTCCTACCTTAATTACCAAAAGAGTATGGGGATTGAGAATATCCTTATAGACAGGGGCTATAAAACAGAAAAAGAATCTGATAACAAGAGTGAATACAGTATGGCAAAAAAAGATAAAAAGAATATAAAATTAGAAGAACATGCTGAATCTTTTGATACTGGAGAGAAATTTACTCTAGATCAAATAAGGGAAGTCCTTGGGGAATGCACAAGGTGCAAACTCCATAAAACAAGAAACAAAATAGTATTTGGCGCCGGAAACCCAAAGGCAAAACTGGTATTTGTAGGTGAAGGCCCCGGAAGGGACGAGGACGAACAGGGTCTGCCGTTTGTAGGCAGGGCAGGAAAACTCCTTACAAAGATTATAGAAGCAATGGGACTTACAAGGGACGATGTGTTTATCTGTAACGTTGTAAAATGCAGGCCGCCTAATAACAGAAACCCAGAATCAGACGAAGTTGAAGCATGCGAGCCGTTTTTATTTAAGCAGCTCAGGTCGATCAGTCCGGAGGTGATAGTATGCCTCGGAAGCGTTGCAACAAGCCTACTTCTCAAGATGAAACAGCCCAGGATGGGCGACCTAAGGGGCCAGTTTCACGAATTTCATAACTCAAAGCTCATGATCACCTACCACCCTGCTGCACTGCTCAGGAATCCCAATTTCAAGAAACCTGTATGGGAAGATATGAAACTTGTCTTAAAAGAACTAAAATTACCAATTCCGGGTGATTAGCTCAGTGGATTAGAGCACTGGCCTCCGGAGCCAGGGGTCGGGGGTTCGAATCCCCCATCGCCCGC